>JBBCJS010000033.1:0-43858 GCA_037190825.1 Chiayiivirga flava
GGCGGCATGAGCATCGCGCTGGCGGCGATGGCCGACACCTTCATCGCCAACGCCAACGCCGCCGGCATCCCGATGGAGGTGCTGCACCGCGTCGCCTCGATGGCCTCCGGCGGCATGGACACGCTGCCGCACAACGGCGCGGTCATCACCCTGCTGGCGGTCACCGGCCTGACGCACCGGCAGAGCTACAAGGACATCTTCGCCATCACGATCATCAAGACGACGGCGGTGTTCTTCATCATCGGAATGTTCTACGCGACCGGATGGGTGTGAGCCTGCGCGACACCCTCCAGGGTGTCGATTCGCTCCCCGCCGCGCCCCTGCCCCGCCGCCAGGCCCTTCCAGCCGCGGCAACCGGCATCGCGACCTGCGCCGGGGATGGCACTATCATCGCCAGCCCGTGCGATGGCAGCATTCCCCGCTGTCATCGCAACGTGGTTGCAGGGGGGACACGGCATGCTGAATCCGAACGACTGGGCACACCTGGAAGATCTCTTCCACCGCGCCTGCGCGCTGCCGGAGGCCGAACGGCTGGCCTTCGCCCATGAGCACGTCGGCGACCGTCCCGAACTGCTGCGCGAACTGCTGGCGATGCTGGAAGTGGAAGCGGCGGCCACCGAGGCTGTGCGCAAGCCCTTGCGGGAGCTGGGGTCCAGCCTGTTGGCCGAAGCAGACCTGCCGCCCGGCACCCGCTTCGGGCCATGGCAGGTGGAGCACCTGATCGGCAAGGGCGGCATGGGCCGGGTCTATCTCGGCCAGCGTGCCGATGGCGCCTACCAGCTCAAGGTGGCGATCAAGGTGATCGGCACGCACGAGGGCGACCGCCAGCGCCGCGACTACTTCGAATTCGAGCGCCAGATGCTGGCGCACATGCAGCACCCCGCCATCGCGCAGATCCTGGATGCCGGCAGCGACGAACGCGGCCGCCTCTACCTGGTGATGGAGTACATCCAGGGCCAGCCGCTGACGCGCTGGTGCACCCAGCACAAGCTCAGCCTGCACGAACGGGTGAAGCTGCTGATCCGCGTGACCGAAGGCGTGCAGCACGCGCACCAGAAGGGCGTGATCCATCGCGACCTGAAGCCCGGCAACATCCTGATCAGCGATGCCGACGGCGAGCCGATGCCCAAGATCATCGACTTCGGCATCGCCGTGCGCGCCGATGAGGACGGCGACCACCCGATGGCCGCGGCCGGCACGCCCGGCTACATGAGCCCCGAACAGATCGATTCGACGCTGGACATCGACAGTCGCGGCGACGTCTACTCGCTCGGCGCGATCCTGTTCGAGCTGGTTTCCGGAAGGCGCCCGCGCGATGCCCGCACCACGGGCGACAGCAGCGGCGAACCGCTGCGCCCCTCCGACGAGATCGACACCCTGTCGCCGGAAGAAATGTCGGACCTGGCCGCGCGGCTGCGTACTCCGCCGCAACGCCTGCGGCGCGTGCTGCGCCACGACCTGGACTGGATCGTGGCCAAGGCCACCCAGCCGGACCGCAACCTGCGCTATGCCAGCGCCGCGTCCTTCGCCGAAGACCTGAAGCGCTGGCTCGATGGCTATCCGCCGCAGGCCGCGCCGCACCGCCGGCTGCGGATCATGCACAAGTTCATCCGCCGCAACGCGCTGGCCGTGGCCGCCTGCGCCGCGCTGGCCGTGGCGGTGATCGGGGGGCTGGTGGCCACGTCCTGGTCGCTGCATCGCGCCGAGCAGGCCATCATCGGCGAGCAGGCCGCCAACCGTTTCCTCAGCGACGTACTGACCAGCGTCGATCCATCCATCAGCTTCGACCTGGACCAGACCCTGATGCGACGCGTGCTGGACAACGCCTCCGAACGCATCAAGACCGACCTGGCCGGGCAGCCGCTGGCGCGCGCCAACATCGAGACCACGCTGGCCCACACCTACATCAACCTGGGCGACACCGCGCGCGGCATCGAGCACATGGAATCGGCATACGACGTGGCCAGCAACGCGCTGGGCAAGGATTCGCTGCCGGCGCAGATCGCCATCATGGAACTGGCCCACCTGCTCACCGCGCGCGGCGAACTGGCGCAGGCCGAACGACTGATGCGCGACAACCTGCCGGCGGCATACAGGCTGTCCGCGCAGGACCCGGTACTCGCACCGCGCATGCAATCGCGCCTGGGCCGCAACCTGCACCTCCAGCGCCGCCCCGAGGAAGCCCTGCCCCTGCTGCGCGGCGCGTACGAAACCCTGCTCGACCGGGTGGGCCCGGAACACCTGCGCACCATCGACGCGGGCCAGTTCTACGCCATCGGCCTGAACGACAACGGACAACCGGACCAGGCCATCGCCTTGATGCGCGACATCACCGGGCTGCAAGCCCGCCTGCAAGGCGAGGATCACCCGCAGACCCTGGCGCTGCGCAACAGCCTGGCCGGCTTCCACGCAGGCAATGGAGACATGGACTCCGCCGAAGCGGAATTCCGCACCATCATCGAGGCGGTATCGCGCCAGCACGGCACCATGCGGGCCATGCTGCCGTCGTTGCAGGCAAACCTGGCCATGACGCTGAACGCCAGCCAGGACCCGCACAAACGCGCCGAAGCCGGCCCCTTGTTCCAGCAGGCGCTCGATGGCCTGCTGGAACAGCATGGCCCGGACAACCCGAACCTGATCATGCTCAGCCACCACCACGCCAACTGGCTGTTCGTCGATGGCCAGATCGAAGCGGCGCGCGACAAGCAGGCGTCCGTGGTGGAACGCATCCGCGATAAGTTCGGCAACGACTATCCACGCCTGCCGGAAATGCTCGACAAGCTCGCCCGCCAGGAACTGGCGCTGGGCAACGTCGAGCGTGCACGGCAACACGCCGGGGAGGCCGTTGCGCGGCTCGAGGGCAACACCACCGACAAGACCGAAGCGCTGCTGTCGGGGCTTCGGCAACTGCTCGCCGACATCGAGTCTTCCGGAGGAACCGGCCGCCCATGAGCGCGGCCGCGCGCTCGCCCGTGGTGGGCCTGGTCGGCAGCGAAGGCGCCTATGGCCGCTGGCTGCGGCGCTTCTTCGCCGAGCGCATGGGCTTGCAGGTATTCGGCGCCGACCCGGGGCATGCGGAGACGCAATCGCCCGGGGAACTGATCGAGCGCTGCGACGTGCTGGTGTTCTGCACGCCGATCCGGCACACGCCCGCGATCATCGCCGACTACGCACGCCGCGCGGGCGGACGCGAGCGCGGCGCGCTGTGGCTGGACATCACCTCGGTGAAGAACGAACCGGTCGCGGCGATGCTGGCCTCCCGCGCCGAGGTGGTCGGGCTGCATCCCATGACCGCCGCACCGAAGGCGCCGACGCTCAAGGGCCGGGTCCTGGTGGTGTGCGAGGCGCGGCTGGATCGCTGGCGTGGCTGGTTCGAGGGCTTTCTCGCGGCGTTGCGGGCGCAGTGCGTGCACACCACGCCGGAAACCCACGACCGCATCATGGCGCTGGTGCAGGCGATGGTGCACGCCACCCATCTGGCGCAGGCCGGCGTGCTGCGCGAGTACGCGCCGAGCCTCGGCGGGCTGGAGGCGCTGCTGCCGTTCCGCTCGGCCTCGTTCGAACTGGACGGAGCGATCATCGCGCGCATCCTGGCGATGAATCCGGCGATCTACGAGGACATCCAGTTCGGCAATCCGCACGTCGCGCCGATGCTCGACGCGCTGCATCGCCAGGTCGACGCGCTGCGCGCCTGCGTGTCGCAGGGCGACGATGCGGCGCGGGCGCGGTTCCGCGAGCGCTTCCTCGACGCGGCGCGCGACGCCATCGGCGAACCGACCCTCGCGGCGGGCAACTACAGCTTCGAGCGCGTCGGCTACCTGCTCGCCGACCTGGCCGGCGAACGCAGCCTCTCGGTGCATCTGCCCGAGGACCGGCCCGGCTCACTGCGCACGCTGCTGCACGTGTTCGAGCGCCACGGCATCAGCATCGCCTCGATCCACTCCTCGCGCACGCCGGCAGGCGAGGTGCATTTCCGCCTGGGTTTCGATGCGGACGTGACGGCGGCCGCCATCGCGCCCGCGCTGGAAGCGATCCACGCCGAAGGCATCGGCCGGCTGCTGGAACGCTCGCCGGAATTGCAGTACGGGAGCCTCGAACACCTTCCGTCATTCCCGCGAAGGCGGGAATGACGAGCAAGAACAGATTCCGATGGACGCGCCGCGCAAGATCGTGCACGTGGACATGGACGCCTTCTACGCTTCCGTGGAGCAGCGCGACGATCCCGCCCTGCGGGGTCGCCCGGTGGTGGTCGCCTGGCGCGGCGCGCGCTCGGTGGTGTGCGCGGCCAGCTACGAGGCGCGCCGCTTCGGCGTGCGCTCGGCGATGCCCGCGATCACGGCCGAACGCCTCTGCCCGCACGCCGTGTTCGTGCCGCCGGATTTCCCGCGCTACAAGGCCGTCTCGCGCCAGGTGCGCGACATCTTCGCGCGCCATACCGAACTGATCGAGCCGCTGTCGCTGGACGAGGCCTACCTCGACGTGACCGAGCCGCTCAGCGCCCTGCCCTCGGCCACGGCCGTCGCCGAAGCCATCCGCGCCGCGATCCGCGAGGAAACCGGACTCACCGCCTCGGCGGGCGTGGCGCCCAACAAGTTCCTCGCCAAGATCGCCTCGGACTGGAACAAGCCCGACGGCCTGTTCGTGATCCGCCCGTCGATGGTGGAAGCCTTCCTCGCGCCACTGCCGGTGGGCCGCCTGCCCGGCGTGGGCAAGGTGATGGCGGCGCGGCTGGAAGCCCTGGAAGTACACAGCGTCGGCGAACTGCGTGCGCTGGGCGCGGCACGGCTGGAAGCCCTGTTCGGGCGCTGGGGAAAACGCCTGCACGACCTGTCGCTGGGCATCGACGAACACCCGGTGCAGCCGCATCGTCCCACGCTGCAACTCTCCTGCGAGGACACCTTCGAGCGCGACCTGCCGCTGGAAGCGCTCGAACCCTACGTGCGTGAACTGGCGGTGCGTACCTGGACCAGCTACCTGCGCGAGCGCGAGCGCGAACCGGCGCGGATCGCACGCACGGCGATACTGAAGCTCAAGACCTCCGAATTCCGGATCCTGACCCGCAGCCTCACGCCTGCGACGTTGCCCGATTCAGCACAGGATTTCGCCGACCTGGCCTGGAGCCTGCACACCCGCGTGAACCTGCCCGATGCCACGCGCTACCGGCTGGCGGGCGTCGGGCTGGGCGGATTCACCGATGCCGATCGGCATGCGGCGCAGCGTGGGTTGTTCGAGGGTTAGGCACGTCTTGTCGCCTGCAAGCAGGCTCCTACAGCATGTCGCCTTGCACAGGAGCGGGCTTGCCCGTGACCGCTTGTTCAACCCAGCAACCTGCCGATGCCTTCCAGCGCCGACGCCACCGTCTGCCTGCGCACCGCATCGCGGTCGCCATCGAAGTGGAACAGCGTGGCCGTGGGATAGCCGCCACGTCGCTTCCATGCGATCCAGACCGTGCCGACCGGCTTGTCCGGCGTACCGCCGCCGGGGCCGGCGATGCCGGTGACGGCGACGGCGACCGTCGCGCCGGAATGGATCAGCGCGCCGGACACCATTTCCAGCGCGGTTTCCTCGCTCACCGCACCGAACTTCATCAGCGTTTCCGGCCGTACCCCGAGCAGCGCCTGCTTGGCCTCGTAGCTGTAAGCCGCCATGCCGGCCTCGAACCAGGCCGAACACCCGGCCACGTCGGTGATGGTCTTGGCGATCCAGCCGCCGGTACAGCTTTCGGCGGTGACGAGGCTGTGGCGCGAAGCCAGCGCCGCCGCGCCGATGGCTTCGGCCTGGGCGAGCAGTTGGGCATCGGTGGGGATGGGCGTGGACATGGGCGAAGCGTAACGAGACGGCGATGCGAATGCCATGCAAGGCCCCCACGGCAATGCGCGAGCCGGCGGCTAGTCGTCGTCCGGCCAGCGCAGTGCGGGGGTTCCCGGAGCGTTGGGCGCGGGGATACGCGCCCGCACCGCCGTCCATACCGCCAGCGCATCGCGCATCGGCGCCACGTCGTGCACCCGCAGCAGCGACGCGCCGCGTTCGGCGGCGATCAGGTGCGCGGCCACTGAACCAACAGCACGTTCGTGGATGTCGCGGCCGGTGAGTTCGCCGATCATGCGCTTGCGCGACATGCCTGCCAGCAGCGGCACGCCCAGGTCCGCGAAGGCGTCCAGCCCCGCGAGCAGGGCGAGGTTGTGTTCCAGCGTCTTGCCGAAGCCGAAGCCGGGGTCGGCGACGATCCGGGATTTCGGAATGCCGGCCAGTTCGCAGGCGAAGATGCGGTCGGCGAGGAAGCGCCGCACTTCGCCCACCGCATCGTCGTAGTGCGGGGCGTCCTGCATCGTGCGGGGTTCGCCCTGCATGTGCATCAGGATCACCGGCACGCCCAGGCCGCCGGCCGCTTCCAGCGCGCCGTCGCGGCGCAACGCGTACACATCGTTGACGAGGCCGGCGCCGGCGGCCACGGCGGCCCGCATCACCTCGGGCTTGGAAGTGTCGATGCCGATCGGCACCGAAGTCTCGCGCGCCAGCCGTTCGATCACCGGCACCACGCGGGCGATTTCGACATCGGCCGGAACTTCGGCCGCGCCCGGCCGCGTCGATTCGCCGCCGATATCCAGCGCATCCGCACCCTCGGCCACCAGGCGCAAGCCGTGCGCCACGGCGGCATCGACGCTTTCGTTCGCGCCGCCATCGGAAAAGGAATCCGGCGTGACGTTGATGACGCCCAGGATGCGCGGCCGGTCGAGTTTCAGCGGGCGGCCGGCGCAGTCGAGGGTGGGCGTGGTGTCGAACATGAGTGACGATTCTGGTGGACCGCCTCCCCGCCAGCGGCAGGGAGAAGCGGCATGACTCACACCTGCGGCGCAGGCCCGCCCACCACCGGCGCCAGCGGCGAACCACCGCCATCGGCGCCCTTGCCGGGCTTGCCCGGTTTGTCGTTCCAGTCCGCCGGCGGCGAGGGCTGGCGGCCTTCCATGATGGCCTTGACCTGTTCGGCATCGATGGTTTCCCACTCCAGCAGGGCCGCCGTCATGGCTTCGACGATGTCGCGCTTTTCCTCCAGGATGCGGCGCGCCACGGCGTACTGCTCGTCGAGGATGCGGCGGATCTCGGCGTCGACCTTCTGCTGGGTGGCCTCGGAGATGGTCTTGTTGTGCACGCCGAAGCCGGCATCCTGGTCGGCGTAGACCATCGTGCCCAGCACATCGGACATGCCGTACTTGGTGACCATCGCGCGCGCCAGGTTGGTGGCGCGCTCGAAGTCGTTGGAGGCGCCGGTGGACATCTGGCCGACGAAGATTTCCTCGGCGATGCGCCCACCGAACAGGATGGAGAGCTCCTCCAGCATCTTGTCCTTGTAGTTGCTCAGGCGGTCGTGCTCGGGCAACTGCCAGGTCAGGCCCAGCGCCCAGCCGCGCGGCATGATCGTGACCTTGTGCACGGGATCGGCCTTGGGCAGGGACGCGGCGACGACGGCATGGCCGGACTCGTGGTAGGCCGTGGCGCGGCGTTCCTCCTCGCGCATGACCATGCTGCGGCGCTCCGGACCCATGTAGATCTTGTCCTTGGCGTCCTCGAAATCCTTCATGTCCACGGCGCGCTTGTTGCGGCGCGCGGCGAACAGGGCGGCTTCGTTGACGAGGTTGGCAAGGTCGGCGCCGGAGAAACCCGGCGTGCCGCGCGCCAGCACGTCCGGGCGCACGCTGTCGTCCAGCGGCACCTTGCGCATGTGCACCTTGAGGATCTGCTCGCGGCCCTTGATGTCGGGCAGGCCGACCATCACCTGGCGGTCGAAGCGGCCGGGGCGAAGCAGCGCCTTGTCGAGCACGTCCGGACGGTTGGTGGCGGCGATCACGATGACGCCCTCGCCGCCCTCGAAGCCGTCCATCTCCACCAGCATCTGGTTGAGGGTCTGCTCGCGCTCGTCGTGGCCGCCGCCCATGCCCGAGCCGCGATGCCGGCCGACGGCGTCGATCTCGTCGATGAAGATGATGCAGGGCGCGTGCTTCTTGGCCGTCTCGAACATGTCGCGCACGCGCGATGCGCCGACGCCGACGAACATCTCGACGAAATCCGAGCCGGAAATGGAGAAGAACGGCACCTTCGCCTCGCCGGCGATGGCGCGCGCGAGCAGGGTCTTGCCGGTGCCGGGCGGGCCGACCATCAGCACGCCGCGCGGGATCTTGCCGCCGAGCTTCTGGAAGCGCGAGGGATCGCGCAGGAACTCGACCAGTTCGCCGACTTCCTCCTTGGCCTCGTCGCAACCGGCCACGTCGGCGAAGGTGACCTTGACCTGGTCCTCGCTCTGCATCTTGGCGCGCGACTTGCCGAAGCTCATCGCGCCGCGCCCGCCGCCGCCGGCCTGCAACTGGCGCATGAAGAAGATGAAGATGCCGATGAAGATGACGTAGGGCAGCAGGTTCAGCAGGATGTAGGCCAGCGACGGGCCGGTGGAGATCGGCGTCTGCACGATCTTCACGCCCTTGGAGACGAGGTCGTCGATCAGCTTGGGATCGTTGGGCGGCAGCGCCACGGAGAACTTGCCGCCGTCCTTGGTGGTGCCGGTGAGCTCGCGGCCGTTTTCCGAGTACACCACTTCGCTCACCCGCGCGTCGCGCACCTGCGCGAGGAACTCCGAATAGGACAGTCCCTGGGCGCCGCCGGTACGCGGGGTGAAGCTCTGGAACACCGCCATCAGCACCACGGCGATGATCACCCACAACAGCAGATTCTTGGCCAAATCGTTCATACGCGTGTCCTGCGGCTATCTCTTGTCTGTCGCCAGCGCATAGACCTCGGAGGATCGGCTGCGTGACGCTTCCGGCTTGCGCACCTTCACCTGCCGGTAACGGGTGCGCAAGTCCCGGATGTAATCGTCGAATCCCGTGCCCTGGAACAGCTTGATGAGGAAGCTGCCACCGGGCCGCAGGTGCTGCTGCGCGAAATCGCGCGCCAGTTCGGCAAGATACATCGAACGCGGCTGGTCGACCGCATCCACGCCGGACATATTGGGTGCCATGTCCGAAAGCACAAGGTCCACCGGCGCGCCCGCGAGCGTGGCTTCCAGTTGCGCCAGGGGTTCGGGTTCGCGGAAATCGCCGTGGATGAACTCCACGCCCGCCAGCGTCGGCATGTCCAGGATGTCCAGCGCGACGACCCGGCCGGTATCGCCCAGTTCGCGCCGCACCAGTTGCGACCAGCCGCCGGGCGCCGCGCCCAGGTCCACCACGACCATGCCGGGCTTGAGCAGGCGGTCGCGTTCGAGCAGCTCCTCCAGCTTGTAGGCCGCGCGCGAGCGCAGGCCTTCGGCCTGGGCCTTCTTCACGAAGCGGTCGGAGAAGTGTTCGCGCAGCCAGCGCTGGCTGCTCCTGCTGCGGGACATGGGAGGATGCGTCGGAACCTTGGGAGCGCCCATGTTACCCTGTGCGGCCTTTTCCGCCCGATGCGTCCGTTCATGTCCGCGCCGCTTTCCGCCAACCAGAAACGCTACCTGCGCGGCCTCGCGCATCCGCTCAAGCCGGTGATCCTGATGGGCGCGAAGGGGCTGACCGAATCGCTGCTGGCGGAACTGGGCCTGGCGCTGGAACAGCACGAACTGGTGAAGGTGCGCATCGCCGCCGAGGATCGCGAGGCGCGCGATGCGATCGTGGCCGAACTGGCGCAGCGCACGGGCGCGCACCTGGTGCAGCGCATCGGCAACATCGCGTGCCTGTATCGCCGCAACGCCGACGCGCCGCAGATCCCGCTGCCGCGCTGAGTCGTCCGCGATGCACCTGGTCCAGGACCTGAGCGAAGGCCACTACCTGGTGCGCCGCGTCGGCGCCGAGGGCATCCAGGTCGGCGACCGCACGTTTTCTGAAAGCTTCCTGCTTTCGCCGGACCGCTGCGTGGAAGGCTTCCCGGCGCGCGACCTGGCCGGTTTCGACGAGGCCGCCATCGCGGCGGTGCTGGCGCAGGAGCCTGCGCTGGTGCTGATCGGCACCGGCCCGCGCCAGCATCTGCCTGCACCGGCGCTGATGGGCGCGTTCCTGGCGCGCGGCATCGGCGTGGAGGCCATGGACAGCGCGGCAGCGGCGCGCACCTTCAACCTGCTCGCCGGCGAAGGGCGGCGGGTGGTGGCGGTGTTCCTGCTGTGAAGCCTCTCCCCGCGCGGTAAGCGAGGCGCAGAAACGAAAAAGCCCGGCGACGCCGGGCTTTTTCTTTCCGACCGACGCGCCGGATCACATGCGCGATTCGACCACGTCGATCTTGGCCTCGCGACGCAGTGCCTTGACCAGTTCGGTCGCCTCCATCGAGGCGAAGGCCTGGGCCAACTGGGTGCGCAGCATGTCGCGCTGGCTGGCCTCGATCTTGCTCAGGTCGGCCTGCTCGACGCCGGTCAGCGCGATGATGGCGTTGGCGCCGCCCACCAGATGCGCGCTGCCGATGCTGGCGCCGCCTTCGGCCGGGTGCGGCAATGCGAACGCGGCCCGGGCGATGGCCGGATCGACCGTCGCACCGACGCGGCCCACGCTTTCGGCGCTGAGCACTTCCAGTTCGTTGGCCTCGGCGTAGGTCTTGAGCGCCTCGACCGAGTCGATGCTTCCCAGCGCCTCGTCCAGCGCCGCCTTGCCCAGTTCGGCCTGGCGCTCGGCGCGGACGGCGGCAGTCACCTGCGCGCGCACTTCGTCCAGCGGGCGGGTCGTGGCCGGCACGTGCTCGCTCACGCGCAGCGCGATACCGTGGCCGTGGGAAATCTCGACCAGGTCGCTGACCAGGCCTTCCACCAGCACGCTGTCGGAAAACACCGCGCGCAGCACGTCCTGGTTGGAGAACACGCCCGGCCCGCCGAAGCGAGGGAACGGGCCGGCGCGCTGCACCGTCAGGTTCAGTTCGGCGGCGGCGTTGTCCAGCGTGCTGGGGTCGCGGTAGACGGCGTCGATCAGGCGGCCGGCGGCATCGCTGTAAGCGCGCTCGCGTTCGCTTTCCAGGTACTCGTTCTCCAGCTCGGCCCGCACGTCCTCGAAGCTCTTGCCGCTTTGCTCCTGCACTTCGCGCAGCCAGATCACGTGCCAGCCGTCGTCGCCCTTGACCGGATCGCTCACGCCCGGCGCCATCGAGAACAAGGCTTCCTCGAACGCGGCGTCGGTAACGCCCCGTTCGATCCAGCCCAGATCGCCGCCCATCGCCTTGGAACCGGGATCTTCCGAATGCTCGCGCGCCAGCGCGGCGAAGTCGGCACCCTCCTCGCGCGCCTCGGCGGCAAGTTCCGCCGCCCTGGCCTGGGCGGCCTGCACGGTCTGCGCGTCGGCATTGGCGGGCGTCTGGATCAGGATGTGCGAGGCCAGGCGCTGCTCGGGATCGACATAGCGGGCCTTGTTCTCCTCGTAACGCCCGCGCAGCGTGGCTTCGTCCACGGTCTCGGCCACTTCCAGCTTGGAGGCATCCAGCTCCACGTATTCGACCGAGACGGTTTCCTGGCTCTGGTAAAGCTCCGGATGGGCCTCGTAGTACGCCACGATGGCGTCCTCGCCGATCTCGCCCACCGCCTCGTCGTCCGGCGCGGGCAGCAGCACGTATTCGAAGCTGCGGGTCTGGTCGCGCAACGCAAGGTACGCATCCACGTAGGCATCGGTGACGAGGCCGCTGGCGCTAACGCCGCGCGGCAGGGCGCGCGTGACCAGATCGTTGGCCATGCGCGCCTCGAAGACCCGCGGCGTCATGCGCGCACCGTTGAGCACCAGGCGATACTGGTCCGGGCTGAAACGGCCATCGACATGGAAGGCGTCGATCGCGGCGATTTCCTTCTGCAAGGTGGCCGGCGACACCACCAGCCCATGCTTTTCGGCCGCCTGGCGCAGCACTTCCTCGTCGATCAGGCTTTCCAGCACCTGGCGCTTGACGATGGGCGTGTCGAATTCGCGCGCGTCGTAGCGCTCGCCCAGCATCTGCCGCATGCGGTTGCGGTAGTCCTCGAAACGTTCGCGGAACTGGTCCTGGCCGATCTCGACCTTGTCGACCTTGGCGACGTAGGTCGGCACCTGCTGCTGGAAGTAGTTCTCCACGCCAAAGAAGGCGAACGGAACGGCAAGGACGATCAGGATCACGACCGCCACCCAGCCGGTGGTCTTTTCACGGAGTGTCTGCAACATCGGGCGGAATCTTCGCTAGCTTGGAGTAAGGCCACGCGCCTTTGCCCCGGCGCGACCGAACCGACAAAAAATTGCCGGGAGCAATTTTTGCCATCGTGCCAACGATGGCCCGATGGGTGACGGCCATGGATGGCACGCCACAAAAAAAGAGGGCGCCTGAGATCAGGCGCCCTCGGCATAGTGGCGGAGTGGACGGGACTCGAACCCGCGACCCCCGGCGTGACAGGCCGGTATTCTAACCGACTGAACTACCACTCCGCGCTTTGACGCTGCATGGTGCTTATGGTGGGTGCTGAGGGTTTCGAACCCCCGACCCTCGCCTTGTAAGGGCGACGCTCTACCGCTGAGCTAAGCACCCTGCGAAGACGATCAGTTTACAGCATCCTTCAGCGCTTTGCCAGCCTTGAACGAAGGAATCTTCGACGCCTTGATCTTGATGGTTTCGCCGGTGCGCGGATTGCGACCGGTGCGGGCGGCGCGCTTGCGCACCTCGAAGGTGCCGAAGCCCACCAGGGAAACGCTGTCGCCCTTCTTGAGGGCCTTCTTGATGACCTCGATCGCCGCATCCACGGCGTTGGCGGCATCGGTCTTGGAGATTTCCGCGCTGGCGGCCACCGCGGTAACGAAATCAGCCTTGTTCATTTGATGTGTCACTCCAGGTTGCGAGTTCAGGTTCTCGCCGTTGTCTGCATCGGGCGACGTGCGACCTCATCCACGAGGCGCAGCGACCGGCCATGTCCACCAAACCGTGCTTCCTGCACCGGTTCGCGGGTGGGCTGGATTTATACCAGCGCCCAACACCCCGCGCAACACGATTTTCCCCTTTCCCATGCGGTTTCCAGGGCATTCATGCCGACTGCACAGCGGACTGGAACAAGTCAATCTTCAACATCACACGCAACGCATCAATGCGCACGCGAAACGGGGCTTTCCTCGCCCTGCGCTCCGGCCTCCAGCACGGCGGCGCGAGAAGGCGCGGCGGAAGGCACGAGCGGTTCGACCAGGGCCAGGTCCAGCACCTCGTCGATCCAGCGCACCGGCACGATCTTCAGGCCCTGCGTGACGTTCTTCGGAATGTCGGCGAGATCCTTCTCGTTGTCCTGTGGAATCAGCACGGTGCGGATGCCGCCGCGCAATGCGGCGAGCAGTTTTTCCTTCAGGCCGCCGATCGGCAATACGCGGCCGCGCAGGGTGATCTCGCCGGTCATCGCGACATCGGCCTTCACCGGCACGCGCGTCAATGCCGACACCAGCGCGGTGCACATCGCGATGCCGGCGCTCGGGCCGTCCTTGGGCGTCGCGCCTTCGGGCACGTGCACGTGGATGTCGTGCTTCTGGTGGAACTCCGGATCCAGCCCCAGCCGCTCGGCGCGCGCGCGCACCACCGAGAGCGCGGCCTTGACCGATTCCTGCATCACGTCGCCCAACTGGCCGGTGTGCTGGAGGCTGCCCTTGCCGGGCATCAGCGTGGCCTCTATCTGGAGCAGGTCGCCGCCCACTTCCGTCCAGGCCAGGCCGGTGACCAGGCCCACTTCGGCCTGCTCCTCGGCACGGCCGAAGTCGTAGCGGCGCACGCCCAGGTAGGCGTCGATGTTGGCCGGCGTGACCTTGATGCCGGTGTCCTTGCGCCTGCCCTTGCGTACGGGCCTGGGCCCGGCGAGCGCGATCTCCTTGACCACCTTGCGGCAGATCTTGGAAATCTCGCGTTCCAGATTGCGCACGCCCGATTCGCGCGTGTAGTAGCGCACGATCTCGCGCACCGCATCCGATCCCACCGAGATTTCCTCGGGCTTCAGGCCATTGGCCTTGATCTGCTTGGGCAGGAGATAGTTGACCGCGATGGCGATCTTCTCGTCCTCGGTGTAACCGGGGATGCGGATGACCTCCATGCGGTCCAGCAGCGGGCCGGGGATGTTCAGCGAATTGGCGGTGGCCACGAACATCACCTCGGACAGGTCCAGGTCCACTTCCAGGTAATGGTCGTTGAAGCTGTGGTTCTGCTCGGGATCGAGCACTTCCAGCAGCGCCGAGGCCGGGTCGCCGCGGAAGTCCTGGCTCATCTTGTCGATTTCATCGAGCACGAACAGCGGGTTCTTGGTGCCGACCTTGCTGAGGTTCTGCACCAGCCTGCCCGGCATCGAGCCGATGTAGGTGCGGCGGTGGCCGCGGATCTCGGCCTCGTCGCGCACGCCGCCCAGGCTCATGCGCACGAACTTGCGCCCGGTGGCCTTGGCGATGGACTGGCCGAGCGAGGTCTTGCCCACGCCGGGCGGGCCGACCAGGCACAGGATCGGCCCCTTCATCTGCTTCACCCGCGACTGCACGGCCAGGTACTCGAGGATGCGTTCCTTGACCTTTTCCAGGCCGTAGTGATCGGCATCGAGCACGTCCTGCGCGGCCTTGAGGTCACGCCGCACCTTGGATCGCTTGCTCCACGGCACGCCGACCAGCCAGTCGATGTAGTTGCGCACCACGGTGGCCTCGGCCGACATCGGCGACATCTGGCGCAGCTTGTTCAACTCGGTCCTGGCGCGTGCCTCGACCGCCTTGGGCATCTTGGCCGTGGCGATCTTGCGCGCCATTTCGTCCTGCTCGGAAGGCTGTTCGTCCAGATCGCCCAGTTCCTTCTGGATCGCCTTCATCTGCTCGTTGAGGTAATACTCGCGCTGGCTCTTCTCCATCTGCGACTTGACCCGGCCGCGGATGCGCTTTTCCAGTTGCTGCACGTCGATCTCGCCATCGACGAAGCCGATCAGCATTTCCAGCCGCGCGCCCACTTCCAGGGTTTCCAGCAAGGTCTGCTTGTCGGCCAGGCGGATCGCCAGGTGCGCGGCGATGGTGTCGGCGACGCGGCCCGGGTCGTCCATGCCGGCCAGCGTGGCGAGCAATTCGGGCGGAATCTTGCGATTCATCTTGACGTACTGCTCGAACAGCGAGAGCAGCGAACGCAGCGTGACTTCCAGTTCGCGCGGTTCGCGCTCGCTCACCGATTCGATGGTCTCGGCCACCGCCGCCAGCGCGCCATCGACTTCCTCGCAACCGGAAACCCGCGCGCGCGCGCTACCTTCCACCAGCACCTTGATGGTGCCGTCCGGCAGCTTCAGGAGCTGGAGCACCTGCGCCACCGAGCCCATCGCGTAGAGATCGCCAGCGCCCGGATCGTCGATTTCCGGACTGGTCTGGGCCACCAGCAGGATGCGCTTGTCCTGCTCCATCGCAAGCTCCAGCGCGCGCATGGACTTTTCCCGGCCCACGAACAGCGGGATCACCATGTGCGGGTAGACCACCACATCGCGCAGCGGCAGCACCGGCAGCGGGTAACGGTCGGCGATCGGGGTATCGGACATTCGAACTCTCCATGTCTCATGAACGCTCGGCGCGAGCGTCGGCCTTAGGTGGGGACGATACCATCGCGCGCAAGCCCAAAAAGAACGGCCCCGTTGCCGGGGCCGAAAGATTTGCCTGTGAATGAAAAAGGAGCAGTGAAGGCGCGGCCGGGGCCGGCGTCAGAACGGCACGATCCAGAACGCCTCGAACTCGGCGACCGCGCCACGGGAATAGGTCTGGGACGCGAACACCGGCCCCGGACCCAGGAAAGCCATCGACGGCGCATAGCTCGCGGTGAGCGCCATCTCGCCCCATCCGTTCAGGCCACGGCGGTAGCCCAGGGACAGGTTGGTATCGGCGTACTCGGATTCGAGCGCGCGATGGTAAAGATCGGAGGTGGGCGCAGGCTGCTGGCGGGTGGTGTAGCGCAGCAGCCACTGGCCCTGCCAGCGATCGGAAAGGCGACCTTCGGCCGAATAGACGGTCAGGTCGCGCCACGCCAGCGCCGGCGCGTTGCCATCGGCCATCAGCGACAGCAGGCGCTGCGGCAGCGCCTCGCTGGTGAACGGCGTGATGTCGCCGAAATAGACCCGTTCCATGCCCAGCGCGAAGGCGAGGTTGCCGCGCGCGAGCCATTCCATCTGCATGCCAAGGCGCGCCGGCAAGTCGAAATCGCCCGGCTCGGCATTGATGCCATACAGCGATTCGAAAGCATCCATTTCCAGCTTGGACTGGGCCGACCAGCGCCACGCGAAACGCTCGCCGGCCGGCAGGCGGTAATCCAGCCGCACGCCGTGCCCCATCGCCGTCTCGCCCTGGCGCGCACGCGCGCCGGCGACGCCCGGCACGATGGGTTCCCGGAACCCCGGCAACAGCCCGAATCCAGGCGTGGCGAACTGCTGCTGGGCCACCAGCGCGGAAACACCGAAGCGGCCATGCGCGCCGGCATCGCGCTCATAGGTGGCGCCGAGGAACTGGTTGCCCAGCGGCGAAAGGCGGGTCTGGAAATCCGGCGCGTCGACGGGCGCGACCGCGCCCGCCGAAAGACCGGCGCCGGATACGCCATCGAACGCCACCGTCAAGCTGCGCTGCACCGCGGCGCGGGCATCGGAAAACGACAGCGTGATCGACTGCCTGTGCGTGCGCAGCACCGTATCGCGCAGCGTGGGCGCGAGACTTTGCGCCGAGGGTGCATCGTTCCAACTGTATTCGGGCATCATGCTGCGGCGCGCGAACTCGCGCCACGACTCGGCACCCTGCCCGGCGGCCTGCGCCGGCAGCGTCATCGAAAGTCCCAGGCCACAGGCCATCGCGAGCGCGGTGCGCCTGGACGGAATCGAAGTCGGAAGGATGTTCATGCGACCAAGGTCAGCCCCAATTGGCGGCAAGTATGGTGAACAAACAACACTGCGTCAACGGGAAAATCCCTGAAAACACGCCGCCTGTCGGCCCGTCGGAACTTTTTCGCCACACCCGCGCCGGATACTTGTTGCCATGAAACAACACATCGACGATTCCCGCCCGCCTTCCGTCCTCAGCATTGCCGGCTCCGACTCCGGCGGCGGGGCCGGCATCCAGGCCGATCTGAAGACCTTCGCCGCCTTCGGCCTGCACGGACTGACCGCCATCGCAGCGCTGACCGCGCAGAACACCCGCGGGGTGACTGCCGTGCATATTCCGCCGGTGGCTTTCCTGCGCGAGCAGATCGACACGCTGTTCGCCGATTTCCGCATCGGCGCGGTCAAACTCGGCATGCTCGCCAACACCGAGGTGATCGGCGCGGTGGCCGAAGCGCTCCAAGCCCATGCGCCGGCGCGCGTCGTGCTCGATCCGGTGATGGTGTCCACCTCCGGCGCGCGCCTGCTCGACGCCGATGCGCTCGGCGCCCTGAGCGAGCGCCTGTTCCCGCTGGCCACGCTGCTGACGCCGAACCTGCACGAGGCCGAGCTGCTGCTGGGCCGCCGCATCGCCGATGCCGAGGCGATGGAAGCGGCCGCGCTCGAACTTCACACGCGCAGCGGCGCGGCGGTGCTGATGAAGGGCGGGCACCTGCCCGGCGAGGAGGTGATCGACGTGCTGTTCGACGGCGAGCGCCACCTGCGCTTCAGCCATCCCCGCCTGGACGTGGAGGGCCACGGCACCGGCTGCACGCTGTCGGCCGCGATCGCCGCGAAACTGGCGCAAGGCTGGGAGCTGGAAGCGGCCTGCCGCGACGCGGGCGACTATGTCCACGGCGCGTTGCGCCATGCCTCGCGGCCCGGCACGGGGGCCATCGCCGTGCTCGGGCACGACTGGCGCGGCGACTGACGAATCAGCCGCCGCGGGCGTCGGCGTCAGTCGTTGACGCGGCCCGCGATGGCGCGGGCGAAATCCGTCGTGGAACCGGTGCCGCCCAGATCCGGCGTCAGGCTGTCGCGGGCTTCCATCGTAGTGACGATGGCGCGGCGCAGGCGACGCGCCGCCGGTTCCATGTTCAGATGGCCGAGCATCTGGGTCGCGCCGAGCAGCAGCGCGACCGGATTGGCGATGCCGCGCCCGGCGATGTCCGGGGCCGAGCCGTGCACCGCCTCGAAGATCGCCGCGTCCTTGCCGATGTTGGCGCCCGGCGCAAGGCCGAGGCCACCGACGAGGCCGGCGCACAGGTCCGAGATGATGTCGCCGAACAGGTTGGTGGTGACGATCACGTCGAACTGCTCGGGGCGCATCACCAGCTGCATGCAGGTGTTGTCCACGATCATCTCGTTGAAGTCGATGTCCGGGTACTGCGCCGCCACTTCGCGCGCCACGCGCAGGAACAGGCCCGAGGTGGTCTTGAGGATGTTGGCCTTGTGCACCACCGTGACTTTCTTGCGCGCGGCCGAGCGCGCCAGCTCGAAGGCATAGCGCACGATGCGCTCGGAACCCTTGCGGGTGATCTTCTGGGTGAGCGTGGCGGTTTCGCCGTCGGCCGACAGCGCCTGGCCCTCGCCGATGTACGCGCCCTCGGTGTTCTCGCGCACCGTGATGATGTCGATGCCCTGGTAGCGCGACTTGGTGTTGGGGAAGGAGATCGCCGGGCGCACGTTGGCGTAGAGGTCGAAGCGCCGGCGCAGCGCCACGTTGATCGAGGAAAAACCCTCGCCCACCGGCGTGGTCAGCGGGCTCTTCAGCGCCACGCCCAGGCGCGCGATGGTTTCCAACGTCTTTTCCGGGAGCAGTTCGCCTTCCTTCTCGTAGGCGGCAAGGCCGGCCTCGACGAACTCGTAGTTCAGCCCCAGCCCCATCGCATCGAGTACGTGCAGCGTGGCGTCCATGATCTCCGGGCCGATACCGTCGCCTCGGATCACCGCAATGGTTGGATTCATCGTGGGCTTGTCCTTTTGATTTCCAGGAAACGCGAAATTGAGAGCTTCTTGCAAACCCCTCCGGCATCAAGTGATGTGCCGGCGCATCGGGCACGCAAGTGCTTGATGCGGAAAACGTGGCGCGGCGTTGCCGCGACCGTTTTCCTGCAAACCGCGGCAGCACTGCCCGGTTTTGCAGCAGGTTCGTGAGCCGCCCATTATCGGCGATGGCGTGGATGGGGTACAGTTGCGCCCATGCGACTTTTGGCCAATCCCTTCCTCGCGTTCACGTTTCTGGCAGCTTTCGCGTCCGCCGCGACGGCCTACGAACCGCCGCGCATCGCGCTGGCCGGAACCGACGACGGTCTGGTGCATTTCGACGTCGCCGGCATCTGGCCGGACACCTGCCCGCCGCAATTGCTCGATGTATCGGCGCAGGGGCGCGACGTGCTGCTGCTGGCCACGCGCGAAACCGAAGGCTGCCACACCACGCCCACGCCCTATGCCTTCTCCAGCACCGCGCTGCCGCGCGGGCGGTTCCTGCCCGAGGACGGCATCCATCGCGTCCGCCTCCAGATCGAAGGCTCGCTCGAACACGACCCGATGCTCGCCGGCTTCGCACTGCTGCGCGTCGGCGACGCCGCGCCGGGGCTGGCGCTGGAAACCGGCTTCTGGTGGGCCGAACAGGGCGGCGAGTTCGGCGCCGGGCCGGGGCTGGGCCTGTCGGTGGAAACCCAGGCCGGGCTGATCAGCCTGAGCGTGATGGGCTATGGCGCGCGCGGCGACTCGGCCTGGTATTTCGGTGCGGGCGAGCTGGCCGACGGCATCGCGCACCTGGACCTGGGCCAGTTCGAAGGCGGTGCCGGCCCGTTCGCGCGCTATGCCGCCCCGGAAGCCATCGCGCTGAGCGGCTTCGTGGACGTGGAAACGCTCACGCCCTCGCGCGCGATCCTGTGGTTCTCCCGCGCCGATGCGCGCAGCGGGAAAATCGACCTGCGCCCCCTGTCCATCGTGCGCTTCAGCTTCGCGCAGGAGCCGGGCGATGCGCTGCTCGGGCGCTGGCTGGTGGCCGGTGCCGAGGCCGGAGCGCGCGATACGCGCTGGATCGAGTTCGTCCGCAGCGAAACCTTCGAGGGCGGCTTCGTGCTGCACGACGCAGAAGGCAGCGCCACGCTGCAATGCGACACCCCACGCGACCAGCCCGGCTCGCCGCCGGCGATCTGCCGCATGGAAACGACAGATGGCGATGCCATCGAGTTCACCGATGTCGCGCTCCGCCGGCTCTCCGGCTGGGACGGCGGCGCGCGCCGCAGCGTTGCGTTCCGGCTCGACTGAGTTCAGTCCCCGCCCTGCGCCAGCAGCGGGTCCAGCCCGCCCGCGCGATCCAACGCCACCAGGTCGTCGAATCCACCCACGTGGGTATCGCCGATGAAGATCTGCGGCACCGAGGTGCGGCTGGCGCGCGCCAGCATTTCCTCGCGCCGCGCCGGGTCGACATCGATGCGCACTTCCTCCGCCACCACGCCCTTGCGCGCCAGGAACTGCTTGGCGGAAATGCAGTAGGGGCATATCCGCGTGGTGTACATCACGACCTTGCTCATCCGAACGCTCCGAGATTCAGGTTCGCCATTGTCCCGCGCCAGAGCGTGCCATGCACTCCGGCAACGCCCTGTCCGCATGGCTGTGCCGCCGCGAGACGCGGCCAGGGCCGGCGGGAAGGTGTCGAACACCCCAGGGTTTACGGCCAGTTAACGCGGATTTTTCGGCCGCACGCCATCATCGTCGCCTCATGCCCGCCGTAGCGATGTCGCCGATGAAACGCTGGTTGCTCTGCGCTGCCCTGTCCGCCGCCCTGCCCCTCGCATCCGCCCAGGATCCAGGCACGCTGCCGGACATGGGTTCGTCGGCCGGGGAACTGCTGACTCCGGCGCAGGAGCGGGCCTACGGCGCGATGATGGTGCGTCAGCTTCGCGGCTATGGGCTGGTGCTCGACGACCCGCTGCTGGAAGGCTACATCGAGGGCCTGGGCTACCGGCTGGCCTCGCGCAGCGACCGTCCGAACCAGCCGTTCACGTTCTTCCTGATGCGCTCGCGCCAGATCAACGCCTTCGCCACCATCGGCGGCTTCATCGGCATCAACGCCGGCCTGGTGCTCACCGCCGAGCGCGAGGACGAGGTGGCCGCCGTGCTCTCGCACGAAATCGCCCACGTCACCCAGCGCCACGTGCTGCGCGCGGTGGAACAGGCCCGGCGCGACCAGTTGCCGATCATGCTCGGCATGCTCGGCGCGATCCTCGCCTCCTCGCAGGCCGGCAGCGGCGACGGCGTGCAGGCGGCCATCGTCGGCGGCATGTCGCTGATGCAGCAGCGCCAGATCAACTACACCCGCTCCAACGAGCACGAAGCCGACCGCCTCGGCATCCAGACGCTGGCCCGCGCCGGCTACGAGCCGGTGGCGATGGCCGATTTCTTCGGCCGCATGGAGCGCCAGATGCGCGGCAACACCGGCGGCGCGCAGGTGCCCGAATACCTGCGCTCGCACCCGGTCACCACCACCCGCATCAGCGAAGCCAAGGCGCGCGCCGAGCAGATCGGCGAGGTCATCCGCTGCACCAGCCACTGGGAATCGCGCGGGACGGCGCCGGGCGGCGTGCTTACCGCCGACTGCGATTCGGCCATGCCCGCGCGTCCGCTGAGCAACCCATTGCTGCCCGACTACGTGGCCGGCGCCATCGACGACGCCGGCGCCTCGCACGAGCTGTTCGACCTGGCGCGAGAGCGCCTGCGCGTGCTCTCGGCCTCCAACCCGATCGACGCGGTGAACGAATACCGGCGCCAGCGCCGCGCCAACGAAACCGCGTTCACGCCCGCGCGCCGCTACGGACTGGCGCTGGCGCAAAGCCTGGCCGGCCAGACCACGCCGGCCGAAGCCGAACTGGCGCAACTATCGCGGCAGTTCCCGTCGCTGTACTGGATCGCGCTGGCGCAGGCCGAGAACGAGCACCGGGCCGGCCTGCGCGTCGCCTCGCAGGCACGCTACGAAGCCCTGCTGCGCGAACGCCCGCACAACACCGCCATCACGCTGAGCTACGCCGCCAGCCTGGCCGAATACGGCAGTGCCGAGGCCGCCCGCACCGCGCAGGAACTGCTGCGCCCGCTGCTGGCCTCGCATGGCGACGACCCGGCCTTCCAGCGCGCCTTCGCGCGCGCCAGCGAAGTGGCCGGCGATACCGTGCGCGCCGCCGAAGCCTATGCCGAAGTGGCTTGGCTCAACGGCCGCGCCGACGATGCGCTCGGCCAGCTCGAACGCCTGCGCAAGAACCCGGACCTGGACTTCTACCAGCGCTCGCGCATCGACGCGCGCATCGCCTCGATCACGCCGGACGCGCTGGAATTGCGCCGGCAGAACCAGCGCGACGCCTCCTCGCGGCTGGAGGCGGCCCTGGGCTTCGGCCCGTGACCTGCGTGCACGGCCGCGCGACGCGGTAACATCCCTGCAACAAAACTGTCGTCTACTCCGCATCTTCCGCCACCCCGGATCGGGACATGCAAAAGCGCATCCTCATCGTCGACGACGAACCCTCCATCCGCGACATGGTCGCCTTCGCGTTGCGCAAGGCCGACTACCTGCCGGTGCACGCCGGCGACCAGAAGGAGGCGGACCTGGCCATCGCCGAGAAGATTCCCGACCTGATCCTGCTGGACTGGATGCTGCCGGGCGTGAGCGGCATCGACCTGGTGCGCCGCTGGCGGCGCGAGGACACCACCCGCGAAGTGCCGATCATCATGCTGACCGCGCGCGGCGAGGAAAACGACCGCGTGCTGGGCCTTGAAACCGGCGTGGACGACTACGTCATCAAGCCGTTCTCCGCGCGCGAGCTGCTGGCGCGCATCCGTGCCGTGCTGCGGCGCGGCTCGGAGGCGGACGAACACGGCAACCTCGTCGTCGGCCCGCTGCGCATCGACGGCGCCGCGCACCGCGTGTTCGCGCACGACGCACCGGTCGCCATCGGCCCCACCGAATACCGCCTGCTGCACTTTTTCATGAGCCATGCCGACCGCGTCTACAGCCGCGCGCAACTGCTGGATCACGTCTGGGGCGGCAACGTCTATGTCGAGGAACGCACCATCGACGTCCACATCCGCCGCCTGCGCAAGACACTGGAACCCTCGGCCCTGGACGGCCTGATCCAGACCGTGCGCGGCGCGGGCTACCGCTTCTCGCTGAACCAGTGACGCCGCCCCCGCCCGATCCGGAAGCCGTACCCAACGAGGATGTGCCAGGCGCACCGCGCCAGCGGCGGCATGCATGGCTGCCGGCGATCGTCGCCTGCGTCGCGGGCGCGCTCGCAGGCGCGGCGGTCGGTCGAACCGGTGCGGGGCTTGCGCTCGCACTCGCCGGCATCGTGGCCTGGCAGGCATGGCAGGCGCACCGCATCGGCCGCGTGGTGCGCGGCGAGCGGCCGGCCACGGAGCTTCCGTACCGCGGCGCATTCGGCGAACTGGCGCAGGACATCGCCCTGCACACCCGCCACCACCAGCAACGCGCGCTGCGCAGCCACGCCGCGCTGGCCGGATTCCGCCGCACCGCGATGGAGTTTCCCGATCCCCTGCTGCTGATCGACATCGCGGGGCAGCGCGTGCGCTGGTTCAACCGCGCCGCCTCGCGCCTGTTCGGCCTCTCGCGCCAGAACGACATCGGCGCGCCGCTCGTGGCGCTGAAGGCGCATCCGCAGGCCGGGGCATGGCTGTCCGAGCCGGGCCGCGACGCGCTGG
Organism: Chiayiivirga flava; assembly: GCA_037190825.1. GTDB lineage: Bacteria > Pseudomonadota > Gammaproteobacteria > Xanthomonadales > Xanthomonadaceae > Denitratimonas > Denitratimonas flava_A. The sequence continues at coordinate 23,549 of JBBCJS010000033.1, forward strand.
AACTGCCCGCGCCGGCCGATCCCGCGCGCCGCCTGACCTTGCGGCTGATCCCGTTCTCCAGCGACCAGAACCTGCTGATGGGCGAGGACATCACGCAGATCACCCGGCTCGAACAGGTCCGCCGTGATTTCGTCGCCAACGTCTCGCACGAGCTGCGCACGCCGCTGACCGTGATCCACGGCTACCTGGACCTGCTCTCGCCCGAGGACTGCCCCGGGCTGGCGCCGATCCTGCCGGAGATGCGCAGCCAGTCCCAGCGCATGACCCGCATCGTCGAGGACCTCCTGACCATCTCGCGGCTGGAAGCGCAGCAGCAACCGGACGAGGAGCGCGTGGCGATGGCGCCGATGCTTCAATCGCTCGAACGCGAAGCGCGCGCATTGAGCCGCGACCAGCACCGCATCGCCTGCGAGGACACGCTCGGCATGGACCTGCTCGGCTCGCCCGCCGACCTGCGCAGCGCCTTTTCCAACCTCGTCTCCAACGCGGTGCGCTACACCCCCGGCGGCGGCGGCATCACGATCCGCCTGGAGCGCCACGGCGACGGCGCGCGCCTTGCCGTGACCGACACCGGCCACGGCATCCCCGCCGCGCACCTGCCGCGCCTGGCAGAACGCTTCTACCGCGTCTCGGCCAGCCGCTCGCGCGAGCGCGGCGGCACCGGCCTCGGGCTTTCCATCGTCAAGCACGTGCTGCACCTGCACGGCGCACGGCTTGCGATCGAAAGCGACGTCGGGCGCGGCAGCACGTTTTCCTGCCAGTTCGACGCGGCCCGCCTGATCCCGCGCATCGCCGAAGCATCCACCGGCGAAACCGATTGATATGCTTCCCCGATGCCCCGCCCACGCCCCCCCACGAATCGCAGCATGGCCCGCCGCATGAAAGACGCCGCCGCGCAGACGGACCTGCACGACCCCGCGCTGTACTTCAACCGCGAACTGTCGCAACTGGAGTTCAACTTCCGCGTGCTGGCGCAGGCGATGGACGAGCGCGTGCCGCTGCTCGAACGCCTGCGCTACCTGTGCATCTCCTGCACCAATCTCGACGAGTTCTTCGAGATCCGCGTGGCCGGCGTGCACCACATGCTGGAGTTCGGCACGCCGCTGCCGCCGGACGCCATCCCGCCGGCCACGCTCCTCAACCTGATCCACGAACGCGCCGGCACCCTGGTGGAAACCCAGTACCGCTACTGGCGCGAAGTGCTGCGCCCGGCGCTGGCCGACGCCGGCATCCGCATCCTCTCGCCGGAAACCTGGAACGCGCGCCAGAAGCGCTGGCTCAAGCAGTATTTCGTCAACGACATCCTGCCGGTGCTGTCCCCGCTCGGGCTGGACCCGGCGCACCCGTTCCCGCGCATCCTCAACAAGAGCCTGAACGTGGCCGTGGTATTGCAGGGCAAGGACGCCTTCGGCCGCGCCGGCAAGATGGCCATCGTGCGCGCGCCGCGCTCGCTGCCGCGCATCATCCAGTTGCCGCCGGAAGTCTCCGGCGGCCCCTACGATTTCGTGCTGCTCTCGGCGGTGCTGTCCAGCTTCGTGGACGAGCTTTTCCCCGGCCTGCACGTCAAGGGCGCGTACCAGTTCCGCGTGACGCGCAACTCGGAACTGTTCGTGGACGAGGACGAGGTCGAGAACATCGCGCACGCGGTGCAGGACGAACTGCGCGGGCGCGGCTTCGCGCGCGCGATGCGGCTGGAAATCGCCGACAGCTGCCCCAGGCCCATCGTCAAGTCCCTGCTCGACAACTTCGAGCTGCCGCCCAACGCGGTGTACCGCATCAACGGCCCGGTCAACCTCAACCGCGTCACCGCGATCTACGATCTCGTCGACCGGCCCGACCTCAAGTTCCCGCCGTTCAAGCCGCGCAAGCACCCGGACGTGGACGAGGACCAGTTGTTCGACACCATCCGCGCCGGCGACGTGCTGCTGCACCACCCGTTCGACTCCTTCAATGCCGTCGTCTCGCTCATCAAGGCCGCCAGCCGCGACCCGGACGTGCTGGCGATCAAGCAGACGCTGTACCGCGCCGGCAAGGATTCGGTGCTGGTCGAGCACCTGGTGGAAGCGGCGCGCAACGGCAAGGACGTGACCGTGGTGATCGAGCTGCGCGCGCGCTTCGACGAGGAAGCCAACCTGCGCCTGGCCGACCAGTTGCAGGAAGCCGGCGTGCAGGTGGTCTACGGCGTGGTGGGCTACAAGACCCACGCCAAGATGCTCTTGATCGTGCGGCGCGAAGGCCGCCGCCTGCAACGCTACGTGCACATGGGCACGGGCAACTACCACACCGGCACCGCGCGGGTGTACACCGACATCGGCCTGATGACGGCCAACCCGGAAGTGGGCGAGGACGTGCACCGCATGTTCCAGCAGCTTTCCGGCCTGGTGCCCTCCTTCAAGCTCAACTGGCTGCTGCAATCCCCGTTCACGCTGCACGCGGCCGTGCTGGAAAAGATCGAACGCGAAGCCGCGCACGCGCGCGGGGGCAGACCCGCGCGCATCGTCGCCAAGATGAACGCGCTCAACGAGCCGCAGGTGATGCGCGCGCTGTACGAGGCTTCGCGGGCCGGCGTGTCCATCGATCTGATCGTGCGCGGCGCGTGCTCGCTGCGGCCCGGCATCCCCGGCGTATCGGACAACATCCGGGTGCGCTCGGTGGTCGGGCGCTTCCTCGAGCACAGCCGGGTCTACTGGTTCGGCAACGACGGTGCGCCGGAAATCTACTGCTCCAGCGCCGACTGGCTGGAACGCAACCTGCTTCGCCGCATCGAAACCTGCTTCCCGATCCTCGATCCCGTGCTGGCGCAGCGCGTGCACGACGAGGAACTGGCGAACTACCTGGCCGACAACACGCAATCGTGGGAACTGCGCGACGACGGCAGCTACGCGCGCATCGAACCTGGCGAAGACGACATGCCGCACTCGGCCCAGAACGCACTGGTGGCCCAGCTATGCCGCTGACCGACACCGCGCTGCGCGACGGCGAGCTGATGGCGGCCATCGACATCGGCTCCAACAGCTTCCACATGGTGGTCGCGCGCAACGTGCTCGGGCAATTGCGCATCGTCGACCGCCTGCGCGAGACCGTGCGCATGGCCTCGGGCCTGAAAAGCAACGGCGACCTGGACCCGGCCGCGCGCGAACGCGCGCTGATCTGCCTGGCCCGCTTCGGCGAGCGCATCCGCAGCCTGCCGCCGCACCGGGTACGCGCGATCGCCACGAATACCGTGCGCCAGCTGCGCAATCCCGCCGCCTTCCTGATCCCGGCCGAAACCGCGCTCGGGCACGGCATCGAGGTGGTGTCCGGACGCGAGGAGGCGCGCCTGATCTACCTGGGCGTGGCGCACGGCATGCCGCCCACCGATGCGCGCCGGCTGGTGATCGACATCGGCGGCGGCTCCACCGAATTCATCATCGGCACGGGCTTCCAGCCGCTGGAACGCGAGAGCCTGCAAATGGGCTGCATCGCCACCACGCGCCGCTTCTTTCCCGACGGCAAGCTCTCGCGCAAGCGCTGGCAGGCTGGCCAGCTCGAACTGGCCCAGCAGTTCCAGCAGTTCACCGCCGCCTACCACGCGCTCGGCTGGCAGGAGACCATCGGTTCCTCCGGCACCGCCAGGGCCATCGCCGAGATGCTCGCCAGTCCGGACCTGCCTGCCGGCGTCATCACCGGCGAAGGACTGGCGGCGGCCTGCGACAGGCTGCTCGGCTTCAAGCACATCGACGACATCCGCCTGGACGGCGTCTCCGCCGACCGCCGCCCGGTCATCGCCGGCGGCCTGCTGGTGATGGATACCTGCTTCCGCGAACTGGGCCTGGCGCAGATGCGCGTGTGCGAAACCGCGATGCGCGAAGGCGTGCTCTACGACATGCTCGGCCGCGCCCAGCAGCGCGACCCGCGCGACGCCGCCATCGCCGCGCTGGCGACGCGCTACGGCGTGGATGCCGAGCACGCCCAGCGCGTGGAAGACACCGCGCTGGCGCTGTTCGACCAGGCCACCGCCTCGTGGGAACTGGAGCCGGACGACCGCCTGATGCTCGCCTGGGCCGCGCGCCTGCACGAACTGGGCCTGGCGATCTCGCACAGCCAGCACCAGAAACACGGCGCCTACGTGGTCGCCAATTCCGACATCGACGGTTTTTCCCGCCAGGAACAGAGCGTGCTGGCCACGCTGGTGCGCTGCCAGCGCCGCAACGTCAGCCAGAACATGCTCGCCAACCTGCCCGGCCGCATGGCCCAGGCCGCGCTGCGCAACGTCGTGCTGCTGCGCCTGGCCATCCTCCTGCACCGCAGCCACGACCGCACCCCGCTGCCGCCGATGCGCCTGCACGCACGCGAGGACAAGATACGCCTCGACCTCCCCGGCACCTGGCTTTCCGGCCACGCGCTGACCCGCGCCGACCTGGCCACCGAGCGCGAGGAGCTGGCCGCCATCGGGCTGGATTTTTCGGTGGGGGCGCTGGACTGAGCCGGAAACGGCACGGGCCGCCCCGTCGCTGGAGCGGCCCGTGCGTGCGACGCGTGCGCGGGTGGATCAGTCGCCCATCAGCTTCTGCCGGTGCTCCCAGCGCTCCTGCGCATCGAAGCACAGCGTGGCGATGGGACGGGCTTCGAGGCGCTCCAGGCCGATTTCCTCGCCGGTTTCCTCGCAATAGCCGTACTCGCCGTCGTCGATGCGCTTGAGCGCCTTGTCGATCTTGGAGATCAGCTTGCGGTAGCGGTCGCGGGTGCGCAGTTCCAGCGAGTTTTCCGTCTCGCGCGTGGCGCGCTCGGCGTCGTCGCCCACGTCGCGCACTTCCTCGCGCAGGTTGTCGATGGTCTGCTTGGATTCCTCGACCAGGTCGGCGCGCCACTTGAGCAGCTTCTGGCGGAAATATTCGAGCTGCTCGGGGCTCATGTATTCCTCGCCCGGCTTGGGGCGATAACCGATGGGAAGCGCCGGGCGCTCGGGCAGCAGCGTGGCGGCATCGGCGGCCACTGGAGCGGTGGAACGGTCGGCCTTCCTGGCCTTGGGCTTGGTAGCGGGTGCAGCTTTGCTCATCGTGTTCCTTGCGGATGCGACCTCGGCGCGCCCGGCCGGTGCGGACTTGACCGGCGCGGCGGATGCCTTGGGGGTGTTTTTCTTTGGGCTGGCGACGGGCTTGGCCGCCGCCTTCGATGTGTTGGCCGCCGGCTTTTTCGGCGCGGCCGCCTTGGGCGATGCGGGCTTGGACGCGGCGGCCTTGGGCTTGACCAGCTTCGCCAGCGATTCGGCCACGCGCTTGATCGCGCTCTTGGCCTTCACGGGCGTGGCGGCCTTCTTCGCCGGGGCTTTCTTCACTGCCGCCTTTTTCGCCGGGGCCTTCTTGGCCACCGGCCTGGCAGGCGCCTTCTTCGCCGCTTTCTTCACGGGAGCGGGCTTGGCCGCGGGCTTTTTCGCCACGGGCTTCTTCGCAACCGCCCTGGCGGGCGCTTTCTTGGCGGCCGGCTTCTTCGCCACGGCCTTGGCGGCCGGTTTGCGCGCGGCGGCGGCCTTGCCAGAAGCCTTGCCCGACGTTTTCGCTTTCGTTGCCACGATGGGGACCCTCACGCTTCATGCGTTGAGAAAAAGCAGTCGCGTGTTATAGCTTAGTCCCCCCCATGCGGCAAGCACATGACGCCGCCCTCCCCGGCCTCTCCATGCCCTCTCCGATCCTTCTCCTGCTGCGGGGCTACAAGCGCTTCGTCAGCCCGCTGCTCGGCCAGCATTGCCGCTTCCATCCGAGCTGCTCGGAATACGCGATGGAAGCCATCCAGGTGCACGGTCACCTGCGCGGCATCTGGCTGGCGACCAAGCGGCTGGCGCGCTGCCAGCCGTTGTGCGAAGGCGGGCTGGATCCGGTGCCGCCGCGCAATCCGCCGCGCGGCTAGCGCACCGCAGGCAACCGGCCCAGCAATAGCGCCGAACGCGCGTCCGGGGCCACGGCCACCAGCCGGTACTCCGCCGCTGCGTCGTAGTCGCGCACATAGGCATCGAAGCCACGCTTGCGCTGGAATATCCGGCGCAAGCCACCGGAGCGGCGGAAAGTGAACGCGGCAAAGCCGGCGACGCGATCCTGCCCGTCCAGCACCACCAGCACGCTGTCGCGCGGTATCCGGGCCAGCCCGTCCCGCACCATGCCGTCGATCCGCCCCCCGTGCCGCGCGCCCTCGCGCAAATCCTCCACCGCGCGGCGGGAGCGCATTTCGATCCGTATCCCGGCATCGGTTTCGGGCGCCACCTCCAGCGCCCGGCCCAGCCAACCGGCACCGGGCGTGGCGAACATCGCCAGCCCGCGCTCGCGGAACAGTCGCAGGGAACGCAGCTTTTCCGCCAGCGTCACCGAAGCATCCTCGCGCATCAGCGCATCGGCATCGAACACGTCCGAGCGCACCGCCGCACCGCCCGCCTGGTTGGCGCGATAGACCGTCTCGCCCCAGCCCGCCCACAGCGCATGAGTGGGATACGCGGCTATCGGCAGCACCGCCGCCACGGCCAGCACGGCGATGCGAAGCCAGCGCCTGTCCCTCGCCATCCCGAACAGGGCGAACGCCACGCCGAGCCAGAACAGACAAGGCCAGACCAGGTACCTGTCCGCGAAAACCTGGTCGGGATGGGCCTGGAAATAGTCGTGCCGCGCCAGCGCGATCAAGAGCGCCGTGGCCGCCCCGAAGAGCATCAGCACCAGTGCCAGCGTATCCAGGCGCGACAGCGCGCGGCGATCGCGCAAGGCGCGCAGCAGCGTGGCCGCCAGCACCGCGTAACCGCCCAGGCCGATCAGCGCCGCGAGGCCGCCCTTCGCATCGAGGCCCGACATCGACTGCACCAGGTTCGCCGAACCCACCAGGATGCCCCAGTTGCGCTCGGCCATGAGCTTGACCGACCAATCTCTCAATGGCGGATCGGCATAGCCCAGCCAGCCGTTGATCCACGGCGAGGCGATCCAGCGCGCCGCCAGCAAGAGCGTGTCGCGCGGCGAGAACACCAGTGAATCGCGCACCGCGTCATCACCTGGCAGCACGAACAGGTACAACACCATGCAGGCCACGCCGACCGGCAGAGGCAGCAGCGCCGCGCGCCACGGCACGCCCACGCACCACGCCGCCAGCGCCAGCGCGGGAAACAGCGCCAGCCCCGGCCCGAAACAGAACGTCGCCACCACCCCGCAGAGGCAGGCCGACGCCATCCACGGCCAGGGGCGGCCCCGCGCCGCCCACACGCACAGCGCACCCAGCGCCACGCTCAAGGTCAGCAGGTAGGCGTGCACCAGTTCATTGCCGTGCAGCAGCATGCGCGCGTTGCCGAGCCAGAACACCGCCATCACCGCCAGCATCGCGCCGGCCAGACGCATCGACCTTCCCAGCCGCGCCTCGCGCAGCGCGACCAGCGCGGCGCATGCCGCCGTCGCCAGCGCGCACAGCGCGCCGAACACGATCTGCAAAACCTGGTTGGCGCCCAGCCAGTGGATTTCCAGCACCCGGATCAAGCCGGGAATGATCGGGCGATGCCCGTTCTCCCGTTGCAGCACGTTCTCCGGGAACGGCAGTTCCAGATAGATCGGATACAGCCGGAACTGGTCCAGCGTCGGCTGCGGCCAGGCGAATGCCGCGATCATCGCGAGCGCCGTGACCAGATAGAACACGCCCGCCAGCACGAACCACGCATCCGGCACGCTGGGGACCACGCCGGACAGCGCCCGCCTTCCCTCCGACATCGTATCCATCCGTTCCTGCCCCGGCATGCCTGCCGCGCCCGCGAAAGGCGCGATTCTATGCGTGTCGCATGACACCGTATATCGTCGCCGGGGCTGGCCCGCATGCGTCCACGGCGACGATAATGCGCCGCGCGACCATGTCGCCCCCACCCTCCACCCACGGACCCGCCGATGGCCGACGCCGACCGCCACGACAAGACCGCCCGGCAGCTTCGGCTGCTGTCGGACGCGCTCGATTCCGGACGCCTCGGCCCGGTGCGGCGGCTGGTCAACACGCTGTCGCCGGCCGAGATCGCCAACCTGCTCGAATCCCTGCCCTCGGCCAAGCGTTCGGTGGTATGGGGACTGGTGGACCCGGAGGACGATGGCGAAGTGCTGGTGCACGTGGGCGAGGACGTGCGCGAGAGCCTGATCGCGGAGATGGACCAGGACGAGCTGGTCGCCGCCGTCGAAGACCTGGACATCGACGACCTGGCCGACATCGCCGACGACCTGCCCGACCAGGTCGTCTCCGAAGTGCTGAAGTCGATGGACCGGGAGAACCGCGAGCGCCTGGAGCAGGTGCTCTCCTTCCCCGACGGCTCCGCCGGCCGCCTGATGAACCCGGACGTGGTGACGGTGCGCGCCGACACCACCGTGGACGTAGTGCTGCGCTACCTGCGCCTGCGCGGCGAACTGCCCGAGCACACCGATCACCTCTTCGTCGTCAGCCGCCGCCACCAGTACATCGGCCGCGTCGCGCTGACCGCGCTGCTCACGCACGAACCGTCCATCCCGATCAACGAGCTGATCGACGACGAACAGGCCGCGATCCCGGCCACCGCCTCCGAACGCGACGTGGCCAACCAGTTCTCCGACCACGACTGGGTGACCGCGCCGGTGGTGGACGAGAACAACATCCTGCTCGGCCGCATCACCATCGACGACGTGGTGGACATCATCCGCGAGCAGGCCGAGCACCACGCGCTGTCGGCCGCCGGCGTGGACGAGGACGAGGACCTGTTCGGCCCGGTGCCGCGCGCGGTGCGCCGCCGCGTGGTGTGGCTCACGGTCAACATGGTCACCGCCTTCCTCGCCTCGGCCGTGGTCGGGCGCTTCGAAGGCACGCTGGAGAAGATCGTCGCGCTCGCCGTGCTGATGCCCATCGTCGCCGGCATGGGCGGCAACGCCGGCACCCAGGTGCTCACCCTGATGATCCGCGGCCTGGCGCTCGGCCAGGTCGGCATGGCGAACCTGCGCGAACTGGTCTGGAAGGAAATCCGCGTCGCCCTCCTCAACGGACTCATCATGGGCACCATCGTCGGTGCCGTCGCCTTCGCGTGGTTCCACGACTGGCAACTGGCGCTGGTCATCGCCGTCGCCCTGCTCTCCAACTTCCTCACCGGCGCCCTCGTCGGCGTGCTCGCCCCGGTCACGCTCAAACGCCTCAACCTCGACCCGGCCCTGGCCGGCGGCGTGGTGCTGACCACCTGCACCGACGTGATCGGGTTCCTGAGCTTCCTGGGGCTGGGAACGCTGGTGCTGTTGCGCTGACGAAGCGGCAACGGAAGCCGGTCAGCCCAGATCGATCCGGTGCCGCACCAGCAACTGCACGCCGCGGCGGTCGCGGAAATCGTCGGTTTCCAGTTGGTAGGCCAGGTGCAGGCGCGAGGCTGGAGGCGTGCCGTCGAAGCCGCTGAAGTGGATGGCGTCGATGGGGACGCCGGAGGCGGCGTGGCGCAGTTGCAGCTTCAGGTGGCCGCTGCCGACCACGCGCCAGCCGGCGACGGTGAACTCGTCGTCGAACACGGGTTCGGGGAAGCCCTGACCCCACGGGCCGCCGTCGCGCAGTTGCTCGGCCAGGTCGCGGCTCAGGTCCTGCGGCGCGAGCGCGCCGTCGCTCAGGAGCTCGGCGCGAAGCGCGGCGGCGTCGAGGCGTTCGGCGGCAAGCGCGGCGAACGCGGTGCGGAAGGCGCCGAGGCTTTCCGGCGCGAGGCTCAAGCCGGCCGCCATCGCGTGGCCGCCGAAGCGGGCGATGAGGTCCGGCTGCGCGGCGGCGAGATCGGCCAGCGCATCGCGGATGTGGAAGCCGGGAATCGAGCGTGCCGAACCGCGCAGCAGGCCATCGTCGCCGCCCGGCGCGAACGCGATCGTCGGACGATGCACGCGCTCCTTCAGGCGCGAGGCGACGAGGCCGACGACGCCCGGATGCCAGTCCGCATCGAACACGCACAGCGCCGCATCGCCGCTTCCGCCGGCTTCGATGGCGGCGATGCAACCGGCGGCCATCGCCTCGGCTTGTTGCAGCATCTGGTCCTGGAGATCGCGGCGCTCGCGGTTGATCGCATCGAGCTGGGTGGCCAGCCGCAGCGCGCTGGCATCGTCGTCGGCGAGCAGGCATTCGATGCCCAGCGCCATGTCCTCCAGCCGGCCGGCGGCATTGATGCGCGGGCCGAGCGCGAAGCCCAGGTCGGCGCTGCCGATGCGCTCGGGCGCGCGGCCGGACACCTGCATCAGCGCACGCAATCCCGCCTGCGCCACGCCTGCGCGCAGGCGCTTGAGGCCGGCCGCGACGAGGATGCGGTTGTTCTCGTCCAGCGGCACCATGTCCGCGACGGTGCCCAGCGCGACCAGATCCAGCAGCGTGGAAAGATCCGGCTCGCCGCCGGCGGCGAACGCGCCCTGCCCGCGCAGGTGCGCGCGCAAGGCGAGCAGCAGGTAGAACATCACGCCGACGCCGGCCAGCGCCTTGCTCGGGAAACCGTCGCCGTGCAGGTTCGGATTGACGATGGCATCGGCCTGAGGCAACTGCGCGCCTGGCAGGTGATGGTCGGTGACGACCACGCGCATGCCCGCCGCGCGCGCGGCGGCGACGCCGGCCACGCAGGCGATGCCGTTGTCCACGGTGAGGATCAGGTCGGGCGAAAGGTCCGCCAGATCGGCTACCAGGGCGGGCGAAAGGCCGTAGCCGTGCGTGAGCCGATGCGGCACGCGATAGGCGACCTGCCGCGCGCCGAGCAGGCGCAGGCCACGTACCGCGACGGCGGTGCCGGTGGCGCCATCGGCATCGAAATCACCGATCACGCAGATGCGCAGGTCGCGCGCGATGGCATCGGCCAGCAGTTCCACCGCGCGATCCAGCCCGCCAAGCAGGACGGGCGGCAACAGGCCGCCGAGACGATGGCGCACCTGGGCGATGTCGGTGACGCCACGCGCCGCATAGACGCGTCGCAGCACCGGATGCACGCTGTCGGGCCAGTCGCAGGGCGCGGCAACCTCGCGGCGACGGATGATCGTTGCGGGGCGTGTCATCCCTTCCTGCTCACGCCGGCAGGCGCCCGCGCCAGAAGCGCCAGCGATGCCCGGCCTGCCAGCGCAGCATCAGGCCATCGCCGGAATCCAGCGCCAGCGCATCGAACTCGCCGCGCGCCGCGCGCTGCATCAGCGGGGCGATCCAGTGCGTATCCAGCACGTCCGCCCGGGCCACGTCGCGCAGATCGACCAGCGCGCCGGGCGGCAGGGTGTCGGCGCGCACATCGGTGTTGCACGGCACGTTCGCCCGCGCCGCCAGTGCGCGCAGCAGCACGTCGCCGCTGCGCAATTGCGTGACGGCGCTGCGCACGTGATCGGGCAGGCGCCCCTCGCCCCAGAACCACAGCGTGTTGACCGGCAGCTTGCCGGCCTCGGCGCGCTGCGCGTTGACCGGGTGGTTGTGCAGGATCACCTGCGCCTCGTTCAGCAGCCTGCGCCAGCGTCGCCCCAGGTCGCCATCGGGCAGGTGCGCGAAAAGGTCGTCGCCGAGCGCATCCTGCGGCGGCGCGAACGCGGGCAGGCGCGCATCCGGCGGCAGGCACAGGTACCAGCGCGAGGGCACGGGCGCGGAAATCGGGAAGCCTTCGTCGCCGAACAGCGGCTTGAGCGGCTTCAACAGCGCCTCGCATTCGTCCGGCGACAGATCCAGCTCGCCGCAGGCCATCAACCGCACCGTCGCCATGTCCGGCCGCACATGGCCCGGGTCGGCGCGCAGCCAGGTGAAGTGCATGGCGTCGGCGGCATCGAACTGGCGCGTCAGCGCGGCGATGGGCAGGCCGCGCGGCAGGATGTCGAAGCTGCGCGCAAGGCGCGATGCCTGGCCCGGTTCGGCCGGAACGCGGTCGGCGCGGCAGGCGAGGCGATGCAGGGCCATTGCTGGCGTGAGGTGTTCACGCAGCGTGGCCCAGGCGGGGAGCCAGAGGGTTGCGTCGCGGGTAGGCGAGAGAGTCATCCAGGCACAACCTCATCCCCTGGCCAGAACCCGTTGCCGCCGGAAGCCCGCATCGTCATTCCGGCGAAAGCCGGAATCCAGTTTTTCAGGGACTCGAGCAAGAGCTGGATCCCGGCTTTCGCCGGGATGACGGAGCAGGCCTTGCTCAAGCCCCGTGCCAGCCCCTGAGCAGAGTCCGACAGCATCGGGCGGCGGCAGTCCATGCCCCATCGCATGGGGGCAGAGATAACAAACGGGAAACCGCGGCGAAGCATCAGGCCACGTAGCGCACTGCAATGATTTCGTAGCTGCGCTTGCCGTTGGGCGCATCGATCTCGATGGTTTCGCCCTCGTGCCGGCCGATCAGCGCGCGCGCGATCGGCGCGGAGATGGAGATGCGGCCCTGCTTGATGTCCGCTTCCAGGTCGCCGACGATCTGGTAGGTGACCTCCTCGCCGCTGTCCTCGTCGGCCAGTTCCACGGTCGCGCCGAACACCACGCGGCTGCCGGCGTTGAGCGTGGCCACGTCGATCAGCTGCGCGTTGGACAGCGCCGATTCCAGCTCCTGGATGCGGCCCTCGATGAAGCCCTGCTGCTCGCGCGCGGCGTGGTATTCGGCGTTCTCCTTCAGGTCGCCATGCGCGCGCGCCTCGGCGATCGCGGCGATCACTTCCGGGCGCTTCACGCTCTTCAGGTTTTCCAGTTCCTGCCGCAGGCGCTGCGCGCCCTGCGTGGTCATCGGTGCTCTCATGTCCCTTCTCCGCTGCCGGCGGCCTTCAGTGCGCCGTGCAGTTCCTGCAATGACGATACGCCGCCCGCGCCGCGATGGGCGAGCGAATTGACCAGGGCCAGCGCGCCGGACACGGTGGTCGAATACGTGACCTTCTGCTGCAACGCGCCGCGGCGAATCGAGAACGAATCGGCGATGGCCTGGCGCCCCTCGGTGGTGTTGACGATATACACGATTTCGCCGTTCTTGATCAGATCGACGATGTGCGGACGCCCTTCGGCCACCTTGTTGACGCGCTCGCAGGCAAAGCCGGCCGCGTTCAACTCCTGCGCGGTACCGTGGGTTGCGATCAGCGAGAAGCCGTGCTCCACCAGCGCGCGCGCCAGCGGCACCAGCCGCGCCTTGTCCGGATCGCGCACCGAGACGAAGGCCTTGCCCTGCGGCGGGATGCCGATGTTGGCCGCTTCCTGCGCGCGCGCGAAGGCCGCGCCGAAGTCGGCGCCCACGCCCATCACCTCGCCGGTGGAGCGCATTTCCGGGCCGAGGATCGGATCGACGTTCTGGAACTTGGCGAACGGGAACACCGCCTCCTTCACCGAGGTGTAGGCCGGCACCACCTCGCGCGTGGCGCCCTGCGACGCCAGCGACCGGCCGACCATGCAGCGCGCCGCGATCTTCGCCAGCGCGACGCCGGTGGCCTTGGACACGAACGGCACCGTGCGCGAGGCGCGCGGGTTCACTTCCAGCACGAAGATGTCCTCGCCCTGGATCGCGAACTGCGTGTTCATCAGGCCCACCACCTTCAGGCCGCGCGCCATCGCGGCGACCTGCTCGCGCAGGCGGTCCTGGATCGCGGGCGAGAGCGAATACGGCGGCAGCGAGCAGGAAGAATCGCCCGAGTGCACGCCGGCCACCTCGATGTGCTGCATGTTGCCGCCGATCAGCACCGCGCCCTGGGCGTCGGCGATGATGTCCACGTCCACCTCGACGGCGTTGTCGAGGAAGCGGTCCAGCAGCACCGGCGAATCGTTGGAGACCTGCACCGCGTCGCGGATGTAGCGCGCAAGGTCGGCATCCGAATACACGATCTCCATCGCGCGCCCGCCGAGCACGTAGCTCGGGCGCACCACGAGCGGATAGCCGATCTCGCGCGCGGCGGCGAGGGCTTCCTCGGCGGTGCGCGCGGTGCGGTTCGGCGGCTGGGCGAGGCCGAGCGACTGGATCAGTTGCTGGAAGCGCTCGCGGTCCTCGGCAAGATCGATCGAGTCGGGCGAGGTGCCGATCACCGGCACGCCGGCCGCTTCCAGCGCGCGCGCGAGCTTGAGCGGGGTCTGGCCGCCGTACTGCACGATCACGCCGCGGGGCTGTTCGACCTCGCCGATTTCCAGCACGTCCTCCAGCGTCAGCGGCTCGAAGTAGAGGCGGTCGGAGGTGTCGTAGTCGGTGCGCACCGTGTCCGGGTTGCAGTTGACCATGATGGTCTCGTAGCCGTCCTCGCGCAGCGCGAGCGCGGCATGCACGCAGCAGTAGTCGAACTCGATGCCCTGCCCGATCCGGTTCGGGCCGCCGCCCAGCACGATGATCTTCTCGCGTGCGCCCGGGTTGGCCTCGCATTCGTCCTCGTAGGTCGAATAGAGGTAGGCGGTATCGGTGGCGAACTCGGCGGCGCAGGAATCCACCCGCTTGTAGACGGGCTTCAGGCCGAAGGCGCGGCGCAGCGCGCGGATCGCGGCCTCGTCGGTGCCCACCAGTTGCGCGATGCGCGCATCGGAGAAGCCCAGGCGCTTGAGCTGGCGCAGGCGCGCGCGGTCCAGCGCGGCAAGGCCGGCGGCGGCGATGTCGTTCTCGGTGCGGATCAGGTTTTCGATCAGGCGCAGGAACCACGGATCGATCGCCGACAGCGCCTGCACTTCCTCCAGCGACAGGCCCGCGCGGAACGCATCGCCGACATGGAACAGGCGCTCCGGGCCGGGCTCGCGCAACTGCCGGCGCAGCGTCACCAGGTCCTCGTCGGAGGAAAGATCAAGGCCGGTGGGGTCCAGCCCCACCTTGCCGGTTTCAAGGCCACGCAACGCCTTCTGCAAGGACTCGGGGAAGCTGCGGCCGATGGCCATCACTTCGCCCACCGATTTCATCTGCGTGGTCAGGCGGGAATCGGCCTGCGGGAACTTCTCGAACGCGAAGCGCGGAATCTTCGTGACCACGTAGTCGATGGCCGGCTCGAACGAGGCCGGAGTGCGGCCGCCGGTGATGTCGTTGCGCAGCTCGTCCAGCGTGTAGCCGACCGCGAGCTTGGCGGCGATCTTGGCGATCGGGAAACCCGTGGCCTTGGAGGCCAGCGCGGAAGAGCGCGACACGCGCGGGTTCATCTCGATGACCACCACGCGGCCATTCGCGGGGTTGATGCCGAACTGCACGTTGCTGCCGCCGGTATCCACGCCGATCTTGCGCAGCACCGCGATGCTGGCATTGCGCAGGTTCTGGTATTCCTTGTCGGTGAGCGTCTGCGCCGGGGCCACGGTGATGCTGTCGCCGGTGTGCACGCCCATCGGGTCGATGTTCTCGATGCTGCACACGATGATGCAGTTGTCCGCCGTGTCGCGGACCACCTCCATCTCGAACTCCTTCCAGCCCAGCACCGATTCTTCCACCAGCACCTCGCTCACCGGCGACAGTTCCAGGCCGCGCTTGACGATCTCCTCGAACTCCTCGACGTTGTACGCGATGCCGCCGCCGGAACCGCCCAGGGTGAAGCTGGGACGGATGATCGTCGGATAGCCGACCTTGGCCTGGATTTCCACGGCCTGTTCGTAGGTGCGCGCGACCTCGGCCTTCGGGCATTCCAGCCCGATCTCGCCCATCGCCACGCGGAACAGTTCGCGATCCTCGGCCATGCGGATGGCTTCGCGCTTGGCGCCGATCAGTTCGACGCCGTATTTCTCCAGCACGCCGTTGTCGGCCAGGTCCAGCGCGCAGTTGAGCGCGGTCTGCCCGCCCATCGTCGGCAGCAGCGCATCGGGCTTCTCCTTGGCGATGATCTTTTCCACCATCTGCCAGTTGATCGGCTCGATGTACACCGCGTCGGCGGTGTCCGGGTCGGTCATGATCGTGGCCGGATTGGAGTTGACCAGGATGGTGCGGAAGCCTTCGGCCTTGAGCGCCTTGCACGCCTGCGCGCCGGAATAGTCGAACTCGCAGGCCTGCCCGATGACGATGGGGCCGGCGCCGAGGATGAGGATGGTCTTGATATCCGTGCGTTTTGGCATGTCAGCGTTCCGGTGCCGCCGGCGCGCTGCCGGCGAAGAGGGTGTGTTCGATGGTGTTGCGCGTGGCCGCGTCGAGGTGGATGCGCGCCACCGGCCAGACCGCCTCGACCAGCGCCCGGCCATGCGCCACCTCGCCGTGGCGCGCGAGCGCCAGCGCGTAGTCGCAGGTGCAGGTGGCGAGCGCGGACCAGACGGCCGACAGGCGCGCGTGTTCGGAAAAGCCCGCCAGGGCGCGGGAAAAGGCTTCCCGCCCGTCCTCGCCGGCACGTTCGCGCAACAGCGCCTGGACCCAGGCGTGGAAGCTCGCGGCCATCGCCGGCAGCGAGGCCACGTCGACGCCTTCCACCAGTTCCCGCGCCTTGTCGGCATCGCCGCAGCGCGCCTCGGCCAGGGCGGCATCCAGCGCACGGCTGGCATCGCGGCCGCTCGCTTCCCAGGCCTCGCGCATCCCGCGCACGAAGCCGGGCGCGTCGCCGGCCGCCAGGTGCAGCAGCGCCGCGCGTGCCGGGAACAGCCCGGGTACGCGCCGGTCCATCGCCTCGCGCAGGGGTTCCACCCGCGCCAACGCCGCCTCGATGCCCTGCTCGCGCGCGACGAACTCGGCCTCGCGCATGGACAGGTCGAAACGTATCGCAGGATCGGCCACCGCGCGGCCCAGCAACTGCGCCAGACGCGCCATCTCCTCGCGCCGTCCGAACGCCGCCGCACGAAGATAGGCCTCGTAACGCGCCGCGTGGCGATAGCTCAAACCCGACAGCACGAAGGGCAGCCCGAGCATCGCGATGCCCAGGATCGACAGGAAGCCGCTGCGCGCCCACAGCCCATAGGCCGCCATCAGCAGCGCCAGCGCCAGCCACCAGCGCGCGCCATGCAGCACTTGCCGCCAGACCGTCCACAGCCCGAACCCGGGCCGTTGCGCGGCGGCCCGGATTCGCGCGACATCCCGCGCCGCCATGCCTTTCCGCCCCGCATCGTCGCGATCCCCCGTGTCCGCCGCGGCAGCCTCTTCCAGCAACCGGATCTGCTCGAAGCCGCGTTCGCGCAACAGCGCCACCGCGTCGTGGGCGCTGGCCGCGTCCACGAAGTCCTCGACCGGCCGACCGGCCGGATCGATGGCGCGATAGAGGATGCGGGGCATGCGTGCCGGTCCCTGGGCGCCTTACTGCTTCTTTGCGCCGATATGACGATCCAGGAACTGCTCCATCTGGGTATAGAGCTTCACCTGGTTGTCGAACTCGTAGAAGCCATGGCCTTCCTTGGGTTCGAGGATGTCGACCTCGGGCGGGCGACCCGCCTTGGTCAACGCGTCCTTGAGCAGACGGTACTGCGAGGGCGGCACGCGCACGTCCTTGCCGCCCTGCACCAGCATCACCGGGACGCGGATGCGCTCGATGTTGAACGCGGGCGACTGGGCCTGCTGCTCGGCCAGCGACTCGGGAAGGACGCGGCGCTGGAAGGCGCGCCCGCTCTCGGTCTCGGGAATGTCGCCGTCCTTGAACATCAGCGGCAGGCTGTAGACGCCGACGTAGCCGATGGCGCAACGGTACTTGTCCGGATTGCGCACCACCGATTGCAGGGCCGCATAGCCGCCGTAGGACGCACCATAGGTGCAAAGGCGCTGCGGATCGGCGAGGCCCTGCGCGATGGCCCAGTCCACCGCGTCGGTCATGTCGTCGATCATCGTCGTGCCCCAGTTGCGGTAGCCCTTGCGCTCGAACGTGTTGCCGTAGCCGCCCGAGCCGCGGAAGTTGATCTGCAACACGGCATAGCCGCGGTTGGCCAGGAACTGCACCTCGGGATTGAAGCCCCACAGGTCCCGCGGGCCGTGCGGACCGCCATGTGGGTGCAGGATGAGCGGCAGGTTCTTGCCGTCACTGCCCTTGGGAACCGTCAGGTAGCCGTGCAGCGGCGTGCCGTCGCGCGCGGTCAGCGAGATGGCGCGCACCGGCGACATCTTCGCCGGGTCGATCCACTCCATCGCCGCGAGCAGGAACTTGGCCCGGCTGGCCTGGCGGTCGAACAGGTAATAGGCGCCCGGATCCACATCGCTGTGGGTGCGCAGGAGGATGTAGCGGCCATTGCGGCTGATGCCGCGGAAGCTCACGGCATGGTCCGGGAAGGCGTTGATGAGGCCGGCGTAGGCCTTGGCCTCGGGATGCTCGGGCGCAACGAATTCATAGCCCGGCAAGCCATCCTGGTATTCCACCGCCAGAAGTTCGCGCTCGTCGCTGCTCAGCAGCAGATCGGAGGCGTCGACATTCGGATTGCGGCTGACCAGCTGCTCCTCGCCCGTCTCCGGATCGACCATCGTCAGGCGCGTCGTTTCGCCTTCGTCGCTGATCGCGAACAGCACGCGCTTGTCGTCGCGATCGAAGCCCAGCGGCATCCTCACCGATCCGCCCATCGGCGCCGAATGCACGGTCAACCAGTCCTGGCCGTCGCGGCGCAGCGTCACGGTCTCGCCGCCCTCTTCCCTCTGGCCGATGGCGTAGCGCGGATTCAACTTGCTGTCGAGCACGAAGTGGCCGTAACGCAGCGGCGCGACCGCCAGCGTCGTGGTCTTGCCGGTGTAGACGTTCATCTTGAACAGGAAGGCCATGTCCACCGAACGCTGCACGATGATCGTCTTCGGATCGTCCCAGTTCATGTCCACGATCTGGTAGGTGCCGCCGTTGGGAATGTCCATGCGCTTCTTGCCATCGACATTGCTCATGTACAGGTCCGGCGTGCCGACGCGGAAATCGAAACGACCGATCTTGCGGCTGACGTACATGATGAAGCGCTCGTCGTTCACCCAGCGCACGCGCTCGATGTGGCGGTTCTCGCCGTAGTCCCACTTGCCGACCAGCTTCATGCCTTCCACTTCGAAGGCCGCCAGCACGGTGCGGTCGCCTTGCGGAACCGAGACGGTGATGTACTGGCCCGAAGGCGACAGCGAGACGCTGGTGAACTCCGGGTCCTTGAAGAACTCGCCTACCGGCAAGCGCTCGGCGGCCGAAGCCGCGCCGGCCAGCAGCGCGATACCCAGGAGCATGGAAACAAGCATGCGGATCATGGCGGCACCTCTTTCAGGAGCGGGACATCGAAGCGGTGAAACGGTCGAACAATCCGGCCACGTCGTGCGGGCCGGGGCTGGCTTCCGGGTGGCCCTGGAAACTGAAGGCAGGCGCGTCGGTGAGCGCGATGCCCTGGTTGCTGCCGTCGAACAGCGAGCGATGCGTGACGCGCACGTTCGCCGGCAGGCTGGCTTCATCGACCGCGAAGCCGTGGTTCTGGCTGGAAATCATCACCCGACCGGTGTCCAGGTCGATCACCGGGTGGTTCGCGCCGTGATGGCCGAACTTCATCTTCTGCGTTTTCGCGCCGGCAGCCAGACCGAGCAACTGATGGCCCAGGCAGATGCCGAACAACGGCACCCGGGCGGCCATGAACTCGCGGATGGCCGCGATGGCGTAGTCGCAAGGCGCCGGGTCGCCGGGGCCGTTGGACAGGAACACGCCATCGGGCTTCATCGCCAGCACGTCGGTGGCGGGCGTCTGCGCCGGCACCACGGTGAGGCGGCAACCGCGGTCGGCGAGCATGCGCAGGATGTTGAGCTTGGCACCGAAGTCGTAGGCCACGACGTGGAAGCGCGACGACGGGGAAACGAATGCGCCGGAAGAAAGATCGAGCGAGCCTTCGGTCCACTCGTAGCGCGAGGCAGTGGTGACTTCCTTCGCCAGATCCATGCCCGAAAGGCCGGGAAACGCACGCGCGGCCGCTAGGGCGGCTTCGGCGTTCGCCTCCGGCCCGGCCATCAGGCAGCCGTTCTGCGCCCCGGTGTCGCGCAGGATGCGGGTGAGCTTGCGGGTATCGATCTCGGCGATGGCCACGACATCGCGCGCGACGAGCCAGCCGGAGAGATCCGATTCGCTGCGCCAGCTGCTGGCCGGCGTGGGCACCTCGCGCACCACCAGGCCCGCCAGGTGCAGCGCACGGGCCTCGTCGTCGGAGGGCGTGCAGCCGGTGTTGCCGATGTGGGGATAGGTCAGCGTGACGATCTGCCGCGCGTAGGACGGATCGGTCAGGATTTCCTGGTAGCCGGTCATCGCGGTGTTGAACACCACTTCGCCGGCGCGCAGCCCGGCGGCGCCGATGGACGTGCCGTGGAACACGGTGCCGTCGGCCAGGGCAAGGATCGCGGATTGGGACACAGGACTCGCCTCGTGATGGGGCCACCCTGCACACCGGGCCGGATTCCGGCGCACGGCTGCGCGAAAACCTGCCGCCGGCGCGGGGCTGGCCGCAGGCTGGGTGATGGGGGGATTGGGCGAGCGCGGATTTTACTGGTCGGCCGGGGCAGCGTCCACAGGCACGCGAGACCGCCTGGAGCGCTCCAAAGAA
>JBBCJS010000034.1:0-3526 GCA_037190825.1 Chiayiivirga flava
GAGACGCTGCGCGTGGGCGTGCTTGGCGACCTTGCGGCGCTGGGCGCGCAGGCCGGGGTGGTGGCCGCCTGCGAGGCGGCGCTGAAGCGCGCCGCCGGCCTGTTCGGCGCGGCGGGCGCGGTGGATTTCGACATCGCGCAACTGGACATCGCCGCCACGCGACGCGCGGCGCTCCTGATGATGGAAGCCGAACTCCTGGCCGCGCACGGCGGCGGCCTGCGCGGCGCGAGCGAGCGGGTGCTGGAAATGCTCGCCTTCGCGCAGAAGAAGTCGGCCAGCGATTTCGCCCGCGCCGACCTGCGGCTGGATGCGCATGTGGTGCGGGTGCGGCGGTTGTTCGAGCGTTTCGACGTGCTGCTGCTGCCGGTGGCGCCGCTGTCGCCGCCGATGCGCGATGCGCCCGAGCCGGGGAATCTTGCGGACTTCGCGGCGCTGGCGTCGCTGGCGGGGTGCCCGGCGTTGTCGTTGCCCTTGGGCGATGGCATCGGTTTGCAACTGGTGGGGTTGCCGGGAAGCGACTTGCGGTTGTTGGAGCTGGGGGCGCTGGTGGCGGCGGTCGTGGGAGTTGCCGATTGATTTCCCGACGGGCGGCTTCTCTCGCTCTGCGCCGGGCAGAGGGTAAAGAGGCCGCATCTCCACCCAAAAGCCCTTCACGCCATCAGCATCAACACCACTCCGGAAATCGTCAGCGCCACCCCTATCGCTCCGTGCCGCCCCAACGGCTCCCGCAGCCACCACCACGCCAGCAGCACGATGAAGATCGAGGCTGTCTCATTGAGCACGGCCGCCACCGACGCCGGCGCGTATTTGTAACCCCCCAGCCACAACACCATCGACAGGAACTGCCCGACAAAGGCGGCAGCGGCCAGCAGCTTCCAGTTCACCCGCCGCCCCCGCGCCGACAGCATCCGCAGTTCTCCCCGCAGCATGGCGATCAGCACCAGTCCGGCGAGCGCGCCGATCAGGCGCAGCAGCGTGATCCAGCCCAGCGGCTGGGCTTCGAGCACGGGCTTGATCATCACGATCGCCACGGCCATCAGCGCGATGGCGATCACGCCCAGCGCGATCGAGGCCGCATGCGAAAGGCCCGGCGGTGGGGCCGTATCCAGCGGCAGCGGGTCGGGCGGCGGCACCGGCTCCCCGACCACGACGCGGGCCGGCCGCGGTCGCCGCGCGATCACCGCCACGCCCGCCATCACCAGCGCGAAGCCGGCGATCTGCCACGGTCCCAGGCGCTCGCCCAGCACGAATACCGAAAGCACGATCACCAGCGGGCTGTAGGTATTGCCGATGATGCCCATGCGCCCCGCGCCCAGGCGCGAGAGCGCGACGAAATACAGCGTGTCGGCCACCGCGATGCCGAGAAAACCGCTGGCCAGCGCCAGCGCCACCTCGCGCGCCGAGAGCGACGGCAGCGTCGTGCCATGCAGCAGCCAGGGCAGCGGCAGCATCATCAGCAGCACGAGCAGGTTCTTGTTGAAGTTGAGCGTCAGGGGCGGCAGCCCCCGCACCAGTTGACGGTACAGGATCACGCCGACCGCCCAGGTCATCGCGCTCAACAGGGAAAGGGCTTCGCCCAGGCCGATATGCATGGCCGCATTATCCGGGAAGTCGGCGGGAAGATTCATTGCCGGTTGCGATCGGTTGCGCATACTGCGCGGCCTTTCCCGGTTCGCTTCGGGTGCCGTCGCCTTCCGGCCGGCGCGCCGCGCCGGTTCTTCTCCTGTCCGCGCCCGCCGCAATGACCCACTATCCCTACGCCGCCCGTGTCGAGTTCGTGATCGAACTGGCGACCCGCCTGCACAGCTACGGCACCACCGCGCAGCGCCTGGAAGGCGCGATCTCGGCGGTGGCGACGCGGCTCGGCCTGCGCTGCGAGCCGTGGGCCAATCCGACCGGGCTGATCCTGTCCTTTTCCGATGCCGGCCGCCCCGAGACGCTGGCCAACACCACCCAGGTGATCCGGCTCGCGCCCGGCGAGGTGGATCTGCGCAAGCTGTGCGAGGTGGACGCCATCGCCGAGCGCGCGCTGCGCGGGGAGATCGGAGTGTCGGAAGCGGTGGCGGCGCTGCACGCGCTGGACGCGCCCGCGCCGACGCGCGACCGGGTGTTCTCCACGCTCGCCTTCGGCCTCACCTCGGCGGCGGTGGCCACGCTGCTGCGCAGCAGCTGGGCCGACGTGGCCGCGGCTGGCGGCATCGGCGTGCTGATCGGCCTGTTCTATGCCTTCGGCGCGGGGCGGCCGAGATTGTCCGAGGCGCTGGAACTCATCGCCGCGCTGCTGGCCACGCTGATGGCTGCGGCCATCGCCAGTTTCCTGGTGCCGCTGTCGCTCAAGACCGTGGTGGTGGCGTCGCTGATCGTGCTGTTGCCCGGCATGATGCTGACCAATGCGGTGTCCGAGCTCACCAGCCAGCAACTGGTGTCCGGCACGGCGCGTTTCGCCGGTGCGATGGCGACGCTCCTCAAACTGGCCTTCGGCAGCATGGTGGCCTCGCAGATCGCGGTGCTGCTGCACTGGTCGTCGATCGATTATGTCGATGTGCGGGCGGTGCCGGCCTGGACCGAATGGGTGGCGCTGCCGGCGGCGGCGCTGGCGTTCGCGGTGCTGTTCAAGGCCGCCTGGCGCGACTATCCGCTGGTGATGGCGGCGGCGGTGGCCGGCTATCTCTCCACCCGCGTGGCGGCCATCTGGCTGCCCGGCAGCGCCTCGGTATTCGTCGCCAGCGTGGTGATCACGCTGCTGAGCAACGCCTACGCGCGCAGCGTCAATCGCCCCGGTGCGCTGATCCGGGTGCCGGGCATTATCCTGATGGTGCCCGGCAGCGTCGGTTTTCGCGGAGTCAGTTCGATGTTCGAGCAGAACCTCGCGCTGGGGCTGGATACGGCGGTGAATCTGGCGGCCATCCTGGTGGCGCTGGTGGGCGGCATGCTGATCGGCAACGTGCTGGTGCCGGCGCGGCGCAATCTCTGAATGGCGCAAAGAACGCCCGGGGCGTTTTTCGGCATCGCGCAGCGATTGCCCGGAGAGCCTGCCCCGGATCCCGCATCAAGTACGGGGCAGGCTTTGATCCGGGGGTAGCCGCCATGGATGGCAGGCAACAAAAAATTGCCGGGAGCAATTTTTGACATCGCGCAGCGATGGCCCGGAGGGTTGCCGTCATGGATGGCAGGCAACAAAAAATTGCCGGGAGCAATTTTTGACATCGCACAGCGATGGCCCGGAGGGTTGCCGCCATGGATGGCAGGCAACAAAAAATCCCCGCCGTCGGCGGGGATTTTCGTACCTGCCCGATGCGGCGGGCATCAATCTCGGATAAGCAGGTCCTCGCGCGTCTTGCCGGATTCGATCAGCGCGCCGAACCACAGCGGCGCCTTGCCGCGACCGGTCCAGGTCTGGGTGGCGTCGTTGGGGTTGCGGTACTTCGGCGCCACCTTGCGGCCGGTGCCGGCGGGCTTGGCGGCCTTGCGGCGGCCGGGCTTGCCGGCGGCGGGCGCGGCGGCCGGAGCGGCGGCACCCGCGCCG
>JBBCJS010000035.1:0-5139 GCA_037190825.1 Chiayiivirga flava
CTGGTCGAAAAAGGCCTGGCGCTGGCGCCGCGCCGCCAGCCGCGCCTGCCGCTCGGGCTCCACCGCCCGGTGCAGCGACACCAGCAGTGCCAGCGCCCCGGCCGGCAGCAGCGCCGCCTGGCCGGCGAGCCGGGCGGTCACGGTGATGCCCGGGGTCGGGCGGGCGGGTGCGGACGGAATGGCGGCGGCGACGGCGGACATGGCGGAAACCTGCGTGTGTCGGGGATTCCACCGTGCCGCCGGAGCGGCTTATTTATCAAAACAGTTTTTGCAATATCCAACATAAGTTGTGCTAATAATCGACCGGGATGACCGGAAACAAGCCCGCAAGTCCGCGTTTTTCCTACAAGTCCGACCGGCTCAAGCCGCTGCGCGCGTTCTGCCAGACGGTCCGCCTGGGCTCGGTGTCGCGTGCCTCGGAGGCGCTGTTCGTCAGCCAGCCGGCGGTGAGCCTGCAGTTGCAGGCGCTGGAACGGGAGCTGGGGGTAGTGCTGTTCGAGCGCAGCGGCCGGCGCCTGGTGCCCAGCCGCGAGGGCCAGTTGCTGTACGAGATGGCGCAGCCGCTGGTGGAGAGCCTGGACGGGCTGGAGGCCAGCTTCCGCGACAAGGTCCGCGGGCTGGATGCGGGCGAACTGACCGTCGCCGCGAATTCGTCGACGATCCTGTACCTGCTGCCGAAGATCGTCGAGGAGTTCCGCCGGCGCCACCCCGAAGTGCGGCTCACCCTGCAGGACGCGATCAGCGCCGACGGCACCGAACTGCTGCGTAGCGACGCCGCCGACCTGGCCGTCGGCTCGATGCTGGATGTGCCGGGCGACCTGAGCTACGCGCCGGTCTACGACTTCGAGCAGGTGCTGATCGCCCCGCGCGGACACCCGCTGGCCGGCAGGCGCGAGCTCACCCTGGAAGACCTCTCGTCCTGCCCGCTGATCCTGCCGCCGAAGCGGCAGATCACCTGGCGGCTGGTGGACCTGGTGTTCCAGCGCCACCGCGTGCCCTACACCGTGGCACTGGAGGTCGGCGGCTGGGAGGTGATCAAGCAGTACGTGGCGATGGGCATGGGCATCTCCATCGTCACCGCGCTGTGCCTCAACGACGCCGACCGCGAGCGGCTGGCGATCCGCCCGATGGCGCGCTACTTCCCCAAGCGCAGCTACGGGGTGACGGTGCGCCGCGGCAAGGTGCTTTCGCCGCAGGCGCGCGCCTTCATAGAGCTGATCCGCCCGGATCTGTTCGCCCCGCGCCAGTACGACGACACCGGGCCTTCGGAGCGGTGAACGCCGCGCCCGGCCGGCGGCCTCCGGCTTAACGCTTGGTGCCCGCTTCCGCGCTAGCGTTGCCGCACCCGCCAGCGCGGCCTACCGGAGTTTCGCCATGGATCGCACTCTGCTGTTCGCTGTCAGTCTCGCCCTCACACTCAGCCTTTCCGCCTGCAACGGCACGCCGGCCGGCAGCGACGCGCAGATGGCGCCAACCGCCGCCGCGCCGGCCGCTCCGCCCGAACTCATCCCGCGCGATGCCCTGTTCGGCAACCCCGAACGCGCCAACGTGCAGATCAGCCCCGACGGCAGATACCTGGGCTGGGTCGCCGCGGTCGACGGCGTGCTGAACGTCTGGGTCGCCCCGGCCGACGACATCGGCAAGGCGCGCGCGGTGACCGAGGACAAGGCGCGCGGCATCCGCCAGTACTTCTGGAGCCACCGGCCGGACACCCTGCTGTACCTGCGCGATACCGGCGGCGACGAGAACTTCCACCTGTTCTCGGTGGACCTCGGCTCCGGGCAGGCGCGCGACCTGAGCAACTTCCCGAACACCCGCGCCGAGGTGGTCGGCGTCAGCCACCTGCATCCGGAGTCGGTGCTGGTGGCGATGAACGACCGCGACCCGAAATGGCACGACCTGTACCGCGTGGACCTGGCCAGCGGCCAGCGCACGCTGCTGGAGAAGAACAGCCAGCAGATCGCCGGCTACATCGCCGACCCGGATTTCAAGGTCAGGATGGCCAGCCGCGCGCGTGACGACGGCGGCAACGACCTGCTCGAACCCGACGGCAAGGGCGGCTGGAAGGTCACCGGCGAAATCCCGTTCGCCGACTCGCTGACCAGCTTCCCCGGTGGCTACACCAGCGACGGCAGGACCCAGTACTTCTTCGATTCGCGCGGCCGCGACACCGCGGCGCTGTACGCCATCGATACCGGCACGGGCGCGAAGACGCTGGTCTTCGAGGATGCCCGCGCCGATATCAGCGACGCCCTCGACGAGCCGACGACCCAGCGCGCGCAGGCGGTGGCGATCAATTACCTGAAGAACGAGTGGAAGGCGATCGATCCCGCCGTCGCCCCCGACCTGGAGAAGCTCAAGGCCATCGGCCCCGGCAGCTTCAGCGTCACCTCGCGCACGCTCGACGACAAGACCTGGATCGTCGCCTACTCCGCCGCCGAAACGCCGGCCGCGTACTACCGCTATGCGCGCGGCGGCACACCGGAAAAACTGTTCTCCGCGCGCCCGGCACTGGAAGGCAAGGCGCTGGTGGCGCAGTGGCCGCAGGAAGTCCGCTCGCGCGATGGCCTCACCCTGGTCAGCTATCTCACCCTGCCCCGGACCGCGGACGCCAATGGCGACGGCAAGGCCGACGCACCGGTGCCGCTGGTGCTGCTGGTGCATGGCGGGCCGTGGGCGCGCGACGACTATGGCTACAACGGCTATCACCAATGGCTGGCCAACCGCGGCTATGCGGTGCTGGCGGTCAATTACCGCGGTTCCACCGGCTTCGGCAAGGCCTTCACCAATGCCGGCGACGGCGAATGGGCCGGCAAGATGCATGACGACCTGATCGATGCGGTGGACTGGGCGGTCAAGAACGGCGTCACGACCAAGGAGCAGGTCGCGATCATGGGCGGCAGCTACGGCGGTTACGCCACCCTGGTCGGGCTGACCTTCACCCCCGAGACGTTCAAGTGCGGCGTGGACATCGTCGGCCCGTCGAACCTCGACACGCTGCTGTCCACCATCCCGCCGTACTGGGCCGCGTTCTTCGAACAGTTCGCCAGGCGTGTGGGCGATCCGCGCACCGCGGCCGGCAAGCAGCTGCTGGCCGAGCGCTCGCCGCTGACCCACGTCGCCAGCATCAGCAAGCCGCTGCTGATCGGCCAGGGCGCCAACGACCCGCGCGTGCACCAGGCCGAGAGCGACCAGATCGTCAAGGCGATGACCGACAAGCACATCCCGGTCACCTACGTGCTGTTCCCGGACGAAGGCCATGGCTTCGCGCGCCCGGAGAACAACAAGGCGTTCAACGCCGTGACCGAAGGCTTCCTGGCGCAATGCCTGGGCGGCCGCGCGCAACCCATCGGCACCGACTTCAACGGTTCGAGCATCACCGTGCCGGCCGGCGCGGATGGCGTGCCCGGCCTGGCCGACGCGATCCGCACCCACGTCCAGGACATCCGCCGCTGAGGCGGGCGTAATGCAGGCGGCCCGGTCCATGGGATCGGGCCGCTTCCCGCGGCGCGGCGCGGCCGCTCAAGGCGCGCAGTCGCAGCCCTTCCAGCCCGCCTGCTTGCTGGTCCGGCCGATGCCCGGGTTGAAGGTATTGCTCGGGTCCAGCCGCCGGTAGAAATCGGCCAGCGCGGGTTTGGCCGGATACAGATGGCCGACGTTGTGCTCGGCCGGATATTCGGCGCCGCGCGCGTCCAGAAGCGCCCACATCGCGTGCTCGATCGCCAGCGGATCCTCGCCCTTGCGCGCGATGTAGTCCTGGTGGAACACGTGGCACAGGAAGTGGCCGTAATACAGCTTGTGCAGCAGGCGCGCATCGAGATCGGCCGGCAGCCGCTCGAACCAGTCGCGGTCGTCGCGGCGCAGCGCGATGTCCAGCGCGACGATGTCCTCGACGCGGTCGCGGTGCGCCTCGCGGTAGCGCACCGCCGCGCTGGCGATGGCGAAGCGGTGCAGGAAGGCCTTGCGCCCCTCATCGGCACTGCAATGGAAGAAGCCGCCTTCGTGGCCGTCGAAGAAGCCGCGCAGCCAGGCCTCGGTTTCCGCCGCGTCACGCGCGGAAACCTTCAGCAGCAGGTGGTGTTCGTAGCGCTGGCGGAACTGGCCCATGCGCGGCGGCAGGTGCGCGGGCAGCAGCCCGGCCAGCGCCTGCAGCGCGCGGTCGCTCGCGCCGCGCAGGCCCAGCCGCTCGAACCAGCCGTCGATGCGGCTCTTCCACGCGAACGCGGCCGGCACGCGCGCGGTGCCGAGCTTGTCGATCAACAGGAACACGTCCTTGCCGTAGCGCTCGCCGATGTCGTACGCATCGCGGTGGATGTACTCGCCGGAAATCGGCAGGCGCTCGAAGCCGGTGAGCAGTTGTCGGCGGATCGCGGTCAGGCTTTCGGTGCGGTTGCTGCCGATGTAGAAGACCTCCGCCGGTTCCTTCTCGAAGGTGTCCAGGCGTACCGCGAACACCGCCAGCTTGCCGGCCGACCCTGCGGCTTCGTAATGCCGCGCCGGATCCGCGTTGAAGCGCGCCGGCGTGGCGGCATCCACCTGCCGCACCTGCGCGGCGTAATCCGGATCGGACGCGGCGCGGCCCTCGCCGGTGCCGACATCGGCCGCCGTATAGTCGCCGGCCTGCAGGCGCTGCAGGATTTCCTCCGGACTGTCGCCCAGCGCGATGCCGAGATGGTTGACCAGGCGCAGCCGGCCATCAGCATCGACCTGCGCGAACAGCGCCATCTCGGTATAGGCCGGTCCGCGCCGCACCAGCGCGCCGCCGGAGTTGTTGCAGATGCCGCCCAGCACCGAAGCGCCGATGCACGAGGAACCGATCACCGAATGCGGTTCGCGGCCCAGCGGCGCCAGCACCTGCTCCAGCCGGTCGAGGGTGGCGCCCGGCAGGCACAGCACCTGGCGGCCGCCGTCCAGCAACTGGATGCCGGCCACGCGCAGCGTGCTGACCAGCACGACGGGGCGTCCGTAGTCGTCGCCATCGGGCGTGGAGCCGCCGGTCAGGCCGGTATTGGCCGCCTGCAGGATGATCGCCGCGCCGCCCTCCACCGCCGCCTGCAGCGCGCGCCACAGTTCCAGCAGCGTGCCCGGCCGCACCACCGCCAGCACCGGGCCATCGCCGAAGCGGTAGCCCCTGCGGAA
>JBBCJS010000036.1:0-34306 GCA_037190825.1 Chiayiivirga flava
GGCGGCGCCCGCACCATCCGCCCCGGAACCGGCCAAGCCCGCACCCGCCGTTGCCGCGCCGGCAACGCCGCCCCCCGCCGCGCCCGCGCCGGCAAGCGACACCGCCGGCCCGCGCACGCCGCCCGTGGTGTTCGATGCCGATGCGGTGATGCCCGGCAAGGTGCCCTACGCCACGCCGGCGATACGCCTGTTCGCGCGCGAACTGGGCGTGGATCTGTCGCAGGTGCGCGGTTCCGGGCGCGAGGGCCGCATCCTGCGCGAGGACGTGCAGAACTTCGTCAAGGCCGCATTGGCCGGCGGCATCGCCACGGGCGCCGCGCCCGCCGGCGGCGCGGGCCTCAGCCTCTTGCCGTGGCCGAAAGTGGATTTCTCCAAGTTCGGCGAGGTGGAAAGCGTCGCGCTGTCGCGCATCAAGAAGATTTCCGGCGCGAACCTGGCGCGCAACTGGGCGATGATCCCGCACGTCACCCAGTTCGAGCAGGCCGACATCACCGAGATGGAAGCCTTCCGCAAGAAGCTCGGCGAGGAAAACAAGGACCTCAAGATCACGCCGCTGGTGTTCCAGATCAAGGCGGTGGTCGCCGCGCTCAAGCAGTACCCGCAGTTCAACGCCTCGCTCGACGGCGACAACCTGATCCTCAAGAAGTATTTCCACATCGGCATCGCGGTGGACACGCCCAACGGGCTGGTGGTGCCGGTGATCCGCGACTGCGACCGGAAGGGTTTCCTGCAACTGGCCGCGGAACTGGGCGAGATCAGCAAGAAGGCGCGCGACGGCAAGCTCGGCCCGGCCGACATGTCCGGCGGCTGCTTCTCGATCTCGTCGCTCGGCGGCATCGGCGGCACCAGCTTCACCCCGATCATCAACGCCCCGGAAGTGGCGATCCTGGGCGTGTCGAAGGCCGCGACGGCCCCGGTGTGGAACGGCTCGGCCTTCGAACCGCGCCTGATGCTGCCGCTGTCGCTGTCCTACGACCACCGCGTCATCGACGGCGCGGACGCGGCGCGCTTCACCACGTTCCTCGCCAAGCAGCTCGCCGACATCCGTCGCCTGCTGCTCTAGGGAACGCCTGAATACGCCGTCATCCCGGCGATGGCGGGGGTCCAGCTCTCGCTCAAGTCATTGGAGAACCGGATCCCAGCCTTCGCCGGGATGACGGAAAAGGATCTGTCCAGGTGTTCCCTGATCCGGACATTTCATGACGACACATCACCTGCCCGCGGGAGGATTCCATGGCACGCATCGACATCACCGTTCCTGACATCGGCAACTACACCGACGTGCCGGTGATCGAACTGCTGGTCGCGCCCGGCGACACGGTGCGCAAGGACCAGGGCCTGGTCACGCTGGAATCGGACAAGGCCACGATGGAAGTGCCTTCGCCCGAGGCCGGCACCATCGTCGAACTGAAAGTGAAGCTCGGCGACAGCCTCTCCGAAGGCGCCATCGTCGCGGTGCTGGAAACCGAGGGCGCCGCCGCCGCACCCGCCACACCGGAAGCGCCCGTCTCCAAGCCGCCGGTCGCGCCGTCGCACCGCGCCCCGGCCGAACCGCCCGCGCCCAAGCCCGCCCTCGGCAGCGGCAAGCCGGCCGACATCGAATGCCGCCTCGTCGTGCTCGGCGCCGGCCCCGGCGGCTCCACCGCCGCGTTCCGCGCCGCGGACCTTGGCCTGGACGTGGTGCTGGTGGAACGCTACGCCACGCTCGGCGGCGTCTGCCTCAACGTCGGCTGCATCCCGTCCAAGGCCCTGCTGCACGCCGCCGCCGTGATCGACGAAGCCCATCACGCGGCCGAATTCGGCGTGACCTTCGCGCCGCCGAAGATCGCGCTCGATGGCCTGCGCGGCTACAAGGAAAAAGTCGTCGGCCAGCTCACCAAGGGCCTGGCCGGCATGGCCAAGCAGCGCAAGGTGCGCGTCGTCGAGGGCACGGCCGCGTTCGTCTCGCCGCACGAACTGGAAATCGCCGGGACCGATGGCAAGACGCAACTGCTGCGCTTCGAGCAGGCCATCATCGCGGCAGGCAGCCAGGCGGTGAAGCTGCCGAACTTCCCATGGGACGACCCGCGCGTCATGGATTCCACCGACGCGCTGGAACTGGCCGAGGTGCCCAAGTCGCTGCTCGTGGTCGGCGGCGGCATCATCGGGCTGGAAATGGCGACGGTGTACCGCGCGCTCGGCAGCGAGGTCACGGTGGTCGAGTTCATGGACCAGCTCATGCCCGGCGCGGACAAGGACTTGGTCAAGCCACTGGCCGACCGCCTCAAGAAGCAGGGCGTCGCCGTCCACCTCAAGACCAAGGCGGCCACCGTCAAGGCTGCCAAGAAAGGCATCACCGTCGGCTTCGAGAGCGCCACCGAGGGCGAGAAGCCGGCCATCGAGAGCGGCACCTACGACCGCGTGCTCGTCGCCGTGGGCCGCGCGCCGAACGGCGCGAAGATCGGTGCGGACAAGGCCGGCGTCAGCGTCGCCGAACGCGGCTTCATCCCGGTGGACGCGCAGATGCGCACCAACGTGCCGCACATCTTCGCCATCGGCGACCTGGTCGGAAACCCGATGCTCGCGCACAAGGCCACGCACGAGGGCAAGCTCGCGGCGGAAGTCGCCGCCGGCGAGAAGCGCGAATGGGTGGCCCGCGTGATTCCGTCCGTGGCCTACACCGATCCTGAAATCGCCTGGGCTGGCGTCACCGAGACCGAGGCCCGCGCCAAGGGCCTGAAGGTGGGCGTGGGCAAGTTCCCGTGGGCCGCCAGCGGCCGCGCCATCGGCATCGGCCGCACCGAGGGCTTCACCAAGCTGCTGTTCGACGAAGCCACGCACCGCGTCATCGGCGGCGGCATCGTCGGCCCGCACGCCGGCGACCTCATCGCCGAGGTCGCGCTCGCCATCGAAATGGGCGCCGAGGCCGGCGACATCGGCGCGACCATCCATCCGCATCCCACCCTGAGCGAATCGGTGGCGATGGCGGCGGAGGTGTACGAGGGCACGATCACGGACCTCTACATTCCGAAGAAGAAGTGACCGCCACCGGCTCATGGAGAACCGCATGAAAGGTGCCTGCCTGTGTGGCGCGATCGAAGTCGTGGCTCCGGACCACGGCGACGTCGGCCTCTGCCATTGCTCAATGTGCCGGCGCTGGTCCGGCGGCCCGATGTTCGCGGTGCATTGCGGCCAGGGCGTGCAGTTCCTTGGCGCCGCCCCAATCGCGTATCGCTCGTCGGACTGGGCCGAGCGCGGCTTCTGCGCCACTTGCGGCACGCATCTGTTCTATCACCTGCTGCCGTCGGACGAGTACATCCTTCCGGCCGGGTTGTTCCAGGAGCAGGCGTTCCGCCTGGCGAGCCAGATCTTCATCGACGAGAAGCCGGACTTCTACGAGTTCGGCAACGACACGCCGACGCTGACCGGGCAGCAGGTGTTCGAGCAGTTTTCCAGCACATGACGACGCGGTGTCGAGCGCCGAATGAAACTCAGCCCGCCGCCGGCAATACCTTCCCCGGATTGAGGATGCCATCCGGATCGAGCGCGGCCTTCACCGCGCGCATCGCCGCCAGCGTCGGCGCATCGAACGCACGGGTCATGTAGTCGCGCTTGGCGGTGCCGATGCCGTGTTCGCCCGAGAGCGTGCCGCCGAGCGAGAGCACGAGGTCGAACACCTGCGGCAACGCGGCGTGGGCGCGGGCGGTCTCGGCGGCATCGCCGGGGTGATGGAGGATGTTGACGTGCAGGTTGCCGTTGCCGGCGTGGCCGAAGGTGACGATGGGCAGCTGGCTGCGTGCGGCCAGCGCCTCGACGCCCGCGACGAGATCGGGGATGCGCGAGACCGGCACCACCACGTCCTCGTTGATCTTGCCCGGCGCGATGGAACGCAGCGCGGGCGACAGCGCGCGGCGCGCGGCCCAGAGGCGGTCGCGCGCGAGGCCGTCGAGCGCCACGTCGAGCGACAGCAGCCCCTCGCCTTCGGCCGCGATGCCCAATGCCGCCAGCGCGGTGGGCAGGGTGTCGTCGTCGCCATCGGCTTCGATCAGGAGCATCGCGCCGGCATCGGGAACATCGCTGCCGTTGCGGCGCAGCAGCGCGATGGCACGGGCATCCATGAATTCCAGCATCGCCGGCGCCTGCGGCTGGCGCATCAGCCGCGATACGGCATCCGCCGCCGTCGCCGCATCGCGATAGAACGCGCGCAGCGTGGCCTGCCGCGCCGGGCTCGGCACGAGGCGCAGGGTGGCTTCGACGATCAATGCCAGCGTGCCCTCGCTGCCGACGATGAGATGGGCGAGGTCGTAGCCGGTGGCGTCCTTGGTCCACGGGCCGCCGCAGCGGATGATCCCGCCCGCGCCCGTCACCGCGACCAGGCCCAGCACGTTGTCGCGCGTGGCGCCGTATTTCACCGCGCGCGGGCCGCCGGCGTTGGTGGCGAGGTTGCCGCCCACCGTGCAGCGCTCGAAGCTGGACGGGTCCGGCGGCCAGAACAGGCCGTGCGGTTGCAGCGCCTGTTGCAGATCGCCGTTGACGACGCCCGGCTCCACCACCGCGCAGCGATCCTCCGGGCGAATGGCGAGGATGCGGCTCATGCGCGCGAACGACACCACCACGCCGCCGCCGAACGGCACCGCCGCCGCGGCCGTGCCCGTGCCCGCGCCGCGCGCGACGAGGGACACGCGATGCGCGCGGCAGGCGCGCACGAGGGCGGCCACCTGTTCCGTGTTTTCGGGCAACGCCACGGCATCGGGCATCGCCCACTGGCGCGAATCGTCCTCGCCGTGCGCGCGGCGCGCGGCTTCGTCGGTGCGCCAGCCGTCGGCACCGAGCCGCGTGGAAAGCTCGGCGTGGAGTTCGGAGGGGAGCGCGCTTGTCATGCGCTGATTGTAGGCGGGGACAATGCGCGCGCCGCGATTACGTATCGCCGCTTATCGCAGCACGCGCCATTCGCCGGGCGTCAGGCCATCGAGCCGATGCGGGCCGATGGCGAGCCGCACCAGCCGCAAGGTCGGATGTCCGACGGCGGCGGTCATGCGGCGCACCTGGCGGTTGCGGCCTTCGCGGATGGAAAGCTCGATGAAGCTGTCCGGCACGGATTTGCGGAAGCGCACGGGCGGGGTGCGGGGCCAGAGCCAGTGCGGCGGGTCCACGCGCCGGGCGCGGGCCGGCAGGGTCGGGCCGTCGTTGAGCGCGACGCCGTGGCGCAGGGCATCGAGCGCGGCTTCGCCGGGTTCGCCTTCCACCTGCACGAGGTAGGTCTTTTCCTCG
The DNA here is from genome assembly GCA_037190825.1 of Chiayiivirga flava. Lineage (GTDB taxonomy): Bacteria > Pseudomonadota > Gammaproteobacteria > Xanthomonadales > Xanthomonadaceae > Denitratimonas > Denitratimonas flava_A. Next base: position 5,251 of record JBBCJS010000036.1, read on the forward strand.
TGGTGGCGCGGATCGGTGAGGCGGTGCGCGAGCCTGCCGTCATCGGTGAGCAGCAACAGGCCCTCGGAATCGAAATCCAGCCGGCCGGCGGCGTAGACGTCCGGCGGCAGGCCGAAGCCTGCGAGCGTGGGACGCGGCGGCTGGCTGCGGTCGGTGAACTGGCACAGCACGCCGTAGGGTTTGTTGAAGGCGATCAGCATCGTTCCTCATCCATCCGCTGGACGTTCGCGCGAGGCGGCGGCGGGGCATCGCGTCGAGTCGCGGCCCGATATCCGCTTTGTCGACGCGACGCCCATCCGCCGCTCCAGGCGATATCGCATACCGCCTCGAAAGCGTCGAGCCTTGAGTGAGCAACTCGCCGGTGGGAGAAGCGCAAAAAAAGAAAGACCCGCCTTGCGGCAGGTCTTTCGATGTTGGCAGCCCCGGATGGATTCGAACCACCGAATGCCTGAGTCAGAGTCAGGTGCCTTACCGCTTGGCGACGGGGCTGTGGAGCTGTTTGTACTGCGGCGTAGCTTAGCGCTTGGAGAACTGCGTTGCACGGCGCGCCTTGTGCAGGCCGACCTTCTTGCGCTCCACTTCGCGCGCGTCGCGGGTCATGAAGCCGGCGCGGCGCAGGTCGCCCTTGAGGTTTTCGTCGTACTCGACCAGCGCGCGGGACAGGCCCAGGCGGATGGCGCCGGCCTGGCCGGTGGTGCCGCCGCCTTCGACCGTGACCATCACGTCGAACTTGTCGGTGAGCTGGGTCAGTTCAAGCGGCTGGCGCACGATCATGCGCGCGGTCTCGCGGCCGAAGAACTGGTCCAGCGGACGCTGGTTGATCGTGATCGTGCCCGAGCCCGGACGCAGGAACACGCGGGCGGAGGAGGACTTGCGACGGCCGGTGCCGTAGTTCTGCTGGGTTGCCATGATCGTCTACTCAGATGTCCAGAGCCTGGGGCTGCTGGGCGGTGTGCGGGTGGTTCGGGCCGGCATAGACCTTGAGCTTGCGGAACATGGCGCGGCCGAGCGGATTCTTCGGCAGCATGCCCTTCACGCCGATCTCGATGACGCGCTCGGGGTGGCGATCCAGCGCCTGGCCGAGGGTCTCGGGCTTGAGGTTGCCGATGTGGCCGGTGAAGCGGTGGTACTTCTTGTCCTGAAGCTTGTTGCCGGTGGCGTGGATCTTCTCGGCGTTGATCACGACGAGGTAGTCGCCGGTGTCCACATGCGGGGTGTAGACGGGCTTGTGCTTGCCGCGCAGGCGGGTGGCGAGCTCGGAACACAGGCGGCCCAGCGTCTTACCGCTGGCATCGACCACGTACCAGTCGCGCTTGACGGTTTCGGGCTTGGCGCTGAAGGTCTTCATGACGGCTTCTCGGAAAAAATCTGTTGGCTTGCCAAAAAGCAAGACGAAAGACGCGGAATGATAGCGGGTCGTCTCGACCTGCGCAACCATGCGGCGTGAAAGCGTTTGGGGATGGGCAGGGCGCGGCCCTGCGATCCGCGCCGGGCGATGCAACAGCCCGGCCGGGCCGGCCATGATAGCGCATGCCCGCGGCGGCGCCAAGCCAAGGCGATGCGCGTTCCCCGGGAACGCCAGAACGCCCCCCGCCACCCCCGCGAAGGCAGGAACGACGACCTGTGCGGATGGCCCTTGCGCACGGCGGGCGGCCACTACAATGCACGGCTCCGGCCTACACCCAAGGCGCCGCCATGTCCCTGATCCGGCACTACTCCCCACTCGACCGCGCGCTGATGCGACTGGACCACGCCCTGTCCTCGTCGCTGGCGGGCGTGGCGGCGGCGCAGCGCGGCAACCCGGCCGGCGACCTGCCCGAGGCGGAGATGGACGAAGCGCAGCGCCGCCACGCGGCCGGGCTGATGCGGATCAACCATACCGGTGAAGTCTGCGCGCAGGCGCTGTACGTGGGGCAGGCGGCGGTGGCGCGCGATGCGGCCACGCGCGAGCACCTGGAACACGCGGCGCAGGAGGAGGCCGACCACCTGGCCTGGTGCCGGACGCGGCTCGCCGAACTGGACGCGCGCCCGAGCCTGCTCAATCCGTTCTGGTACGCGGCCAGCTACACGCTCGGCGCGGTCGCGGGCTGGCGCGGGGACGGCTGGAACCTCGGCTTCGTGGTGGAAACCGAACGCCAGGTCGAAGCGCACCTGGACGAGCATCTGGAAACCCTGCCGCCGCAGGACGCGCGCAGCCGCGCGATCCTTTCGGTAATGAAGGAAGACGAGGCGCGCCACGCCGACAACGCGCAGGAGGCCGGCGCACGCACGTTGCCGCCGCCGATTCCGGGAATCATGCGTTTCATGTCCGGCGTGATGAAGCGGGTCGCGTACCGTATTTAGAGCGGCCGCGAGCAAGCCCGCCCCTACATCCATCAGAATCCGCGCATTGTAGGAGCCTGCTTGCAGGCGACAGCGCACACCGCCGGCACAGACCGGTCCGGGTGCACGAACGAGGGAGGGTTGCCGATGGTCGCAGGCTGGGTCCTGCTGTGCGTCTCGCTGGTCTACGTGGCGCTGCTGTTCGCGGTGGCCTATTTCGGCGACCGCCGGCCGCTGTATCCGGAGCGCCTGGCGCTGCGTCCCATCGTGTACAGCCTGGCACTGGCGGTGTACTGCTCGTCGTGGACGTTCTACGGCGCGGTCGGCACGGCGGTGTCCTCGGGCTGGGGATTCCTGCCGATCTACCTGGGGCCGATGCTGCTGTTCGTGTTCGGCATCGGCCTCCTGAAGCGGCTGGTGCAGGTGGCGCACGAGCAGAACATCACCTCGATCGCCGATTTCATCGGCTCGCGCTACGGCAAGTCGCAGGGACTGGCGGCGCTGGTGACGGTCATCGCGCTGATCGCGGCGGTGCCCTACATCGCGCTCCAGTTCAAGGCCGGCGCGATGAGCATCGAGGTGATGAGCGGCATCGGCCACAGCGGCCCGATGGCGCCGCTGCGCGAGCCGGCGTTCTATCTGGCGGTGCTGCTGGCGGTGTTCTCGATCCTGTTCGGCACCCGCCAGATCGATGCCACCGAGCACCACCACGGCCTGATGCTGGCGGTGGCGCTGGAATCGCTGGTGAAGCTGCTGGCCTTCGTCGCGGTGGGCCTGTTCGCGTGGGTGCAGGTGTCCGACGGCTTCGTCGCGCGACTGGGCGCATCGGCGCTGGGCAGTACGGCGCTTCCCTCCGGCTTCCTGTCGCAACTGCTGCTCGCCTTCCTGGCGATCTTCTGCCTGCCGCGCCAGTTCCAGGTGGGCGTGGTGGAGTGCGAGAACCCGAAGGACGTGAACAAGGCGCGCTGGCTGTTCCCGGCGTACCTTGCCATCGTCAGCGTGCTGGTGGTGCCCATCGCGCTGGCCGGCATGGCGGCGTTCGGCGGCGGCACGGTCAATCCCGATACCTACGTGCTGGCGCTGCCGCTCTCGCACGGGCAGAACGCGCTGGCGCTGGTGGCCTACATCGGCGGCTTCTCCGCCGCCACCGGCATGGTGATCGTGGCGACGGTGGCGCTGGCGACGATGGTGTCCAACGACCTGGTGATGCCGCTGGCGCTGCGCCTGCGCTGGGTCGATCCGAACACTTCGCGCGACCTTTCCCGCTTCGTGCTCGGCATCCGCCGCGCCACCATCGTCGCGCTGGCGATGGCGGCCTATGGCTACTACCGCGCCACCGAGAGCCAGCAGAACCTGGCGTCCATCGGCCTTCTCGCCTTCGCCGCCGTGGCCCAGTTCGCGCCCGCGATCATCGGCGGGCTGTACTGGCGCGGGGCCAGCCGGCACGGCGCGTTCGGCGGCCTGATCGCCGGCTTCGCGGTCTGGATCTACACCCTGCTGCTGCCGATCCTGGCCTCGTCGGGATGGCTGGACACGCAGTGGATCCATCGCGGCCTGTTCGACCAGGCCTGGCTGCGCCCGCAGGCCCTGTTCGGGCTGGCCGGCTGGGACGCGCTGACGCACGGCGTGTTCTGGTCGCTGCTGTTCAACATCGCCTGCTTCGTGTTCCTCAGCCTGCGCTATCGCCCCAGCGTGGAGGAGCGCCTGCGCGGGCTGCCGTTCGTGGACCCGTGGATGCAAAGGCCGGCCAGTGCCGGCGGCGAATGGCGCGGGCGCATCCCGGTGGCGGACCTTCGCACCATCGCCGAGCGCATCGTCGGCCCGCGCGCGGTGGAGCGCGCGTTCGCCGAATACCGCGAGCAGAGCGGGCGCGACCTGGCCCCGAGCGATGCCGCCGACCGCGGCCTGCTCCAGTACACCGAGCGCCTGCTCTCGGCCTCCATCGGCGGCGCCTCGGCGCGGCGCGTACTGACCACCGCGCTGCGCGGCACCGGCATGGACCTGGGCGAAGTGGTCTGGCTGCTGGACGAAACCTCGCAGGAACTGCGCTTCAACCGCGAACTGCTCTCGGCCACGCTGGAAAACATTTCCCAGGGCATCAGCGTGGTCGATGGCGACATGCGGCTGGTGGCGTGGAACCGGCGCTACCTGGAAATGTTCGACTACCCGGACGGCATGGTCTACATCGGCCGCCCGGTCGCCGACCTGATCCGCTGGAACGCCGAGCGCGGCGAGTGCGGGCCGGGCGAGGTCGAGGCGCACGTGGACAAGCGCGTGGCCTACATGCGGCAGGGCTCGCCCTACGTATTCGAGCGCGTGCGCGCCGACGGCAGCGTGTACGAGATGCGCGGCCGCCCGATGCCCGGCGGCGGCTACGTCACCACCTATTCGGACGTGACCGACTACAAGCGCGTGGAACACGCGCTGATCGAGGCCAACGAAACCCTCGAACTGCGCGTGCGCAAGCGCACCGAGGAACTGACCGCCGCGGTCGAAGCCCAGCGCGCCGCCAAGCTCGAAGCCGAAGCCGCCAACCTCAGCAAGACGCGCTTCCTCGCCGGCGCCAGCCACGACCTGCTGCAACCGCTCAACGCCGCGCGCCTGTTCAGCTCGGCGCTGGCCGCCACGCCGCAGCAGGACCCGGATGCGGGCCAGCTCGTGGAGCGCATCGACAGCGCGCTCAAGAACGCCGAGGAACTGCTCGAAGGGCTGCTCGACACCTCGCGCCTGGACGCCGGCGTGCTGCGCCCGGAACTGGCCGCCGTATCGGCCGCGTGGCTGTGCCAGTCGCTGCACGAGCAGTTCGCCCCGCTCGCCGCCACGCGCGGGCTGGAACTGCGCGTGCACGCACGCGACGTGTGGCTGTACAGCGACCGCCGCCTGCTGCGCCGCATCCTCCAGAACTTCCTCGCCAACGCATTGCGCTACACCCGCCACGGCGGCGTGCTGCTGGCGATCCGCCGGCGCGGCGACATGGCCGAATGGCAGGTCTGGGACACCGGCCCCGGCATCGCGCCCGAGCACGTGGATTCGGTGTTCGACGAGTTCCAGCGCCTGGATCAGCCTTCCCCGTGGGGCGAGAAAGGACTGGGCCTGGGGCTGTCGATCTGCGAGCGCATCGCGCACATGCTCGATCATCCCATCGGCGTCACCTCGCGCCTGGGCTGCGGCAGCGTGTTCCGCCTGCGCGTGCCGCTGGCGAACGCGCCCGCCGCATCCGCCGCCGCCGCCGCACCGCCGCCCGCGCGCGACGTCGCCGGCCTGCGCGTGCTGTGCGTGGACAACGACCCGGCCATCCTCGAAGGCATGGTCGCGCTGTTGCAACGCTGGGGTGTCCACGTCACCACCGCGCCCGGGTTGGAACCGGCGCTGGCCGCGGTGCGCGCGCAGCGTCCGGACCTGATCCTGGCCGACTTCCACCTCGCCGAGGCGCTCGATGGCCTGGCGGTGCTGGACATCCTGCGGCGCGAAACCGGACCGGCGCCGGTACCCGGCGCACTGCTCACCGCCAACAGCAGCGAGGAACTGGCCCAGCGCGCCCGCAGCGCCGACGATCCGGTACTGCACAAGCCGGTGCGCCCGGCGGTGCTGCGCGCGCTGATCGCGGCGCTGGCGCGTGGCGGGCGCGCGAAGCCGGACACCGATTCCCCGCCGGGCGTTGCGTGATGGCTCACACCGCCGCGTCGTCGTCCTCGTCCGGCGGCGGCGGCGTGCCGCGCCCTTCCAGCGTCAGGCGGCCGGCGAGCAGCACCGCCTGGGTGCGCGAATGGGCGCCGAGCTTGCGCAGGATCGCGGTCATGTGCGCCTTGACGGTGGCTTCGGAGACGTCCAGTTCGTAGGCGATCTGCTTGTTCAGCAGGCCATTGCACACCATCGTCAGCACGCGGTACTGCTGTGGGGTGAGTTCGGCGACGCGCTTGGCCAGGTCTTCTTCTTCCGGGTCGAGCATGGCGCCGTGCGGGGCGACGCCCGGCGGCAGCCAGGTTTCGCCGTCCAGCACGGTGTTCAAGGCCCGGCCGATGGTGGCGATGTCGGCGGATTTGGGAATGAAGCCGGCCGCGCCGTGGCCGATGGCGCGGCGCATCAGCCCCGGCTCCTCGCGCGCGGACACCACCACCACGGGCAATGCCGGGAACGCCGCGCGCACGTGCGCCAGCGCGCTGAAGCCGTGCGCGCCGGGCATGTTGAGGTCGAGCAGCAGCAGGTCCGCCTGCGGATGCTGGCCGGCCAGCTCCACCAGCGCCGTCACGTTGTCCGCTTCCAGCAGCCTGGCCTGCGGCAACACCTGCAACACCGCGCGCCGCAGCGCGTCGCGGAACAGGGGATGGTCGTCTGCGATCAGGATCGTGGTCATGGGGTCGGGAGCGAAAGTGGGCTGCCTGGAGCGTGTCATGTACTTGGAGCGCCTTGCCACGCAGCGGTGCCATGGCGGGGCAAGGCGCGCACGCCGCATCGTACCGGCACGGGCGCGCGGGAAGGTGTTCCAAGGCGCACAACGCGCCCCGGAGCCCAAGCATGGAGCATCGCGGCCGTGCACGCACGCCGCAAGCGAGAACGCCGGCCTTGCGGCCGGCGTTCTCGTCATCGGATGCAGGAGAGGATCAGCCCTTCTTCCACTGTCCCAGCGCGGCCAGGCCGTTGTCGCGGGCGCGGGCGTATACCGTTTCCTGCGCCTTGGCGAAGTTGCCGGAGGTGTCCTTGGACCACAGCGACAACGCCGCCTGCTGCATCGCGCGGCCATAGGAGAAGCTCAGCGGCCACGGCTTGGCGCCGAGCTGGTTCATGGCGTTGAGGTGCGCGGTGGCGGCTTCGTCGCTCTGGCCGCCGGAGAGGAACACGATGCCCGGCAGCAGCGCCGGCACCGTGGCCTTGAGGCAGCGCAGCGTGGCGTCGGCCACTTCCTCCACGCCGGCCTGCTCGGGGCAGTCCTTGCCGGAGATGACCATGCTGGCCTTGAGGATGGTGCCCTCGATGACGACGTTGTGCTCGTACAGCGCGGCGAACAGCGAGCGCAGCGTGGCCTCGGTGACTTCGTAGCACACGTCGATGTCGTGGTTGCCGTCCATCAGCACTTCCGGCTCCACCATCGGCACGATGCCGGCCTCCTGGCACAGCGCGGCGTAGCGCGCCAGCGCGTGGCAGTTGGCCTCGATGCAGGTGCCGGAGGGGTTCTCCTCGCCGATGGCGATCACCGCGCGCCACTTGGCGAACTTGGCGCCCAGTTCCGCGTATTCCTTCAGGCGCGCGCGCAGGCCGTCCAGGCCCTCGGTGACGACATCGCCGGGGAAGCCGGCCAGCGGCACCGGGCCCTTGTCCACCTTGATGCCCGGCAGGATGCCGACATCGGCCATGACCTTGGTGAAGGGCACACCGGTCCTGGTGGACTGGCGCAGGGTTTCGTCGTACAGGATCGCGCCGGAGATGTAGTCCGACAGCCTGGGCGTGGTCAGCAGCAGTTCGCGGTAGGCGCGGCGGCTTTCCTCGGTGCACTCGATGCCCACGGCGTCGAAGCGCTTCTTGATCGTGGTGTTGGATTCGTCGATGGCGATGATGCCCTTGCCCGGGGCCACCATGGCCTGGGCGATCTCTTCCAGTTGCTCGATGCTCATGAAACGCTCCGTGTGGACGGCGTGCGGTGCTGCGCCGTGGGGGTGGGCCGCGCTGCGGCAAGCCCGCGATTATAAGCCGGCGCAGCGCGAGCCACCCGGGAATCGGCGACACGCCCCGGATCAGTTCCAGCGATAGAGCGTGTAGTACACCGGGCCGACCGGCCCTTCGCTGTCGCGGCGGTCGAGCAGGCCGTCGCCGTTGGTGTCCAGCAGCGTGTACGGGATGCCGTTGGGCGGGGTGATCTTCACCATCGTGAGCTTGCCGTTCTGGCGGTATTCCTCGATGGTGTCGCCGTTGTCGTGCTTGCGGATCGTCACCGTGGGCGCGGTGGCGGGGTCGTCGGCGAGCTTGACCTTTTCCGGCAGCGGCGCCTCCGCGCGCGGCGCGGGCTTGGCCTCGTCGTTTTTCGCGGGCGCCGGAGCCTGCGCGAAGGCGGCGCCGCAAGCGAACAGCGCAAGGGTCGTCAGGGCTGGAATGCGCATGGTGGTGACCTCCGGGATGGGGGACGGCCAGCATACTCGCCGGGGCGTTTTCGCGGATGAATCCGGGGCATTCGCGGCGCCCCGCGGGATGGGGCCACCACGGCAACTGGCCCCATCGATTCCTCCAGACTGGCTCTAAGCGCGATGCGGACGCGACGGCTACCGTCGGGGCCGTCGTCACACAGCATTCAGGATCGCGCCTTGGAAACCACCGCCACCTCCCGCGCCTTCGGCATCGCCGGGCTTCAGCTCGCGCTCGGGCCGGGCGACAACCTGGAAAAGATCGCGGCGGAAGTGGGCCAGGTGGCGCGGCGTTTCCCGTGGGTGCGCATGGTGGTGCTCGGGGAGCTGTGCGGATTCGGCGCCAGCACGGACCACGCCCAGTGCCTGCCCGGCGACGCCGAGACCTTCCTCTGCGATCTGGCCCGCCGCCACGACCTGTGGCTGATACCCGGCTCGCTGTATGAGCGCTGCGGCGAAACGGTCTACAACACCGCGCCGGTGATCGATCCGCAGGGCCGCGTGGTCGCGCGCCACCGCAAGCTGTTCCCGTTCGCGCCGTATGAGCGCAACGTGGCCGGCGGCGATGACTTCGTGGTGTTCGAGGTGCCCGGCGCAGGCCGCTTCGGGGTGTCGATCTGCTACGACATGTGGTTTCCGGAAGTCAGCCGCTCGCTGGTCGCGCTCGGCGCCGAAGTGATCCTGCACCCGACCATGACCAACACCATCGACCGCGAGGTGGAGATCGCCATCGCCCGCGCCAACGCGGCCACCAACCAGTGCTACTTCGTCGACATCAACGTCGCAGGCGACCTGGGCTTCGGCCGCTCGGTGGTCTGCGGGCCGGGCGGCGAGGTGATCCACCAGGCCGGCGAAGGGCGCGAGGTGATCGCGTTCGAGGTCGATTTTTCCTACCTGCGCCGCTGCCGCGAGCGCGGCTGGAACGGATTGGGGCAGCCGCTCAAGAGTTTCCGCGATCACGCCGTGGTCTTTCCCGCCTACGGCGCCGCGCGCGCGCCGTCGGCCGCACTCGACGCGCTCGGGCCACTGCGACTGCCCGGCCGCGACTGACACACCGCAGCACACCGCCACGCCATCCATTCCTCCGAGGGGAGAACCGCCGCATGAACACCCAGACCCGCTCCAACCGCAGCCTCCCGCGCCACGCCATCCCGCGCCCCTCCCGGCTGGCGCTGGCGGTCGTCGCCGGCCTCGTGGCGCAGGCGCCCGCCTTCGCCCAGCAGCCCGCGCCCACCGAACTGGACACCATCACCGTCACCGCGCAGGGCCGCGAGCAGGACATCCTGGCGGTGCCGTACAACATCAGCGCGGTGTCCGGCGAGGACATCGAGCAGCAGAACATCCTGGACACCGCCGAACTGATGCGCGGCGTGGCCGGCGTGGCGGTGGTGGATCGCGGCGCGCGCAATTCCAGCGTGGTCAGCGGCATCCGCATCCGCGGCCTGAACGTGGACAGTTCGGCGCTGGGCGACTACGCCGTCTCGGCGGTGTCCACCGTCGCCACCTACGTGGACAAGACGCCGTTGTTCGCCAACTTCCTGCTCTCGGACATCGAGCGGGTGGAGGTGCTGCGCGGCCCGCAGGGCACGCTGTACGGCTCCGGCGCGCTCGGCGGCGCGGTGCGCTTCCTGCTGCGCCAGCCCGATACCGGGGCGCGCGAAGGCCGCGTCAGCCTGAGCGCGTCCAGCGTCGACGGCTCGGGCAGCATCGGCCAGTCCGGCTCGCTGATGCTGAACCTGCCGATGGCCCCGACCCTGGCGCTGCGCTTCAACGGCACCATCAACGACTTCCCCGGCGCCACCGACTACCGCAACGTCTACAGGCTCGATGCCGATGGCCTGCCGACGGCCCCCAACGGCATCCTCGACGACGCGGCCGAATACGAGAACGTGCGCGATGCCGACTTCGTGCGCCAGAACTACGGCCGCGCCTCGCTGCTGTGGAGGCCCAGCGACAGCTTCGACATGACGCTCAGCTACATGGCCCAGGCCGACCGCTTCGGCGGCCGCCGCGCCACCAGCCTGGGCAACGACGGCTGGGGCGTGCCCTACGGCGACCTGGAGGTCGGCTCGGTGCAGCTCGAACCGGCCGCGCGCCATGTCAACCTGAGCAGCCTGGAAGCCAACATCGACCTGGGCTTCGCCACCCTCACCTCCAGCACCTCGCACTACAACCACGAAGGCGACATCACCAGCGAGAACACCGGCTTCTACGCCCAGAACGGCTGGCTCGGCGACTTCTACTACAACTACCCGCGCCCGATGGCCTCGGCCGTGCGCGGCCACGGCGAAAAGGCGTTCACGCAGGAGCTGCGCCTGACCTCGGACACCGGCGGCGCGTTCGACTACGTGCTCGGCGCCTACTACCAGGACCAGGACCGCTACGCCACGCAGCAAAGCCACCTGCGCGGCTTCCAGCGCTGGTGGAACGCCGCCTTCCCCGGCTGGGAAGCGGCCGTGGTCAGCGACGTGGATTTCGACTATCGCCAGAGCGAGCGCTTCAAGGAAACCGCGCTGTACGGCGAACTGACCTGGCGCGCCACCGAGTCGCTCCAGTTCACCGGCGGCTTCCGCCACTTCAACAACGATGCCGATACCGAGGTGGCGCAGACCACCGGACTGTGGTCCTCGATCATCGACAGCTCGCTCTCGCACGGCTCCGAATCGGAGAGCCGCACGCTGTTCAAGGGCAACGTCTCCTGGTTCTTCTCGCCCCAGCACCAGCTCTACGCCACCGTATCCGAAGGCTACCGGCGCGGCGGCACCAACGGCACGCCCACCACCGGCAACTTCGCCGAAGACCCGGCCTGGACCACCTACAGGTCCGACACCGTGCGCAACCACGAGATCGGCATCAAGGGCGCGGCCGGACGCATGACCTACAACGTCGATGCGTTCTACGTGGACTGGAAGGATCCGCAGGTCAACAGCGCCACCACGTGGTGGGGCTTCTTCGCGGTGCAGAACGCGCAGAAGGCCAGCACGCGCGGCGTGGAACTGGAACTGGCCGGCAGCCTGGGCGACGGCTTCAGCTACACCCTCGGCTATACCTACACCAAGGCGGAACTGGACGCCGATGCGGTGGCCGCCGACGGCACCTACATCTACGGCTACAAGGGCGACGCGTTGCCCGGCGCGCCCGAGCACCGCCTCAACCTGGCCGGCAGCTACGGCATCCCGCTCGGTCGCGGTCTGTTGACGCTGCGCGGCGACGCCTACTACCAGTCCGAGACGCAGAACGCGCTCAGCCTCAGCCCGCGTTTCGCGCGCGAACTGGACGGCTTCGCCATCCTCAACGCCTCGGCCACGTACAGTCTGGACGCCTGGGACCTGACCTTCTGGCTCAAGAACCTGACCAACGAGGAAGGCGTCACCGGCATCTACACCGAGCAGTACATGGGCACCTCGCCGGTACAGGACTATTTCGGCAACGGCTCCAAGGCGCTGGTGGCCCTGCCGCGCACCGTGGGCCTGACGGTGAGTTACCGTTTCTGAGATGGCAACCGTGCGCGCGGCCGATGCGATGTCGCCCGCCGCAGCCGATGCGCTGCGGCGGATCGACGCGCATCGCCAGCGCGGCGACAACGCCGCCTGCATCGCCGCGCTGCACGCGCTCGCCGCGCAGGGCGGGCACGGACCGGCGCTGTGGCAGGAACTGGGCCTGCGCTACACCCTGCTCGGCTCGCATGTCGAGGCCGAGCAATGCTACGCACAGGCCGTGGCGCGTTCGCCGGACGATCCGGGCGGCCTCTACAACCACGCCACCGCGCTGATCGCGCTGGGCCGGCTGGACGCGGCCGAGGCGATGCTGGACCGGGTGATCGCGCTCGCGCCCGACGACGGCGACGCCTGGTACAACCGCGCCACGCTGCGGCGCCAGACCGCGCGGCGCAACCACGTCGCGGCCATCGAACGCAGATTGGCGCAGACGCCTGAAAACCATCCCGCCTTCGTGCCGCTGTGCTACGCCTTGGCCAAGGAACGCGAGGACATCGGCGAGCACGCCGCCGCGTTCGCCGCGCTGAAGCGCGGCGCGGATGCGCGCAGGCGGCGGCTGCAATACCGCGTCGAGGACGACCTGGACACGATGCGGCGCATCGCCGCCGCCTTCGACGCCGGCTTCTTCGCGCGCCGCCACGCCGGCCACGACGATGCGCGCCCGCTGTTCGTCGTCGGCCTGCCGCGCAGCGGCACCACGCTGGTGGATCGCATCCTGGGCTCGCACCGCGCCGTCGTCAGCCGCGGCGAAAGCACCGATCTGGCGCAGGCGATGGTTCGCCTCGCCGGCCCGGTGAACGGCAAGGCCGAACTGGTGCAACGCGCCGCGCAACTGGATTTTTCCGCGCTGGGCCGGGCCTATTGCACCACCCTGCCCTGCGGCCCGGCGCTGCGGGTGATCGACAAGACACCCGGCAATTTCCTCTATCTGGGCCTCATCGCCGCCGCGCTGCCGCAGGCGCGCATCATCCATCTGCGGCGCCATCCGATGGACGCCTGCCATGCGATGTACAAGACCCTGTTCCGCATGGCCTATCCGTTCTCCTACGACCTGGACGACCTGGCCCGCTACTGGCTGGGCTACGACGCGCTGATGGCGCACTGGCGGCGGATGCTTCCGGCCGACCGCTTCATCGACGTGGACTACGAGGCGCTGGTGGACGATCAGGAAGCCCAGAGCCGCCGCCTCGTCGCCCACGCGAACCTGGACTGGGACGATGCCTGCCTGCGCTTCGAGCGCAACCCGCAGCCCACGCTCACCGCCAGCGCGGCGCAGGTGCGCCAGCCGATCTACCGTTCCTCGCTGGGACTGTGGCGGCGCTACGAACACGAGCTGGCGCCACTGCGCCGGCACTTCGACAACGCCGGCGTCCACGCCGGCGATGGCGCGGAAACGGAAACCGCCGCATGAACCCGTCCCCGAACACCGCCGCCGCCCGCCCCACGACCGACAAGCTGTGGCTGTACGCCCTGCTCGCACTGGTCGCCACGGCCGGGTTCTTCTACGTCAACATCATGGCCGCCATCGTCGATGGGCTGGTCACGGGCCTGGGCTTCACCAACCCGCAGGCCGGCATGGTGGGCGCGGCCAACATCTACGGCGCCAGCGTCGGCAGCTTCGTCGCGGTGCTGCTGGTGCGGCGCATCGCGTGGCGGCCGGCGCTGTTCGGCCTGCTGGCGCTGCTGTTGCTGCTGGACCTGGGCTCGATCGCGATCCACGACCCGACGCTGCTCACCGCGATGCGCGCGCTGCACGGCGTCGTCGGCGGTTTCGCGGTCGGCGTGACGTACTCGGTGATGGCGCGCACGCACTCCCCGGACCGGGCCTTCGGCATGCTGCTGCTGGTGCAGTTCGGCCTCGGCGGCCTGGGCGTGATGTTCCTGCCCACGCTGGTGCCCGATTACGGCACGCGCATCCTGTTCCTGTCGCTGGCGGCGCTGACCGCGTGCGCGCTCGTGGCGCTGGCCGCGATCCCGCGCTTCGACGGCACCGGGCATGAGGGCACCGCCACGCCCGCCGCGCGCCTCGCCACGCCGGCGCGCATCACCGCCCTGCTCGCGCTGCTGGCGCTGTTCCTGTTCCAGGCCGGCAACATGGCGCTGTCGGCCTTCATCATCCGGCTCGGCGAGCACTACGGACTGGGCCGCGACTTCATCGGCCAGGCGCTGGGCTGGGCGACGTGGATCGGCGCGGCCGGCGCGGGCCTGGTCATCGTCATGGGCACGCGCTTCGGCCGGCTGCGCCCGTTGCTGGCCGCGATGGGGTTGACGCTGGCCGGCACCGCCGGGTTCTTCTGGAGCGGCATGTCGCCGGTGTTCTTCGTCGCCAACGTCGGCACCGCGATCACCTGGTCGTTCGTGGTTCCGTATCTGTTCGGCATGCTGTCGCGGCTGGATGTCTCCGGCCGGCTGGCCACGCTCGGCGGCTTCGTCTCCAAGCTCGGCCTGGCTTCCGGTCCGATGCTGGCCGGGCGGCTGCTGGCCGGGGACGATTTCGCCTTCCTCATCGCGGCGGCGATGGCCGCGCTGGCGGCATCCGGCATCGCCGCGCTGGCCGCCGCGCAGCGCATCGACCGACTGGAGTCCCACCCATGAACACGACCGTTTCCCCCTTGCCCCTGCGCGATCCGGACCTGCTGCGCGGCCGCTGCCCCATCGGCGGGCAATGGCGCGACGCCGAGGACGGCGGCACCTGCGAGGTACGCAATCCCGCCACCGGCGCCGTGCTCGGCACCGTGCCGGACATGGGCGAAGCCGAAACCCGGCAGGCCATCGAGGCCGCGCATGCCGCGTTTCCCGCGTGGGCGAAAAAGACCGCCAAGGAACGCGCGCAGATCCTGCGCCGGCTGTACGAGCTGATGATCGATCATCAGGACGACCTCGCCACCCTGATGACCGCCGAACAGGGCAAGCCGCTGGCCGAGGCCCGCGGCGAGGTCGCCTATTCGGCCAGCTTCATCGAATGGTTCGGCGAGGAGGCCAAGCGCCTGTACGGCGACACCATCCCCGGCCACGCCGCCGACAAGCGCATCCTGGTGCTGCGCCAGCCGGTCGGCGTGGTGGCCGCGATCACGCCATGGAACTTTCCTTCCGCCATGCTCGGCCGCAAGCTCGGCCCGGCGCTGGCCGCCGGCTGCACCGTGGTCTGCAAGCCGGCGCTGCAAACCCCGTACTCGGCGCTGGCGCTGGCGGTGCTGGCCGAGCGCGCGGGCGTGCCGGCCGGCGTGCTGAACATCGTCACCGGCAGCGACTCGGCCGCCATCGGCGGCGAGATGACGGCCCATCCGAAGGTGCGCAAGCTCAGCTTCACCGGCTCCACCGGCGTCGGCAAGAAGCTCATGGCGCAATGCGCCGAGGGCATGAAGCGCGTCTCGCTGGAGCTGGGCGGCAACGCGCCCTTCATCGTGTTCGACGATGCGGACCTGGATGCCGCCGTCGAAGGCGCGATCGCCAGCAAGTTCCGCAACACCGGCCAGACCTGCGTCTGCGCCAACCGCCTGTTCGTGCAGGACGGCGTGTACGACGCCTTCGCCGGGAAGCTGCGCGAGGCGGTGGCGAAGCTGCGCGTCGGCGACGGGCTTGCCGGGGCTACCGACCAGGGGCCGCTGATCGACGCCAACGCGCTGGCGAAAGTGGAGGAGCACGTCGCCGATGCCGCCGCCAAGGGCGCAAGGATCGCCATCGGCGGCAAGCCGCACGCGCTCGGCGGCACCTTCTACGAGCCGACCGTGCTGCTCGACGTGACCCCCGCCATGCGCATCGCCTGCGAGGAGACCTTCGGCCCGGTCGCGCCGCTTTTCCGCTTCAAGCGCGAGGAAGAAGCCATCGCGCTGGCCAACGATACCGAGGCGGGACTGGCCGGCTACTTCTACACCCGCGACCTGGCCCGCGCCTTCCGCGTGGCCGAGGCGCTGGAATGCGGCATCGTCGGCGTCAACACCGGCCTGATCTCCACCGAGGTCGCGCCGTTCGGCGGCGTCAAGCAATCCGGCGTCGGGCGCGAAGGCTCGAAGTACGGGCTCAACGATTACACCGAACTCAAGTATGTCTGCCTGGGGGGCATCGGCTGACGTCCGGCCCTCCGGCCGGCATGGCGGACGGGTCATCCATGAAAACACCGAGGAGGGAATCAGGATGAAACGCTTGCTGTCGATGATGCTGTGCGCATGGGCCTGCCTCGCGTTCGCGCAGGCGAATGCGCAACCGACCACCTTGTTCAGCGAAAACTTCCAGAGCGGCGGCTATCCCGCCTGGACCATGAGCGGCGATGGCCACGACTCGCCCAACTACTACGCCGGCAACTGGTCGATGCGCCTGGACGGACTGCGCCAGGGCACGATCGCGCTGTCCACGCAGGGCTACCAGAACGTCTCGCTGTCGATGCAGCTGGCGGCGCTGTACCTGGTCACCGTCGAATACTGCCGCGCCGAGGTCTCCACCGATGGCGGCAGCACCTGGACCACCGTCGTCAACGTCATCCCCAGCCAGGCCGATGGCGCGATGCGCACCGGCACGCTCTCGACCGGGCTGGACGACAAACCGGACCTGCGCCTGCGCTTCCGCGCCTATGCCCTCTATTACCGCTACTGCTATGGCGACAACATCGTCCTGACGGGCACGCCGATCGCCTCGGCGCCGCAGATCGAGGTCAGCGGTTCGGGCAGCTTCGGCAACGTGGCCGTCGGCGACGATGCGACGAACACGCTGACCCTCGCCAACGCCGGCGACGCCAACCTCGTGCTCGGCGCCCTGGGCGGCCTGTCCGCGCCCTTCGCCCTCGTCAACGACACCTGTTCGGCCCAGACGCTGGCACCCTCGGCCTCGTGCACTGTCGATGTCCGCTTCGCACCCACGGCGACGGGCAGCTACAACGGCACGCTCGCCATTCCCTCCAACGATCCGCTCGATCCGAACTTCGCCCTGGCGGTGAGCGGCACCGGCACCGCCACCGCCACGGTCTACGATCCGCTCAGCGGCAACGGCAGCGTCGCCCGCACGCAACTGGGCCACGCCTTCCTGACAGGCAGCGGCACGCTCAGCCTGATGAACTTCAGCCACTACGCCGTCCCCGCCGCCGCCGCCAATCCGGTCAACGTCTTCCAGGGCCGGCTGACGCTGACCGCGGCCAACGGCAACATCGCCAAGGTGGGCGGCAGCGCCAACGTCTCGGCCTTTGCGCAGGCCAACCGGCTGCCGGATTTCTCCTTCGATTTCATCCAGCACGGCACCCACTTCATCCCGGTGACGCGCGGCAAGATCGACGGCACGCATCCGTCCTGGTCGCTGGTGCTGGAGCCGGGCCGGGTCTGGAACGAGAACGGCGACAACGGCTACTCGCGCGTCGCCTTTCCGTTCACCTTGCAGGAACAGGGCGCGGACTGCATGTGGAACGGCGTGATGAGTTTCCTGTTCAAGGACGACGGCTCGGTATCCAGCCTCGCCTACCAGATCGCCAGCGAAACCTGCCTGTATTTCAAGGCCAACTTCTGGGGCAAGCTGGCCGCAAGCTACACCCCCGCCGCGATTCCCGGCGCGGCCGCCATCGTCGCCGCGTACGAGGACGAGGTCGCGCGCCGCATGCCGGTCAAGCCGATCGCGGCGCTGGCGACCGACTACCCCGGCAGCGGCGTGAACGTGGCCAGCATCGGCAGCGACATCACCGCCGCGCACATGACGATCTACGGCGTGGCGCACAACGGCGTGCACTACGTCGGCGGCTGCCAGACCCGGCAGGGAACCCATCCGTTCTGCGAAACGCTCAACGTGCCGTCCTATTCGACCGCCAAGTCGGTGATGGGCGGCTATGGCCTGATGCGGCTAGAACAGAAGTACGCCGGAACCCAGGGCGCGCTCGAGGTCAGATCCTGGGTCGGCGAATGCTCCGCCTCGCAGTGGACCAACACGCCGAGGCCGACCTTCGAGCACCTCCTGGACATGGCCACCGGCAACTACACCAGCGCCGGCTACCACGTGGACGAAGGCTCCACGGCGATGACCAACAACTATTTCCTCCAGACCACGCACGCCGCCAAGGTCGCGCATGCGTGCGGCTACACGCGCAAGGTCAATCCGGGCACCCAATTCGTCTACCACACCTCCGATACCTACCTGCTCGGCCGGGCGATGAACCAGTACTACAAATCCCAGGCCGGCAGCGGCGCGGACTTCTTCGATGACGTGCTGGTGGATGAAATCTTCGCGCCGCTCGGCCTCAGCCCGACCACCCACACCACGCTGCGCACCAAGGACGCCACCGCCCAGCCCTACTTCGGGCAGGGCCTGATCTACGTGCGCGACGACGTGGTGAAGCTGGCCAGGTTCCTCAACACGGCGCAGGGCACGATCGGCGGCAACCAGGTGCTCGATGCCGGCATGGTCTCGGCCACCCTCAACCTCGGCACGGGCGGCCTGCCGGCCTGGTCCGGCGCCACCACGGACAAGTACAACAACGGCTTCTGGTACTACGACATCAAGGCCGAGTCCGTGTACGGATGCGGCAGCACCAGCAAATGGGTGCCCTACATGTCCGGCTTCGGCGGCATCAGCGTGGTCCTGCTGCCCAACGGCATGATCTATTACCAGTTCAGCGACAACGACGAGCACGCCTGGAGCACGAGCACGAGGGAGCTGGCCAAGATCGCGCCGCTGTGTCCGTAAGGCATCATCGCCTTGCCACCCGCCTGGCCGCGCTGGCGCTGCTCGCCGCCGGCGCGGCCGGCGCACGCGAAGGGCTGGATCGCGACACCCTGCTGTCGGGCGACTACCGCCGCCCCGTCGATCTGTCCGCCTACGCGCCGCCGCGCGATGCGTTGCCGCCGGCGCATCGCTTCGAAGGCCGGCTGCGCCTGTCCGGGCAGCCGTCCACGCGCACCGTGGCCGCGCTGCGCGATTTCGTTTCGCCCGGCGACGCGAAACGGGCGCGCGGCTTTCCGCAGGATCTCGACCTGGCCTTCGTGCAGCACGGCGATGCGCTGATCCCGGCGCAGCGCGGACCGATCCCCGGCACGCATCCGTGGTGGGAAATCGTCGTGGAAGCGGGCCGGGTCTGGAACGAGCCGGGCGATGGCCAGTACAGCCGCGCCGCGATCCCGTTCTCGCTGGTGCAGCGCAACGCCAACTGCACCCACAACGGCGTGCTGATGCTGCTGTTCAACGGCGACGGCGCGGTGTCGCGCGCGGCGATGCAGGTGAGCGGGGAAACCTGCCACTACCTGCAACTGGACCTGTGGGGCCTGCTGCGCGCCGACTACGCGCCCGGCCCCATCGCCGACCGCGAGGCGCTGATCGCGGCGCATGGCGCGGAAACCGCCGCACGCCTGCCGGTGAAGCCGATCGCGGCGCTGGCGTCCGATCATCCCGGCATCGATCCGGCGCGCTTCGCCGTCGGCGCGGCGCGTGCGCGCACCGTGCATGGCGTGATCGTGGATGGCGTGCACTACCGCGGCGATTGCGACACCCGCCACGGCGCGCATCCCTTCTGCGATGGGCTGGACATTCCCTCGTATTCGATCGCCAAGTCCGTGGTCGCCGGGCTGGCGCTGATGCGGATGCAGCGGCTGTACCCGGGCATCGCGGACGAGCCGGTCGGCCGCCACGCGCGCGCCAGCGGCTGCATGACGGAGAAATGGGAAGGCGTCGCCCTGCGCCACCTGCTCGACATGAGCACCGGCCAGTACGACGCCCCCGCGTACATGGCCGACGAAGATTCGCCGCGCATCGGCGATTTCTTCGCGCCCGACACGCACGCGCGACGCCTGGCCTTCGCCTGCGAGGCCTATCCGCGCCGCCAAGCGCCCGGCATGCGCTGGGTCTATCACACCTCCGACACCTACCTGCTCGGCACGGCGCTGCAAAACGCGCTGCGCCGCATCCCCGGCCGCGAGCGCGACGACGTGTTCGACGACGTGCTCTGGGCCGACCTGTTCGCCCCGCTGCGCCTCAGCCCCACCGCGCGCGCCATCCGGCGCAGCTACGACGCGGCCAAACAACCGTTCTTCGGCTGGGGCCTGACCCTGCTTTCGGACGACATCGCCAAACTGGCCCGCTTCCTCGGCGAGCACCAAGGCCGCATCGCCGGGCGCCAGCCGCTCGACCCGGCGATGTTCGCCGCCGCGACGCAGCGCGATCCCGAACGGCGCGGCCTCCCGGTCGCCACGCTGGAAAAGTACCGCTACCAGCACGGTTTCTGGGCGCGCGACCTGCACGCCGAACTGGCCTGCGAACAGCCGGCCTGGGTGCCGTTCCTGTCCGGCTTCGGCGGCATCACCGTGGCGCTCTTTCCCAACGGCGTGGCCTGGTACAGCATCGCCGACGATGGCCTGCTGGCCTCGATCGACTTCGCCGCGCCGGCGGTGGAGGCGGCGAAGATTCGGCCGATGTGTGGCCACTAGGGCCTGTCCGCGGCTCGCGCCGCGTGGGAGTCGATGGCCGGCCCTGGACGCTCAGAACTGGAAATACACGAACGGCACCTGCGCATCGATCTGCGCGAACACTTCCAGGAACAGCAGCGCCAGCGCACCGGCCAACGCGGTGGCAGGCAGGCTGGCGCGCTGCACCAGCCAGTCCTGCACGCGGCGCTCGCGGTCGAGCAGGCAGAACGCGAGCGTGCCCAGCGGGATGGCGAGGATGGCCGGGTGCGCGAGCGCGAAACCCCAGTCCTGCGGGGCGAACAGCGCGCCGAGCGTGGCCCACGAAGTGGAAAAATCCGGGGCGCGGAACGGAATCCAGCCGAGCGTGACGATGACGAACGTCAGCGCGATCCAGAACGGCGCCAGCCAGCGCGCATCCACGAGGCCGGCGATGCCGAGCCTGGCGACCGCCTGGCGCCACAGCCGATGCCCGATCAGGAGGACGCCGTGGTACAGCCCCCAGATCGCGAAGTTCCAGCTCGCCCCGTGCCACAGACCGCCCAGCCCCATGACGATCAACAGATTGATGTAGGTGCGCGGCACGCTGACGCGATTGCCGCCGAGGCTGATGTAGAGGTAGTCGCGCAGCCAGAACGAGAGCGAGATATGCCAGCGCCGCCAGAACTCGGTGATGCTGGCCGACAGGTACGGCCGCTCGAAATTGGGCGGGAAGCGATAGCCGAGCAGGCGCGCGCAGCCGCGCGCGATGTCGGTGTAGCCGGAGAAATCGAAGTAGATCTGCATCGAGAACGCCAGCACGCCGGCCCATGCCGGCACGTCCATGCCCTGGTACTGCGTGCCGGCGTACCAGGCATCGGCCACCGGCGCGAACCAGTTGGCGAAGGCGACCTTCTTGATCAGGCCCTTGAGGATCTCGCGCATGCCCCAGCGCGAATCCTCCGAGGTGACGACCGCCCGCTGCGCCAGCTGCGGGAAGAAATCCATCGGGCGGATGATCGGCCCGGCCACCAGGTGCGGGAAGAAGGTGATGAACAGCGAGAAGTCCACCGGATCGCGCACCGCGCGCATCTGGCGGCGGTAGATGTCCACCGCGTAGGCGATGCCCTCGAAGGTGAAGAAGCTGATGCCCACCGGCAGCACGATGTTCAGCAGCATGCCGTCCGGGTTCAGGCCGAACAACGCGGCGAAGGAATCCACGAAAAAGTTGGCGTACTTGAAGAACCCCAGCACCGCGAGGTTGAAGGCCACCGCCAGCGCCACCGCGCGCTTGCGCGCCCTGCCCTCGCGCGCGTCGATGGCGATGCCGAACACGTAGTTGGCCACGATGGAACCGGCCAGCAGCGCGCAGAAGCGCCAGTCCCAGAAGCCGTAGAACACGAAGCTGGCCAGCACCAGCGCGATCTTGGCCGGACGGTCGCGCAGCAATGCCAGGCCCGCCAGCACGGCGGCGAAGAAGATCCAGTACTGGAAGCTGTCGAACATCATGGCCGCGCGGCCTCGCGCGGTTCGCCCGCGGCCATCGCATCGGCGACCGCGCGCGCCAGCCGTTCGGACATGATCCTGCGCGCCGCAGTGTTGGCGTGCAGCGCGTCGAAGAAGTACCCGGGCGCCTCCAGATCGGCGAGGAAATCCGCCGGCAGCACCACCACGTCCGGTTCGCGCGCGAGCGCGGCGAGCGAGGGCGTCGTGCCGTGTTCCCCGGGCAGCGCCTGCGGGTACGGGCCGCGCGGCAGCGGAAAGACGATCAGCGGCGCATCGTTGTCGCGCGCCAGCGCCAGCATCCTGCCGAGCCAGTGGGCGAGGAATTCGTCGTTCGCGGCGGCGGGCGTGCCCGCCAGTATCGCCAGATGCTGTTCCACCTGTTGACGCTGTTCGGGCGTGGCGTCGCCCCAGTCCAGCACGCGCCGCCCTGCATCGAACTCCAGCGCCGGCATCACGCCTTCCCGGCCGGGGTAGTTGCCGATGTTCTCCAGCCACCAGCGCTTGCCCCGAAGGCTGCGCCGGCGCTCGCGCGGGGAGGCCAGCAGCGCCTGCGTGTCCTTCTGCATCTGCAGGGCCGGCAGCCAGAGCGTGTGGTGGGCGCGGCGGCGGATGGCGGCATTGTCGAAGCTGGCGGGAAACTCGCGCGCATCGCGCAGGTCGGTCAGCGGCGCCATGAACGCCGGATCGAGCGACCAGTCGGCCCAGCGCCCCGCGCCCATCGGCTGATACAGCATGCCCACCACCACGGCATCGAAGGGCGTGCCGTCGCGCTGCATCTTTCGCAGCAGGTAGAACCAGGTGCGCGGCGTGCTGCCGGGCACCGAGACGTTGACGAAGGTCCATCCCGGCGCCACCGCTGCGGCCGTGGCCTGCGAGAAACCCTGCCCGACGCGCGAATCGCCGAACACCAGCACCGTCGGCGGCGCGTCGGTCGCCTCGCGCCGCGCCAGCAGCGGCCGCAGCATCGTCGCGCCGGCATTGGAATGCGGCTCGGCCAGGAAGCGGTAGTAGAAGCCGCTGCGGTAGACCAGCGATTCGAGCAGGAACCAGGCCAGCAACACCGCCACTGCAAGGCCCAGGGGTCGACGCAAGCGACGCCAGGCGGCGGAGGGGGAATCGAAAGGCGGCATGCGGGGCGTCAGGGGTTTCCGGCCGGCGATTATGCGGGTTTACGGTGACGGTGGGATGGCGTGCCCGGCGAAGTTTCAGCCACGGGACATGCCGGATGGACTGCTAAGCTCGCGCCTCCCGCCAGCGCCGCGCCCACCATGTCCGCCACCGACTTCATCGAAATCCACGAAAACGCCATTTCGCCGCAGGACTGCGCCGCCATCGTGGCGCGTTTCGAGGCCGATGGGGGCGCGATGCCGGGGCGGGTCGGCTCGGGGCTGTTTCCCGAGCTGAAGGACAGCCGCGACATCCTGCTCCAGGGCAAGGCGCATTGGCAGGACGTGCAGAACCTGCTGATGGCGGCGGCGCTGCGGGCGACGGTGGCCTATCTGCGGCGCTACCCCTACATGATGATCGCCCCGCTGATGCTCCAGTTCGGCGATCCGCCGCGCCGGCTGGATGCGCAGGACGTCGCCGACATGGACGAGGCCACGCTCACCGGGCTGGTGCAGACCGTGCTGCGCCCCGGCGCGATCAACCTGCAACGCTACACCGCCGACCAGGGCGGCTATCCGTACTGGCACTGCGAGCTGTATCCGCGCGATCCGGGCTGCGAGACGCTGCACCGGCACCTGCTGTGGACGATCTACCTCAACGACGATTTTTCCGAGGGCGAGACGGAGTTCCTGTACCAGCATCGCAAGATCGCACCGCGCACCGGCAGCCTGCTGATCGCCCCGGCCGCCTTCACCCACACCCACCGCGGCAACCGCCCGCGCGGCGGCGACAAGTACATCGCCACGAGCTGGATCCTCTTCCAGCGCGCCGAGCAGTTGTTTCCGCCGGGTTGAAACGTGCCGCTTTCTTCAAGCCCCTCTCCCGCCGGGAGAGCGGTCGGGGCGAGGGTACGAGTGAAACACGGCAATCGACCCTTGCAGCAAGGTTTCGTCGCCACGCGTCGCTCGTACCCGCATCCGGCCTGGCGGCCACTCCGGATCGAGTCCGGGGCAGGCTCTTCTCCCGGGGGAGAAGGGAAAGCCGGCCTTGCTGCGATTCAGGTCAATCCGACTCCCACCACAGCCAGAACCCATCGCTGATGCGCCGGAAGAAACCGGCCTCCGGGGCATCGGCGAGCGCGACCAGCGGGCGCTCGGCCAGCGGCTTGCCGTCGAGCGAGATGCGCAGCGTGCCGACCTGCTGGCCCCTGGCGAAGGGGGCGACGAGCTGGCGCGGCAGGTCCATTTCGGCCTTGACCTGCTCGTAGCGGCCGCGCGGCACGGTCAACAGCAGCGGCTGTTCCAGGCCCAGCGCCAGCGTGGCGGCCTCGCCCTTCCACAGCTTGGGTTCGGACACGGGCCGGCCGGCGTCGTAGACCTTGTGCGTCTCGAAGAAGCGGAACCCCCAGTTGAGCAGGGCGTAGCTGTCCTCGGCGCGCTGCTTCTCGCTGGTGGAGCCCATCACCACGCTGATCAGGCGCTGTTCGCCGCGCTTGGCCGAGGCCAGCAGGCAGTAGCCCGCGCCGGAATGGTGGCCGGTCTTGATGCCGTCCACGGCGCTGTCCTTCCACAGGAGCGAGTTGCGGTTGAACTGGCGGATGCCGTTGAAGGTGAACTCCTTGACCGAGTGGTAGGCGTATTCCTCCGGGAAGTCGCGGATCAGCGCCTGCGCGAGGCGGGCGATGTCGCGCGCGGTGGTGTAGTGATCGGGCGCGGAGAGGCCGTGCGAATTGACGTAATTGGTACCGGTCATGCCGAGCTTCCCGGCGTAGGCGTTCATCAGGTCGGCGAAGGCCGCCTCGCTGCCTGCCACGTATTCGGCCAGCGCGATGGAGGCGTCGTTGCCGGACTGGATGATCATGCCGTGCAGCAGGTCGCCCAGCTTCACCTTGGAGTTCACCGGCAGGAAGCTGGTGGAGCCGTCGGTGCCGCCGCCGCCGCCGCGCCAGGCGTTCTCGCTGATCGGCACGTCGTCGTCCTTGGAAATCTTGCCGGCCGCCAGTTCCGCCGACACCACGTAGGAGGTCATCACCTTGGTGATGCTGGCCGGCTCCACGCGCTGGTCCTCGTTGTGCGCGGCCAGTATTTGGCCGGTGGCCTCGTCGATGAGCAGCCAGGCCGTCCCCTGCACCGAGGGCGGCGAAGGCGTGACCGCCGGGGCCACGTTGGGGGTGGGCAGGTTCGGGGTGGGCAGGTTGGGCGTCGGCCGGGTTGGCGCGTCCTGCGCCAGCGCCGGCACCGCGAGCGAGGCGGTCAGCAGCGCCGCCATCAGCGTGGGAAAGGCTTTCATGTCGGAAAACACTCCATGTCGTTCGATGGGCCTGCGCCATTGGAGGCGGCGCGGGCGGGAAAGGTTCGCATTATCGGGCAGCGGATCATTCGGCAATCAGCGTGGGCACGCCCAGCCCCATGCCGTGCAGGCGCTCGGACGCGGCGCGGCTGCGCTCGGGCGAAGCGAACGGGCCGACGCGCACGCGGTAGACGGTACGTCCTCCCACCTGCGCGCGCTGCACATCGGTCCTGCCCACGCGTTCCGATTCCAGCCGTTCCACCAGTCGCTGCGCATTGGCCGGCTCGCCGAAGCTGGCCACCTGCAACCACACCCGGCCCGGTGCCGGCGCGGCGGGTTTGGGCGGTGGCGCGGACGGCGATGCCACCGGCACGGTGCCGGCCCGGGCTGCCGCCCAGGCGCGTTCGGGCGACATCGGCGCGGGCGGCGGCGGCGGGGTTTCGCCGGGCTTGAGCGCACGCACTTCCACCGGCGCGGTGCCGTCGATGTGCATGCCGATTTTCACCGCGGCGGCGTAGGACAGGTCGATCAGGCGATCTTCGTGGAACGGACCCCGATCGTTGACCCGCACCACCACGCTGCGCCCGTTCACCAGGTGCGTCACGCGCACGTGCGTGGGCAGCGGCAGCGCCTTGTGCGCGGCGGTGAACTGGTACATGTCGTAAGGCTCCAGGCTCGACGTGGCGCGGCCGTGGAACTTGGTGCCGTACCAGGACGCGATGCCGCGCGCGAGATAGCCATCGGCGCTGTCCATCACTCGGTAGCTCTTGCCCAGCACGGTATAGGGCGAGCGGTTGCCGTAGCGCGCCGGCGGCTCGCCGGTGGGTTCGGGTTCGATCAGGTGCCCGATGTCGGGTGGAATCGGCGGGCCGCCATCGGGCACGCCGGGCCTGTACAGACCGCCGGCGGTGTATTCGCCCGGCTTGTCCGGGCGCGCGCTCGTCACCGGCGCGGGCCGTTGCGGCGCGCCGTGCGAGGGTCGGGGGGCATCCGGCGTCGAGGGTTTGGTCTTCTTGCCGCCGCAGGCCGTCAACGCCACGGCCAGCAGCGCGATGAGGACCGGCTTCACGGCTCCAGCGTGGCGCTGTCGGTGCCGGCGATGGCCTGCGCCAGGTGGAACACGGCCATCGAGTACAGCGGCGAGCGGTTGTAGCGCGAGATCACGTAGAAGTTGTCGAACGTGATCCAGTATTCGGGGCCGTCGACGCCTTCCAGCGTCAGCAGGGTGGCCGGCGCGGCGTGGCCGATGGCCTCGGCCGGGCGATACCCCTTTTCGGCCAGTTCCAGCAGGGTGAACTTGGCTTCCATCGAGCCGGGCTTGAAGTCCTCCGCGCCCGGCGCCCGCACCGCCGGCACCGCCACCGGCTCGCCGCGCTGCCACTTGTGCGCGACGAAGTAGTTGGCCACCGAGGCGAACACGTCCGGCAGCGAGTTCCACAGGTCGCGCTTGCCGTCGCCATCGCCATCGACCGAATAGGCGCGATAGCTGGACGGGATGAACTGGCCCCAGCCCATCGCGCCGGCGTAGCTGCCGGTGATCGAGGCCAGGTCCAGCGACTCCTCCTGCGCCAGCGCGAACGCCTGCGCCAGTTCGCCCCGGAAGAACGTGGCGCGCGGCTCGTGGAAGAAGCCGAGCGTGTACAGCGCGTCGAGCACCTTGTAGCGCCCGGTGTTGCCGCCATAGCTGGTTTCCACGCCCAGGATGGCGACGATGATCGCCGCCGGCACGCCGGTGCCGGCCTCGATCTGCGCCAACGCCGCGCGATGGGTTTCAAGGAAGGCGCGGCCCTTGCTGATGCGGTCCGCCCCCAGGAAGATCGGCCGGTAGTCCTTCCATGGCTTGGCCTCGGCCGGCCGCGTGATCGCATCGATGATGCTCTGCTGGTACTTCGCCTTGTCCAGCAGCGGCGCGACCGTCTCCGGCGCGATGCCGTACTTTTCCTGCACTTCGGCAAAGAAGGCCGCGCGCTGCTCCGGCTCGAGCTGGCCGCGCGCGGTGGCATCGGCGGCGAACGTGGAACAGCCCAGGGACAGGGCGAGAACGAGGGCAAGGCGACGCGGAATTGACGGCATGGGAACACGGGCGAAAACGGGCTGGCGCGCAGTTTACACGGCCATCCCCGCGCCGCCGGCATGCCGATGCGCCCTATTCAGGCGCCCGCGGCGCGCAGCATGGCGCGCGGCAGCAGATGCCGGGCCAGCAACGCGCCGGGAACCAGCACCAGCCAGTACGGCAGCCACCCCACCCAGGCGTTGTGCCATTGCGTCGCGGGGACGATCGACAGCGCCAGCCCACCGAGCGTGAGCCAGTGCAGCAGGACGGCATCGAACGCGCCGACGCGGCGCGGCCAGCGGGTGCGGGGAGGAAGAACGGGGCAGGACATGGCGCATCTCCGCAGCAGGGTGCGGAGAGCTTCGTGCGCGGCTGTCTCAAGGCCTGAGACGGAAGATTTACGCGCCGGACCCGCCCTGGCCTTGCAGCATGCGGCACAGTTCCCCGGCCAGCGCGACGGCGGCACGGCGCAGTTCGGGGACGGCGGTGATTTCCCATAACCGGCCGCGCAGCAGCGGGCCGATGGCATAGAAGCCGGGAACGGCGCGGCGCTGGCGATCCAGCACGGCGAAATCGGCGCTGGTTTCCAGCCCGAGGCCATGCGCGGCGGGATGGACCAGGCCGGCGTCGCGCAGGTGCGCGATCAGGGCGTGGCGGGTACGGGCGACGTCGGTATCCAGGCCGGTGGCGCGGATCAGCACGTCCGCCTCGGCGTGGCGGGGAAGGAACATGCCGCGATCGCGCAGCGCCAAGCGGATGCGCTCGCCCGCGACATCGCCGTGTTGCAGGCGGCTGGCGCGGACGACCAGTTGGCCGCTGGCCCGCATGGCCTCCAGTTCCTGCATCAGCGGGGGAGCGATGCGGTGGCGGTGGATTTCCCAGTAGCTGCGCAGGTGGCGCAGGAATCGCGCGCGCGCGCGTTCGTCCAGGCGTTGCCAGAACGGCTGGGTGTGCGGGCGCAATGCGTCGATCAAGCGGCGCCAGTCGTCCGCGCCGCGCGACACCTCGCGCAGTCCGCGGACCACGCCGCGCAAATCGCCGCTTTCGATGGCCCGTTGCAGGGCGTGCGGCAGCGTTGCGGGCGCGGCGGGATGGATCGCGTGCGGCAGGGGCGCGAGGCCATGGCGGGAGATCGCCTCGATGCGGCCGCGATGACCGTTCCGGCGCAGGCTGATGGCGACATCGGCGAAGGTGAGGCCGGTGCCGATCACCAGTACCTGCGCATCGGCGGCAATTCCGTCCAGCGCGCCGGGCGCGAACGGCGCTGGAACGTAGCGCGGGCTGGCGAGGAGTTCGGACGACAGCCCGGCCATCGGCTGCGGCGGCAATGCGCCGGGCGCGAGCGCCACGCTCGCGGCATCGAGGCTTCCGCCTCCTGACAGGTGCAGGCGGAAGCCTTCGGGCGTGCGTTGCATCGCCGTCGCGTCGGCGGCGAGCCGGCGCAGTTCCACGCCGCGCGCGGCGGCCTGCGCCACTGCCTCGTCGAGCGTGGCGCACAGGTAGTCGCCATAGTGCGTGCGCGGCTGGAAACCTTCGCGTTCCGGGCCTTCCAGCGCCAGCCAGTCGGCGAAGCCGGCAGGGTTTCCGGGGTCGATGCCCATGTCGCGGGCGCGCACGTTGAGGCAGTGTTCGGGCCGGGGCGTGCCGTAGGCGACGCCTCGCCCGTAGCTGCCGGCGTTGCCGATCAGCGCGATGCGGGTACGAGGCGGCGCCTGGCGCGCCAGTTCGCGCGCCAGGGCCACGCCGCAGAAGCCGGCTCCGATGATGGCGATGTGCAAGAGCGGCTCTACGAACGCGACTTGGGATCGCCGGGCCGTGAGGCGC
>JBBCJS010000037.1:0-19934 GCA_037190825.1 Chiayiivirga flava
ATCGCCTCCGGCAAGGATCGCCGCGGCGAACAGCGCCGCGTTGGCCGCGCCCGCCTGTCCGATGGCGAACGTCGCCACCGGCACGCCGGCCGGCATCTGCACGATGGAGAGCAGCGAATCCAGCCCGTTGAGCGCACGCGACTGCACCGGCACGCCGAGCACCGGCAGCGGCGTCATCGAGGCGATCATCCCGGGCAGGTGCGCAGCCCCGCCGGCACCGGCGATGATGGCCCGCAGACCGCGCTCCCTCGCGCTTCTCGCGTACTCGAACAGGCGCTCCGGCGTGCGGTGCGCGGACACCACTTCCTGTTCGAACGCGATACCCAGCGCGTCCAGGCGGGAGGCGGCATGCCGCATCGTCTCCCAATCCGAGCGCGATCCCATCACGAGGCCCACAACGGCGGCTGGCGGCTGGCTCATATCCTGGCCCACTCAAGACAGCGGCTATTGTAGTCGTACCATGCCGCTGACAGAATCGTGCCAACGCATCCACTCGCATCATCATGACCTTGGACAAGCGCCTGCTGGAAATCCTTCGCTGTCCGGCCTCGGGGCAAGCCCTGCACCCGCTGACACCCTCGCAACTGGACGACGTCAATCGCGCCATCGCCGCCGGTACGGCACGACGCGGCGACGGCGAGCCGGCCTCCGCTCCGCTCCATGCCGGGCTCCGTACCGCCGCGACGGACCGCATCTACCGCGTCGACGATGGCATCCCGGTGATGCTCGTTTCCGAATCGATCGAACCCGGATCGCTGGCCTCGCGCAGCGACTGAGCCGATGGATACCGAAACCAAAGCGGCCCTCCACGCCCGCCTGCGCGGCAAGGTGCAGGAACGGCTCGCGCAACCGCTGCACGTGTTGTTCGACGAACTGGATTCGCGCCTGTTCGACCTGGCCGAGCGCAGCCGCGCGGCACCGCAGCAGCACCTGTATTTCGATGCCCTGCGCCAGATTCGCCTCGCCCGCGTGGACGTGGAAACCGACTTCCTCCAGCGCGCCGACCACGCGCTTCGCCCGGACGGCGACGACGCCGCCCCGCAACGGCCGCGCGGCCCGTTGCGCCTGATCGAAAAGGACGAGCAGGAAGAAACCCTGCACCTGGAAAACCAGACCCGGCGCCTGTCCGAACACCTCGTGCCGGCGCTGGAAGCCCTGCAGGCGCGCCTGTCCGAACTGGATGGCCGGCCGCCGCCGCAGGATCCGCAATCGAGCGCGATCTCGCCGCGCGGCCTGAGCCGCTCCTTCCGCGCCGCGATGAGCGCCGTCGATGTCAGCGTCGAAATCCGCCTGATCGCCTTCGGCCTGTTCGGCCAGCACGTGCTGCGCGCGCTCGAGCCGCTCTACGCCCGCCTCAACGCGATCCTGGCCGAGAACGGCGTGCTGCCGGACCTGCCCGAAACCGCCACGCCGCCGCGCGTGGAGTTTTCCCCGCCGATCCGCCGCAGCAGCGCTCCACGCCGCGTACCCGATGCCGACGCGCCGTCCGCGCCGCCTCCTCCCGCGCCCGCCCCCGGCACCCAGCCGGATGGCAACGAACCGCACCTGGAGGAACTGCATCGGCTGATGAACGCCCGCCAGCAGGCCGAGCGCGCCGCGCTGGCGCAGCCTGACATGGCGGAGGGCGACAGCCCGCAGCGGGCGATCCTGCCCGTGGACGCGCTCGACGCCGCGCTCGGCCGCCTGTGGACCTACGAAGGCGACCCGCTGGCGTTCAAGCCGCAACTGATCGCCTCGGCACGCGAACTGGCCCACGAGGACGACGCCCGGCTGACCTCCGAGGACGAGGATGTCGTCGACCTGATCGGCCTGCTGTTCTCGCGCATCCGCCACGATCCCGACCTCCCCGAGCCGTTGCAGACCATGCTGTCGCGGCTGCACATCCCCTTCCTGCGTACCGCGCTCAAGGACTCGGCCCTGCTGCACGGCGCCAGCCATCCGGCGCGCGAACTGATCGACGAGCTCGGCGAACTGGCGGTCGGCTGGTGCCGCTCGTCCGATCCCAACGACGCCCTGCTCAAGCAGATCGCGCTCACCGTCGAGCAATTGGCCTCACACTTCCAGGACGACCATCCCATCGCCTTCGCCCAGGCCATCACCGACCTGCGCCAGCAACTGGACCCTTACCGCCGCCGCGCCGACCTGGCCGAGCAGCGCACCATCGAAACCGCCATCGGGCGCGAACGCCTCACGCTGGCGCGCAACCGCGTCGCCTCGCTGCTGCAACAGCGCCTGCGCCAGCACGACCCGATGCCATGGGTGCGGCAACTGCTGCGGGGCCCGTGGTCCAATCACCTGGTGCTGGCATGGCTGCGCAACGGCGAGAGCAGCCGCGCCTTCCGCCAGGCGCTGGAGTTCATCGACGAACTGCTCTGGGCCGACGATCCGCGTGCCGCGCGCAACGATCCCGAACGCCTGGCGCAGGCGCGCCGGACCCTGCCCGACCTGCTGCGCCAGGGGCTTTCCGGCGTCACCCTGCACGACAGCGAGATCGAAGCGCTGGCGCTGCGGCTGGAACGCTACCTCGACACGCAGGCCCGGAACGACGAACCGCCCGATTTCCTGTACGAGAACGATCCCACCCTGGCCCAGTCCGACTTCGCCACGCAGTGGAAGGAATCGCTGGCCGAGGAGCAGCCGGCCCCGGTCGACATCGACCCCGCGCTGCTGGCCCGGCTGCGCTCGCTGCCGCCGGGCACGTGGTTCGAGTTCCACGCCGCCCACGACGACGACATGGAGCGCGCCAAGCTCTGCTGGATCAGCCCCTACACCGGCAACAACCTGTTCGTGAACCGCAACGGCCTGAAGGTGCACGAGATCGCGCCCGAAGCGCTGGCGGCGGAAATGGAATCCGGGCTGGCGCGGCTGATCGACGGCAACCGCCTGCTGGAACGCACCCTGCGCGCGCTGATCGACCAGCTCCGCCAGTACGCGCCCGCCGCCGAGGCCTCCTGATCGCTTCCCGATGACCTCGATCGCCCCAATCCCGCCGCCCGCAGAACGGATCGACGCCGATGTCGCACGCGCCCTGTCCGAAGACGTCGGCACGGGCGACGCCAGCGCCGCGCTGCTGCCCGATGCGCCGGGCCAGGCGCGCATCGTCTGCCGCGAGCGCGCCGTCGTCGCCGGCCTGCCGTGGGTCGAAGTCTGCTTCCGCACCCTCGACCCGCAGGCCCGTTTCCAATGGCGGCTGACCGATGGCGCGCGCATCGACCCCGACGAGGAACTGGGCCGCATCCATGCCCGCACCCGCGCGCTGGTGACGGCCGAACGCACCGCGCTCAACTTCCTGCAAACCCTCTCCGGCACCGCCACCCTTGCCGCCACCTATGCCGCCGCGCTCGCCGGCACCAACACGCGCATCCTCGATACCCGCAAGACCCTGCCCGGCCTGCGCCTGGCGCAGAAATACGCGGTGCGCTGCGGTGGCGGCGTCAACCACCGCATCGGCCTGTACGACGCCGTGATGCTCAAGGAAAACCACCTGATCGCCGCCGGTTCCATCGCCGCCGCCGTAGGCCGCGCGCGCGAACGCTTCCCCGCACTGCCGCTGATCTGCGAAGTGGAGAACCTGGACGAACTGGCGCAGGCGCTGGACGCGGGCGTGGACCGCATCCTGATCGACGACTTCCCGCTGGAGGACATGCACCGCGCCGTCGCGCTCGCGGCCGGTCGCATCCCGCTGGAAGTCTCCGGCAACGTCACGCTGGACACGCTGCCGCGGATCGCCGCCACCGGCGTGGATTTCGTTTCCAGCGGCGCGCTGACCAAGCACGTGCGCGCGATCGACTATTCGATGCGGCTCGCAACCTAGAGAAGGTCCGGGTGATTCATCATTCCCGCGCCTTTCGATAGCCGCGCTCGCCAAGCACGCCGGAGCCTCTCCCGGCGGGAGAGGAGCTAAGGCTCCTGCAACATCCACCGCCACGACTGCATCGGCGCAGCCGCCGCGTCGCCATCGAACGCGATCTCCTGCGGCCCGGCATTCCCCCGAACCGCCACGGCCAGCCAGCCCCCGGACACGTCCCAGCTCCAGCCATCGGCTTCGTCATGCGACGCAGCGCGCCATGCCTGCGACTTCAACGCATGCATGCGCAACCCGCGTCCATCGGCCTTGCCGCGGGCTTCGTCCAGCGTCCAGCGCCGGAAGAAGCGCGCGCGCCGCGCCGCAGCGTCGCATTGCGCCAGCTCGCCCACGAAGTCCGGCGGATAGAGCGATTCGGCCAGCGCCAGCAGATCGCGTTCGCGCGCCGGGCATTCGATATCCACGCCCATTGGCTGCCCGGCCACCGCACAGGCGACGAACCCGGCACTGTGCGAGAGCGAAACGTGCAGGCCACCCGGGACACCCTCGCGCAACGCCAGCGGCGCACCGCGCTCGTCGCGCGCCAGCGTCCATGCGCTCCAGTCGCCGCCCCCGCGACGCGCCAGCAGTTCGCGCGCGTAGCCGTGCCCGGCACGGTACTGCGCGCGACGCTGCGGATGCGTGATGCGCGCCAGCCGCTCGCGCTCCTGCGCACCCAGCCAGCCGTCGCCGGCGGGCAGGCGTTCGAGCAGATCGTCGATGCGGCGCACGCCGAGCAGGATCGGCATACAGGCTCCACGGGAGGCGGCCCGGAATTGTCCACGCGACGACCGATGAACTCAACGCGTGGCACGCTAACATGTCGGCCGTTTTCCCCATGCCGCAGGAACGCCCGCCATGAGCCTGACCCAACGCTATGCCGACGAACTGGCCACGATCGAACGCGACGGCCTGTACAAGACCGAACGCGTCATCGTCTCGCCGCAATCGGCGCGGATCGCGCTCGAGGACGGCCGCCGCGTGCTGAACTTCTGCGCCAACAACTACCTCGGCCTGGCCGACCATCCGCGCGTGATCGAGGCCGCCAAGCGTGCGCTGGACACGCACGGCTTCGGCATGGCCTCGGTGCGCTTCATCTGCGGCACGCAGGACCTGCACAAGCAACTGGAGGCGCGCATCGCGCAGTTCTTCGGTACGCAGGACACCATCCTCTACGCCGCCTGCTTCGATGCCAACGGCGGCCTGTTCGAGCCGCTGCTCGGCCCCGAGGACGCAATCATTTCCGATGCCCTCAACCACGCCTCGATCATCGACGGCGTGCGCCTGTGCAAGGCCAGGCGCTACCGCTACGCCAACTGCGACATGGCCGATCTGGAAACGCAGTTGCGGAAGGCCCGCGCCGATGGCGCCCGCACCATCATGATCACCACCGACGGCGTGTTCTCGATGGACGGCTTCATCGCGCCGCTGGACGAGATCACCGCGCTGGCGAAGAAGTACGACGCGCTCGTCCACATCGACGAATGCCACGCCACCGGCTTCCTCGGCGCGACCGGGCGCGGCTCGGCCGAAGTCAAGGGCGTGCTGGATCGCATCGACATCATCACCGGCACCCTCGGCAAGGCGCTCGGCGGCGCGCTCGGCGGCTTCACTACGGCAAAGCGCGAAGTCATCGACATGCTGCGCCAGCGCTCGCGCCCGTACCTGTTCTCCAACTCGCTGCCGCCGCACGTGGTGGCCGCCGGCATCGAAGTGTTCGACATGCTCGACAGCGCCTCCGACCTGCGCGACGCCCTTGTCGCCAACACCGCGTATTTCCGCGAAAAGATGACCGCCGCCGGCTTCGACCTCAGGCCCGGCACGCATCCGATCTGCCCGGTGATGCTGTACGACGCCCCGCTCGCGCAGAAATTCGCCGCGCGCCTGCTGGAAGAAGGCATCTACGCCATCGGCTTCTTCTTCCCCGTGGTGCCGCAGGGCCAGGCCCGCATCCGCACCCAGATGAGCGCCGCGCACACGCGCGAGCATCTGGACACCGCCATCGCCGCCTTCACCCGCGTAGGCCGGGAACTGGGCGTGATCGGCTGACGCGCGCGGCCACGATCACGAAGCTGATCACCACCAGCAGCGTCCACGAGCCGATCTTGCCGAAGGAGACGAGCCGCCAGCCGTCGGCCTGGTCCGGATAGACCCACGCGCCGAACAGCGTGGCGATGTTCTCGGCGATCCAGACGAAGAACCCGATCAGCGCGAACGAAGCCACCAGCGGCATCCTGAAACGATGCCGCGCCGGCTGGAAGCTCACCCATGTCCGCCCACACACGAGCGCCAATGCCAGCGCGAGCCAGCCGCGGAAATCGCCGATGTAGTGATGGCTGAAGAAGTTGGCGTACAGCAACGCCGAAATTCCCACCGCCAGCCACGTCGGCGGCGGCCGTTCCAGCCGCAGATCGAGCAGATGCCAGGCCCGCAGCATGTAGCTGGCCACCGCCGCGTACATGAAGCCGGCATACAGCGGCACCCCGAACAGCTTGCTGAAACCCGGCTCCGGATAGCTCCACGATCCGATTCCCGGATGCGTCTTGAACACTTCCAGCACGAAGCCCAGCGCGTGGAACAGCGCCAGCGTCCGCACATCGCGCCAGCTTTCCACCCGCATCGCCACCAGCACCGCCTGCAGGACCAGCGCGGCGATCAGCAGGAAGTCGTAACGCGCCAGCCCGCCCAGCGGCAGGTAGCGCGATACCGCCAGCGATACGAAGAAGCTCCCGGCGAACGCACAGGCGCGCGCTTCCTTGATGCCGAAGGCGAGGAACTCGTGCAGCCAGGCTGGCAGGGCCGAAAGATGCCGATCGAGACGATTCCACATGCCGGCAGGCTGGCGAGGAATCGGGGCGTTTCAGGGGCGGGATCGGGGCTGGGGCGAGATGGGATCGCCACGCGCGACCTGCAAGCCGTCAGAGCAACGCCAGCACCTTGTTCAGGTCCAGCGCCATACGCCAGACACATCCCGGGCAAAAGCGATCCCCTGCGGCGCTCAGGTTTCCTCGCCGATGAACCCGCCCGACTGCCGCCGCCACAAGCCCGCGTAGAGCCCGCCGCGTTCCAGCAGTTCGGCGTGGCTGCCCTCCTCCACGATGCGGCCGGCGTCCATGACGATGAGGCGGTCCATGCGCGCGATGGTGGAGAGGCGGTGGGCGATGGCGATGGTGGTCTTGCCCTGCATCAGCGTGTCCAGTTGCTCCTGGATCGCCGCTTCCACTTCCGAATCCAGTGCCGAGGTGGCCTCGTCCAGCACCAGGACCGGGGCGTTCTTGAGCAGCACCCGCGCGATGGCGATGCGCTGGCGCTGCCCGCCGGAGAGTTTCACGCCGCGCTCGCCCACTTCCACGTCGTAGCCGCTGCGGCCGTCGCGGTCGCGCAGATCGTCGATGAACTCGTCGGCGCGCGCCCAGCGCGCGGCTTCGCGCATCGCGGCCTCGTCGGCGTCCGGGCGGCCGTACAGCAGGTTCTCGCGGATCGAGCGGTGCAGCAGGGACGTGTCCTGCGTCACCATGCCGATCTGCCGGCGCAGGGATTCCTGCGTGACCTGCGCGATGTCCTGGTCGTCGATCAGGATGCGCCCGCCGTCCACGTCGTGGAAGCGCAGCAGCAGGCTCACCAGCGTGGACTTGCCCGCGCCGGAGCGGCCGATCAGGCCCACGCGCTCGCCGGGACGGATGACCAGCGAGAAGTCGTCGATCACGGGGCGCTCGGCGTTGTAGCCGAACCGCACGCGATCGAAACGGATTTCGCCGCGCGTCACCGCCAGCTCGCGGTCGCTGTGGTCCTCCACTTTCAGCGGCTCGGCCAGCGTGCCGATGCCGTCCTGCACGGTGCCGATGTTCTCGAACAGGCCGGCGATCTCCCACAGCACCCACTCGGACATCGAACGGATGCGCATCACCAGCCCCACCGACACCGCGATCGCGCCGCCGCCGATGCTGCCGTTGAGCCATGCGCCCAGCGCCACCGCCGCCGTGCCGGCCAGTAGCAGCGCGTTGAGCAGGTGCAGGCTGACGGTAAGGCCGGTGACGAGCCGCATCTGGCGATGCACGGTGACGAGGAAGCCATCCATCGCATCGCGCGCGTAGTCCTGCTCGCGCGCGGTGTGGGCGAAGAGCTTCACGGTCTGGATGTTGGCGTAGCTGTCCACGATGCGGCCGGTCATCTGCGCGCGCGCATCGGCCTGCGCCGCCGACACCTTCTGCAGGCGCGGCACGAAGAACCGCACCAGGCAGATGTATCCCGTCAGCCATAGCAGCAATGGCGCGGCCAGCCAGGCATCGGAGCGGAACGCCAGGAACAGCGTGCCGAGGAAATAGACGATCACGTAGACGAAGGCGTCCAGCAGCTTGAGCACCGTCTCGCGGATCGCCAGCGCGGTCTGCATCACCTTCTGCGATACGCGCCCGGCGAACTCGTCCTGGAAGAACGACAGGCTCTGGCGCAGCAGATAGCGATGCGCCAGCCAGCGCGCGATCATCGGATAGTTGCCCAGCAGGGTCTGGTGCACGATCAGCGCCTGCAAGAGCACGCCGGACGGATACGCCAGCAACGCCAGCACGCCGAACCACAGCAGTTCGCGCCCGTGCCGCTCGAGGAAGCCTTCGCGCGCGTCCTGCGCGGCCCAGTCCACGAAGCGGCCGATCCAGTCGAAGAAATAGATCTCCGTGGCCGAGAGCAGCGCGGTCAGCAGCGCCACCGCCGCCAGCCACGGCAGCACCGGGCGCGAGTAATAGAGCACGAACGGCAACAGCCGGCGCGGCGGCGCCTGCGGCTCGCGCGCGGGATAGGGATCGACGAGGTTTTCGAAGAATCGGAACATCGCGTAGTGCGACAATGCGAGGCGCGACGCCGGGGCGACAGCGGACGGCGAAGCGTAGCGGACCCTGTGTGAACTCGCCCAGCACGACACCGATGATCGACCCAGAAACCAGCCTGCGCACCAACCTGGACGCCATCCGCGCGCGCATCGACGCGGCCTGCCGCGCCGCCGGACGCGACCCTTCGGACATCCGCCTGCTGCCGGTCAGCAAGACCGTGGACGAGGCCCGCCTGCGCGCGGCCTATGCCCTGGGCCTGCGCGAGCTGGGCGAGAACAAGGTGCAGGAGGCGCTGGCCAAATCCGAGGCGATGGCCGACCTGCCCGGCCTGCGCTGGGTGCTGATCGGGCACCTGCAAACCAACAAGGCCAAGTACGCGGCGCGCTTCGCCAGCGAGTTCCAGGCACTGGACAGCCTGCGCGTGGCAGAAGCGCTGGACGCGCAGTTGCAGAAGCACGGGCGCGCGCTGGACGTGCTGGTGCAGGTCAACACCTCCGGCGAGGCCAGCAAGTTCGGCCTGCCCCCGGATGAAGTGGAAGCCTTCGCGAGGCAGTTGCCCGCGTTCTCGTCGCTGCGCGTGCGCGGGCTGATGACGCTGGCGCTGTTCTCCGACGATCCGGCGCGCGTGCGCCCCTGCTTCGCCACGCTGCGGCAACTGCGCGAGCGGCTGCGCCAGGGCGCGCCGGATGGCATCGTCATGGACGAACTGTCGATGGGCATGTCCGGCGATTTCGAGCTGGCCATTGCCGAAGGCGCGACCACGGTGCGCGTGGGCACCGCGATCTTCGGGCGGCGCGCCATGCCCGACAGCCACTACTGGCCGGGGTTCGCGGGCGACACGCGGCAGCCTTAAGGCGTGTTACGCACTTTGGAGCGCCGCCCCGTGCCGCCGCGATGCGGCGTTGCGTTTCCTGCCGGGAGCGATCAAACCCGCGCCTTGCCCCGCAGTGGCGCGGAAGCGCGGGCAAGGCGCTCCAAGGTGCGCAACGCGCTCCAATGAAAACGGCCGGGTCGCCCCGGCCGTTCCGTATTGCGCCGCCCTCGATCCGGCGCATTACTCCGAGGCGACGGCCTTCGGCGCCGCCGGCGCGCTTTCGTAGATCAGGTACGGCTCGGCCTGGTTGCTGATGACCGACTCGTCCACGACGACCTTGGAGACGTTCTCCAGCGACGGCAGTTCGTACATCGTGTCCAGCAGCACCGACTCCAGGATGGTGCGCAGGCCGCGCGCGCCGGTCTTGCGCGCCAGCGCCTTCTTCGCGACCGCCAGCAGCGCGTCGGGACGGAACTCCAGCTCCACGCCTTCCATCTCGAACAGTTTCTTGAACTGCTTGGTGATGGCGTTCTTGGGCTCGGTGAGGATCTTGATGAGCGCGGCTTCGTCCAGTTCCTCCAGCGTCGCCACCACGGGAAGGCGGCCGATGAACTCGGGAATGAGGCCGAAGCGGATCAGGTCCTCCGGCTCCACCTGCGCCAGCAATTTGCCGACGTTGGCCTTCTGCTTCTTGCTGCGCACGTCCGCGCCGAAGCCGATGCCGCCGGCATCGAGCGTACGCTGCTGGATGACCTTCTCCAGCCCCGCGAACGCGCCGCCGCAGATGAACAGGATGTTCTTGGTATCGACCTGCAGGAACTCCTGCTGCGGATGCTTGCGCCCGCCCTGCGGCGGCACGCTGGCCACGGTGCCCTCGATCAGCTTGAGCAGCGCCTGCTGCACGCCTTCGCCGGAGACGTCGCGGGTGATCGAGGGGTTCTCGCTCTTGCGCGAAATCTTGTCGATCTCGTCGATGTAGACGATGCCGTGCTGCGCCTTCTCGGCGTCGTAATCGCACTTTTGCAGGAGCTTCTGGATGATGTTTTCCACGTCCTCGCCGACGTAGCCGGCTTCGGTGAGCGTGGTGGCATCGGCGATGGTGAACGGCACGTTGAGCAGGCGCGCCAGCGTCTCGGCCAGGAGCGTCTTGCCCGAGCCGGTGGGGCCGACCAGCAGGATGTTGGACTTGGCCAGCTCGACCTCGTCGTTCTTCTGCCGGCTCTCGATGCGCTTGTAGTGGTTGTACACCGCTACCGACAGCGCCTTCTTGGCGCGCTGCTGGCCCACGACGTACTGGTCGAGCACGTCCATGATCTCGCGCGGCTTGGGCAGGTGGCTGCGCGAGGTGGAGGCTTTTTCCTCCAGTTCCTCGCGGATGATGTCGTTGCACAGCTCCACGCACTCGTCGCAGATGAACACCGACGGGCCCGCGATGAGCTTGCGCACCTCGTGCTGGCTCTTGCCGCAGAACGAGCAGTACAGGATTTTGCCGTTGTCCCCGCCGCGGCCTTGCCGTTCTTCAGTCATGCCTTGAATCGTCCTACTGAATCCATTGCCACGCGGGCGAGAATAGCTCAGGCCCGGGGCCGCGCCTAGCCGCCCCGGGCCTGTTGGTGATGCAGGTCGCGGAAGCCGCCGGTCAGCCCGGCTTGACCGTTTCTTCCGGGCGGCGCTCGAGCACGTCGTCGATCAGCCCGTAGCTCTTGGCGTCCTGCGCGTTGAAGAACAGGTCGCGCTCCACGTCGCGCTCGATGCGCTCCAGCGGCTGCCCGGTGTTGGCGGCGAATTCCTCGTTGAGGCGGCGGCGCAGGTACAGGATCTCGCGCGCCTGGATCTCGATGTCGGTGGCCTGGCCCTGCGCGCCGCCGTGCGGCTGGTGGATCATCACGCGCGAGTTGGGCAGCGCGAAACGCTTGCCCTTGGTGCCGGCGGCGAGCAGGAACGAGCCCATGCTCGCGGCCTGCCCCACCACCATCGTGCTGATGTCGGGCTTCAGGAAGCGCATCGTGTCGTAGATCGCAAGGCCCGCCGTGACCACGCCGCCGGGGCTGTTGATGTACAGGTTGATGTCCTTGTCCGGGTTCTCCGACTCCAGGAACAGCATCTGCGCGATCACCAGGTTGGCGACGTAGTCGTCGATCGGGCCGACGAGGAAGATCACCCGCTCCTTGAGCAGGCGCGAATAGATGTCGTACGCGCGTTCGCCGCGGCTGGTCTGTTCGACCACCATCGGCACCAGGTTCAGGCCTTGCACGTTCATGGGATGGGTTCTCCAGGAAAAAGCGCGCCGCTTCAGGCGGCGGCGCCGGGCTGCATCACTTCCTCGAAGCTCAGCGTGGTGGTGCTGGCATCGGCGTGGTCGGCGATCCAGTCGATCACCTGATCCTCGATCACGCGGCTGCGCAGTCCATCCAGCAATTGGGGGTCCTTGCGGTACAGTTCAATGACCTGCTCGGGCTCCTCGTAGGTGGAGGCGATGAGCTGCATCATCTCCTGCAGGCGGCCGTTGTCCAGGCGGATGTTGTTCTGGCGCGCCAGTTCGCCCAGCAGCACGGCCGCGGCGACGCGCTGGCGGGCCTGGCCGAGGAACGGCTCGAACGAGATGCCGTCGGGCACCTGCTGGCCGCGCTGGCGGGCCTGCTCGGCCGCCTGGTGCGCCAGTCCACGGGCCTCGGCCTCGATCATGCGCGAGGGCAGCTCCAGCTCCGGGTGCGCGCCCAGCAGCTTGCTCACCACGTCGGCCTTCAGGCGCAGCATCAGCGCGCCCTTCAGCTCGCGCTCCAGATTGGAGCGCACTTCGTTGCGGAACTGCTCCAGCCCGCCGCCAGCGATGCCGAAGGCGGCGAAGAACGCCTCGTCCAGTTCCGGCAGGCGGGCCTCGGACACGCGCACGATCTTCACCGCGATCTTCACCGCCTTGCCGGCCAGCGCCGGGTTGCGGTAATCGGCCGGGAAGGTCACGTCCAGTTCGCGCTCATCGCCGGGAGCCAGCCCGACGAGCTGGTCTTCCAGTTCGATCAGGATGCCACCCGAACCCAGGATGGTGCCGGAGCGGTCCACGCCCTCGGCCGGGATGCGGCCCGCGTCGGTCGTGGTGACCGATTCGAACATCACCAGGTCGCCCTTGGCGGCGGCGCGCTCGACGTCTTCCCAGGTGCGGCGCTGCTGGCGCAGGGTTTCGATCATGCGGTCGATGTCGGCGTCGGCGACTTCGGCCACGGGACGCGTGATCTTCAGCGCGGAAACGTCGATGGTGCCGATTTCCGGCATCACCTCGAACGTGGCGGTGTACTTGAACTCCCCGCCCTCGGGCACGCCGCTGGTCTCGATGGCCGGCTGCACCGCCGGGCGCAGGTTTTCCTGCTGCACGGCCTGGCTGAAGGAACGCTGGATCAGTTCGCCGACCGCTTCGTTGCGCACCTGCGCGCCGTAGCGCTGCTCGATCACCTTGCCGGGCACCTTGCCGGGACGGAAGCCCTTCAGGCGCACGGTGCGCGACAGTTCGCTGAGGCGCTGGCGGATGGTGGTTTCGAGCTGGTCGGCGGGCACGCTGACGGTGAGCTTGCGGCCCAGTGTGCCGAGGTTTTCGATCGAGACTTGCATGGTCACTCCTCAAGGATGTCGCACCGCCGCCATCGTTGGCCACGGCACGGGAAATCGGGCCCGCCATGATGCCCGTCACCGGCGCATTCCGCCACTGCGGACGGATTGCGGCCTCGTGCCGGGAGCCATCGTCGGGATGGTGCGAAAGGAGAGACTCGAACTCTCACGGGTTGCCCCACTGGAACCTAAATCCAGCGCGTCTACCAGTTCCGCCACTCTCGCGATGAACGCGCCCGCGCCCTCGCGCCGGAAACCGCGTAGAGCGTGTTATGCACTTTAGGTGTGCCTTTCCGCGTGGCTGTGCCGTTGTGAGGCGAGACGCGCGCCGCAGCCAAGGCCGGTCGCCCTGGCAAGGTGCGCAACGCCGCATCGCAGCGGCACAGACGGTGGAAAGGCGCTCCAAAGCTCATAACCCGCCCTCTAGGCGGCGCCTGGAGGAAGCGGGAACGACGAAGCCGGGGAGGGAGAAGATGGTGGGCCGTCTAGGATTCGAACCTAGGACCAATTGATTAAGAGTCAACTGCTCTACCAGCTGAGCTAACGGCCCATCTTTTCATGCTGCTGCCGCTCTTGGCGGCTTCGACCCGGCATTATGCCGCATCGAGGGGTGGGGTGGAAGACGGGACTCGAACCCGCGACCCTCGGAATCACAATCCGATGCTCTAACCAACTGAGCTACATCCACCACAAAGAAACACTCTCGACCTTCTGGCGCGCCCGACAGGAATCGAACCTGTAACCGCCGGCTTAGAAGGCCGGTGCTCTATCCGGTTGAGCTACGGGCGCATCGGTCGATGATAGCGCACCGTTGCCTTGCGAACCGGACGACGACTGGCGGAACCCGTGGTCGGGGCAGAGGGATTCGAACTCTCGACATCCAGCTCCCAAAGCTGGCGCTCTACCAGGCTGAGCTATACCCCGAAGCAGGTCCTACCCGCCGCGGAAAACGCCGTGAAGGGCCGCGCATCTTACGCGGCGCGCATCGCTTCGTCAACGCGAAACCGTCAGAACTCGTAGCCCACCGACAGCACCGCACGCCCATCGGCCAGGTGGCGCTCACCCAGCGATTCGGCGAGCGTCTCGCTGTAGCCGGAGGTGTCGAAATACGCCAGCTTGAAGGCGACGTTGCCGAAGCTGCGCGCCACCGACACCTCGAAATCCTTGTAGCTGCCGCCCAGCTCGCGGCCCAGGTCGTAGAGGCCAACGCCGGCGCCCAGGGTGAAGCCGGACTCGCCCAGTTCCCATTCGCCACCCAGGCGGTAATACCAGGCCGAACTGCCCAGGTTCACCGCATCGGGCGAATACGTCACCGCGGCGGTGTAGTGCTCGCCGATGCCCAGTTCGGCGGTGAACTCGTCGAAGTCCGCGTCGAAGCCGTCCTCGGCGCCGGGATAGGCGATGCGGGTGTAGTCCAGGCCGAGCGTCAGCGTGTCGCTGATCCGCCCGCTCCAGCCCAGGTAGGCATTGACCTCGTAGTCGATGCCATCGTCCCAGTCCGCGCCCGATGGCGTGAAATCCACGCCGGAGAGGAACACGCCGACGTAGAAACCCGACTCGTGCTCGACGCCCAGTTCGGCCTGCCAGGTGGGGTCTTCCTGGGTCTGGGACACGCCGCGCCAGACGTAATCGCTGACCGCCCACACCCCGCCGGACACCGACCACGGGGACTCGTCCTGCGCAAACGCGGGAACGGCGACGAAAGCGAGCGCCGCGACGGCGGCAAGGCGGGACAGGGGCGACATCGGCGGCTCTCCGGAAGAAGTGGGGAAATG
Organism: Chiayiivirga flava; assembly: GCA_037190825.1. Taxonomy (GTDB): domain Bacteria; phylum Pseudomonadota; class Gammaproteobacteria; order Xanthomonadales; family Xanthomonadaceae; genus Denitratimonas; species Denitratimonas flava_A. The sequence goes on from JBBCJS010000037.1 coordinate 14,860, forward strand.
GGTCGGCCTACATTACCCAAGGAACCCGCGCGACAGAAGCGGCGCGCACGGCCATGCGCCCTGCCCGTTCAGCCGGGCCGCTCAGCCCCGCGCATCCAGCTCGCGCAACAGCCACGCCCGCGCGATGCGCCATTCGCGCTGCACGGCGCTCACCGAGACGCCCATCGTCCCGGCGGTTTCGCGCTTCCGCTTCATCGCCGCGCACGCGCGCCATGCCGCCAAGCAGGGCCGGCGCATCCCGCCCACACCCCGGTCCGCCGACTTGCAAGTCGGTGGGCCGGGCGCGAAGCGCGGGCGAGTTGGAGCCAAAGACACTGGGGCCCGGATATCGCTGCGCGATTCCGGGACGACGGAGAGAGGGATTCCGGGATGGCGGCGCAGGAGCCGTTGACAGTCCGAACCGCGCTCCCGAACATGCGACGCTGCGGCAGGTGGCCGCGTCTGACGGGGTATCGGGGATGATCGGCAACGGCATGAAATCGACGGCGCTGCTCGCGGCCTGCCTGGCCCTGGCGGCCTGTGGCGGCGACAAGGCGCAGGACGCGGCCACGCCCGCCGCACCGGGCGCGGAAGCCCGCGTGCTGCACGTCTACAACTGGTCCGACTACGTGGCCGAGGACACCATCGCGCGCTTCCAGAAGGCCAGCGGCATCAAGGTGGTCTACGACGTGTACGACGCCAACGAGATGCTCGAAGCCAAGCTGGTCACCGGCGGCTCGGGCTACGACGTGGTGTTCCCCTCGGCGCGCCCGTTCGCGCAGCGCCAGATCGCCGCCGGCATCTACGCGCCGCTGGACAAGGCCAGGCTGCCGAACCTCTCCAACATCGACGCCGACCTGCTCGCGGCGCTGGCCGATGTCGATCCGGGCAATGCGTACACGGTGCCGTACATGTGGGGCACCACCGGCATCGGCATCAACGTGGCCAAGGTGAAGGAGGCGCTCGGCGAGGACGCGGCGCTGGATTCGTGGTCGCTGCTGTTCGATCCGGCCAATGCCGCCAAGCTCGCCCGGTGCGGCATCAGCGTGCTGGACGACGACCAGGAGGCCTTCTCCGCCGCGCTGATCTGGCTGGGCCAGGACGCCAACTCGCGCGATGCCGCGCAGATCGACGCGGTGAAGGCGGCCTACGCCGCGATCCGCCCGTCGATCCGCTACTTCAACTCCTCCAAGTACATCGACGACCTGGCCAATGGCGACCTGTGCCTGGCGATGGGCTATTCGGGCGACGTGCTGCAAGCGCGCGACCGCGCCGAGGAAGCGGAGAACGGCGTGGAAATCGCCTTCGTCATCCCGAAGGAAGGCGCGGTGCGCTGGTTCGACCTGATGGCCATTCCGAAGGACGCCCCGCACCCGAACAACGCGCACGCCTTCATCGACTTCCTGCTGCAACCGGACGTGATCGCGGACGTGACCAACTACGTGGGCTACGCCAACCCCAACACCGCCGCCACTGAATTGCTGGACGAGGGCATCGCCAGCGATCCGGGCGTGTATCCGGCGCCGGACGTGGTCGCCAAGCTGGTCGATCCGGCCTCGCTGCCCGAGACCCTCCAGCGCGAGCGCGTGCGCGCGTGGACGGCGATCAAGAGCGGGCAGTGAACACTGCCTCAACATCGTTCACTCGATGAGTCGTCATTGCGGCGAAGGCCGGAATCCATTTTGCTTTCACGGCAAGATCAAGATGGATCCCGGCCTTCGCCGGGATGACGACGTGAAGTCCCCTGACAACCTGTCAGAGCCGCCGGAATAACGGCGTGAAGTCACACGTCCCGGAGCACCTCGATGTCCCAACCCCCGATCCGCCGCCCTGCTCCCGTCGCGCCGTGGCAGGACCCGTCCGCGCAGCCCTTCCTGCGCATCCAGAACGTCACCAAGACCTACGGCAAGGTCTACGCCTGCGACGACGTGTCGCTGGACATCTACAAGGGAGAACTGTTCGCGCTGCTGGGCGGATCGGGCTCCGGCAAGAGCACGCTGCTGCGCGTGCTGGCCGGTTTCGTGAAGCCGGACAAGGGCCGCGTGCTTATCGACGGGGTGGACATTTCCGACCTGCCGCCCTACGAGCGGCCGGTCAACATGATGTTCCAGAGCTATGCGCTGTTCCCGCACATGACGGTGGAGCAGAACATCGCGTTCGGGCTGAAACAGGATCGCCTGCCCGCCGGTGAAGTGCGCGACCGCGTCGCGGCGATGCTGGAACTGGTGCGCATGGCCGACCTGGGCAAGCGCAAGCCGGACCAGCTCTCCGGCGGCCAGCGCCAGCGCGTCGCGCTCGCCCGCTCGCTCGCCAAGCAACCCAAACTGCTGCTGCTCGACGAACCGCTCGGCGCGCTGGACCGCAAGCTGCGCGAGCACACCCAGTTCGAGCTGATGAACATCCAGGAGCGCGTCGGCACCACCTTCGTGCTGGTCACGCACGACCAGGAGGAGGCCATGACGATGGCCTCGCGCCTGGCGGTGATGAACCACGGCGCGATCGCGCAGGTGTCCACCCCGGCGGGCCTGTACGAATACCCGGCCACGCGCTTCGTCGCCGAGTTCATCGGCTCCACCAACCTGATCGAAGGCCGCATCGCCTCGCAGGACGAAGCGGCCGGCACGGTGCGCGTGCACTGCGACGCGCTGGGTGCGGACATCCTGGCGCGCCATGCCGATCCGATCCCGGTCGGCACGCCGGTGACGGTGTCGGTGCGGCCGGAAAAGATCGACGTGCACGAGGCCGCGCCCAGCGCCGACAACGTGGCGGTGGGCCAGGTGGTGGAAATCGCCTACCTGGGCGATGTGTCGATCTACCAGGTCAGGACGCCCTCGGGCGCCGTCCTGCGGGTGCAGGAAACCCACGCCACGCGCAGTTCCGAGCCGCACTACGACTGGGACGACACGCTGTATCTGTCCTGGGAAGCCGGCTCGGCCGTGGTGCTGCCGACATGAACGCCGCGCGCGGCGGGGAGATCGGCAGCTTCTGGGACCAGGTGGTCCGCAACCTGTTCCGCTGGTTCGGCAGCATCGGCCAGGAGTTCCGCACCCACCGCGGCCGCCTGCTGGTGATCGCGGTGCCGACGCTTTGGCTCGGGCTGTTCTTCCTGGTGCCGTTCCTGATCGTGCTCAAGATCAGCTTCGCCACCGCGCTGTTCGGCCAGACCCCGCCCTACTCCGCCCTGTTCGACCACGCCCAGGACGGCGCGCTCACGGTGCGCCTGACCTGGGCCAACTACGCCGCGCTGCTGAAGGACAGCCTGTACCTGAAGGCATACCTGAACTCGCTGCTGTTCGCCAGCGTCTCCACCGCCATCGCGCTTCTCATCGGCTATCCCATCGCCTACGGCATCGCGCGCGCCACGCCGGTGTGGCGGATGCTGCTGCTGGTCGGCGTGATCCTGCCGTTCTGGACCAGCTCGCTGCTGCGCACCTATGCGATGACCGGCATCCTCAAGGGCAACGGACTCATCAACCAGTTGCTGATGTGGCTGGGCGTCATCGACCAGCCGCTGGACCTGCTCTACACCAACCTCGCGGTCTACATCGGCATCGTCTACAACTACCTGCCCTTCATGATCCTGCCGCTCACGGCCAACCTGATGCGGCTGGATTTCACCCTGCTGGAAGCCGCCGCCGACCTGGGCGCGCGCCCGTGGCAGGCGTTCGCGCGCATCACCCTGCCGCTGTCGCTGCCGGGCATCATCGCAGGCGCGATGCTGGTGTTCATCCCGGCCGTGGGCGAATTCGTGATCCCGGACATCCTCGGCGGCCCGGACGCCATCACCATCGGCCGCGTGCTGTGGACCGAGTTCTTCACCAACCGCGACTGGCCGCTGGCCTCGGCGGTGGCGGTGGCGATGCTGCTGCTGATCGTGGTGCCGACGCTGATCTTCGAATACGTCGAGAACAAGCGCGAACAGCGGGAGGCCAAGCGATGAGCCGCAGGCCGTGGGTGCTCTACACCGCGATGGCGTTCGGCTACGCCTTCCTCTACATCCCGATCGTCTCGGTGATCGTGTTCTCGTTCAACAAGTCGCGGCTGGTGACGGTGTGGGGCGGCTTCTCCACCGAGTGGTATGCGCGGCTGTTCCAGAACGAGCAGATCCTCGCCGCCGCGTGGCGCAGCTTCCTGATCGCCTCCACCAGCGCCACCTTCGCCGTGGTGGTGGGCACGGCCGCCGGGCTGGCGCTGGCGCGTTTCGGGCGCTTTCCCGGCCGCGGGCTCCTCTCGCTGATGAACTCCGCGCCGCTGGTGATGCCCGAGGTGATGCTCGGCCTGTCCGCGCTGCTGCTGTTCGTCAGCATGCAGCAGCTGATCGGCTGGCCGGTGCGCGGCATGACCACCATCGCCATCGCCCACATCACCTTCACCGCCTGCTACGTCACCGTGGTGGTGCGCTCGCGCCTGACGATGATGGACGCCAGCCTGGAAGAAGCCGCGATGGACCTGGGGGCGCGGCCGTGGAAGGTGTTCTTCCTCATCACCCTGCCGCTGATCGCCCCGGCGCTGCTGGCCGGCTGGCTGCTCGCCTTCACCCTGTCGCTGGACGACCTGGTCATTGCCAGCTTCACCTCCGGCCCCGGCGCGAGCACGCTGCCGATGCTGATCTACTCGAAGGTGAAACTCGGCGTCACCCCGGAAATCAACGCGCTCGCCACGCTGATCGTGTGCCTGGTGATGGCGGCGGTGACGATTGCCGGCGTGATCCTGCACCGGCAGCAGAAATCGGCGAAGCGCTAGCGAATCGGCCGCGGCACGATGGCGCGCGAGCGGTTGCGGCAGAACACGAACACCGTGGCCGGCGGCACGTTGCGCAGCACGGTGCGGCCGCGCAGCGCATGCAGGCCGAGCGCATCGAGCAGCTCGCGCGGCACCGGGCAGGTCGGCCCGTAGGTGAACTGGATGAAGCGCCCGCCCGGGTTCAGGCAATCGAAGGCGGCCTTCAGGATGTCGTGCTGGAGCGTGCGCGGCATCGAGAGCAGGCCGAGGCTGGACACCACCGCGTCGGCCAGCCCGCCCTCGGCATAACCGCAGGCCGCCGCCTCCTCCGGCAAGCGGCGCGCATCGGCGCAGATCACCTGCACCTGCGAGAA
>JBBCJS010000038.1:0-21162 GCA_037190825.1 Chiayiivirga flava
AGGGCGCAGGTGGCGATCACCGCGAACGCGCTGAACGCCGAGATCAGCACCGTGCGCCGGTCGCGCGCCAGGTCGACCAGCTCCTTCATCATCACCACGTGCACGGCGCTCATCCGAACAGTCCTTCTTCCGATCCGATCACGCGCACGAAGGCGTCCTCGAGGTTCTGCTCGCCGGTCTGCGCGCGCAGTTCGTCCGGCGTGCCCTGCGCCACCACCGTGCCCTTGGCGATCACCACGATGCGATCGCACAGCGCGGCGACCTCCTGCATGATGTGGCTGGAAAAGATCACGCAGCGGCCTTCCTCGCGCAGCCGCCGCAGGAAGCCGCGCATGGCGCGCGTGGTCATCACGTCCAGGCCGTTGGTGGGCTCGTCGAGGATGACGTTGCGCGGGTCGTGCACGATGGCGCGCGCGATCGCGGTCTTGGTGCGCTGGCCCTGGGAGAAACCCTCGGTCTGGCGGTCGAGGATGTCGTCCATCTCGAGCGCCTGCGACAGCGCCCGCGTGCGCTGCGCGATGGCGGCCTCGTCCATGCCGTGCAGGCGGCCGAAGTAGGCGATGTTCTCGCGCGCGGTCAGGCGCTTGTAGACGCCGCGCGCATCCGGCAGCACGCCGAGGCGGCGGCGTACGTCGTCCGGGTTCCGCGCCACGTCGATGCCGTCCACGCGCACCGCGCCCTCGTCGGGCGACATCAGCGTGTAGAGCATGCGGAGCGTGGTGGTCTTGCCCGCGCCGTTGGGGCCGAGCAGGCCGGTGATTTCTCCGTCGTGCGCGATGAAGCCGACGTCGGACACCGCCTGCACCTTGCCGGTGCGGGTGGCGAACGCCTTGGACAGATGCGAGGCCTGGATCATGGTTCCCACCCGTGGTGGCCGGTGAAAGGAGGCAGCGTGGCGAGGCGTTCCAGGCACTGCGCATCGGGCGCCTCCGGGTCGGCGCTTTCGATGAAGCGCGCGACCAGCTTGGGCGTGCAGCCCGCGCCGATGACGTTGTGGCCCTGGCCGTTCAACACCAGGTGGCGTGCGCGGTCCAGATGCTGCGCGACTTCATCGCCGTAACGGGGCGGCGTCACCGGATCGAGCTGGCCGGACAGCAGCAGCACCGGCGTATCGCCACGCACGGGCTCGCGGAAGTCCGCCGGGCGCCGGCCGCGTGGCCAGATCGCGCATTGCGTCTTGATGTAGTGCACGAACTCGCCGCCGAGCACGGTATCGGCATCGGCCGGATCGGGTTCCAGTTCATCGGCGTCTTCGGTGCAGCTGACCGACAGCCCCATGCCGTGCGCCATCGAATCGCCCATCGAGGCGAGCAACAGGCGCGCCTGCGCCATCGCCGCATCCGATTGTCCGCGGGCCAGATCGTGCAGCAGCACCGGCAGCGTCGCCGCGATTGCGGGCTGGTAGGCGTACAGGCGCAGCAGCGCGGCCAGCATCGGATAGCCGAACTCGCCCTCGGCCGGCTCGCCGGTGGTGGCGTAGCGGTAGTTCACCTTGCGCGGGGCCTGGCGCAGTTCGTCGGCCAGCGCACGCAAGCGCGCCTGCGGATCGCCGAGTTTCCCGGCGCAGGCGGGCAGTTGCGCGCACTGGCGGAACTGCGCGGCGAGCGCGGCATCCAGGTTCTTCGCATGATCGCGCCCGAGCACCAGGGTGTTGGGCACCACGCCATCGAGCACCACGCTGCGCACCGTCGCCGGATGCGCCTTCATGTACTGCTGCGCGACGCGCGTGCCGTAGGAAATGCCCACCAGGTTGATCGTCTGCGCGCCGATGGCCTGGCGCACCGCGTCCAGGTCGGCCACCGCCTCGGTGGTGGTGTAGTGGCGCACGTCGGCGTGCCGGCTCAGTGCATCCAGGCACTCGCGCGCGTGGCGGGCGAGGCTTTCCGTCGAATCGTCGAAGGCATCGTCGTCGCTGTCGCAGGCCAGCCGGCTGGAATCGCCGGTGCCGCGCTGGTCGAGCAGGATCACGTTGCGATGCCGCGCGATGTCGGCGAACGCGCGCTCCAGTGCCGGGTAGCTCTCACGCGCCGATTGGCCCGGCCCGCCGGCCAGCAGGAACACCGGGTCGGGCGCGGCATCGCCGGCTTCCGGCGCCACCCAGGCCAGCGAAAGCGCGATGCGGCGACCCGCGGGCGCGGCGCGGTCCTCGGGTACGTCCAGCGTCGTGCAGTGCGCGGCGATCGAGGACAGGGCGCCTTCGGAGGCCAGCGTGCAGGGCGTGAACGTCAGGTCGCCCAGGGTGCGGGCCGGCGCGAGCGTGGGGAGCAGCAGCAGCGCGACCAGCCATGCATGGCGTTTCATTGGAACTCCTTCGGTCGAAACGATGGCATCAGGGACGGGCGTGGCATCGTCGTGTGACGCCACGACCGGGCATTGTCGATCATCCCGAGGCGATGTAGCGCTCGCGCCGGATCGCGCGCAGCGGCAGGCCGGCCTGGGCCAGCAACGCGGCGCAGTCATCCACCATCGAGGGGTTGCCGCAGAGCAGGGCGAGATCGTCGGCGCCCGGCGCCAGCGCCTTCAGCGCCGGCTGCACATGGCCCGCGACGAGGTCCGGTTCGTCCGGCGCGGGCGTTTCGCGCGACAGGCAGCCGCGATACGCGAAGCCCGGCGCCTGCCGGGCCAGCGCGAGGAATTCGTCGCGATAGAGCAGTTCCGCGCGCGTCCGCGCGCCGCACAGCACCACAACCCGCGTGCCGGCATCCAGTCGCTGCCGCAACTGCGTGAGCATGGCGCGGAAGGGTGCGACGCCGGTGCCGGTGGCCACCAGCAGGATGCGCCGCGGTGCATCGGACGGCATCAGGTGGAAGCGGCCGAACGGGCCGCCGGCTTGGAGCGTCGCACCCAAGGGCAGGTCTTGCAGGAAGGCGCTCGCCCGGCCGCCGGGCAGCAGGCTCACCGCCAGTTCCCAGCGCATCGGCGTGCCTTCGGCCGGCGGTGGATTGGCGATGGAATAGCTGCGTCGCAGCTCCTCGCCCGTCGCATCGGTGAAGAACACCTGGATGAACTGCCCGGGCTTGAACGCCAATGCCTCGCCCAGCGCATGCTCGAAGCCAAGATGCAGCACGCCCGGCGCCAGCAGGCGGCGTTCGATCAGGCGCAACGAAAGGCGTGGAGCCACGGAAGCATCCGGTAAAGGTTGGCCCGATATACTAGCGGGCTTGGATTTCTGGTCAGGAACGATGTCCGCCACACCCGCGCTGCATGTATCGGGCCTGCGCAAGGTCTACGCCAACGGCGTCGAGGCGCTGCGCGGCATCGACCTGGACGTGGCCGAAGGCGATTTCTTCGCGCTGCTGGGCCCCAACGGGGCGGGCAAGTCCACGCTCATCGGCATCGTCAGTTCGCTGGTCAACGCCAGCGCCGGCGGCGTGCAGGTGTTCGGCGTGGACATCGCGCGCCGGCGCGAGCAGGCCATGCGGCTGATCGGCCTGGTGCCGCAGGAGATCAACTTCAACCTGTTCGAAAAGCCGCTCGACATCCTGGTCAACTACGCCGGCTTCTACGGCGTGCCGCGCGCCGAGGCCGTGCGCCGCGCGCACGAGGAACTGGCGCGCGCGCAGCTCACCGACAAGGCCGGCAAGATCAGCCGCACATTGTCCGGCGGCATGAAGCGCCGCCTGATGATCGCGCGCGCGCTCATGACCCGGCCAAGACTGCTGATCCTGGACGAACCCACCGCCGGCGTGGACATCGAGATCCGTCGCGGCATGTGGAAGCTGATGCGCGAGATCAACGCGGCCGGCACCACGGTGATCCTCACCACGCACTATCTGGAGGAAGCCGAGGACCTGTGCCGCCACATCGCGATCATCGACCATGGCCGCATCGTCCAGCACAGCACCATGAAGGCCCTGCTCGCCACGCTGGACGTGGAAGGCTTCGTGTTCGACATCGACGGCGCCCTGCCGGCGGAACTTCCCGCCGTCGCCGGCGTGCGCCTGACCGCGCGCGATCCGCACACGCTGGACGTGGAAATGCCGCGCGCGATGGACCTCAACGGCGTGTTCGCCGCGCTCGGCGCGCAGGGCATCCGGGTGCGCTCGATGCGCAACCGCGCCAACCGCCTGGAGGAGCTGTTCGTCCGCCTCACCGCGAGGGAGGCGGCATGAACGCCCATCCCAACCTCGTCTCGCTCTACACCATCGCCCGGCGCGAAGTCGTCCGCATCCTGCGCATCTGGGGCCAGACCCTGGTGCCGCCGGCGATCACGCTGACGCTGTACTTCCTGATCTTCGGCAAGCTCATCGGCAGCCGCATCGGCGACATGGGCGGCTACGGCTACATGGACTACATCGTGCCGGGCCTGGTGATGATGAGCGTGATCCAGAACGCCTACGGCAACATCTCCTCCAGCTTCTTCGGCGCCAAGTTCGGCCGCCACGTCGAGGAGCTGCTGGTCAGCCCCGCGCCCAACTGGGTGATCCTGTCCGGCTACGTGGCCGGCGGCGTGCTGCGCGGGCTGATGGTGGGCGTCATCGTGTTCGCGATCGCCATGTGCTTCACCGCCGTGCGCGTGCCGCATCCGCTGGTGACGCTGAGCACGGTGCTGCTGGGCGCGACGATCTTCTCGCTCGCCGGCCTCGTCAACGCGATCTACGCCAAGAAGTTCGACGACGTGGCCATCGTGCCGACCTTCATCCTGACCCCGCTCACCTACCTGGGCGGCGTGTTCTATTCCATCGCGCTGCTGCCCGGCTGGGCGCAGGCCGCCACCCACGCCAACCCGATCTTCTACATGGTCAACGCCTTCCGCTACGGCCTGCTCGGCGTCAGCGACGTGCCGCTGTGGGTGGCCTACGCGCTGATGCTCGGCTTCACCGCCGCGCTGGGCGGGCTGGCGCTGTGGCTGCTGGAGCGTGGCGTCGGGCTGCGGAGCTGACGCCGCCGGTCAAGGCGCCTTCGGCGTCGTCCGCAACGCCACCAGCCGCGCGCTGCGCGTGCCCAGTTCGGCATGCACGTCGTGCAGCGCCGGCACGCTGAATTCCAGCACGCCGCCACGCAGTGGCTGCGCCACCACGTGATCGCGATAGGCATCGTCGGCATCCTCGCCGAGCCATTGCCACGACGCCAGCCGCTGCGCGCCGTCCCACGCCGGCTGGTGCGGCGTGGCACCCGTGCGCAGCTGCGAGGCGACCAGGGTGGCGAACAACGCCCGCGCGTTCGCATCGGCGGCCTTGTCGCCCACGCTCACCGGCGGCGACAGGCGCATGCTGGTCGGCACGTAGCGCAGTTGCACGTACCAGGCATCGTCGCGTGCCAGGTCCACTTGGCGGTGCACGACCCAGCCGAGCACGTCGTCGGCCAGCGGCGTGCCGCGCAGCCGCGCCACGCGCGATACCTGCGTGCGCGGCACGAAACGGAAATCGCGCGGCAGGTGCAGGCTGGCCGCCGCCGGGGCCAGGTCCAGCACGCCGAAACGCCACGACAACCCTTGCGCCGCCATCTCCAGTTCCGCGCGCTGCTGCGCCTCGACCTCGGCCGGGGTGAACTCGCGCGGCGCGGGCGCCTGCGCCTGTGTCGCATCGCCGGCGGCGCGGCGGGCGCGGCGCGGCGTTGCCACACCGGCGCCGGTGTCGTCGTATTCGTATTCGTCGTAATCCGGCTCGCCGCGCTCGGCGATGGCGCGCGCGCGCGCGTCCTCGAGCTTGGCCGCCAGCGCCGGGTCCTCGGTACGGATCTCCGCGATGTCCTCGTCGCTGAGCATCCAGGCCATTTCCTCGATGCCCTTGTCCACCGCGCGCATCGCCATGAAGCCGACCAGCAGCGTCACCGCCAGCGACAGGAAGAACGGCACGCGGATGTCCGACTCCTTGTCGCCCCAGCACATGATCAAGGCCACGATCGCCAGCGGCCAGAACAGGAAGGCGCCGATGGCCAGCAGCGGACTGCGCCGCCAGATCTTCACGCACATCCAGACCGTGAGCACGAACAGGACGAGCAGGTACCCACCCAGGGACATCAGGCTGCCGAGCATCGGATCAATCCAGCTGGATGCCGCGGATTTCGCTCCGCGACAAGGTATAGAGGAAGAAACCGCCGCCGAACTGCGCGCGCACCTGCACCTCGCCGCCGCGCACGCCCTCGACGATGCCGCGCCGCTCGCGCCCGTCGGCCAGCACGAACCGCGCCCGCCGCCCGACATGGCCGGAAAGCTGCGCGAACTCCAGCGTGCGCGCCTGCGCGCTGCCGCGCGACAGCCCCGGCGCCGCGGCCGAGGACATGTAGCGCGCGATCCAGGCCTCGTCGTCCTCGCCGGCGGCATGGGCGGGCAAGGCGAGCATCAGCAGCGATGCCAGCAGCAACGCGGTTGGCGAGTGCATCCGGTGTTCCCCTCAAGCGATGGGGTGAAGGGTAGACAGGCGTGGCGACGGCGTCCAGCCAAGCGGGTCAGTTGGCCGGCAGCGCGAAAAATCCGCGTGCCGCGGCGGTCGTGGCAGTGGCGACCTGTTCGAGCGTTTCACCGCGATCCCTCGCCAGTTCCTCGGCGATGTGCGGCAGGAAGCAGGGCTCGTTGCGCCGATCCTTGGGCATCGGCCTGAGCGTGCGCGGCAACAGGTACGGCGCGTCGGTCTCGATCATCAGGCGGTCGGCGGGGATGTTCTTCACCAGTTCGCGCAGGTGCGCGCCGCGGCGTTCGTCGCAGAGCCAGCCGGTGATGCCGATGTAGAAGTCGCGGTCCAGGCAGTCGAACAGTTCGCGCCTGCCGCCGGTGAAGCAATGCACCACGGCGCGGCCGATGCGGCCGTCGACGTTGTCCATGATGGCGATGAAGTCGTCGTGCGCGTCGCGCTGGTGCAGGAACAGCGGCTTGCCGGTGTCGATGGCGATCTGCAACTGCATCTCGAACGCGCGCCGCTGCGCCGGGCGCGGGGAGAAGTCGCGGAAGTAGTCCAGCCCGCATTCGCCCACGGCGACGACCTCCGGGTGGGCGTGCAGGGCGCGCATCTGCGCATCGCACTCGGCGGTGTATTCGATGGCGTGGTGCGGATGCACGCCGGCGGTGGCGTAGAGCACGCCGGGATGTTCATGCGCCAGCGCCAGCGCCCTGGGCGAATGTTCGCGGCTGGCGCCGGTGACGATCATCGTCGCAACGCCCGCATCGCGGGCGCGTTGCAGCACCGCGTCGCGGTCGCGGTCGAAGCTGTCGTGGGTGAGGTTGGCGCCGATGTCGATCATGGAGGCTGGGATTGAGGATGGGGGATTCGTCGAAGTGGATTGTCGCGGCGGCCGGGATGGCGGAATGATCGGGCGCTCCTGCGGGCGCGGGATCTCAAATCCCCGATCCCGCCCGCAGGCTCAGTCCGCGGGCACGCAGCGTTCGCTGGCCCAGTCGCGCAGCCATTGCACCTGTTCGGCCATCAGCACCGAAAGCGGGCGGGTCTGGGCGAGGGCGGCGAGGATCTGCGGGGTGGACAGGCGCGCGCCGTCGGCGTGGGCATCGTAGAGCGCGCTGACGATGGCCTGTTCGATTTCGGCGCCGGAGAAGCCGTCGCTGGCGCGGGCCAGCGCGTCCAGATCGTAACGCGCCGGCTCGTGTTCGCGCCGGGCCAGGTGGATGGAGAATGCCTCGCGGCGCGCGGCCTCGTCGGGCAGGTCGACGAAGAAGATTTCGTCGAAGCGGCCCTTGCGCAGGAACTCCGGCGGCAGGCGCTGGATGTCGTTGGCGGTGGCGACCAGGAACACCGGCGCGCGGCGCTCGTTCATCCAGGTCAGCAGCGTGCCGAGCACGCGGCGCGAGACGCCATCGTCGCTGTCGGACGTGGCCAGCCCTTTCTCGATCTCGTCGCACCACAGCACGCACGGGGCCATCGCATCGGCGGTGGCGAGGGCTTCGCGCAGGTTGCGCTCGGTTTCGCCGTGGTACTTGTTGTACAGCGCGCCGAAATCCAGCCGCAGCAGCGGCACGCCGAAGCCGCCGGCGCAGGCCTTGGCCGCGAGCGACTTGCCGCAGCCCTGCACGCCCAGCAGCAACACCCCGCGCGGCGGGTCCAGTCCCTTGGGCGGGGTGTCGGCGATGAACACGGCACGGCGCTGCGCCACCCAGCGCTTCAGCCGCGCGAGACCGGCGATCTGGTCCATCTGCGCCACGTCCGGCTCCAGCGACACCACGCCGCCGCGCCCGAGCAGTTCGAACTTGGCGCGCTGCACCCGCGCGATGTCCTGGGGCGCGATGCGGCCGTTGTCGTGGATCAGCTCGCGCACGATGCGTCGCGCGTCGTGCAGCGCCAGCCCGCGCAGGTGGCGCAACACGGCGCGCTGCGCGGCGGCATCGATTTCCACGCGCCGGCCGGCGTGTTCGCGCGAATAGGCGAAGGCTTCCTCGCGCAGCAGCTTGGCCAGTGCCGCATCGTTGGGCAGGCGCATTTCGAAGCGCGTGGCGAGCGGTTCCAGTTCCGGCGGCAGTTCGATCCTGGCGCCGATCAGCACCACGGTCTGCTTGCCCGCCGCCTGCCCGAGCACGATCTCGCGCAGCATCCGCACGCTCATCGCGTAACGCAGGTAGGGGGAGAAATCGAGCAGCAGCCAGATGCCGCGCTGTTCCTCGCGCCGCATCGCGTCGAGCACGGCGCTGGAATCGGTCGCGGCCGGCGTGAACGGATCGTCCATGTCCAGCCGCGCCAGCCCGGTGGTGATCGACCAGCGCCACAGCGGCCGGAACAGTTCGGCCACCACGTGCCGGAACGCATCCACGAGCAGCGCCTCCTCGTGGGTTTCGATCACCAGCAGCGGCGTACCGGCGCGGATGCGGACAGCGAGGTCGTGGGGATCGAACATGGGGCCGGAATGGAGAATCGGGAATGCGGGATCGTAAGAGCAAACGCGGCGGCGGGGTACGTCGCCTGCGACGATTCCCCGTTCCCGATTCCTCATTCCCGTCGGTGTATTCTGCCAAGCCACGCATCGTCCTTGCTGGAACCTGCCAATGCTTGCCGCCCGCTCACTGATCTTCGCCGCCCTGGTCGCAGGGCTTCCCGCCGCTGCGGTCCATGCCGCCGAATCCAAACCCCCGCGCACCGCCGCGCCGCTGCAAGCCGCGCTGGAAAAGGGCGGCGCGCGGCTTTCGCTGGCGGTGCCCGATGTCGCCAGGCTGCGCATCGAGGATGCCCGGCACGACGCCAAGCCCGGCACGCCGCTGCGCTATGGCCTGGTGCAGTCGGCGCGGCTGGATGCACTCGCCAAGTCCGGCGCCGGTCGATGGGGCCAGTTGCCGGATGGGCGGTCGTCCTGGCGTCTGGAAGTGACCGGCAAGGGCGCGACCAGCCTCGAGTTCGGCTTCTCGCGCTTCCGCCTGCCGCACGGCGCGGTGCTGACGATCCGCTCGGCCGATGGCGGCCAGGCGTTGGCGCCGCTGACCGACGCGGACAATCCGGCCGGTGGCGGCCCGCTGCATACCGCGATGCTCCAGGCCGATGCCGCCGTGCTGGAACTGACCCTGCCGGCGGACAAGCGCGAGTACCTGCAACTGGAACTGGACAGCGCCAGCTACGGCTACCGCGATCCGTTCGCCGCTGCGCGCGCCAAGTCCGGAAGCTGCAACATCGATACCGCGTGCCCGGAGGGCGGCGACTGGCACGACCAGATCGCCTCGACGGCGCACTACACCTTCATCTCCGGAAGCAGCACGTATGTGTGCACCGGGACCTTGATGGACACCGGCGCCGCCGCCGAAGATGCCGCGCGCCCCCGTCTTTCCACCGCCCATCACTGCATTTCCACGGCGTCGGAAGCCACGTCGATGGTGCTCTACTGGGGCTACGAAAGCCCCACCTGCCGCACGCCGGGAAGCGGGGCCAGCGGTTCGCCGCTGCCGCGCAACAACAATTCCCGTGCGATCCAGACGGGCGGAACCACGCTGGTAGCCACCCATCGCGCCACCGATTTCACGGCGCTGGAACTCAGGAGTCCGATCCCGGAATCGGCACTGGTGTACTACAGCGGCTGGGATCGCTCCGGTGTCGCGCCGCAGGGTTCGGTGGGCATCCACCACCCCAGCGGACACGAGAAGCGCATCAGCTTCAATGACGATCCGCTGACCACGATGCAGAACTGCATCATCTCCGGCACGGACGCCGCGACGCATTGGCGGGTCGACGACTGGGAACTGGGTACCACCGAACAGGGGTCGTCCGGTTCGGGATTGTGGAATCCGGCCAATGGTCTCCTGGTCGGCGTGCTGACGGGCGGAAGCGCTTCCTGCACGAATCCCTCCGGCTACGACTGCTACGGCCGCCTCAGCGCCGCCTGGGAAGCGTCCGGCACCACCGGCGGCGGCACCATCCGTTCCGCCTTCGACAGGAGCGGCACCAACCCGCAGACGATGCCCGGCAAGGGAACCTGCAATGCGCCGGTCGTGACGCTGTCGTCGAGCGCCTTCACCACCACGCCGCAGGCCGGAACGAACATCGAGCTGCGCGCCACCGCCAGTGGCGGCACGGGCGATTACACCTTCGAATGGGATGTGGATGGCGATGGCGTGTTCGAGCGCAGCGGCGGGGGTACGGTCACGGTATCGTTCCCGACACGGCGTTCGGTCAACGTCCGGGTGCAGGCGCGCGATGGCTCGGGTTGCCCCGGCAGCGCCACCCGCGCGCTCGACATCGCCGCGCCCGTGGTCGAAGTGGCGTCCGTCGGCGTGCCGGCGCAGGTCTGCGGCAACGGCAATGGCCGGGTCGATCCGGGCGAGCGCTACACCGTGCCGGTGACGCTGCGAAATACCGGCACCGTGCCGCTGGCGGCCGGCGCGCGGGCGCTGTTCGCGCCGGCCAGCAGCCTGTCCGGCAATGGTCGGAGCAATGCCTACGGCTACGAAGGTGGCAGCCAGTGCGGCTACGCCTTCATCGACATTGCACAGGGTGCGCATGCCGTCGCGCCGCTGGAAACCTATGTCGCCAACGGCAATACCTATGGCCCCCTCGACGATGCGCGCAGCAGCACCATCGTGCTGGGCGGCGGCGGGTTCCCGCTGTACGGTGCCACGTATGCCCAGGCGGTGATGTCCACCAACGGCTACGTCTCCTTCGATCCGGAGGAAAGCGGCGGCGATTACGAGGGCTATTGCGACGGTGAACTGGCGCTTGGCTCCAAGGGGCCGCTGCTGCGTCCGCACCACGACGACATGAAGGTGCGCGACGCGGCAGGCGCCGGCCTGCGCTACCGCTGGTTCGCAAGCTGCCCGCGCACGGCCGCCAGCGGCCTGGCACAGGGGTGTCACGTGTTCCAGTGGAGCGGCATGGGCTATTACGTCTCCCCGACCGAGACGCAAGGGAACTTCGAGTTCCAGGCCGTGGCCTACGCGACCACCGGCGAGGTGACCTACCAGTACCGCAGTGCCGCGCCCGACGACGGCAACGAGGCCAACATCGGCCTGATCGGCGTGCAGGGCGCCGATCCGCTGAACCTGGCCTGCGAGAGCTTCAACCAGCCGGCCAAGGCGCAAAGCGCACTCTGCATCCACTCGCCTGCGGCATTCGACGCGGCACCGGCGTCGCTGCGGTTCGAATCCCCCACGCTATCCCTTCCCTCCCTCGCCGCCGGCGCCACCGCCACGGTCAACCTGCCGGTACAGATCCGCAACGATGCCGCCTGCGGTACGCCGCTGCGGTTCGATTACGTCGCCACCGCAGCCGCCGAAAGTCACAGCGCCGAGGCCAGCAGCCACAGCGCGGGCACGGTGGACGCCACCTGCCAGGTGGTGGCCTCCTGCCCCGCACAGGTGCCGGGCATCGATACGCGCGACGGCAACTATTACAACCCGCGGCGTTCGGGCAATGGCTTCAACAGTTACGTGTTCGGTGGCAACTGGTACACCGCCGCCGCCGACCATACGCCGACCTGGTACACCGCCACCGGCGGCTATGTGGACAATCTCCTGAGTGCGCCGCTGCTGCACGTCACCAACCAGGCCGCACCGCCGGCGCTGGCGGTGCTGCGTACGCAGGTCGGCCGCCTGCGCCTGGCCCGGATCGACGCCACCCACGCGCTGATGGCCTGGCAGTTCGGCGATGGCCGTGCCGGCGCCGAACTCATCCAGCTCACCACCGCCGGCCTGCCGCGTGCCAACCCGGATCGCACCCAGCACTGGTATCCGCCGAGCCAGTCCGGCTGGGGGCTGGATGTGGAAAGCGTGGTGCTGGACCAGCGCCGTTTCGACAGCGTGCTGGCGTATTTCTACGACACGCAGGGCACGCCGCGCTGGGTGCTCAGCGACGGCTTCATCGACGACGGCCTGCTCGATCTCAACAGCTACCGCCCGCACTGCCCCGGCTGCCCGCGCTATGCCGACTGGCAGAGCCTCACCCAGGATGCCGGCCAGTTGCTGCTGCGCTGGAGCGGCGATGCCAATGCCACCATCAGTACCGACATCACGCTGCCCGCGCCCTTGCAGGGGCAATGGCAGCGCAGCGACGTGCCCTTGATCCGGATCGGAGAGATACGACCATGAGCGACCCACGATGGCTGATCCTGCTGCGCCATGCCCATGCCGAACCGGCGGGCGCGGGGCAGCACGACCGCGACCGCGGCCTGTCGGACACCGGCGAGGCCGAAGCCGAGGCGGCGGCGGGATTCCTTGCGACGCTCGGCATCCAGCCTGGCGTGGCGCGCGTGGTCTGTTCCCCGGCCCAGCGCACCCGCCAGACCGCCGAGCGCGTGATGGCCAGGCTCGGCTATGTCGATACCCGCTACGACCCGCGCATCTACGACGCCTCGCCCGGCGACCTGCTGGACGTGCTGGACGACCACGCCGAGGCGTCGGCGCTGATGCTGGTCGGGCACAACCCCGGGCTCGAACACCTGGTCGCCCTGCTGTCCACCGGGCGTTCGGGAGAATGCCGCGGCATGCCGCCGGCCGGCGTCGCGGTGCTGCGGCTGCCCGCCGATGCGGCCATCGAACCCGGATCGGCGGAACTGGCCGCGTTCTGGTCGCCCTGAGCGATGCGGTGGGGCTGGACGCTGATGCTGGGCCTGGCTGCCGATATGGCCTGCGCGCAGACCCATGCCATCGATTCCGACCATGCCAGCGCCAGCTTCTGGATCAGGCCGGTCTGGCTCAAGCGCATCGAAGGCGTGTTCCCGGTGCTCGAAGGCGTCGCCGAACACGACCCGCAGAGGGGGGAAACGCGCGTGGACGTGCGCATCGACGTGCGCGCCCTGCAGATGAGTCGCGCCTCGCACGTGATCTGGGCGCAGTCGGCCGAGTTCTTCGATGTCGACCGGCATCCGTGGATACGCTTCCGGTCCGATCCCATCCCGGCGCGACTGCTGCGCGCGGGCGGCGAGATCGGCGGCCAGGTGACCTTGCGCGGCATCACCCAGCCGGTGCGCTTCGTGCTGGAACCGGCCGCCTGCGAGACGCCGGGCTTTGGCTGCGCGGTACGCGCCACCGGCGACGTGCGACGCAGCGCCTTCGGCATGGACGCGCGCAGGCTCGCGCTCGGCGACACCGTGCACCTGGCGTTCTCGGTGCGGCTGGTCGCGGAACGGACGCCATGAACGCCCTGCCGCGCGCCGCCCTGCTGCTGGCGATGGCGGCGCTGCTCGGCGCCTGCATGCCCTCGCGCAAGGACATCCGCATCGCCCAGCGCGAAGTGCGCGCGATGCAGGACACCGCCCTGACCTGCGACCTGCCCGATCGCTGCGCGCGCGATTCGGCGCTCTACGACCTGGGGCCGGAAGCGATGGCGCAAAGCGAACCGGAAGCACCGAGCCACCGGCTGGTGCTTCTGGAAAGCGGCCAGGATGCGCTGCTGGCCCGCATCAACCTGATCCGCGCCGCGCGCGAACGGCTGGACGTGCAGAGCTTCATCTACGCCCAGGACGATTCGGGCTTCCTCGTATTGCAGGAACTGCTCGCCGCGGCGCGGCGCGGCGTGAGGGTGCGCGTGCTGCTGGACCAGCTCTACAGCGTGGACGACGTGGAACTGGTCGGCGCGCTGGCGCGCAGCCACGTCAACTTCGAGCTGCGCCTGTACAACCCCACCTTCGGCAAGGCCCGCACCGGACCGATGGAGTTCGCCGCGGGCGTGCTGTGCTGCTTCACCCGCTTCAACCAGCGCATGCACAACAAGCTGCTGCTGGCCGACGGCATCGTCGGCATCACCGGCGGGCGCAACTACCAGGACCGCTATTTCGACTGGGACGCGAGTTTCAACTATCGCGACCGCGACATCCTCGTCGCCGGCCCGGCCGCCACGCAGATGCGCGAATCCTTCGACATCTTCTGGCGCCACCCGCGCGCCGTGCCGGTGGCCGCGCTGCACGACGTGCGCCGCCGCCTGCGCAGCGCCGAAGGCCCGGCCAGCGTGACCCTGCCCGCCAGCCATCCCGGGCGCGTCGCGTTGATTTCCGCCCAGGCCGACGACCCGGCCGTCATCGAGGAGCGCCTGCTGCGGCGTACGCACGCCGTGGGCGCGGTCGAGTTCGTTTCCGACCGGCCCAACAAGCCGCTGGAACGCAACCATCCGAGCGAACGCGATCTGTCCGCCGAGCTGCTCGGGCTGTTCAACAGCGCGCAGGACCGCATCCTGTTGCAGACCCCGTACCTGGTGTTCTCGCGCACCGCGCAGCGCAATTTCCGCGAACTGCGCAAGCGCGACGACCCGCCGCGCATCATCGTCTCCACCAACAGCCTGGCCGCGACCGACGCCTTTCCCGTCTACGCGCTCTCGCACAAGTACAAGCGCCGCTACCTGCGCGAGTTCGGCCTGCACATCTACGAATACAAGCCGTTTCCGGGCAACGCGCCGATCGATCCGGACCTGGCGCTCGGCGATGTCGGCGCGGCGCCCGGCGCGGCGCTGGGCGAGAAGGCCACCGAATCGCGCCGCGCCTTCGGCTCCGCCGCGCAAGGCTCGCGCGGCAGCGCGCTGAGCGGCCGCGTGCCGCTGGAGCGCGCCGGCATCCGCATGGGCATGCACGCCAAGTCCATGGTCATCGACGAACGCATCGCGCTGGTGGGCACGCACAACTTCGATCCACGCTCGGACCGGCTCAACACTGAGAGCGCCGTGGTCGTGCACGACGCCGCCTTCGCCCGCGCGCTCGCCGAGGAGATCCTTGCCGACACCGCGCCGGAAAACGCCTGGGTGATCGCCCCGCGCCCGCGGCCTCCCGTGCTTTCCGGCCTCAACTACAGCCTCGGCAAGGCCTTCGAGGCGTTGCCGCTGTTCGACATCTGGCCGTTCCGCTACGCCACGAGCTGGGAAATGAAGCCCGGCTGCGCCCCGGTGCCGCGCGACGACCCGAAGTTCGCCGAGTGCTATACGCCGGTCGGCGACTTCCCGGAAGTGGACGTGCCGCTCAAGTCGATCTACACCCGCGTGCTGACGGCGTTCGGAGCGGGGCTGGCACCGATTTTGTAGCGCGATTGACGCTCTCGCTCCCGCTTCGCTAGGCTGCGCGCTTCCCCAGTCATCTTCGCAGGACACGCCCATGCCCCTGAGCATCTCGTTCGAACTGAGCGATCAGGACATCGAACACTTCGTCGCCGCCCAGCGCAGCGCCACCGAGGCCGCGGGACACAAGAGCGCGGAGGAAGTCATCGCCGCCGGCGCCGCCCTGCTCACCGAGGCGCAGAAAACCCAGGTGCCCGATTTCATCGCCCAGCGCCTGGCCAAGCTCGACAACCTGATCGCGATGGTGCGCGACGACGGCTGGCACCTGCCGGAGGAAGATTGCAAGCGCGTGCTCGCGGCCCTGGTGTATTTCGCCGATCCCAGCGACGTGATTCCCGATTCGGTGCCGGTGCTGGGGTACCTGGACGACGCGATCATGATCGAGTTGTGCGTGCGCGACCTCAAGCACGAGATCGACGCCTACGACGACTTCTGCGACTACCGCGAATCCGAAGCCCGCCGCCAGGGGCTGGACCCGGCCGACGTCGGCCGCGCCGCGTGGCTGGAAGCCCGCCGCGAGGAACTGATCAACCGCATGCACAGCCGTCGCGAGCGCGATTTCGGCACCGGCTACGGCGCTTCCAGCGGATACGCGAGCAAGCGCAACTACGCCACGGCGAGCTGGCGCCCGGGCATCTTCCGGACGCGCTGATCCGGAGCGCACGGATGGCCGGCCCCTTCGTCCAGCGTCCGCCGCTGGACGCGCTCAACGCCAGCGGCGCGCGGTCGCTGGTGGCCCACTTGGGCATCCAGGTCACCGAACTGGGCGAGGATTTCCTGCGCGGCACGATGCCGGTGGATCAGCGCACCCATCAGCCGTTCGGGCTGCTGCACGGCGGCGCCTCGGTGGCGCTGGCCGAAACCCTCGGCAGCCTGGCCGGCAACCTGTGCCTGGACCCGGAAGTGTCGATGGCGGTGGGGCTGGAGATTTCCGCCAACCACATCCGGGCGGTGACGCAAGGCGTGGTCACCGGCACCGCCCGCCCGCTACACGTGGGCCGCAACACGCAGGTGTGGGACATCCGCATCGAGGACGAAGCCGCGCGGCTGGTCTGCGTGTCGCGCCTGACCCTGGCCGTGGTGCCCAGGCGCGCAGGCTGAACCATCCGCGATTCGCCGTGCTGCGACGCAGCAGCACGGCCTGCGTTTGGATAGACTGCTCCAATCGGATCGGTGATCGTGTGCCGCTCCCGTCTTCCCGAATGCGCATTCCGAGGTGCCTGTGTCGATGCAACGCGACCTGATGCGGCCTGTGCGGTACGTCCTGCGCGTGCCCTTGCTGCTGCTGCACATCGTGCTCGGCCTGCCGCTGACCCTGGCCTTCATCAACCGCTTCACCGCGCGCTGGACGCTCGATGGCGAGCGCGTGGACCACCGCGCCATCCGCTGGTGGTCCGGTACGCTGATGCGCATCTTCGGCTTCCGCGTGCGGCGCATCGGCGAACCGCTGCGCGGCGCGCACCTGCTGGTGGCCAACCACGTGTCGTGGATCGACATCGAACTGGTGCACAGCCAGCGCGCGGTCGGCTTCGTCGCCAAGGCCGAGATCAGCCGCTGGCCGCTGGTCGGCTGGCTCGCCCGCCGCGGCGGCACCATCTATCACGAGCGCGGCAGCAACGCCTCGCTCAACGGTGTGCTCGACAGGATGGTCGGGCGGCTGGATGCCGGCCAGGCCGTGGGCGTGTTTCCCGAGGGCGGCACCACCGGCGGCGATGCGATCCGCACGTTCCACGCCCGCATCTTTCAGGCCGCGTTCGAGGCCCAGGTACCGGTGCAGCCGGTGGCGCTGCGCTATGGCGAGGGCGGCAGCGCGCAGACCGTCGTGGCCTTCCAGCGCGGCGAGAACTTCCTGCGGAACTTCCTGCGCCTGCTCGGCGAACCTTCGCGCGTGGCCGAGGTGCATTTCCTCGCGCCGATCCAGCCGGGCGAGGAAGGCCGCCGCCGCGTCGCCGAACAGGCGCGCGAGCGCATCGTGGAGGCGATGGCCTCGTGACGCCGGACCCGGCCACCTTCCAGCCGCCGCCGCTGCTGCGCAACCGGCACGTGCAATCGGTGCTGGCGTCCAGCCGGCTGCGCAAGCTCGCCGCGCGCCGCGCCGCCGCACGGCTGGAAGGCGAGGCGCGCGAACTGATCCTGGACTGCGGCCACGACGTGCGCCTGCAAGGCTTCCTCACCCGGCAATCGGCGCGTGCGCAGGCGCGTGCGCTGGTGGTGCTGCTGCACGGCTGGGAAGGCCGGGTCGATTCCAACTATGTGCTGCATACCGGCGCGCGCCTGCTCGATGCCGGCTTCGACGTGTTCCGCCTGCATTTCCGCGACCACGGCGATACCCATGCGCTCAATCCCGGCCTGTTCCATTCCTGCCTGATCGGCGAGGTGGTCGGTGGCATCGCCGACCTGGCCCGGCGCGTACCGCACCGCGCGTTGTGCGTAGCCGGCTATTCGCTCGGCGGCAACTTCGCGCTGCGCGTGGCGCTCAATGCGCCGGCGGCTGGCCTGGACCTTTCGCACGCCGCCGCGGTGTGCCCGGTGGTCAGCCCGCATGCGGGCCTGCGGGCGATCGAGGCCGCGCCGTGGTTCTACGAGCAGTACTTCATGCTCAAGTGGGGCCGTTCGCTGCGCCGCAAGCAGGCGCTGTACCCGGATCGCTTCGATTTCAGCCGGCGCGACCTGCACGCCGGCGTGCGTGGCCTGACCCGCACCCTGGTCGAACGCCATACCGAGTTCGGCACGCTGGACGCCTACCTGGACGGCTATTCCATCGCCGGCGACCGCCTTGCCGGGTTGCAGGTGCCGGTCAGCATCCTCACCGCCGCCGACGATCCGATCATCCCGGTGGACGACTTCCGCGCCCTGCAACTGCCGCCGCACGCGCACCTGCGCATCGCCGATTTCGGCGGCCACTGCGGCTTCATCCAGGACTACCGCCTCAACGGCTTCGCCGAAGGCTGGATCACGGCGCGGTTGTCGGAAGTGTGCGGCGAAGGCTGAGCGACGCGGCGCGAGTCCAGCGCGCTCCATCCCGTCTTCCGGCGTGACCCGCTTCGCTATCGAGAGCCGCCGGAATGACGACCGTTGTTTCGCGGGCAGCCACCGCGTCGTGATCCATTGCCGATACCCTATGCGCCTTCGTCCGAACCGGAGGCACGCCCCATGAAAATCCACAGCAACAGTTTCCCCCACCGCGGCAAGATCCCCGCCGAGTTCGCCTTCGGCCGGCGCGGCGACGATGGCGAGCCGTGCGTGCTCTCGGCCAACCGCAACCCGCACCTGGCGTGGGACGATGTCCCCGCCGGCACCGCGTCCTTCGCACTCCTGTGCATCGACCCGGACGCGCCCACCCGCGCGGACGACGTGAACCAGCCCGGCCGCATCGTGCCGGCGGATCTGCCGCGCGCCGAGTTCGTGCACTGGGCCATGATCGACCTGCCCGCGGATTTGCGCGACATCGCCGAAGGCGCGCTATCCGATGGCGTCACCCCGCGCGGCAAACCCGCCGCACCCGGCCCCGGCGGCGCGCGCCAGGGCGTGAACGACTACACCGGCTGGTTCGCCGGCGATGCCGACATGGCCGGCCAGTACCACGGCTACGACGGCCCTTGCCCGCCGTTCAACGATGCCATCCCGCACCGCTACTTCTTCCGCCTGTTCGCGCTCGATGTGCCCAGGCTCGACCTGCCCGACGGCTTCACCGCGGCCCAGGCGCTCGCCGCCACCCACGGCCACGTGCTGGGCGAGGCGCTCACCTACGGCACCTACAGCCTTAATCCCGAGGTGGCCTGAGCATGGCGCAGGGTATGAACCGTTACCGTTCCGGTCGCTTCATCGCGGCGCTGTTCACCGTGCTTGGATGGCTGGGGCTGATCGTCACCGTGCCCTTGCTCATCGTCGGACTGACGAAAGGGGCCGGCGGCAGCGCTGCCGCGAGCGGTTTCGTCTGGCTGGCGTGGTCGTTGGGTGGCGTACTCTTCGGCCAGATCGGACGCGCCGTGTTCGACATGGCCGAACACCGCCTCGGACAAGCGGGCCGCTGACACCTTTGGATGCCCTCACCGTCATCCCAGCGAAGGCCGGGATCCCTCTTGATCTTGCTGTCAAAAGCAGAATGGATCCCGGCCTTCGCTGGGATGACGAAGTGAGGTTCCCTGATGGTTCCAAGACAAACACCTCACAACAACGAGCCACGCTTCCCCGATGGACTTCCTCCACATCCTGATCCTGGCGCTGCTCCAGGCGCTGACCGAATTCCTGCCCATTTCCAGTTCCGGCCACCTGGTGCTGGCGAGCGAACTGTTCGGCTGGGAGTACCAGGGCCTGAGCTTCGACCTGGCGGTGCATTTCGGCACCCTGCTCGCCATCCTCGTGTACTTCCGGCGTGACGTGTGGGAGCTGGCGCGCGAAGCCTTGGCGTGGCGGCCCGGCCAGCGCTTCACGCCCACCCAGCGGCTGGCCTATGGCATCGCATTGGCGACCATTCCCGCCGGCCTGGTGGGAATGGCGCTCGGCGATGCCGGCGCGATGCTGCTGCGCCATCCGGTGTTCATCGCCATCAACCTGATCGTGTTCGGCCTGTTGCTCTGGCTGGCCGACCGCCATTCGCGCCGCGTCCATGCCGCCGGCCCGGCAATGCCCGCCGACAACGCCCCGCCCGGAGAAACCTTCGCGAAGGTTTCATTCGGGCGCGCCGTGCTGATCGGCTGCGCCCAGGCGCTGGCGCTGATGCCCGGCGTCTCGCGCTCCGGCGCCACGATGACCGCCGGCCTGTTCCTCGGGCTGGACCGCGCCCAGGCGGCGCGCTACTCGTTCCTGCTGTCGATCCCGGTGATGGTGCTCGCCACCGCCCACGCCGTCTGGGAAACCCGCGCCGCGCCGCTGGCCGGCCTCGGCGACATGCTGCTCGGCGCCGCCATCGCCGCCGTCGCCGGCTGGTTCGTCATCCACTTCTTCCTCGGCGTGATCCGCCGCATCGGCACCGCGCCGTTCGTGATCTATCGCGTGCTGCTCGGGGTGGTGGTGCTGGTTTGGTATTTCTTCTGAGCCGGAGGTGGGATGCCATGGGAAGGTTCACGGCCAGCAGTGTGCTTCTCGTTGGATCGGGTGCCTTCCTGCTGGCCGGTTGCGCGTCTACGGGCCGGTATGCGGCGGAGTGCTCGGGTGTCCCCGGTGACTTCAGGACACCCAACGCATCCGCGCAGCCAGGCATCCCGACACATGGGCCGGGTGGGACAGGCGAGCCGGTGGAAATCACCGCGAAGGCCAAGCCGCCGTGGGGCATCGGGTCGATCCCTCCGCTCTATGTGTTCGACGCCGATGCTGCGCATGTGAACGGCCTGCATCCACTGTCGCGGCTGCTCGAGCAGCCGGTGTTTCGCCAGGCGGAGGAACAAGCGTTCTGGGGCGAGCTTGTGGGCGAGTCGTTCCATCTGGTGCCAGAGCTGGACGCGTGCTCGCAGGCGGCCATGCTGGAATCAGGTATTTCCTTCAAAGCCCCGCCGGACGGGCTGCTTTTCATGCAGTACACCACGCCGGGTTGCGTGCAGTGCCAGGCCGTGTCCGTTGCCATCTCCGAGTTGATCGAGTCCAACCCCGGGTTGCCTGTTCGCTGGATCAAGGTGACGGTGCCGCGGTCGATAGGCCGCGTCGTTTGGGAGTAGCGCGACGTCGGCTTGTTTTTCTGACGACCTTAAAACACCGTCATTCCGGCGAAAGCCGGAATCCAGTTCTTTCGTAACCTTCCAGAAAAACTGGATTCCGGCTTTCGCCGGAA
>JBBCJS010000039.1:0-31105 GCA_037190825.1 Chiayiivirga flava
GCGCGCCTCGTTGAGCCGCTCGATGCCCTTCTCGTGGAGGTTGTAGGCGCCGGGCGTGGTCAGGAGTTCTTCGTCGGGCGGTTCGTCCTGCGCGCCGGCCGGGGAGAGCGCCAGCAGCGCCAGCAGCGGCAACGCCGCAAGGGCGCGGCGCCAGGCGGCGGCCGCGCCGGCAGGACGGAATGGTGTGGACATGCGGTTGAACTCCCCCGTGAGTTGATGGTCATGGTGACCGGGGAGTTGATAAGCCCGAGGAAGCAAGGCCGCGCCAGCCTTTAGGCATGCGCCTTGGACATAACTGGCGCCTCCCCGGCCTCGCGGGCACGGGAGTGCGTTGCGGTCGCACTCGACCGCTTCCTCGAGAGTTATCAAGCTCTCCGGAACACCCGTTGTAGCGCTCCATCCTGAAGGATAGCAGGAGTGCGCGTTCTACTCAGCGCGTGGCGAACCACCCACGCGGATCGACCGGGCGGCCGTTGCGGCGCAGCTCGAAATACAGCGCCGCGCGCGACTGGCCGCCGGAGCTGCCGGCGCTGGCAAGGGTGTCGCCGGCGTTCACCCAGTCGCCCACGTCGCGGTGCAGGCTGTCGTTCTGGGCGTAGAGGCTCATCCAGCCTTCGCCGTGATCGAGGATGACGATGAGGCCGTAGCCCTTGAGCCAGTCGGAGAACGCCACGCGGCCGTGCGCGATGGCTTTGACCGGCGCGCCCGCCTCGGCGCCGATCAGCCAGCCGTGGCTGGTGCGGCCATCGGGCAGCTTGCCGCCGTACGCGACCTGGGCGCGGCCGGCCAGCGGCAGCGCGAGGCGGCCTTTGCGCTGTGCGAAGGGCTGGGCGGCATCGAGGCGATCGGGAATGTCGGCGAAGATGTCGCGCAGGCGTTCCAGCAGGTTCGCCAGCGCCTGCTCGTCGCGGCCGAGCGCCTTGAGGCGGCTGTCGGTGTCCTTGAAGCGGGCATCGAGTTCGGCCACCAGCGCGCCGCGCGTTTCGCGCACGCTTTCCAGTTCGGCGATGCGCTGCGCCTGTTCGGCGCGGCTGGCATCCAGCGCCTCGCGCTGGGTGCGGACCTGGCGCGCCACCTCGGCCAGTTCGGCCAGTTCGTCGAGCAGGGTGTCGATGCGGGTGACGCGGTCGCGCTGGAAATAGCGGTGGTAGGCCATCACCCGCGCCAGGGCTTCGATGCGGTCCTGCGCCAGCAGCAGCTTCAATTGCTCGTGCCGGCCCAGGGCGTAGGCCGAGCGCAGCAGCGCGGCGAGGGCTTCGCGCTGTTTGCCCAGGCGCTGTTCCAGCGCGGCGCGTTCGGTTTCCAGGCGTTCCAGTTCGGCGCCCTGCTCTTGGATGCGCGCGTCGATCTCGCGCAGGGTGCGGCTTTCGCGGTCCACGCTCTGGTCGGCCTCGCGCAGCGCGCGCGCGGCATCGCCGCGTTCGGCGTCCAGTGTGTTGCGCACGGCGGTGAGCGCGGCGATTTCCTCGCGCACCGCGACGAGCTTGCGCTGGGCTTCGGCCTCGCGCGCGGCGCGGTCGTCCTGCGCGGGCGCGGCGAAGGCGGCGGCGAGGGTGAGCAACGCCACTAGAACGGCTCTGGCACAGGCCTTCACAACTCCGACATTCCGGCGAAATCCGGGAAGCAGTTTTCGAAGGCATCCAGGCAGAAGCAAAAAATTGCCGGGAGCTTTTTTTGACATCGCGCAGCGATGGCCCGGAGAGCCTGCCCCGGACCCCGCATCAAGTACGGGGCAGGCTTTGATCCGGGGGTTGCCGCCATGGATGGCAGGCAACAAAAAACTGCCTGGAGCAAGTTTTTGACATCGCGCAGCGATGGCCTGAAGAGCCTGCCCCGGACTTGATCCGGGGGTTGCCGCCATGGATGGCGGCAACAAAAAACTAGATTCCGGCTTTCGCCGGAATGACGCCGTAGAAGTAGTGACGCGGCGTGGATTCACCGGAACGCCGGATCAGGGCAGGAAATCGACGAGGTTGTGCCCGCTCATTTCCGCCGGCTGCGCGATGCCGATCAGGTGCAGCAGGGTCGGCGCGACGTCCTTGAGCGCGCCGTCGTCGCGCAGCGTCGCGGCGCGGCCGAGGTAGACCAGCGGTACCGGGCCGGTGGTGTGCGCGGTGTGCGCCTGGCCTGTGGCTTCGTCGCGCATCATCTCCAGGTTGCCGTGGTCGGCGGTCAGCAGCATCTCGCCGCCGACCTTGCGCAGCGCGGCGACGATCCGCCCGATGGCGTCGTCGATGGCTTCGGCGGCCTTCACCGCGGCGGCCAGGTCGCCGGTATGGCCCACCATGTCGGGGTTGGCGAGGTTGCAGATGATGGCGTCGTAGCGCTGCGCCTCGATGGCCTCGACCAGTTTCGCGGTGACTTCGGGCGCGCTCATTTCCGGTTGGAGATCGTAGGTGGCGACCCTGGGGCTGGGCACGAGGATGCGTTCCTCGCCCGGCCACGCGTCCTCGCGCCCGCCGCTGAAGAAGAAGGTGACGTGGGCGTATTTCTCGGTCTCGGCGATGCGCAGTTGCGTCAGGCCGTGCGCGGCGAGCACTTCGGGCAGGGTGTTGGCGAGGTTCTCCGGGCCGTAGGCCACCGGCGCGGGCAAGGTGGCGTCGTACTCCGTCAGGCAGACGAAACGCGACAGCGCGATGGCGCGCGGCCTGGCGAAGCCCGAGAACCCCGGCTGCACGAAGCAGGCGCTGATTTCGCGCGCGCGGTCGGCGCGGAAGTTCATGAACACCACGGCATCGCCGTCGCGCATCGGTTGCGCGCCGTCGATCACGGTGGGCTGCACGAACTCGTCGCTTTCCCCGCGCGCATAGGCCGCCTCCAGCGCCTCCAGCGGATCGGGCGCGTGCAGCGGCGCATCGGCCTGGGCGATGGCGCGGTAGGCCCTTTCGACCCGGTCCCAGCGCTGGTCGCGATCCATCGCGAAATAGCGGCCGCAGACGCTGGCGACGAAGGCGCCGGGAGTCCCGGCGCAGGCGGACAGCAGTTTCTCGATGCTGGCCCTGGCGGACCTGGGCGGCGTATCGCGGCCATCGAGGAAGGCATGCACGGCGATGCGCGGCACGCCCTGGCGGCGCGCCAGTTCGAGCATGGCGAAGATGTGGTTCTCGTGGCTGTGCACGCCGCCGGGCGAGAGCAGGCCGAAGACATGCAGGGTGCCGTCCGCCGCCTTCGCGCCCTCGCACGCGGCGACGAGTTCGGCATTGGCGAAGAAGCCGCCGTCGGCGATGGCCGCGTCGATGCGGGTGAGGTCCTGGTAGACGACGCGGCCGGCGCCCAAGTTCATGTGGCCCACTTCCGAATTGCCCATCTGGCCTTCCGGCAGGCCCACGCGCAGGCCGGAGGTGTGCACCAGGGTGTGCGGGCAATCGCGCAGCAGCGCGTGCCAGTTGGGCAGGCGCGCCTGTGCGATGGCGTTGTCGGCGGGGTCGTCGCGGTGGCCCCAGCCATCGAGGATCAGGAGCAGCACGGGCTTGGGTCGGGACACGGCGTGACTTCCGGCAGTGAAAAACCGCAGGATGATAGCGGATGCTGGCGCGGCGGCCGCCGGATCGCGGCTGTCACGAACTGCCATCAGTCGCGTCGAAGGACGCGGGCAGTCCATTCCCTCCAAAGGAGAGTCACCATGCGCAGGATCTTTTTCGTGCTTTGCCTGCTCGCCAGCCCGCTGGCGCTGGCGCAGCAGAACGTCAGCAAGGTCAACGGCGGCATTCGTGCCGAGGCCGGTGCCAGTTACGGCAACCTGTCCACGGTCAACGGTTCGATCCACGTGGAAGCCGGCGCCAGCGCGCGCGACGTGGAGACGGTCAACGGCAGCATCACCGTGGCCGAGAACGCCCGCATCGGCGATGCGGAAACCGTCAACGGCGGCATTTCCATCGGCGAGAACGTCGTGGTGCAGGGCGACGTGGAAACCGTCAGCGGCCGCATCGACGTGGGCGCGGGCTCGCGCCTGAGCGGCGACGTGGAGGCGGTGAACGGCGTCATCACGCTGACCCGCGCCGGGATTTCCGGCGACGTGGAAAGCGTCAACGGCGGCATCGCGCTCAAGGGCAGCACCGTGGGCGGCAACGTGGAAACGGTCAACGGCGACATCCTCGTCGGCCGCGACAGCGTGGTGCGCGGGGACATCGTGGTGCACAAGCCGAAGGGCTTTTCGTTCGGCAGGTCCGATCCGCCCAAGGTGACGATCGAGGCCGGCGCCACGGTCGAGGGCCGCCTGGTGTTCAAGCGCGAAGTGACGCTGAGCGTGGACCCGGGCGCCAAGGTGGCCAATTCGGAGCCGGTGGAGCGCTGAAAGGACACACGAAGAACCCGTCATCAAAGGCACGCAAAGTCCCCGTCATCCCCGCGAAGGCGGGGATGACGGGGACTTCGATCCTCTACTAAAAAGCAGAACACACTGGATCCCCGCCTTCGCGGGGGATGACGGGCGCCCGATTCGTCCAGCGGCTCACCCGCCTCCGCGCACGGGGGAAACCTGCCTACAATGCCGGTTCCCGTTCCGGAACCTTGAGGAGGTTTCCCCCATGCGACATCCGCTGCTGCTGGCGGCCGTGGCCTGCGCCCTGCTTTCGGGCTGCGAACGCGCCACTACCGAAACCGCCGCTCCTTCCCCCGCGCCCGCCTCCACGCCCGCGCCGGCTGCGTACAACTCCAGCCCGGCGATCACGGCCGAGGACTTCCTGCACCACACCACGGTGCTGGCTTCCGACGAGTTCGGTGGCCGCGCGCCTGGCACGCAGGGCGAAACCCTCACCATCGAGTACCTGCGCGACTTCTTCCAGTCGCTGGGCCTGAAGCCCGGCAACGGCGACAGCTGGTACCAGAGCGTGCCGATGGTGGAAACCACGGCCGCGCCGGTCGCGGCCAACGTGACGGTGAAAGGCCAGGCGCTGGAATGGGCCTTCGGCTCGCAATGGGTGGCCGGCACGCGCACCGGGCAGGAAACCGTCGAGGTGGCCGACAGCGAACTGGTGTTCGTCGGCTACGGCGTGGTCGCGCCGGAGGAGAACTGGAACGACTACGCCGGCCTCGACGTGGAAGGCAAGACCGTGGTCATGCTGATCAACGACCCGGGCTTCCACGTGGACGACCCGGACCTGTTCGGCGGCAAGCGCATGACCTATTACGGGCGCTGGACCTACAAGTTCGAGGAAGCCGCGCGGCAGGGCGCGACGGCGGCCATCATCATCCACGACACCGCCGGCGCGGCCTACGGCTGGGGCGTGGTGGAGAACGGCTGGACCGGCCCGCAGTTCGACCTGCCGGCCTCCGAGGACCCCGAACCGCGCCTGCCGTTGCAGGGCTGGATCACCGGCGAGGTGGCGCAGGACCTGTTCGCGCGCTCGGGCCTCTCGCTCGAAGCCCTGCGCCTGGCCGCCAACAAGCGCGGCTTCAAGCCCGTGCCGCTGCCGGCCACGCTCTCGGCCAAGATCCACAGCACGGTGAAGCGTTCCGAATCCAGCAACGTGCTGGCGCTCTTGCCCGGCAGCGAGCGGCCGGAGGAAGCGGTCGTCTACATGGGCCACTGGGACCACCTGGGCACGATGACCGACGCCGACGGCAACACGCAGATATTCAATGGCGCCATCGACAACGCCAGCGGCATCGCCGGCATCATGGAAATCGCCGAGGCCTTCGTGCGCAGCGGCCAGCCGCCCAAGCGCTCGGTGCTGTTCGCGGCGGTGACGCTGGAGGAATCGGGCCTGCTCGGCTCCAAGTACTACGTCGCCCATCCCACGTTCCCGATGCGCGATACCGTGGGCGTCGTCAATCTCGACGCGATGACCATCGTCGGCAAGACCCGCGACATCGTGGTGACCGGCTACGGCGCCTCGGAACTGGAAGACGTGCTGCGCCCCATCGCCGAGCGCCAGGGCCGCGTGCTGCACGCGGAAGACGGCATCGAGAAGGGCTACTACTTCCGCTCGGACCACTTCAACTTCGCCAAGGCCGGCGTGCCGGCGCTGTACGCCAAGTCCGGCCTGGACCATGTCGAGAAGGGCGAGGCGCACGGCATCGCCATTTCCGAGGAATACACGGCCAACCGCTACCACAAGCCCGACGACGTGGTGGACCCGAACTGGGATCTGGAAGGCGTGGTGCAGGATCTGGAAGCCCTGTACGAAGTCGGCCGCGTGCTCGCCGATGGCGACGCCTGGCCGAACTGGTACCCCGGCCATCCGTTCCGCGCCCTGCGCGAGGCGCAACGCGCGGAGGCGCCGGACGCGCCCTGACGCAAGGCCGGCACGCCCGCGCCATCGCACCGGCGCGGGCGCGCCGCCAATCTTCCTTCCGCCGCCCGCAGCATCTGCGGGCGGCGTTTTTTTCAGACGTTCCCCATGCCCGTTTCCCACCTGCTCCTGGCCCTGGCCGTCGTCGTGGTCTGGGGCACCAACTTCGTCGTCATCAAGCTCGGCCTGGACGAGTTCCCGCCGCTGCTCTACGCCACCGCGCGCTTCGCGTTCTCGTGCCTGCCCTGGGTGTTCCTGGTGAAACGCCCGCAGGTGCCCTGGCGGCTTCTCGCCGGCACCGGCTTCTTCCTCGGCTTCGGCCTGTTCGGCCTGTTGTTCATCGCCATGCGCGCCGACATCACGCCGGGCGTGGCGTCCATCGTGGCGCAGACGCAGGCGTTCTTCACCATCGGGCTGGCGATGCTGTTCCTGCGCGAACGCCTGCGCGCGTTCCAGGTCGTCGGGCTGGCGCTGTGCGTGGGCGGGCTGGCGCTGCTGTTCGCGAACGTGGATGGCAGCCTCACCGTGCGCGGCCTGCTGCTGACGCTGACCGGCGGCTTCTGCTGGGGCGTGGCCAACCTCATCGCCAAGCGGGCCGGCAAGGTGGACATGCTCGGCTTCATGGTGTGGTCCAGCGTGTTCGCGGTGCCGCCGCTGCTGCTGGCCAGCTTCTGGCTCGAAGGCACGGACCGCATCGCCACGGCGCTGGCGCAGGCCTCGTGGCCGGCCTGGGGCACGGCGGTGTGGCAAGGCGTGGGCAACACGCTGTTCGGCTATGGCGTCTGGAACTGGCTACTGGCGCGGCATCCGGCCACCACGGTGGCGCCGCTGTCGCTGCTGGTGCCGGTGGTCGGCATGCTGTCCTCGGCGTTGCTGCTGGGCGAGGCGCTGCCGGCGTGGAAGCTCGAAGCGGCGGCGCTGCTGCTGGCCGGGCTGGCGGTGATCGCATTGTGGCCGCGCTGGCGCGAACGCCTGCGGCGCGCGCCCTGAAGCCGGCGGAGCCATGCCACCGCGCGTCGCGATCTTGTGTGCAGTGCAGCGTGATTGCGGCGGCGGCGATCCGTAGGATGCGTCCCGACAACAAGATGTGGGGAGGGAGGGACCCGCTTCGTTCGCGAAGCGGGTCTTTCTTTTGCGGCCACCGTCCATGACGGCCGCCCGGGATCAGGCCCGGGGCGGGCCCTTCGGACCATCGCCGACGCGACGGAAGAATCAGCCCTCGGGCGAGAGTTCCAGCAGGCTCAGCAGCGCATCGCGCAGGCACACGCGCAGTTGCGCCAGGCGCAGTTCGGCCGCGCCGCAGCCCAGTTGCGCCGGCTCCAGGTGTTCGAGCCGGAACGCGGCATCGGCCAGTTCGGTGGCGCCCAGCGCGAGCGCGGAGGAGCGCAGGAAGTGCGCGGCCTGGTTGATCTCGGCCAGGTCGCGGCGCTCGTGCCCCAGTTCGATGCGGCTGAGCAGCGCCGGCGCATCGGCGGCGAAGAGACGGACGAGCTTGGCGGTGCTGCCCGGTTGGCTCTGGTCCAGCGTGTTGAGCAGGGCGACGGCGTCTGGATGCAGGGTGGTCGGTGCGGTCATCGTGGGTATCGCAACGGGCACGGCGGGACTGAGGCGGCGCGCAGCATAGCGCGATACGCGCGCGGATGCGCGGAACCGCAGGTCCGCGCATCCGCCGTTCTGCGACCGGCGTCAAGGCTCGCCGCTTTGCGGTAACGTCCGCACATCCACGCCACAGGAGCCGCCACGATGCCGCAGACCCGCTTCCGCCTCTACGACACCGCCGCGCTGGACACGGTGATCGACGCGATGGCGCGGCAGATCGCCGCGCGCTTCGACGACACCCCGCTCACGCTGGTGGGCGTGCTGCGCCGTGGCGCGCCGCTGGCCGACCGCCTGCTCGAACGCCTGCGCCCGCTGCGCCCGGCATGGCAGATCGAACGCACCGACCTGGACGTGAAACGCTACGGCGACGACCTGGCCTTGCTGCACGCCGATACCCGTCTGTCCGCGACGCCGGAACAGCAGCGCGCCAGCTTCGCCGGCCGCCGCCTGGTGGTGGTGGACGACGTGCTCTACCAGGGCCATTCGGCCGCGCGCGTGTTGGCTTTCCTGCGCGATCGCCAGGCCAGCGACGTCTACCTGGCGATGCTGGTGGACCGCTGCTGCACGACTTTGCCGGTGCGTGCCGACTTCGTCGGCCTGAAGCTCCAGATCGCCCCGCTGGACGTCATCGAATGCAACGTGCCGCCCTTCGAGGACGAGTTCGCGGTGGATCTGCTCCGGCTGGGGTAAGGCGGTTTCCGCTCACCTCACCCTATCGTCATTCCAGCGAAAGCTGGAATCCAGCTCTCAACGCCTTGTATCCAGCCAAAAACTGGATTCCAGCTTTCGCTGGAATGACGGGGGTGAAGGGCTTGTTCGGGTGAGGGGCTTGCTCGGGCGCGCCTCAATCCAACCGCGCTTCCAGCGCACGGATCAGCGGCAAACGCGCGGCGGCGCGCTCGGCCCGGTCTTGGGAAATCGCCTTGGCCCTGGCCGGCAACGCGCCCTGCGCGGCAAGCTGCGCCGCCAGCCCGCCGACCCGCCCCGTGCCCTCGTCGGCCTGCTTGGCCGGCCCGGCGCCTTCCTGCACGAAAGTGCGGCTGGCGGTGCGGAAGGCGCGCGTGGGATAGGCGTCGTAGTCGTAGGGGTCGGCGCCCTGCGGATAGAGCGTGAACCAGCCGGAACCGTCGTTGGTGCCGATGGCCAGTTCGTAGAGCGCGTACCACATCTGGCTACCGTAGGGGCCGTCCTTGAGCACGATCACCTGCACGCCATTGGGGAAATCGTTGCTGGGCGGCTCGAAGAAGCCATAGGCGTCGTGATTGGTCAGGGCGTAGTTGCTGCATCCGCCCACCTGCGCATCGTCGGGGCGGCAGCCCTCGTAGACCCAGGTCTGAAGGCTTGGATGGTTGTCGTAACCGTAGTCGTCCAGCACGAGCACGTCGGCGGCGAACGGGAACGATGCGCCGGCATTGGAGGAAACGTCCGAAACGACCTGCCATTCGCCCAGCATCTTCAGGGTGCTGCTGGTGACGCCGCCGGTGTCCTCGGGGCGCTGGAAATAGAACTCGTGGCGCTGGATCGGAAAGCTGCGGCCGTTGGGCCAGGTCAGCGTGGCGCGGCGGTTGTCGCCGGTGTCGAAGACGATCCGGAGCTTGCCGTAGCTCGGCTCCAGCGTCGGGCGACCGCTCCACGGCTGGCCGATGGGCTGGACGTTGTAGAAGCCCAGGAGATCGGCCTCGAAGCGCACGCCGCCGCCTGAGTAATCGAGGCGTGCGGCCGAGGTATACCACTTCGCAAAACCGTTCTGCGCGCCGCCGTAGACGGTGACGGCCATGAAGTCGTCCTGCACCTCGATGGCGTAGCCGGTGCCCGACTCGGACGGATTCCACCACAGGCCCGATTCGGGTTCGTAAGCGCGCGCGTCGCCGACGACGAGCGCGGCCAGGCAAGCGACCAGCAGCGTGGCAAGAAATCGCATGGCGTGATCCCCAACGGAAGCGAAAGATGCCGCTACGCTAACAGGCGCCACTTAATCTGCTTTGAATCCGCGGCGCGCACCCACCGTCATTCAACCGCGCTTGCGCACGCGCTTGAGCCAGCGCAACAGAGGTTCCCAGTCCTTCTGGTGCTCGCGCACGTTTTCCGAGCGGAAGTCGAACAGGCATTTTCCCAGGCCGGAGAGCAGCACGTAGGCCTGCGTATCGCGCAACTGCGCCACCAGCCCGACCGGCCACCGCGAGAGCTGCTCCACCACCTGCTGCGAGGCCTGCGTCCGGGGCCTCAAGCGGTTGGCCACCAGCCCGACCGGCAGCTTGCCGCCGGCCACGCGCGGCACGTCGGCGAGCGCGTTGAGGAAACGCACGGCGGCTTCCATGTCCAGCACCGAGGGCAGCACCGGCACTACGATGGCATCGGCGACGGCGATGTACGCGGAAAGATCGTCGGGCATCGCGCCGGCCGGGGCATCGATCACCACGCGCTGCGCTTTTTCCGGAATGCGCTGCGCCCAGGTGCGCCGGGTGCCGTCCACCGCCAGCACCTGCCCGCCCTCGACCTGCCGCTTGGCGCACCAGCTCAGCGATGACCCCTGCGGATCGGCATCCACCAGCACGGTGCGCTTGCCGGCGAGCGCGTAGAAGCCGGCGAGCGTGGTGGAGATCGTGGTCTTGCCGACGCCTCCCTTGGCGCTGGCGACGAGGATGCGGAACATGGGCGTCTCCGGCAGGAACGTCCCGCCACTGTACCGGGTTGCGCCACGGCGCCGCCATTACACTTGCGGGATGGAAACCGCCCCCAGCACCCTGCCCTGCAACATCGCCGGCGCGCTGCCCCGCATGGCCGCCGAACGCCCCGAAGCCATCGCCATCCGCTGCCCGGCCGGTATCGGAGCCGATGGCCGGGTGCGCTACGACATCGAACTTTCCTACCGCGAACTGGACGCGCGCAGCGACGCCATCGCCGCCGCGCTGGCGCGCGCCGGCATCGTGCGCGGCACCCGCACCGCGCTGATGGTGCGGCCCTCGCCGGAACTGTTCCTGCTGATGTTCGCGCTGTTCAAGGCCGGCGCGGTGCCGGTGCTGATCGATCCGGGCATCGACAAGCGCGCACTGCGCCAATGCCTGGACGAAGCCGCGCCGGAAGCCTTCGTCGGCATCCCGCTGGCGCACGCGGCGCGCGCGCTGCTGGGCTGGGCGCGCAAGAGCTGCCGGATCAAGGTGACGGTGGGGCGGCGCTGGTTCTGGGGCGGGCACACGCTCGACGGCCTGCTCCAGGCCAGCGCGGGCGATGCCTTCACGATGGCCGGCACCGCGCCCGACGACGTGGCCGCGATCCTGTTCACCTCCGGCTCCACCGGCGTGCCCAAGGGCGTGGTGTACCGGCACCGGCACTTCGTCGCGCAGGTCGGCATGCTCGGTGCGATGCTCGACATCGCGCCCGGCGGCGTGGACCTTCCCACCTTCCCGCCGTTCGCCCTGTTCGATCCGGCGCTCGGCCTGACCAGCGTGATCCCGGACATGGACCCCACGCGCCCGGCCAATGCCGATCCGCGCAAGCTGATCGACGCCATCGAACGCTTCGGCGTCACCCAGATGTTCGGCTCGCCCGCGCTGCTGGATACCCTGAGCCGCCACGGCGCCGCGCACGGCGTGAAGCTGACCACGCTGACGCGGGTGATGTCCGCCGGCGCGCCGGTGCCGCCGGAGGTGGTCGAACGCATGGCCGCGATGCTGCCCGGGGACGCCAGCATCTACACGCCCTACGGCGCCACCGAGTGCCTGCCGGTCGCGATCATCGAAGGCCGCCAATTGCGCACCACCCGCGCGGCCACCGAGACCGGCGCGGGCACCTGCATCGGCCGTCCGGTGCCGCCGAACGAAGTGCGCCTGATCGCGGTGAGCGACGATCCGATCGCCGAATGGCGCGACGACCTGCAAGTCCCGCCCGGCCGGATCGGCGAAATCGTCGTGGCCGGCCCCAGCGCCACCGACGAATACTTCGCCCGCCCGCAGGCCACCGCCGCCGCGAAGATCCGCGAAACCCTGCCGGATGGCTCGCAGCGGATCCTGCATCGCATGGGGGACCTGGCCTGGCGCGACGACGAAGGCCGCCTCTGGTTCTGCGGCCGCAAGAGCCAGCGCGTGGAGGCCACCGATGGCCCGCTCTACACCGAGCAGGTGGAGCCGGTGTTCAACACCCACCCGGACGTGCGCCGCAGCGCGCTGGTCGGCGTGGGCGAAAAGGGCACGCAAACACCCGTGCTGTGCGTGGAACTGGAAGCCGGGGTGCCGCCGGGCGAGCGCGAACGCATCGAGGCCGAGCTGATGAACCTGGGCCAGCGTTTCGCGCACACCGCGCGCATCCACCGCATCGCCTTCCACCCGCGCTTCCCGGTGGACATCCGCCACAACGCCAAGATCGGGCGCGAGGCGCTGGCGCGCTGGGCGGGCGCCCGGATGGGGAAAGAAGCGAACCGGTGAACGCCGCGTTCCCCGCAGGGCGCTTGGGAATCGCCCGGCTCACCACGATAATGTGCGCATGAACACGACCTCCGACATCCACAGCGACAACCCCGACCACGGCTTTCAGTTCCCCGGCGTGTTCGAGCTTTCCGCGATGGGCGCGGCCGATGCCGGGCTGGAGCGCGAACTGCCCGAACTGCTCGAATCGGCCGGCGTCACCGTGCTGCGCGAGAAGGTCGCCGTGCGCCCGTCCAGCGGCGGCCGCTACGTCTCCGTCCGCATCGCCTTCGAGGCCAGGGACCGCGCCCAGTACGACGCCGCGCACGCCGCGCTGCGCAACCCTCCGGAAGTGAAGTGGACGGTCTGATTCCCGACTCGCCCGACCCGGCCCCGCTGCGCTCCGTGCTGGTGCGCGACCTGGGCCGCCAGCCCTACGCGCCGGTGTGGCACGCGATGCAGGCCTTCACCGACGCGCGCGGCGCCGATACCGACGACGAACTCTGGCTGGTCGAACACGACCCGGTGTTCACCCAGGGCCAGGCCGGCAAGGCCGAGCACGTGCTCGCGCCCGGCGACATTCCCGTGGTGCCGGTGGATCGCGGCGGCCAGGTCACCTACCACGGCCCCGGCCAGATCGTGGCCTACCCGATGATCGACCTGCGGCGCCTGGGCATCGGCGTGCGCGACCTGGTCTGCCGCATCGAGCAGGCCATCATCGACACGCTGGAA
Source organism: Chiayiivirga flava (assembly GCA_037190825.1). GTDB lineage: Bacteria > Pseudomonadota > Gammaproteobacteria > Xanthomonadales > Xanthomonadaceae > Denitratimonas > Denitratimonas flava_A. Next base: position 12,965 of record JBBCJS010000039.1, read on the forward strand.
GAATGGAACATCGCCGGAAAACGCCGCGAAGGCGCGCCGGGCGTGTACGTGGATGGCGCCAAGATCGCCGCGCTGGGCCTGCGCGTGCGGCGCGGATGCAGCTTCCACGGGCTGGCCTTCAACATCGCAATGGACCTTTCTCCCTACCAACGCATCAATCCCTGCGGATACCAGGGGCTGGCCATTACCCAGGTGGTAGACTTGGGCGGCCCGTCGCAGCCGGCCATCGTGCTGCCGGTGCTGGTGCGCGAACTGTGCCGCCAGCTTCGCCTCGTCCCCATTTCCGTTCCCGCGCCGGAGCTTGCTTCGGGTTAGAAAATTCCAACAGGTACTTTCATGCGTCATTCCGGCGAAAGCCGGAATGACGCATTGTTCAGACGTTCCAGAGAGCCGCCCACATGTCCGCCGTCCCCGCTCCCGACAAGTCGATCCCGCTGATGGTGATGGGCGAAAAGCAACTGGGCGAGGACAAGATCGGGCGCAGCCCGGTCAAGTTCGACACCGCCGCGCCCGCGCTGCGCAAACCCTCGTGGATCCGCGTCCGCATCCCCACCGGCAACGCCGTGCAGCAGCTCAAGGCCAAACTGCGCGAGAACGCGCTGGTCACGGTGTGCGAGGAAGCCTCCTGCCCCAACATCCACGAGTGCTTCAGCCACGGCACCGCCACTTTCATGATCCTGGGCGAAGTCTGCACGCGGCGCTGCTCCTTCTGCGACGTCGCGCACGGCCGCCCCAAGCCGCCCGACCCGGCCGAACCGCTGCGCCTGGCGCAGACGGTCAAGGACATGCGCCTGAAATACGTCGTCGTCACCTCGGTGGACCGCGACGACCTGCGCGATGGCGGGGCATCGCACTTCGTCGATTGCATCACCGCCATCCGCGAGTTCAGCCCCGCCACCCGCATCGAGATCCTCACCCCGGATTTCCGCGGCAAGGGCCGCATGGAACGCGCCCTGGACATCCTCGCCCACGCCCCGCCGGACGTGTTCAACCACAACCTGGAAACCGTCCCCGGCCGCTACCGCGACGTGCGCCCCGGCGCGGACTACGACTGGTCGCTGCGCCTTCTGAAGAACTTCAAGGCGCAGCACCCGGACGTGCCCACCAAGTCCGGCATCATGCTCGGCCTGGGCGAAACCTTCGACGAAGTGGTAAGCACCCTGGGCGACCTGCGCGCCCACGACGTGGACATGATCACCATCGGCCAGTACCTCCAGCCCACCCCGCACCACCACCCCGTGCTGCGCTACTGGACGCCGGAGGAATACAAGGAATTCGAACGCATCGGCATGGAGATGGGCTTCTCGCATGTGGCTTCCGGCGCCATGGTGCGCAGTTCGTACCACGCGGATCGTCAGGCGAAGGAAGCCGGTGTCGTTGAAATCGAGTCCAACGCGGATATCGCTCTAAACAGTGCGCGAGCCTGACCACTTCACTGACAACGGAAGTGCGCATTCCCCAGCGCCCGGCGCTTCGCCGGTCTAGAACACAAGGCGCTGCCCAAGGCACGCAGCGTAACGAAAGCGGCCACACCCGATACATGTCCATGCTGCAACCGTGATTCCGGACAGTGCCCGGGGAGATAAGCCCGCGCGGCCGCCCCGTCGAACCGACACTCGCACATGTAATCCTTCTCCAGCCTCGACCCCAAGTCCGTGGAACCGTTCTTCGCTCGCGAGGTGGCGTGTTCGACCAGTGACAACGAGGCGGACGGGCGCCATGGCGGGAAGTGCATTTATCCGCCATGGCTTGCCGAATCCCTTGAAGTGGGAACTCACACACTTCGGCGCGGGCTTCCTTCGACGGGGCAAGGCCGCGCGGGACGCATCCGCGCATATGCGGGGCTGGAACGATCAGCGAGCATCCACCGCGACCTCCAGCACCACGACCCCGTACGTCGCGTAAGCCTCCACGAATTCCCGCGACAGGCGAAGATGCCCCTGGTGCGCATAGTCCTTGCCCAGGCCCGCGCTGTCGCGGCATTCGAAGTAGTCGTAGTCCCCGTCCCTGCCATAACCGACCACGAGCATCGCATGCGTCGGGAAGCCGCAGGGGGGCTCCCGAGGCTTGCCTTCGATGTAATCCGGATGATGAACCCTGTCGCCGACCAGCACTTTCCCGAACTGGCTGTGCACGGAAATCACGATGTCATAGCCATGCCAGATCAGACGCTTCAGCGTGTCGATGTCGCTGAGGGTGCCGTGCGGCTCGTCCCGTCCCGACCACTTCGGGATCACGCTGGCCTCGGCGACCCGGAAGCGGGCATCGGCGTGCGCTTCGGGCAAAGGCCCTTCTTTTTCGCACCATTCGCCGGTCGTCCGTTGGTAGGGACATAGCGCCTCCCGGCAGATGCCATGCACCAACAAGCACCTGACCGCATCGCACAAGCGAATATAGTCCTCGCACCAATTGCGCGGCGGATCCTCCAATGCGGTGAACACCCAGCTCGCGTATTGCGGCGAGAGGATCTCGCGCCAGCCCAATGCCGCCAGCCTGGCCTCGAGCGCCGAGACGAAGGCGAAGCTGGTGCAGGTACCGCGCCCGCCCTGACGGCGCGGCGGCTGGCTCAGTCGATCGCGATTGGAATGCGCGGCCGGCAACAGCGAATAGGCGCGCGTGGACACGGCCTTGTCGATGAGGATCTTGCTCGACGGTGCCCATGCGGCCTCCTCTTCGGCGCTCAACCGATCGACGAATCCGCCGCCGAGCCGGGTCGGCCCATCGGGGGTTTCGATGTACCACACCCCCTCGTTCGAATCGAAGCGATACAGATCGGACACGTGCGTTCTCCTGGGTTCAAAGACTTCCAAAATGGACGAACGACGCCCAATAGGCGGGATGGCGATAGCTGCGCGATTCCCGCAATCGCCCCTGGGCGGCCGCCAGGGCGCGACCGACGTCGCCCTCGTGCGCCAGGGCGTCGTAGAACGCGGGAACCCAGGTCGTCGCGGCGCCGTCGCTGACCTGCCAGCGCGCGGCGACGACGTTGCGGGCGCCGGCGCGCGCGACCGCCTCGGCGAAACTCGACCAGCGCGCGGACTGGTCCGCCAGCCGGCAGGCGTTGAGCACGACCAGTTCGCTGTCGGCACCGCGCGCCAGGATTTCGAGCGAACTGACGAACGCCGGCGCCCCGGCGGCATCGCCGGAACGGTCCAGCCAGACCCCCGCATACCCCAGGCGCGTGGCATCCGCGCTGCCGTGCGAGGCGATGTGGAGCCAGGAGCGCGGCCGCTCGAACGCTTCGATCAGCGCCACGCGGCTGCCGCCGGCCAGCGGGCGGACCTGCCGCCCGTGCGGGGACATCGCGCGTGCGATGAGGGCCGGCTCGCTGCCGGCGTTGAACAGGTCTTCCTGCGAATCCTCGGCCCGGCCGCTGGAGGTGAAGACTTCGACATCGGCCGGCGCCAGTCGCGATCCGGACGAAAACAGCCGCGCGTGGACCAGGGAAACCCGCATCGTCTCCTGTGCGGGCGGTTGCGCGCCCGGCCAGGGCAGCAAGGGCCAGGCCAGCGATGCGAGCGGGCTGGAAGCATCCACCCACAGTTGCCGCGGTACCGGCAGGCCGGAGGGCGGCAGCACGATGCCGGCCAGTTCCGCGGCTTGTCGCCGCACCTGGTTCACCGGCGTGGCCGGATCGGCCGCCAGTTGCGCAAGGCGGTCGGCGCGATGCCGCCACTGCGCCGGATCGGCCGCGGCGAGCACACCGGCGCCATCGCGCGCGACCCACACCAACTGCGAGCGCGGACCCGCCTCTATCAGGCTCAGGAAGAGGGCGTCGGGGTCCAGGCGCCGTTGCAGATCGGCCAGTCGCGGCCTGGTGAAATCGTCGTGCTCCCGCTGCGCCGCGGGCGTCGCCTGCGACAACGCAGCCAGGAGCGAACGGGCGCTGCCGCCGCGCTCGGCGTCCCTGGCATCGGTGCCGCGCAACAAGACCTTAGCCACGTGCGCGTCGAAGTCTTCCAGCGCGGCGCCGGACGGCGCACGGATTCCGCCCAGGCGCACTTCGCTCTCGTACTGGAGCCAGTTCCAGGCTTCGGCGGCATCCGCCCGCGTGCCGGCTGGAACGACCGCGCCGAGCGCATAGGCCGCGCGCCGCAGAGCGACCACGTGCGGCGCCAGCATCTGCCGCAGCAGGCCGCTTTGGACATGCCGGGCGACCTTCCCCACCTTTTCGGCCCCCAGGCCCAGCAGGACGTGGGCTTCCCGTTGCCTGCCCTGGGCGACCAGGCAGCGCGCGGACGCCTCCAGGCGACGTATTTCCTGCGCCAGGAGCAGGCCGGCGCCGGCCATGGCTTCGAGCAGGGGCCCGGCCCGGCCGCAGTCGCCCAGTGCCGCGGCGATTTCCGCTTCGAGCAGGCGCCATTCGCGCTGGTTGATCGTCTGACCGGCATCCCGTGTCCGATGCAGGGCCTGCGCCGCGGCCGCGTCGCCGAGCAGCATCTGCCGATGGGCTTGCAGCACTCTGACCGTATCCAGTTCGGCCGGCATCTCCAGGCGAGCCAGGGTTTCCTCCGCGTCCCTGAGCGCATCCCCGGCGCGATCGAAGCGGCGCGCGCCGAGCGCGATCCGTGCCTGGCGCACCTGCGCGGCCGCCACGCGGGCCGGCGCATCGCGCGCGGAAAGCCTGCGCATGGCCGCCCCGATCAGGTCGGACGCCTCCTCGAGCGCTTCCAGCGCGATGTAGAAATCGGCGGCGGCCAGGAGCGCGTTTGCCTCCCAGCGCACGGCGTTGGCCGAGGCGAATTCGACCAGCGCGCGATCCAGCCAGGCGAGAGTCGCCTCGATGTCGCCGCGGTCTTCGGCCAGCTCGACGAGCATCAACGCGATGCGTCCGCGATGCACCTGCATCTGCGGGCCATCGGCCATCTCCAGCGCTTCGTGGCCCAGCGCCTCGGCGCCCGCCATGTCCCCCAGGAAGCGGCGCACGTCGGCCATGTCCTGCATGGCGCTGACCGCATCCAATGTCTCGTTCAACGCCCGCATGCGCGCGACGCCGCGCGCAAAGCACGGCAGCGCTTCGTCCATGCGCCCGGCATAGCGCAGCGCCAGACAGCCGGACAGCTTCAGCCGCGCCGCGAAGTAGTCGCGATCGGCAGTGTCGTCGGCAATGGGATCGACCAGGGCGGGCACTTCGGCGTGGCGCCCCAGCCTCAGCAATTCCTCGACCTGGCCGACGGCGGCAACACGCGCGCGGGCCGCGTCGCCGGCGCGCAGCCAGGCCACGCCGGCCGCGGCGAATCCATCCGCCGCATCGGCCGAACGCCCGCCGAGCAGCAGGGTCTGGGCGCGCAGATGCGCCACCAGCGCGCGCTCGGCCGGACCCGATGCCGCCTTCCCGAGAACCGCAAGCCGCGCCAGTCCGGCCTCGGTCTCTTCCGCGCTCAGGAAGCGTTGCGGCGAAAGCGCCGCGGCGTCCCGCATCCAGCCGAGCGGCGAGGACGCGGAGCGATCGGCTTGGCAATCAGGCGCGACCGCCACCTTGGCCGCCGATCCGGAGGACGCATGCAGGCGCACGGAGGCGCCGGGCGGCAGAAGCACGTAATGGAATCCGAAGCGGAACGGCACCGGGACGGACAGCATCTCGATCCCGTCCGCCCTCGGCACCAGCCCATGGCCACGTTCCTCCAGGCGCACCCACATCGGCTCGACGGCGGCCGACGTCAGCGTCAGGCCGTCGGCCGGCATGGCGTATTCGGCAGGTGGGTGCGTGCATTCCAGGACCGGCGAGACGATTCCCGCCAGGGCCGCGTGCAACGGCAGAAGCCAACCGGCCGCCACGGATAGGAGTCGACGCACGGCTGCGAATCCGGTCACGGTGTCTACCTCGGCGGGGGTTCACCGCCGCCGCCGGAGGGTAGCTGGCCCGGCTTTTTCATCCGGGCCACCAGGCTGTCGCAGGGCTTCACCGCCGCCTCGGCACCGGGCACCTCGGCGCGGCACTCGGGCGTGTTCTCGAACACCTCGACGGCGTAGTACTTGTACAACGTCCTCTTGCCGTCGTGCTCCTTCGCGTGATAGCGCAGGTAGACGTGATAGAGCACCGGACCGGGGACGCCCGGCAGTTCCACCTCCGTGTGGTATCCGATCAGCTTCCTGGCCCCCTCCGGCCCCACTTCCGTAGGCTTCAGCAGCGCGTCCTTGAAAACGGGCCATTCCTTACCCTCTTCATCCACACGTGTATGCGCCAGGACCAGGTGGCCCTCGTCGTTGCGCGTGACGGTCAGCCTCCCCTTGTCGTGCAGCGCCTCCGGGACCAGCTTGCATTCCGAGCCGCAATGGGTGAGCAGGACGTGATCGATGATCGCCGGACACTGGGTAAGAAAGAGATCACCCTCCTCGGGCAGTACCAGCACCTCCTGGGTGTCGATATGGCGCACGTCCACGCATTCGGGGAACTTGGAGATATCCAGCGGTATGGGGTACCCGCTGTGCCGGATCGGACATTCTTCCCAAGCCAGCGCCGGCGCAGCGGACGGCGCCGCCTTACCGGACGGCATCGTCCCACAGGACAGCGTCAGCGCCATGGCGGCGCAGAGGGATGCAACGGATAGGTGTTTGCCGCTCATGACGCACTCCTTCCAGTCTCAAGGTGGGGATTCCCATCGCTCCGGCACGGCCAGCTCGCGCTCGACCGTGGCACCGTGCAATGAATAGGTGACGCTCAGTCGCCGCGAGCGCAGCGCGTCTCGCGGTATCAGGGCCGAGACGAAGCCGTCGCTGCTCGCGTGCAGCCCGTCGATGCGCGCATCGCCCAGGTGCAGAGCGATCGCCTCGGCCTGGTCGGGAACCGCCACATCGAGCAGCACCATGGCCGAACGGCTTGCGGCGTGATCCACGCGCACCGCCGATTCGGCGCCACGGTAGGTATCGAACATCAGGCGGGTCACGTTGGGCTCCGGCGCGGCGAGGTCGGGCGAACCCGTCCCAAGCGGCGCCAGGCTGCCGATGGCCAGGCCCAGGACCAGGCACGCGGCTGCGGCCGCCGCCGGCCGCAGCCAGGCCCGTCCGCGCGAGGGCTCCGGCGTGCGCGCCGGCTCCCGCAGCACGTCGCGGTGGGCATCGAGCAGGTCGCGCACTTCGAGATCGGCCTCGATGCGCGCCAGCAGGTGATCGCGCTCCAGGCAATAGCCTTCGAACCAGTGCGTTTCCGCATCCGACAGTTCGCGATCCAGGTAGCGCTGCATCCAGGCATCCTCCAGCCAAGCCGGCATGGCCCGATCCCCTTCGCTCATGAAGTCAACCCGTGGGGTGGGCGCGTCGTTGCTCATACAGGTGTCTCCAGGGAGGCGGTTGTCTCACCAGCGATGCTGGAACCGATGCCGGCGCCTTCCAGCAACTCCTTCAGCCGTTGCCGGGCGCGGAATACGACGCGGTGGAAGTGGCCGGGGTCGATGCCGAGCGCGGCGCAGACATCCTCCTTGCTCTCTTCCTCCAGGTAGAAGCGGCGCAGCACTTCGCGGTCGCGGGGCTGGGCGAGCTGGCCGACCAGCTCCCGGACGAGGCGATCGCGGCGATGGCGGTCCAGCCGCAGCACGGTGTCGTCCTCGGCCGGCTCGGATTCCCGCGCCGCCTGCGCGTGCAGTTCGTCGCGCCGCGCCCGGCGGCGGTACTCGCTCGCGGTCATGCGCACCACGCTCGTCTGCACGTAGCCGGCCAGCGCTTCGGCGTCGCGCAGCGATCCGCTCCTCAACCGCTCCAGCACGGCGGCCAAGACGTCCTGCACCAGATCCGGCACGTCCGGATCGTTGGGCCGGCAATGCCGCCGGACCAGCACCGTGACGCCGCGCTGATAGCGCACGACGAAGGCCCGCTCCGCCGTGGGACTCCCCGCCGCGATCGCAGCGACCATCTCCGCCACCGACATTCCATCGGCCGCCCCCCGATTCCCCTGATGCATGGCATTCCCTCGACGCGCCGCACCCCCGGCGCCGGACCAGTTTGCCGCGAGGCTTGGCGCAGTGCCACCCGCCGAGGACGACGAAGCCGTATGCGGTACCTGAGACAACCCGACTTCTCTTCTCTCCTTGTCAATGCGTCCGTCACCCGGACGCATGATTCCGGCGCTCGCCGGGTACCGAAGCCATTCGGGAACAGAAACAAACCATCCGGAAATTCCAGGAGAAAGCTGATGAACAGGCGAATGCTGGCGACGAGCTGTGCCGGGCTGATGCTGCTGCTTGCAGGCTGCAAAACCCAGTTGGAGGTGAGGCCCGATGGCCAGGGGGCATACATCGAAAGCGGCAAAACGGAAAAAGCCCGTATCGGCGTGGAGTACGGCCTGCCGATGCTCCAGTTCAAGCTTCAGGTCGATCACACGCTGATACAGTGCGTCGACGAGATCGACGGCGTGCCGGTCGTAGCGATCCGCTTCCGCACCAAGGTCAATGCGGAGCCGCACTATGTTCTGGGCGAAAGCTTCGTTTTGGACTACCGCGCACTGGCGGGATGGAGCAAAACCAGCTCAATGACGCTGGAGACCTACGACAACGGCGTCATCAAGAGCTTCAACGCATCGGCTGAAGACCAGACCGGCGCCATCATCGGCGACATCGTCAAATCGAGCATCAGCCTGCTCAGCCTGATCCAGGGCGTCCCGAGCGCCGGCGATGCCGCACTCGCCGGCCACGGCGAAGCGCGATATCAATGCAGCCAGACCACGATCGCCATCCTTCGCATGCTCGAGGAGCTCGAGGCCGACCTCAAGGCCAAGACCGAAGCGCTGGTAGAAACCAATGCCAAGGTGGCGCACCTGGAACGACTGGCCGGCATCGGCGCGCTCACCGAAGAAGGAAAGGCAGAGCTGCGCAAGGCCCAAGAGATGACGCAGGCATACAGCAAGAAGGTGGCTGCGTCGGACCGGCGAATCGGAGAAATCCTGGAAGCGTTGACCGTCAGCGAACAGATTGTCTGGCCGAAGCATGCGCAGGACGACTCCGCCGTGTTGGTCGCCAGCGACCGGACATTGAACCGCATCATGACTGGCATGCTGGCCATCAATCGCGGTATTCACAACGGCAACGGCATGGGTGAAGGCGGACCGACAGCTTCAGGGAGCATCACGCGGGGAGAGTTGGAGCTCGCCCTGGAGTTCAGCATCACCCTGAGCGCTTCGACTGGCGTCGCAGTCCAGAGCATCTGTGAAACGAAAACCAGCGGCTGCGACATGGAGAAGGTCAATTCCAGCGAGCTGTCCGGGCTCTATTACCGTAACCCCGTGCCCGCGCAGTTGATCGTTTGCCACCACCGTGATCCGGCCTTCTGCAACGCCAGCACCGCTTCGCAGAGCCTGCTCAATACCAGTGTGCTCGCGCCACAGCTGGGCCCGTTGAGAGTCCTTCCCATGACCAATGGCGCTTTCCAGAACAACGCTCTGAGCGTGGCGTTTCGCGAGAACGGCAGCCTTTCCAAATTCACCTACGACGAGAAAGCCGCTCGCGGGAAGGCACTCTCCGGCGCCCTGGCTTCGGGTCTGGACGAGATCGTCGCCTATCGGGATGCCCGCGAGGCACACAAGAAGAACGAGAAGGAAGCAAAGCGTCAGGCGGAACTGAACGAACTGGATGTGGAAATCGCCCGCCTGGAACGCCAAAAGACTATCGAAGACCTCAGGCTCCAGTTGAGCCAGGACGGCTCGGCTCAGGAGACGAACTTGGAAACCGCCCGCTTGAATGCCCGCCTTGCACTCCTGGAGGCTCAGCTCCGAGTGCGCCAGGCAGAAGAAGCGCTGAACCAGCCCGGTCAATGACCGCCGTGTCGGAGCCTGAACATGAAATGGGGAAGGATCGGATTGTCCGGGGTGGCATTGGCGGTCGCCGCGAGCGGTGCGTGGTGGTGGCATGCAGAGCAGCAGTCATCGGAACGGCCCCTGGCACACATCGAGACGGCGCAGTTCCGCCTCGCCCATGTCGATGGCATGGTGCTGCGCGTCTATCCGTTCGGCGCCGTCCAGGAGTCGGCCATCTGGCGCAAGCCGGGCTGGACGCCGGGCGGCGAAAAGCCGATCGATGTGTGCTGGGAGAACCTTGCCGAATCCAGTCACGTTTTCCGTGACTGGGTGAAGGATGCAGTCGCAACGACCTGGGCACGCCACGGCATGGTGTCGTTTCACGGCTGGCGGGAATGCACACCTGCGGACACGGGCGGAATTCGGATCGGCGTGCGGATGAGCATGGCCGAAACGAGCGCGCTGGGCCAGCACCTTGCCGGCAAGCGCTACGGCATGCTGCTGCGGCGGGATTTCTCCAGCGACAGCGACTGCGTCAGCCGGCAAGAAACGTGCATCCGCGCCACTGCCGTCCACGAATTCGGCCACGCGCTGGGGCTGACCCACGAACAGAATCGCGGCGATGCGCCCGAATGGTGCCGCGGCAGACACCAGGGCACGTTCCCGGATCGAAATGTCACGGACTACGATCCGCAGTCGATCATGAACTACTGCAATAAGGACTGGAACAACCCCGGCCTGTTGAGCCAGAGGGACATCGCGACGGTGGGAGCGCTGTACGGCACCCGCATGTAGCCTGCCGCCGATTCCACCCTCACCCGGCAGGCATATCGCACACCCGCATCCAGCTTCGGAACTTCGAAGCAAAGTTGGCCCCGATGTTCGACCGACCACCCAGTCCATACCGCCGAGTGAAGATGAGGTGCAGTGCCCGTTGGTTGAGGGAACATGGAGTCCCAGGCCTTACAATGGGCGGCTCCCACGCCACATCCTTCTTCGCATTCCCATGACCATCACCCCACAGGAAGCGCTCCAGCGCACCATCGAGCACCGCGAAATCTTCCACGACGAGATGGTCGGGCTGATGCGGCAGATCATGCGCGGGGAGGTGTCGCCGGTGATGACGGCGGCGATCCTGTCCGGCTTGCGGGTGAAGAAGGAAACCGTGGGCGAGATCGCCGGCGCGGCGCAGGTGATGCGCGAGTTCGCGGCCAGGGTGGAGGTGCCCGGAAGCGAGCATTTCGTCGACGTGGTGGGCACGGGCGGCGATGGCGCGCACACGTTCAACATTTCCACCGCCAGCATCTTCGTGGCGGCGGCGGCCGGGGCGAAGGTGGCCAAGCACGGCAACCGCAGCGTGTCGTCTAGTTCCGGCAGCGCGGACGTGCTCGAAGCCCTCGGCGCGGCGATCGACCTGCAACCGGCGCAGGTGGCCCGGTGCATCGAAGAAACCGGCATCGGCTTCATGTTCGCGCCGATCCATCACCCGGCGATGAAGAACGTCGCGCCGGTGCGGCGCGAGATGGGCGTGCGCACGATCTTCAACATCCTCGGGCCGCTGACCAATCCGGCCGGCGCGCCGAACATCCTGATGGGCGTGTTCCATCCCGACCTGGTCGGCATCCAGGTGCGCGTGCTGCAACGCCTCGGCGCGCAGCGCGCGCTGGTGGTATGGGGGCGCGACGGCATGGACGAGATTTCGCTCGGCGCCGGCACGCTGGTGGGCGAACTGCGCGATGGCGTGGTGCGCGAGTACGAGATCCACCCGGAAGACTTCGGCATCGCGATGGCGGCCAGCCGCAACCTGCGCGTGGACGATGCGGCGCAGTCGCGCGCAATGCTGCTGGAGGCGCTGGACAACGCGGGCGGCCTGCCGCGCGAGATCGTGGCGCTGAACTCGGGCGCGGCGCTGTACGCGGCGGGGCGCGCCGTCTCCATCGCCGATGGCATCGCGCAGGCAAGGCAGGTCATCGCCAGCGGCGCGGCGCGCGCCAAGCTGGATCAGTTCATCGCGGCCACGCAGCGGCTGAAGGGCGAGCAGGCATGAGCGACATCCTGGCAAGGATCCTCGCCCGCAAGGCCGAGGAAGTGGCGGCGCGCCGCGGGAGCGTGCCGCAGGACGAACTGATCGCCCGCTGCCGTGCCGCCCCGCCACCGCGCGGTTTTGCCGCCGCGCTGGAGAGGAAGATCGCACAGGGTTCGCCGGCGGTGATCGCCGAAGTGAAGAAGGCCAGCCCATCGAAGGGCCTGATCCGGCCGGATTTCGATCCGGCGCAGATCGCGGCGAGCTACGAGGCCGGCGGCGCGGCGTGTCTTTCCATATTGACCGACGTGGACTTCTTCCAGGGCGCGGACGCCTACCTGCGACAGGCGCGCGCCGCGTGTTCGCTGCCGGTGCTGCGCAAGGACTTCACCGTCGATGCCTACCAGGTGCACGAGGCGCGCGCGTTGGGCGCGGACTGCATCCTGCTGATCGTCGCCGCGCTCGACGACGCGCGCCTTTCCGAACTGGCGGCGCTGGCGCTGTCGATCGGGCTGGACGTGCTGGTGGAAGTGCACGATGCCGCCGAGATGGCGCGCGCACTGGCGCTGCCGGCGGCAAGGGGCCTGATCCTGGGCGTGAACAACCGCAACCTGCGCACGTTCGAGGTGTCGCTGGACACCACCCTCGCGCTCAAGGCCATCGTGCCGGACGGGCGCCGCATCGTCACCGAGAGCGGCATCCTCGGCCCCGCCGACGTGGCGCGGATGCGCGAGGCCGGCATCGACGCCTTCCTCGTCGGCGAAGCCTTCATGCGCGCGCCCGATCCGGGCGAGGAGCTGGCGCGGCTGTTCGCCGGCTGAAGCCGGAAAGACTTGGCGATCCAGCGAAACCCGGCGTGATCCATTCACCGCGGGAATGACGGCATACTGGCCCATTTCTCCGCGACGGAGCAGTGAAACTGAACCGCTTTGCCGAAAGGCTGCTCGGGCTGGTCCTAGTGTTCTCGCTTGGATCCGGCGCGGCGCCTGCGCTCGATCCCGCCCACCGCGTCAGCGAATACCTGGTCACGGCCTGGACGATGGAGGACGGGCTGCCGCACAACCTAGTGCATGCCGTGTCGCAGGATCGCGACGGCTACCTGTGGATCGGCTCCTGGGAAGGCGCGGCGCGTTTCAACGGGCGCCACTTCACCGCCTTCGACGAACGCAGCATCCCCGGCATCCCGCTGGCCGGTGTGCGCACGATCCTGCGCGATACCGACGACGCGCTGCTGTTCGGCACCGCGCAGCATGGCGTGGTGCGGCTGGCCGATGGCGTCTGGTCGCGCCTGGAACCGACGGGGGAACGGCGTCTGCGCGTCATCTCGCTGGCGCGCGCGCACGATGGCAGCCTGTGGATCGGCACCGACCGCTCGGCCTGGCGGCTATGGCCGGACGGGCGCCTGGAAAGCCTCGATGGGCACGACCTGCCGCAGGGTTCGGTGTACGCCCTGCTGGATGCGGGCGAGGACGGCATGCTGATCGGCAGCGAGCGCGGCCTGTTCGCTTTCCGCGACGGACGGCTGGTGGATCGGGGACGCGAACGCGGCCTGGGCGGGACGCACATCCGCGCATTGCTGCGGCGCGAAGACGGCAGCCTGGTGGTCGGCGGCGACCACGGCGCGTTCGTGCTGGAAGGCGACGCGCCGGCGCGCCGGCTGCTTTCCGAACAGGTCGAATCGCTGCTGGAGGACCGCGACGGCGCACTCTGGCTGGGCATCTCGACCGGCGGCCTGGTACGCCATCACCGCGACGGACTTGAAACCATCGACGCCAGCCTCGGCTTCCAGGGACGCAGCAGCCAGGCACTCATGGAGGATCGCGAAGGTCTGCTGTGGGCGGGCACCACCAACGGGCTGTACCGCATCGCCGATGCGCCGGCCTTCGGACTGGACACCGCGCAGGGCCTGGGCGACAACTACCCGCGCACGATCCTGCGACACGACGACGGCACGCTGTACGTCGGGCATGCGCGCGGCCTGGACCGCTGGCGCGGCGACAGGTTCGAGCCGGTGCCGCTGCACGGGTTCGATTCCTCGGTGCTGGCGCTGGCGCAGGCGCGCGACGGTGGCCTGTGGGTCGGCACTTACGACCGTGGCGCACTGCATCTTCCGGCCGACGGCGGTGGCATCCGCGCGATCTCGACCGAACACGGATCGCCGGCGCGCCACGTGCGCGCGCTGTACGAAACCGATGACGGCAGCCTGTGGATCGGCACCACCAACGGGCTGGCGCGACGCCACCCGGACGGGCGCATGGAGCGCATCGACGACCAGCCGGGGCAACCGGGCAGCTTCGTACGCGGCCTGGCGCCCGCGCGCGATGGCGGCCTCTGGATCGCGCTGGCCAACGGACTGATGCGCTGGCACCCGGACGAACGCATGCAACGCTGGCTCCCGGAAAGCGGCTTCCCCGGCATCGGCAGTTTCGACGTGCTGGAAACCGGCGACGGCACCGCCTTCATCGGCACCGAGCATGGCCTGCTGCGCCTGCGCGATGGACGCTTCACTCTCTACGACCGCCGCGCCGGCCTGCCCAACGACACCCTGTTCCGCGTGCTCGAGGACCGCCAGGGCGCGCTATGGCTGTGCAGCAACCGGGGTGCGTTCCGCATCGACCCCGCGCAACTGGACGAGATCGACGCGGGCCAGCGCGGCACGCTGTCGGTCGATGTCCTCGGCCAGGCCAGCGGCATGCCCAGCAGCCAGTGCAACGGTGGCAGCGGGCCGGCCGGGGATTTCGATGGCGAAGGCCGCCTGTGGCTGCCGACCGCGCTCGGCGTGGCCGTGATCGACCCGGAGGCCGCCGCCGCGCGCAACCGCGTCCCGGTGCCGGTACGGATCGAAAGCCTCCAGGCCGACGCGCAGCCGCTGTCGCCGACAACGCGCCACGTCCTTGCCCCGAGCACCCGGCGCGTGGTGGTGCGCTACGTCGGCCTGCACTTCCGCGACCCGCTCGGCGTGCGCTACCGCTACCGCATGGCCGGCTTCGACCACGACTGGGTGGATGCGGACAACGACACCGAGGCGGTCTTCACCAACCTGCCGCCCGGCCCGTTGCGCTTCGAAGTGCAGGCGGCGATGGCCCCGGTGGACTGGGACGCGCTGCGCGACATCCCCACCGCCACGCTGGAACTGGAGCAGTTGCCGCCGTACTGGCGCCAGCCGTGGTTCTTCGCGCTGGCCCTGCTCGGACTGGCCGCCGCGATCCTGGCCCTGCTGGCCTGGCGTTCGGCCAGCTATCGCCGCCGCCAGGCCGCGCTCACGCGCATCATCGAGGAGCGAACCCACGAACTGAGCGCCAAGAACGACGCACTCCAGCAGGCCGGGCGCGAGCGCGACTCGCTGCTGCGCCAGCTCGCGTGGCAGGCCACGCACGACGACCTCACCGGGCTGGCGAACCGTCGTGCCGGCGAGGCGCGGCTGGCCCAGGCGGTGCGGGCCGCGAAGGCCTCCGGCGTGCCGCTGTGCGTGGCGCTGCTGGACATCGACCACTTCAAGCGCATCAACGATGCCCACGGCCACGAGGTCGGCGACACCATGCTGCGCCACGTCTGCGCGCTGATGACCCAGGCCGGATTCGTCGCGCCCGACGACATCGCGCGCTATGGCGGCGAAGAGTTCCTTCTGCTCCTGCCCGGCCTCGCGCTGGATACCGCCGCCACGCATCTGCGCGCGCTCGTGAGCGGCATCGTACAAAGCCCGGCCACACTGGCCGATGGGAGCCTCCTGGCCTGTTCGGTCAGCATCGGCGTGGCGCAATTGCGGCCCGGCGACACGCCGGACTTCATCGTCGCCCAAGCCGACCGCAGGCTCTACCAGGCCAAGGAGCGCGGGCGCGGCCGGGTGGTGGCGGAGGACTGACGGTCGAACAACGGAGCGCAGTATCGCCCCATCCCATCGGCAGCCCCGTAGATCGACGCAATGCCCGCTGCGCAGGAGGGCGAAGGCTTTCGGCCAGCCCCGCGGGACGATTCAGTGCGGGCGTTCGCCCAGCACCACGATGGTCTTGCCGCGCGCGCGCAGCATGCCCTGTTCTTCCAGTTGCTTGAGCACGCGTCCGGCCATCTCGCGCGAGCAGCCGACGATGCGGGCCAGCTCCTGCCGCGACACGCGGATCTGCGTGCCCTCCGGGTGCGACATCGCGTCCGGCTCCTGGCACAGATCGACGATGGTGTTGGCGATGCGGTTGGTCACGTCCATGAAAGCCAGGCGGCTGGCCTTGCGGCCGGCATGCATCAGGCGGCGCGTGATCTGGCTGCCGATGGCGAACAACAGGCGCGGACACTCCTCGCGCAGGCTGCCGCTGAGAAGCGCGATCAGGCGGTCGTAGCCGATTTCCGCCAGCTCGCAGGCGGTGCGGGTACGCAGGATCACCTCGCGCTGCGGCGCGCTGACGAAGATCCCGGTTTCCCCGACGAACTCGCCGGCGTTGATGTAGGTGAGCACCAGCTCGCGGCCCTCGTCCTCCTCGCTGAGCACGCTGAGCGAGCCGCTGACGACGTAGTACATCGTCGTGGCCGCGTCGCCCGGCCGGAACACATCCTTGCGCGCCGCGTAGCGACGCCGGTGGCAATGGGCGAGGAAGCGGGGAACCGTGTGCTCGGTCAGCGCCAGCGCCTCGGGCCGCTGCGGCTTGCGCAAGGTTTCCTGCAATGGAAAATGGACGATGCTCACGTCTGTCCCCCGACTGTACTATGAGCCTAGCTTAAGCGCCGCATCGCGCCCGGATCAATCCAGAGCGCGTCATGCGCTTCTGCGCGCCTTCCCGCTCGTCCGTCTTGCCCAAGCCTGCCGCGTGCTTGATGCGCGGACGTTCGGCCCCGGCTGCCGCGCGCGCCTTGCCTCACGACGGCACAGCCATGCGGACGAGGCGTTCAAAGGCGCGTGGCACGCGCTGCGTTCAGGGTCGCATTTCGCTCTGTGCCCGGTTTGTCCGATAATCCGCGCTCTTTCGCCCCCTCCCAAGGAAAGTCCGGTGGTCAAACCGTTGCCGCGCCTGAAGCTCCAGGGCTTCAACAATCTCACCAAGGCGCTGAGCTTCAACATCTACGACGTCTGCTACGCGATCACCGAGGATCAGCGCCAGCGCTACATCGAGTACATCGACGAAGCCTACAACGCCGAGCGCCTGACCCAGATCCTGTCGGACGTGGCCGAGATCATCGGCGCCAACATCCTCAATGTCGCGCGCCAGGACTACGACCCGCAGGGCGCGTCGGTGACGATCCTCATTTCCGAGGAACCGGTCATCGACAAGAAGCAGGCCGGCAAGGAAGTGCTGCCCGGCGCGATGCGCGAGCACCTGGACGCGAGCGTGGTGGCGCACCTGGACAAGAGCCACATCACCGTCCACACCTATCCGGAAACCCACCCGCACAACGGCATCGCCACCTTCCGCGCCGACATCGACGTGGCCACGTGCGGCGTGATCTCCCCGCTCAAGGCGCTCAACTACCTGATCGAGAGCTTTGAGTCGGACATCGTGGTGATGGACTACCGCGTGCGCGGCTTCACCCGCGACGTGAAGGGCAAGAAGCACTTCATCGACCACAAGATCAACTCGATCCAGGACTTCCTGGCCAAGGGCATCAAGACCCGCTACGAGATGTTCGACGTGAACGTCTACCAGGAGAACATCTTCCACACCAAGATGCACCTGAAGGACTTCGACCTGGACACCTACCTGTTCGAGGAAAAGGCCAAGAACCTCTCGTTCAAGGAGCGCCAGCGCATCGAGATGCAGTTGCGGCGCGAGATCGAGGAACTGTTCCACGGGCGCAACCTGGACTGACCGGACCGTCGCCGGTTTCACGGCGAAGGTCCGCGCCATACGCGACGGCCCGGGAATTTCCCGGGCCGTCGTCGTTTCGGCTTTCGATCACGATCAGGGAAGCAGCATCGGTCGGGCGGCGGCGCAGCCCAGGGTCGTGCGCGCCACGAGCAGCGGCGGAGCGCGCAGCGGAGGCGCGAGCGCCTGCGCACGCAATGCGGCGGGCGCGTCCTCCTCGAAGCCGTCCTTGAAGATGCCCTCGCAGGCATCGCCTATGCCGTTGCCGTTCTCGTCCTCCTGGCCGGGGTTGAACTCCAAGGGGCAATTGTCGAAGGTGTTCGGCACCCCGTCGCCGTCGGCATCGTCGTCGCAGGCATCGCCCAGGCCGTCGCCGTCGATGTCGCCCTGGCCGGGGTTGGGCACCAGCGGGCAGTTGTCCTGGTCGTCGTCCACGCCGTCGCCGTCCGCATCGTCCTGGCAGGCGTCTCCCACACCGTCGCCATCGGTATCGGCCTGATCCGGGTTGGGCACCCACGGGCAGTTGTCCTGGCCGTTGTCGGTTCCGTCGCCGTCCACGTCGGCGTCGCAGGCATCGCCGATGCCGTCGCCGTCCAGATCCGCCT
>JBBCJS010000040.1:0-114224 GCA_037190825.1 Chiayiivirga flava
CGGCTACACCCACATCGACGATGCGGGCATGGAAGCCATCGCCCGGATCGAAACCTCGCAGGCCATCGCGCAGGACCTGATGACGCTCAACGCGCCCACGCCCGGCCTGGAAGCGGCGGCGGATGCGCAGATCGCGGTCAGCTTCGCCTTCAAGGCCACCGCGCTGCCGGCGCTGGCCAACAAGTACGCCGCCGCCACCGCGAAGGCGCCGTGGACCTGCCCGGCGCTGACCGGCCTGAACGCCGCCGCCGCCTCGGCGCGCGAAAGCCTCAACAACCCGGCCTTCTATGCCGCGGGGCCGATGGCCAGCAGCCTGTTGCTGGCGCTGGACCGCTTCTCGGTGAACTTCGCCGAGGAGAAGCTGGAGGACATCGGCGGACAGGTGGTGATCGGCTCGGACAATGCCGCCGGGCTGATCGCGATGGCGCGCAACTTCCTGCCGCAACTGGCTTCGCTCGATCTCCAGCCCGGCGCCGCGCCGCAGCGACTGGCGCTGGACGAGCTTGCGGAAATCACGTCCGAGCCGGTGTTCGTGGCGATGGAACCCACCGCGCTGGGCATCGGCATCGGCAGCGACCAGGCGCGCCGCCTGCCGGCCTACCTGAAGGCCGACGGCCGCCGCCAGCCGCTGTTCCACATGGCCTATCGCGGCAGCTTCATGATCCAGATCGCCAAGCTGATGCGCGAGGCGGCCGAGACGATGCCCGAGGAGGTGCGCGAAGGGCTGCTCCTCAACGCCGAGATCATGGAAGCCAGCTACGCCGGCCACATCGAGCATGCCGAAGCCGACGTGCTGCTGACCGAGCGCGGGCTGGAAATCCGCCAGCGCATGCGCATGGCGCGCTGACTTTCGTCTACGCCGGCGCGAACACGCCTTCCAGTTCCACCAGCAGTTCGCGCCGGCAGATGTCGCCCAGCAGGTAGACGACCCGTCCGTCCGGCACGCCGGCGGCGGTCACGGCCTCGCGTACCGCGTCCAGATCGTCGCGATCGCGCAGGTACACGCGCAGCGCCTCGGGCGCGGCCAGCGCAAAGCGCGGGCCGCCGCGGGTGACGGCTTCGCCCAGCAGCGCCTCCAGGTTGGCCAGCGCCTCGCGCAGTTGCGCGCGCACGTCGCCTTCGTGCAGCGAGCGGTGTCCGACGATGCTCGCGGTACCCGAGGCCAGGAGGCGCGCGCCATCGCCCAGCAACGCACCGCGCGAGAAGCCCGGCGACACCGGGCCGTAGTCGCGCGGGTAGCGCCAGGCCGGCATCTGGCGGGGGTTTTCCAATGCGACCGCCGGCGCGGCGGCGCACAGCGCGACCAGTTGCACCCGCCCGGTGCGATGCGCGTGGCCGATGCCGGTGGCGGCCGGCGGCGGATCGTTGAACGCCGCGTCCACGGCGGCGGCGCGGCCGAGGCAGAAACGGCGGTAGCGCTCGCCGTCGCCGTCGCCGTCGTTGATCGCGTCCAGGTAGTTCCAGATGCGGATCAGGTACGGATGCGAGGAACCACGCACCTTCGCCAGCAGTTCGCGGTAGGCCGTGCGCGCGGCGGCCTCGATGTCGTCGCCTCGCTCGGGCACGTCGATGCGGATCGCGGCCAGGTCGGCGGCATCGCCGAACCAGGCTTCCGGCGCGTCCGGCCCGGCCAGGCGCAGGCAGGCCACGTCCACGGCATCGCCGCCGCCGCCGTCGAAGGAAAACCTCAGCAGCGCGCCGGGCGCGCGCGAGAAGCCGACCTGCAATCCGCTCACGTCGGCTCCGGCCCCGCCACGACGATGCCATCGGCGATCACCACGTCCGCCGGGCGTGCCGCGAACAGGCCCACGGCCACGACGCCGACGATCTGGTTGACGCGCGCTTCCAGCGCCACCGGATCGGTGATGGCGAGGCCATGCACGTCGAGGATCCAGTTGCCGTTGTCGGTCACCACGCCATCGCGCCAGACCGGCTGGCCGCCGAGCCTGAGCAGTTCGCGCGCGACGTGGCTGCGCGCCATCGGGATCACCTCCACCGGCAGCGGGAAGCGGCCGAGCACGTCCACGCGCTTGGCCGCGTCGATCACGCAGACGAAGCGCTCGCTCGCCGCCGCGATGATCTTCTCGCGCGTCAGCGCCGCGCCGCCGCCCTTGATGAGACAGCGCCGCGGATCGCATTCGTCGGCGCCATCCACGTACAGGCCGAGCGGGCCGACGGCGTTGAGGTCGAGCACGTCGATGCCGTGCCGGCGCAGCAGCGCGGTGCTCTGCTCGGAGCTGGACACCGCACCATCGACCAGGCCGCGCTCGCACCCGAGCGCCTCGATGAACCAGCGCACGGTGGAGCCGGTGCCGATGCCGATCACCGAGCCTTTCTCGACGTATTCCAGCGCGCGCTCGGCCGACAGCCGCTTGGCGTTTTCACGATCCGATGACATGACTGTTCCGTTCTTCAGGGAGCGCGGCTCAGAGCAGCGCGAGGATGGCGTTCCATTGCTTCTTCGTCACCGGCAGCACCGAGAGCCGGTTGCCGCGCGCCAGCAGCGGGAAATCGCCGAGCCTGGCGGCATGGCCGCGCAGTTCGTCCAGGGAAATCGTGCGCGGCAGCTTGCGCTCGTAGGCGACGTCGACCATCTGCCAGCGTGGCGCGTCGGGCGAGGACTTGGGATCGAAGTAGTCGCTTTCCGGATCGAACTGGGTCGGGTCCGGGTACGCCGCGCTGGCCACGCGCGCGATGCCCACGATGC
This sequence comes from Chiayiivirga flava, assembly GCA_037190825.1. Taxonomy (GTDB): domain Bacteria; phylum Pseudomonadota; class Gammaproteobacteria; order Xanthomonadales; family Xanthomonadaceae; genus Denitratimonas; species Denitratimonas flava_A. The sequence goes on from JBBCJS010000040.1 coordinate 2,708, forward strand.
CGGGCACGGCGCAGTTGGAGTGGTAGAAGAACACGTCGTCGCCCACCTTCATGCCGTCGCGCATGAAGTTGCGCGCCTGGTAGTTGCGCACGCCCGTCCACGGCTCGCGCCCGCGCGCGGCCAGGTCGTCGATGGAGAACTCCTCCGGTTCGGATTTCATCAGCCAGAAGGCCATCGTGGGGCAGCCGTGGTGGTCGGGAAACTGTTTCAATTCTAGTGCAGTGTTCCGAAGAAACCTTGTCGTCGTCCCCGCGCAGGCGGGGACCCAGTGACTTTCTTCCACGGCCCAAGGCACTGGATGCCCGCCTACGCGGGCATGCCGGCTACTCGCAGCGCAGAACACGGGCGTCGGTGACGATCAGGTCCATCGGCACGTCCCACGGCGCGGCTTCCAGCGATGGCGCTTGCTGGAAGTCGTAGCCGACGCCGATCAGCCGCGGTCGCGCCGGGCGGGGCATCTCCCGCAGGAAGGCGAAGCTGCGGTCGTAGTAGCCGCCGCCCGCGCCCAGCCGCGCGCCGCGCGCATCGAATGCGGTGAGGGGCACGAGCACCGCGTCCATGTCCTGCGGCGCGAGCAGGGATCCGGGCAGAAGATCGGGTTCGGGGATGCCGTAGCGGTTCTGCACCAGCGCATCGCCGAAGCGCCACGGCGCAAAGCGCAGGCCGCGCTCGCCGGTCAGGCACGGCAGGCAGTAGACGAAGCCGGGCGCGGGCGACAGCAGCGCGTGCAGGGAGATTTCGCCCTGCACCGCCCAGTAGCCGGCCACGTCGCCGGCCCCAGCCAGTGCCGGCAGCGCGCGCCGGCGCGCGGCCAGGGCCTCGGCGGCGGCGATGCGTTCGCGCGCCGGCAGGGCGAGGCGGCGCTGGCGCATCGTGGCGCGCAGGCAAGTGCGTGCGTCGGGGGGAACGGTCATCGGGGATGGCGCGGAAGGAGGAAAGAGCAGCCTCCACCGTGGCGATGCGTACGAAACGACCTTGATCCCGAGGATCAGGTGGGAACGCTCACTCGGCGTCGGGCTTACCGCTCGTGGCGGGCCTGCACACCGGCCTTGGTATCGCGTCCCCGGGGTCGTTCATTAGGGTCAAGGCAAATGTAAGCGTACGCTGTCGGACACGGCAGAGGTTGCCGGGGTCCATGGTAGCGCAGGCCCCGGATCGACGCACGGTTCCAGGGCGACACGCTCTAACATTCGCGCCCCGGATTCATGTTTGCCTGAACACGACGATGCTCACCGATACGCCCGCGCTCCAGGACCTGGCCCACCCCGAAGGCAACTGCTACGGCTGCGGCCGCGACCATCCCAGCGGACTGCGGATCAAGAGCCGCTGGCACGAGGACGGCGTCCACGTCGTCGCCCACCACATCCCGCGCGAGGAATTCGCTGGCTGGCCCGGCCTGGTCTACGGCGGATTGCTGGCGATGCTGGTGGACTGCCACGGCAACTGGACCGCGATGGCGCACCACTACCGCGCCGAAGGCCGCGAACCGGCCAGCCTGCCCGGCATCCATTGCGTCACCGCGCACCTGGGCATCGACTACCTCAGGCCCACGCCCATGGGCCGCGAGCTGACGCTGCGGGCCTGGGTGGAGGGCGAGGTCGGGCGCAAGACACGGGTGCGGTGCGAGGTGCTGGCCGAGGGCGAGGTCACGGCCAGGGCCGATTGCCTGTTCGTGCGGGTGGACATGGCGCGCCTGACGGCAGGCGTGGCGCAATGAAGCCCCTCGATTGCGCTTCCCGGGAAGCGCCATGCCGGTGCGTTAAAATGAGCGCTGGAATACCCTGCCACCCGGGAATTTGCCCGTGAAGCTCACCGCTCAGATCAAGCAGAAACTCGCCGTCGCCGTGCGGACATCCATGCGCATCGAGGGCTATCGCCCCGCACCAGCGCAAGTGCAGGCGCAGGCGCGCGCCCTGATGGAGCAGCGGCGTGTCCAAGTATCGATTCCGGCAAAGTGACATCTACCTGCCGGGTACGGCGATTCCCCGTAACCGCCTGGACCTGGAAAACGCCGAACTGCTGCACGCGGTCGAGGCCGAGTTGCTGGTACAGGCCAGCCAGCGCTTCTGCCGCGAACTGACCGACGATACCCGCTTTGACGAAAGCTATTTTGCAGCCTGCACCGGCGCACGTTCGAGTCGCTGTACGACTGGGCTGGCGAATATCGCCATGAGGACATGGCCAAGGGCGACTCGCTGTTCTGCCGGGGCGCCTACGTGGCATCCGAATCGTAACGCATCTTCGCGCACTGACGGCCGAGGACTTCCTGCGCGACGCGGGCAACTGGCCACGTGAACGCTTCGCCGCGCGCCTTGCCTTCCATCAAGGCGAACTGATCGCCCTCCATCCCTTCCACGAACTCAATGGCCGCATCACGCGCCTGTTCTTCGACCTGATCGCCTTGCGCTGCGGCTATGCGCCGGTGGATTACAGCGCCGCGCTGAACGAGGATGAGGATGGAACGAACGACTACATCCGCGCATCCATCGCCTGGGTGCAACAGGCCGACACCTCGTTGCTGGAGCGCCTGGTAGCGGGCGGATTGAATCGTCTGGAAGACGAGGCCTAGGGCGTCAGCGCCCGGCCACCGCCAGCAGCCGGTCGAGCTTGCGCGACAGCGCATCCAGCGTGAGCGCGATCTCGCGCTGTTCGCCATCCTCGCTGCGGCGGATTTGCAGGAGCTCGTGCGCGAGGTTGAGCGCGGCCAGCACGGCGATGCGGTCGATGCCGGCCATGCGGTTGGCGGAGCGGATGTCGCGCATGCGCGCATCGAGCAGGCGCGCGGCGCCCAGCAGGCCGTCGCGTTCGTGCGGCTCGCAGGCGACCGTGTAGTCGCGGTCGATGATGCGGACGGTGACCGGCTCGCTCATGCGTTGTGCTCCAGCGACTTGAGCCGCAGGATCATCGCCTCCACCCGCGAGCGGGCCTGTTCGTTCTTGGAAAGCAGCGCCGCGCGCTCGCCGATGAGCTGCTCCTGGCTGGCGCGCAGGCTGCGGTTCTCGTCCAGCAGGCGCGCCAGCGCGTCGCCCAGCTCGTCGAGCTTCGTGGTGAGGGCATCCAGTTGCTGGCGCATGTCGGGGCTGGGCATGGGCGGCACGATAGGCGGCGGCCCGGGGCCGGTCAACCCACCGGCAGATCCTGCCGCCGCCCGGCGTGGTGGCGCAGGAAGGCCAGGCACTCGTCGGCCCGCATCGGGCGCGCCAGCAGGAAGCCCTGCACTTCGTCGCAGCCGTGTTCGCGCAGGTAGCGCAGCTGCTCGGGCGTCTCCACGCCTTCGGCCACCACGGTGAGGCCGAGCGAGTGCGCCATCGAGATGATCGTGGCGGTGATGGCCTCGTCGTCCGGGTCGCGGGTGAGGTCGCCGACGAACTCCTTGTCGATCTTGAGCGTATCGATGGGCAGGCGCTTGAGGTAGATCAGCGAGGAATAGCCGGTGCCGAAATCGTCGATGGCGATGGTCACGCCCAGGCGCTTGAGGTCGCGCAGGATGGTGATGGTCTGCTCGGCGTTGGCCATGACCATGCTTTCGGTCAACTCCAGCTCCAGCCGCGATGCCGGCAGGCCGGTGGCGGCAAGCACGCGCGTGACGCTGGCCGGGATGTTGCCGCGCAGGAGCTGGAGCACCGAGATGTTCACGGCCACGCCGACATCCTCGATGCCCTGCTCGCGCCAGCGGCACAGGCAGCGGCAGGCCTCCTCCAGCACCCATTCGCCGATGGGCAGGATCAGGCCGGTTTCCTCGGCCAGCGGGATGAAGACGCTCGGCGGCACCTGCCCGAACTCCTCGCAGGTCCAGCGCAGCAGCGCCTCGACGCCGCCGACGCGGCCATCGAACAGCGACTGGCGCGGCTGGAACTCCAGGTGGAATTCGTTGCGGTCCAGCGCGCGCCGCAGCGCGGCGGTCATCGTGGCGCGGCGGCGCACTTCGGCGTCCATGGATTCGTCGTAGAACTGGAACGTGTTGCGGCCGCGCTCCTTGGCGCGGTACATGGCCGCGTCGGCGAACTTGAGCAGGTCGGTCGGCACCTGGGCGTGCTCGGGGTACAGCGAGATGCCTATGGACGGGGAGATCACGATGTCGCCGTGGCCTTCGCTCAGCACCGGTTCTCCGAACGCGGCGATCACCGCCTCGGCCATCGCGGTGACGCTGGCCATGTCGTCCACGTCCTCCATGACGATGGTGAACTCGTCGCCGCCCAGGCGCGCCACCGTGTCCGAGCTTCCGACCACGCCGAGCAGGCGCGCCGCCGAAGCCTTCAGGATGCGGTCGCCGGTGGCGTGGCCGAGCGAATCGTTGACGACCTTGAAGTGGTCCAGATCCAGGAACAGCACCGCGACGCGGCTGTCGTGCCGCCTGGCGCGCACCACGGCGCGGGCCAGGCGCTCGGACAGCAGCCCGCGGTTGGGCAGGCCGGTGAGGGTGTCGTAGTTGGCCAGGTAGCGCAGTTCCTGCTCGGCGCGCTTCTTGTCGGTGATGTCGTTGACCACCGAGACGAAGTGGGTGCGCACGCCGGCCTCGTCGCAGACCTCGGCCTGTTCGACCCAGCCCAGGAATTCCTCGCCATCGGCGCGGCGCAGCCACATCTCGCCCTTGCAGTGGCCCTTGGCGTTGAGCTCGTCGTGCGCGCGGCGATAGAACTCCGGCGGATGCTGGGCGCTGTCGAGCAGGCTGTCGGGCATGCCCACCACGTCCTGCTCGTTGTAGCCGGTGATGCGCGAGAACGCCGGGTTGACCGAGACGAAGCGGAAGTTGAGGTCGATCACCGCCACCGCCTCGTTCATGCTGCGCAGCACCTCCGAGGCGATGCGGCGCTCGCGCTCGGCCTGGCGGTTGGCGGTGATGTCGCGCGCGGTGCCGGCCACGCGCAGCGGGTTGAAATCGGCGTCGCGCTCGACCACCTTGCCGCGCGCGCGCACCCAGATCCATTCGCCGTAGGCGTTGCGGATGCGGTGTTCGGATTCGTAGGCCTCGGTCTTGCCGGCCAGGTGATCCTGCATCAGGCGCTGGACCCGCGGCAGGTCGTCGGGGTGGATCGCGCGATGCCGCCAGTCCTCGGTGCTGAGCTGTTCGTCCTCGGGCAGGTCCAGCAGGTGGTCGGCACCGATGCGATGGATATGGTTGCTGCGCAGGTTCCAGTCCCAGAACGAGTCCCCGGCGCCCCACAGCGACAGCTTCAGGCGATCCTCGCGTTCGCGGATCTGCGCCACCAGGCTGGCGCGGTGCGCGGCGCGCTGCCGTTGCAGCCGCCACAGCAGCCAGGCAAGGCCCGCCAGCAGCAGGGCATAGGCGACGTGCGCCCAGGTCGAACGCCACCACGGCGGCAGCACTTCCACCGGCACGCGCAGCTCGCTGCTGCTCCACACGCCGGCGTGATTGGCGGCGCGCACCCGGAACAGGTAGCGGCCGGGTGCGAGGTTGGTATAGACCACCGAGGCGCGCGGCGAGGGCGTGCTGAACTCCGGATCGAAGCCTTCCAGCCGCCAGGAGAACAGGTTGTTCTCCGGGGCGGTGTAATCCAGCGCGGCGAAGCCGAAGCTCAGCACGCGATGCTGCTGCGGGATCGTGATCGCGGTGGCCTGGGTCACCTGCCCGGTCGGCGTGCGGCGGCCGCTGCCGATCCAGGTCAGCGCCACCGGGGCATCGAAGCGGCTCGGCTGGACCCGCGCCGGGTCGATCAGGTTCAGCCCGCGAATCCCGCCGAACGCCAGTTGCCCGTCGCGCAGCATCGCCACCGCGCCGCCGTTGAACTCCAGGTCCTGGAGCCCGGCCGCCAATCCGAAGCGGATCTGGCCGCCATCGCCGCGATCCAGCCGCACGATGCCGTTGTTGCCGCTGAGCCAGAGCCGGCCGGCGGCATCCTCGGCGATGCCGTACACCACCGAGTCGGCGCCCCTGCCGGGCAGCGGCCAGGCGCGGAAGTCGATCCGGCCGCTGGTGGATTCAATGGCCTGGTCCAGCCCTTGATGGGTACCGATCCAGATCGCGCCGTCGCGGGTTTCGTGGAACGCCCGAACGAGGTTGCCGGACAGGGAATCGGGCCGCGAGGGATCGTGGGTGAAATTGCGGAACTGGCCGGTGGCCGGATCGAACAGGCTCACCCCCTGCATGCCGCCCACCCAGATGCGGCCGCGCGAATCCTCCAGGATCGCGGTGACGCGGACCTGGTGGTGCGCGCCATCCACTTCCGGACGCGGCGGCAGCGCGGTGGTCCGCCCCGTGGCCGGGTCCAGCCGCAGCAGGCCGTTGTCGCCGTAGCCGATCCACAGCGAACCGTCGCGCACCCGCGCGATGGCGCGCAGGCTCACCGGCGCCGTGCCGCCCTCCAGCGGGATCGCCTCGGCGGCGTGGGCGCGGGGGTCGAAGCGATACAGCCCCCGGTTCGTGGCCAGCCAGAACCTGCCGTCGCCGACCGGTTCGATCCTGGCGATGATCGGTGCCATGGCCGGGCTTTCCTGTCCGGGGGCCGGCGCGAAGGCGGCATCGAACGCCTCGAAGTGGTCGCGCAGCGGCTCGTAGCGGCGCAGCCCGCCCAGCGTGCCCAGCCACAGTTCGCCGTCCTCGCCCTCGAGGATGGCGCGCACGAAGTTGCCGGTGAGCGGATCGCGCGCCGGGTCCATGTCGAACACCGCGCGGAACGGCGTACCGGCGGTCGGCGTGGTGGCGATGCCGCGCGCGTAGCCGCCCAGCCACAGCAGGTTGGAACGGTCGATCATCATGTGCGGCATGCCGACCTCGGACAGCATGCCGTCGATCCAGGGATTGGTGGGAATCGCGTCGGCCTCGCCGATCGCCGGGTCGTAGCGCCAGACGTTGCCGCCCCGCACCGACAGCCAGATGCCGCCATCGGCGGCCTGCGCCAGGGCGAGGACATCGCAGCAGGCGCTCTCGCCGGGCGCGGGCCGGCGCGGCCAGACCAGGGCGGCATCGGCCGCATCGCGCGGCTTGTGGCGCAATCCATCGCCCGCGCCGATCCACAGGTCGCCATCGGCATCCACCAGCAAGGCGCTCGCGGCATCGGCCGAGTGGCGCTCGCCCCGGTCGCTGCCGGTGTCGATGCGATACAGGCCGTGGCCGGCCCCGACCCACAGCGCGCCATCGCGATCGAGCGCCATCGTCCGCACGCCGCGCCTGAGCACTTCGCCGGCGGCCGGGGACGGCGCGGGGCCGAAACCGAGGATTTCCCGGTACCGGCCTTCCGCGTCCAAGCGGCCCACGCCGCCCGGCCAGCCGATCCACAAGCCCACGCCCGGCTGGTACAGCAGCGCGTCGATGCGATTGCCGGGCAGGGCCGGCGAATCCGGCCCCGGCCGCACTGGATCGATGCGGTTGCGTACCGGATCGAGCACGAACAAACCGTCCTGAAGGGTGCCGATATGGATGCGGCCGTGCTCGTCCTCGGCCAGCGCCTGCACGAAGCTGGTCAGCGTGCCCGGCCCGACCAGTTCGTCGAGGCGCTGGAAGGCGTAGCCGTCGAAACGGTGCAGGTCGCCCTGGGTGGCGATCCAGACGAAGCCGGCACGGTCCTGCAACATCGTCGTCACGGTGCTCTGCGACAGCCCGTGGCGGCTGTCGAGCATGCGGAAGTAGTAGTCGCGCACCACCGCCTGGGCCATCACCGGCGCGAGCAGGAATGCCGCGCACAACGCCCGCCGCAACCAGCAGGCGCGGGCGTGTCTGACTGGCTTCCCCTCGAACATGCCGGATAAGTGCGCGCGTGCCGGAATCGGATTTCAGTGTAGGGCGCGCCCAAGGACGGCAGCAACCGGCAATACAATGCTCCGATGGATGTCTCCCACTTGCTCGACGGGTTGAACGCAGCCCAGCGCGAGGCCGTGACCGCGCCCGCGCAGCCGCTCCTGGTCCTGGCCGGCGCCGGTTCCGGCAAGACCCGCGTGCTGGTGCACCGCATCGCCTGGCTCACCCAGGTGATGGGCGCGCCGCCGTGGGGCGTGCTGGCCGTGACCTTCACCAACAAGGCCGCGCGCGAGATGCGCCAGCGCTGCGAGGCGCTGATGCCCGATGGCACGCGCGGCATGTGGATCGGCACCTTCCACGGCATCGCGCACCGCCTGCTGCGCCTGCACTGGGCCGAAGCCGGGCTGCCGGAGACCTTCCAGGTGCTCGATGCCGACGATCAACTGCGCCTGATCAAGCGCGTGATCGCCGACCTCGGACTGGACGATGGTCGCTATCCGCCGCGCCAGGCCATGTGGTTCATCAACGCGCAGAAGGACGAAGGCAGGCGCGCGGCGGCGATCCAGGGCGGCCATGCCGCCAGCGACCCGTTCCTGCGCATCTACCGCGCCTACGAGGAAGTCTGCCAGCGCGCCGGCCTGGTGGATTTCGCCGAAATCCTGCTGCGCGCGCACGAGATGCTGCTCAGGCACCCGGCCCTGCTGGCGCACTACCGCCAGCGCTTCGGGCAGATCCTGATCGACGAGTTCCAGGACACCAACGCCATCCAGTACGCCTTCGTGCGGGTGCTGGCCGGCGACACCGGCTGCGTGCTGGTGGTGGGCGACGACGACCAGTCCATCTACGGCTGGCGCGGCGCGCGGGTGGAGAACGTGCAGCACTTCCTGCACGACTTCCCCGGCGCGCGGACCATCCGGCTGGAACAGAACTATCGTTCCACCTCCAACATCCTCACCGCCGCCAACGCGGTGATCGCCAACAATCCCGGCCGCCTCGGCAAGCGCCTGTGGACCGAAGGCGCGGACGGCGAGCCGCTGGACCTGTTCGCCGCGCACGACGAAAACGACGAGGCGCGCTACGCCGTCACCCGCATCCGCGAATGGATCGACGCCGGCGGGCAGGCGCAGGACTGCGCCATCCTGTACCGCTCCAACGCCCAGTCGCGCGCCTTCGAGGAAGCCCTGATGCAGGCCGGGCTGCCGTATCGCGTGTACGGCGGCGTGCGCTTCTTCGAGCGCGCCGAAATCAAGGACACGCTGGCCTACCTGCGCCTGATCGCCAACCGTGCCGACGATGCCGCCTTCGAGCGCGCCGTCAACACGCCCGCGCGCGGCATCGGCGGGCGCACGATGGAGCAGGTGCGGCTGCGCGCGCGCGAGGAAAGCGCCCCGCTGTGGGAAGCGGTGCTGCACGAGATCGCCGGCACCGCATTGGCGGCGCGGGCGCGCAACGCATTGCGCGGCTTCGTCGAACTGATCGAGGCGCTGGCGCGGGAATCGGCCGGCATGGCCCTGGCCGAACAGATCGACCATGTCCTCGCGCGCTCGGGCCTGCGCGCGCACTACGCCGCCGAATCGCGCGGCCTGCTCGACGCGCGCACCGACAACCTCGACGAACTGGTGACCGTCGCCAGTCGCTTCTCGCGCGGCGAAGGCGGCGACAGCGAGGAGGCCCAGATGCCCGAACTGGTCGCCTTCCTCACCTACGCCGCGCTCGAGGCCGGCGAAGGCCAGGCCCAGCAGTGGGAGGACGGCGTGCAGTTGATGACCCTGCACTCGGCCAAGGGACTGGAGTTTCCGCTGGTGTTCCTGGGCGGCATGGAGGAGGGCCTGTTCCCGGCGCAGCGCTCGCTCGACGAGCCGGGCCGGCTGGAGGAGGAACGCCGCCTGGCCTACGTCGGCATCACCCGCGCGCGCGAACGGCTGGTGCTCTCCTATGCCGAATCGCGCCGCATCCACGGCATCGACACCCTCGGCGTGCCCTCGCGCTTCCTGCGCGAGATCCCGCAGGACGTACTGCGCGAAGTGCGCCCGCGCATCAGCCTGGTGCGCCCGGCCACGATGTTCGCCGCCGCGCGCGCCCGGCAGGACGCCGAATCCCCCGGCGGCTTCCGCCTGGGCCAGCGCGTGCGCCATGGCCAGTTCGGCGAAGGCACGATCATGGACGCCGAGGGCGCCGGCTCGCATGCGCGCGTGCAGGTCAACTTCGAGGACGCCGGGCCGAAGTGGCTGGTGCTGGCGTTTGCGAATCTACAGGCGATCTGAAAGTTGCCCGTAGCGCCGCCGAACCTCCGCCACGGAGTCTTCGACGAGCGTGCGCAAGACATCCATGTCCACATCGGCCAGGCGTTTCAGGTACAGGCACGACTTGCCCATCCTGTGCTTGCCGAGCCGGGCCAGCAGCGCCGCCCGTTGCGGCCCTTCGGCGATCAGGTAGACCGCCAGATCGTTCTTGCGCGCGGCGAACCCGGTCGCGCACCAGTCGCCCTCGCGCCCGCTTTCGTAGCGGTAGTGATACGTCCCGAATCCGACGATGCTCGGCCCCCACAGCTTCGGCGCTTCGCCGGTGATGCCGCCGAGCAGCGCGATGAGCGCCTCGCATTCCTTGCGTCGGGCTTCATCGGCAATGGCCGCGAGGTGGGCTTCGACGCCGGCATCGGTGGCGGTGGTCCTGTTCTGGCTCATGGCAGCTCCCTCGATCGCCCGCCGCCGCGGGTCCGGATTATTGCTGCGTTCGGTCTGCCGGGGCAGCCTTGGACGCCCGGTCGCGAGCAAGCTCGCTCCTACGGCAATCCATGCGATGCCGGTGCCGCAGGCGACAGGCGGGAATCATGCACTGTAGGCGCCTGCTTGCAGGCGACAGGGCGTGCCAGGCTCTTCCGGCGGCTGCAAATCAGGCGGCTGCAAACACCCGCCCCACCTCATCCGGCGCGAGCTGTCGCCACTGCCCGGCTTCCAACCCCAGTTCCTCCAGCCGCAACCCGCCCACCGCGATGCGCTCCAGCGCCGTCACGGCGTTGCCGGTGGCGGCGAACATGCGGCGCACCTGGTGGTAACGGCCTTCGGTGAGGGTGAGGCGGGCGTGGCGCGGGGCGAGGGCGTCGAGCGTGGCCGGCGCCAGCGGGGTGGTTTCCGATTCGAGCATCAGCGTGCCGGAGGCGAACAGCGCGGCTTCGTCGCCGCGCAGGTCTTCGGCCAGGCGGGCTTCGTAGACCTTCGTGACGCAGGATTTCGGCGAGATGATCCGGTGCAGGAGCTGGCCATCGTCGGTCAGCAGCAGCAGGCCGGAGGTGTCGCGGTCCAGCCGGCCCACGGTGGACAGCGCCGGATCGCGCAATCGGAAGCGTGGCGGCAGCAGGTCGTAGACCAGGCGCGAGGGATCGCGCGTCGAGCAGGTGACGCCGACCGGCTTGTGCATGGCGATGACCAGCCCCTGCGGCGGATCGAGCGGCTCGCCGTCGATGAAGATGGCCTCGTGCGGCACCTTGTCGTCGCTGTAGAGCACCTCGCCCGCGGCATCGGCGATGCGGCCTTCGCGGAACAGCGCCATCACCTGCCTGCGGCTGCCGTAGCCCAGGTTGGCGATCAGCTTCACCAGTCTCATCGAATCGGCCCCCGGGCATGGATGATCTTGAAACCGTCGCGCTGCGCGCAGGTGCGTACCTGGCCGAACGTGGCGGAAAGCGTGGCCTCGTAGGGCAGGTGGCGATTGGCTACGAGCCAGAGGCACCCATCATCGACCAGGGCTTCGGCGGCGCGCTGGATGAAGGCGCGGCCCAGCGCCGGGAGATCGGCGCGGCCCATGTGGAAGGGTGGATTCGTCACGATGGCATCGAAGCGCTGCGGCAGGCCGGTGGCGACATCGTGCCAGTGCACGTTCGCGGCCACGTCCGGGCGCGATGCCAGCGCCATCTGCATGTTGCGGCGCGCCGGTTCCAGTGCGTTGGCGTCGGCCTCGAACAGGTCCAGCGCGGCGATGCCGGGGCAGCGCCGGGCCAACTGCATCGAGAGGAAGCCCCAGCCCGCGCCCAGATCGGCGATGCGGCCGGCGAGCGTGCCGGGCAAATGCTCGGCCAGCAGTGCGGAGGCCGTATCGACGCGATCCCACGCGAACAGGCCGGGGCGGGTCCAGAAATCGCCGTGCGGGCCGGGCAGGCGGCGCGGCTCGTCCAATGCGAGCCATTCGGCGAACAGGGCCTTGTCGAGCGCATCCGTATCGCGCCGTGCGATCGCGACGCGGCTCTTGAACTTGGAAAGGCCGCGCGCGGAGCCGAGCAGGCGGCGCAGGTCGGCCTCGAGCGAGCGGGCGCCTTCGTCGTTGCTGGCGGCAAGCACGATGCGCCCGCCCTCGCGCGTGGCCCGCGCAGCCCGTGCCAGCAACGCGCGGGCCGCGTCGCGCGAGCGTGGCGGCAGGATCAGCGTGCTGGCGGAAGCGAGGTCGTCCACGCGCGGCAGGGCCTGGCGACCCTGTCGCTCCAGCGCCTCGGCGAAGGGCCGGAAGGGTTGTTCGCACGCCCAATCCGCAGCACGCTGCGACAGCCATTCGCCCGGCCTTGCGCCGAGGAACAGCACCGGGCCGGCATCGTCGTCGATGGGTTCTTCGGCCAGCGCCCAGCACAGCGCGCGCAGTGGGCCATCGTCGGCGGGGGTGTCGATCAAGCGCGGTTCCGGCGGCAAGAAGGTGCGTAGCTTACTTTTCAGTCAAGCCGAGCACGTGGCCCGGCCGCCTTGCCCACCTTTCGTCCATCCGTTTCCAGTCGTTCGATATCATCCGGCGGCGCTGAGGTTGCTGTGTCAAACCGATGCATGAATCGCCTCGGGAGAGCGCTCGGCGATACGCAGGAGGGTGCGTGCCGCGCCGCTCGGCTCCCGGCGTCCCTGCTCCCAATCCTGCAAGGTGCGAAGCGAGACGCCCAGGATCTCGGCGAACCGTGCCTGGGTCATGCCTACCTTCATGCGTGCCTGCGCTGCCGGCGTCAGCGGGACGCGCGTGAGCCGGGCCGCGCGGCCTTTCTTCATCTGACGCACCGATTCCAGCAACTCGTCCTGGAACCGCTGCATTTCAGGATCGACTTTCTTCGTCATCTTCGACCTCCTGCTTGAGCCGGGCCAGGAAGGCCGCGGGCAACGTGTCGAACTTCGCCTTCACGTACACGCTCGGCAGCCAGATGCGGCCCTGCTTCTCGTTGAAATAGATCACCCGTGCGCCACCGCGCTTGCCTGTGCCAGGGCGGATCCAGCGCACCTTCCGGACACCACCGCTGCCGGGTATCACGTCGCCGGAATGCGGGTTGACCGCCAACCATGTCTTGAAGGCCATCAACTCGTCCTGCGTCCAGACTTCGGCGGCTTGCCGTTGAAACATGGCAGTTTCGGCAATGGTGCGGAAGATTGGCATACGCAAGTAATATACGGCAAAGCCGTATTTAAGAAAGCCCCTGCGAAGACGGGGCGTTCATGAAACCGCTATTTCACGTCTCCCTGTCCCAACCGAAACGCCGGCGAATCTCCCTCGCCACGCGCGCGGTTTCGCGCAGCGGGATGATGGGATCGGCGGATGCGGGTTCATCGAGGAAGCGCAGGCGGCCGCTGGCGTGCAGCGCCGCGACGAAGTTCCCGACCTTGCCGCGCAGCGGTCGCGGCGCGTGGCTCCACAGCGGCACGCGCGTGGCGGCGGCTTCGCTGAGCATGTTGACCGAATCGGGCGTCGCCACCACGGCATCGGCCCAGGCGAGGAAGCCGGCGTAGGGGTTGGGGCCGTCGGCAGCGCCGTGCCATTGGCGGCCCGGCACGCCGGCGAAAGCATCGCGCGCCGCGGCGCGCAGCCAGCCGGGCGTGCGGCGCGAGCTGGTCAGCATCAGGCTGGCGCCTTCGGCACGCAGCCGGGCGGACAGCGTGGCGGCCAGGCCTTCCCACCAGGCGCGATCCAGCGCCAGCGCGCGCGTCGGACCGCCGAGCAGCAGCGCGTAGCGCGGCGCGGGCAGCGCGGCCAGTTCGGGGAACGCGGCACGCGAGCGTTCCAGCCAGGCATCGTCGATGGCGTTGAGTCCGCCGCGCGTGGCGATGGCGTTGGCGGCATGCAGGCCGTCGTGTTCGGGCGCGACGACGATGTCGAAATGCGCCGGGTCGATGCGCGGATCGAGGATCTGCACGACGCGGCACGCACCATCGCCCGCCTCGCGCAACAGGCGCGTGGCGAGCGCGGCCTGCCGCCCGCAGCCGATGGCGACGTCGGGCCACGGCGCGCGCAGCCGCGCCGCGAACGCCGGCCCGAACGCACTCGCCGAACCGGGCAACCGATGCGGCGCGAGCCAGCGCCACGGCGCGCGCGCATCGAGCCCGAGCGTTTCCACTTCCGATGCCAGCGCGCCTGCCAGCGCCAGCGCCTGGTTCTGGTTGCCGGCCGCCCCGTCGCTGAGGACGAGCGCGCGACGCGGCGGACCGGGCATCGTCTCAGCCATCGGCCGAGCGCAGCGCGCCGCGCTGCGGACATTGCGTGCCGAGCGTCTCGCGCAGGTACTCGACCAGCTGCCGGCTGCGGCGCACGGTTTCGCGCCGGCGCGGCAGCACCGCCTTCATCGTCTTGCGCGGCAGTTCGTAGCCGGGCAGCACTTCCACCAGCCGGCCGTCGGCCAGCATCTGCCGCGCGAGGAAATACGGCAGGATCGCGATGCCCTCGCCATCGAGCGCGGCATCGCGCATCACCGCGCCGCTGTTGCTGGCAAGGCGCGGGTGCACCAGCACGCGGAAGCCTTCGCCGCCGCGCGCGAAGCGCCATTCGTGGCCGCTCTCGTGGTAGAGGTACTGGATGCAATCGTGCTCACGCAGGTCGGCCGGCGCCTGCGGCGTGCCGCGCGCGGCCAGGTAAGCCGGCGAGGCGCAGCAGACCAGATCGAAGCGGAACAGCGGCTCCTCCTGGAACTGGCCGGAAATCGCGTCGCGGTCGGTGATCGCCACGTCGTAGCCTTCCTCGGCCGGATTCACCGGCTGGTCGTTGAGCACCAGTTCCAGCGTCAGTTCCGGATGCTGGCGCAGGAACTCGCCCAGCGCCGGACGCAGCGCCTGGATGCCGAACGCGGTCGGCGAGCTGATCCGCATCAGGCCGCGCACCTGCAACTGCTCGTCCGACAGGCTGCCCTCGAGCGCATCCAGTTCCTCGACCAGCCCGGCCACGCGCTGGCGATACAACGCGCCCGACTCGGTGAGCCGCACCCGGCGCGTGGTGCGCACCAGGAGCGGCGTGCCCAGTTCGGTTTCCAGGTGACGGATGCGGCGCGTGACCAGCGACTTGGGCACGCCGAGCTGGCGCGCGGCCTCGGAGAAGTTCTCCACTTCGGCCACGCGCAGGAAGGTACGGATGCTGGAAAGATGGTCCATGAAAGGGATTGTTGCACACGGGTGAACGCCGGATTCCCGCCAATCCGGCTTATCCTGCGCCGGCGTGGTTCCTAGAATGCGTCGCATGGACATCCAACGCCTGCCTTCCCGCGAACGCGGCTGCACCCGCCTGCCCTGGCTCGACAGCCGCCACAGCTTCTCGTTCGGCCACTACTACGAGCCACGCCGGATGGGCTTCGGCGCGCTGCGTGTCATCAACGAGGACGTCGTCGCGCCCGGCGCGGGCTTTCCGCCGCATTCGCACGCGAACATGGAGATCGTCTCGATCGTGCTGTCGGGCGCGCTGGCGCATCGCGACAGCCTCGGCAACGTGGAAACCCTCGCCGCCGGCGAAGTGCAGCGGATGAGCGCGGGCAGCGGCATCGAGCACAGCGAGTTCAACCCCTCCACCGCGGAGCCGGTGCATTTCCTTCAGATATGGCTGCCTCCGCTGCATGCCGACCGCGCGCCCGGCTACGAGCAGCGCGCGTTTGCCCCCGAGGCGCGCGACGGCCGATGGCTGCTGGCGGTATCGCCGGATGGCGATGGCGGCAGCCTGCGCATCGACCAGGATGCGCGCATCTACCTGACGAAACTTCCCGCCGGCGCCGGGCTGGCGCACGCGCTGCCCGAGGGCCGGCGCGCCTTCGTGCAGATCACGCGCGGCCAGGCGCGGCTGGACGGCATCGCGCTGCATGCCGGCGATGGCGCTACCGTCCACGGCGGCGGCGACCTGGTGCTGTCCGCCGAGACCGATGCCGAGGCCGTGCTGTTCGAACTGGCCTGAAACTTTCTTTCCCCTCGCTCCCCAAGGAATTCCACGATGTCCCACCTTCCCCTCGACGCCGCCGCGCTCGACCAGTTGTTCCTCACCGCGCGCACCTTCGGCTTTCCGAAGGACACCTGGCTGGACAAGCCCGTTTCGACCGAACAGTTGCACCGCATCTGGGATCTGGCCCGGATGGGACCGACCTCCGCCAACATGTCGCCGGCACGCATCGCGTGGGTGGTATCGCCCGAGGCCAAGGCGCGGCTGGTCCCGCTGATGGACGAGGGCAATCGCGGCAAGACGCAGGAAGCCCCGGCCACCGCGATCGTCGGCATGGACCTGGCCTTCTACGAGAAATTGCCGTACCTGTTCCCGCACACCGATGCGAAAAGCTGGTTCGACGGCGCGCCCGAGGACGTACTGACCACCGTGGCGCTGCGCAACAGCTCCCTGCAGGGCGCCTACCTGATGCTGGCGGTGCGCGCGCTGGGGCTGGACTATGGCCCGATGTCCGGCTTCGATGCGGACGCGGTGGCCGCCGAGTTCTTCCCCGGCACGAAGATCCGCGCCAACTTCATCTGCAACATCGGCTACGGCAACCCGGCCGGCCTGTTCCCGCGCAGCCCGCGTCTTTCCTTCGACGAAGCCTGCCGTATCCTCTGATCCCCCACCCCGGAGACTCCCCCATGAAACTGCGTTCCCTCGCCGCCGCCCTGCTCGTCGCGTTCGCCGCTCCCGCGCTGGCCGAGCCGGTCACCTACGCCATCGACCCGACCCACACCCAGATCGCCTTCACCTACAGCCACTTCGGCTACTCCAACATCACCGGCCGCTTCGACGCGACCGAAGGCACGCTGACCTACGATCCGGCCAATCCCTCGGCATCCAGCATCGAAATCACCACGCAGATCGCCAGCGTCAGCACCGGCGTGACCAAGCTCGACGAGCACCTGCGGAAGGACGACTTCCTCGATGCCGCCAAGTTCCCGACCGCCAGCTTCAAGAGCACCAAGGTGGAAGCGGCTGGCGAAGGCAGGCTCGCCCTGACCGGCGACCTCACCATCCATGGCGTCACCCTGCCGACGACGTTCGAAGTCACCATCAACAAGGTCGCCGAGCACCCGATGAAGGGCAAGCCGGCCGCCGGCTTCGACGCCACCGGCAGCATCGACCGCACCGCCTTCGGCATCGACAAGTACGCCCAGGCCACCGGGCCGGAGGTGAAGCTGGCCATCACCATCGAGGCGATCGCCGAGTAACCGCTTCCGCGGCGTTGCAGCGGACGCCGGGCTTTCGACGGTCAATGAGAGAGCCTGACCGGTTGCGCCTGCGATGGGCGAAACCTACAGTTGTCCGCTGATGCGCGAAGGGGCAGGGCGGTATGAGAGTGCTGGTCACCGGCGGCGGCGGATTCCTCGGCAGGGCGGTGTGCGCCGGGCTTCTGGCGCGCGGCCATGAAGTGCTGTCGTATTCGCGCGGCGAACACCCCGAGCTGGGCGCGATGGGCGTGCGCCAGGTGCGCGGCGACCTGGCCAGCTTCGAGGACGTGGCCGCCGCCTGCGTGGACGTGGATGCGGTGTTCCACGTCGCGGCCCGGGCCGGCGCGTGGGGCGGCTTCCAGGACTATTTCGATGCCAACGTGCGCGGCACGTGGAACGTCATCGCGGGCTGCCGCATGAACCGGGTGCGCACGCTGGTCTATACCTCCACGCCGAGCGTCGCGCATCGCGGCACGCGCGCGGTGCTGGGCGGCGACGAGCAGAGCGCGCCGCCGGCCGAGCGCTTCAAGGCCTGGTATCCGGCCACCAAGCGCGTGGCCGAGGAGCACGTGCTGGCGGCCAACGGCAGCACGCTGTCCACCGTGGCGCTGCGTCCGCGCCTGATCTGGGGGCCGGGCGACAATCACCTGCTGCCGCGACTGGTCGAGCGCGCCCGCGCCGGCAAGCTCAAGTTCGTCGGCGATGGCCTCAACCCGGTGGACACCACCTACATCGACAACGCCGCGCAGGCGCACCTGGACGCCTTCGACGCGCTGCACGACAAGCCCGGCGCGGCCTGCGCCGGCAAGGCGTATTTCATCTCCAACGGCGAGCCCAAGCCCATCGGCGACATCGTCAACAGCCTGCTGCGCGCGGCCGGCGCGCCGGCGGTGACGCAGCTTCTGCCGTTCCGCGCCGCCTATGCCGCCGGCACCTTGCTGGAGCTGGTCTACGGCGTGCTGCCGCTCAAGGGCGAGCCGCCGATGACGCGCTTCCTCGCCGAGCAGCTTTCCACGCCGCACTACTACGACATCTCCGCCGCGCGGCGCGATTTCGGCTACCAGCCCAAGGTGAGCATCATCGAAGGGCTGCGCCAGCTTGCGGTGTGGTGGCGCAAGCGTGGCGATGGCCAGGGCATGTCCGAATCCCCGCCTCCACGGGGATGACGGTTTGTTCGGGCGTTTCCGAGTGAGCCGATACACTTGCGATTCCTTCCGCCAGAAACGTTCGCGATGAGCGCCACGCCTTCCACGGCCCTGCCTTCGTTGGTCAAGTCCACGCTCGGACGCCTGTTCGGCGCGGCGCTCAATCGCGCCGCGGCGCTCGATCCCGCGTTTCCCGCGCAACTGGCGCCGCTGGAAGGCCGGCGCCTGGATTTCCACCTCACCGCGCCGCCGCTGGCCTTCGCCATGACGGTGCGCGGGGGGCGTTTTTCCATCGGCCCGGTATCGTCCGATGGCGAAAGCGACCTGAGCCTCAGCGCCTCGCTCGGCGCGGTGCTCTCCCAGCTTCTGCCCGGCCGCGAGAACGCCGCGACGGTGGGGCGCATGCGCATCAGTGGCGATGCCGACCGGGCGCGCCAGTTGCAGCGCCTGATGCAGCGTTACGAGCCGGACATCGAAGGCCAGTTCGTCGCCGTGTTCGGCGACGTGCTGGGCGTGCAGTTCGCCCGCGCGGTGAAGCGCGGGCTGGATGCGCTGCGCGAGGGCGGCAAGGCGCTGGCGCGCGACGGCGCCGAGTTCCTCACCGAGGAAAGCCGCGACCTGGTGCCGCGCGCCGAACTGGATGCCTTCTGCGACGAGGTGGACGAACTGCGCGATGCGGTCGAGCGGCTGGAACGGCGGATGCAGCGGCAGGGCATCGTCGCCGCGCCGTGATCCCCGGAGTCCGCCGCATGGTCATCCCCGCCGCCCTCGACGTGCATCGCTTCACCGGCAACGCCGTGCGTCCGTACCTGGACGACGTCGCGCGCCTGCGCATGACGGTGTTCGGCGACTGGCCCTACCTCTATGACGGCGACCTGGACTACGAACGCGAGTACCTGGCCGCCTACGCCGCCTCGCCGCGCAGCGTGTTCGCGCTGGCGATGGACAACGGGCGCATCGTCGGCGCCGCCACCGGCATCCCGCTGGCCGAGGACGCGCCGGCGTTCCAGCAGCCCTTCCGCGAGCGCGGCATCGATGTCGCCGGCGTTTTCTATTTCGGCGAATCGGTGCTGTTGCACGAGTATCGCGGCCGCGGCATCGGGCGCAGCTTCTTCGACCATCGCGAAGCCCACGCGCGCGAACTGGACGGCTTCGCGCTGACCGCGTTCGCCGCGGTGGACCGCGACGCGGACGACCCGCGCCGCCCGCCCGGCCATCGCGGCAACGAAGCGTTCTGGGAAAGGCGCGGCTACGCGCGACAGCCCGGCATGACGATGCGATTGGCGTGGAACGAACGGGAACGCGGCCAGATCGACCATGCGCTGACCTTCTGGACACGCGCGCTGTGAAGCTCGCCGTCGCCGCCGCGAAATGGCGCATCGGCCAGCCGCGCGCCTTCGCCGATTTCGCCGCGCGCGTGCGCGCGCAGGTGCGCGTCGCCGCCGAGGCCGGCGCGCGGATCGCGGTGCTGCCCGAATACCTCTCGCTGGAACTGGCCGCCACTTTCGCTCCGGCCGTCGGCGCGGACCTGCACGCCTCGCTCGCCGCCATCCAGCGGTATCGCGACGATTGGCTGGCGCTGTTTTCCACGCTGGCGCGCGACACCGGCATGCATATCGTGGCCGGCACCTTCCTGCTCGATGCCGGCGACGGCCGCTACCGTAACCGCGCCGACCTGTTCGCCCCGCAGGGCGCGCACGCCTGGCAGGACAAGCTGCACCTGACCGGCTTCGAGAAGGCCGGCGGCGTCATCGAGCCCGGCGATGCGCTCAAGGTGTTCGAGCTTCACGGCGTGCGCGCGGCCATCGCGATCTGCTACGACAGCGAGTTCCCGCTGCCGGTTCGCACCCAGTGCGAGGCCGGCGCGCGCCTGCTGCTGGTGCCAAGCTGCACCGACACCGCCGCCGGCGCAACCCGCGTGCGCGTGGGCTGCCTGGCGCGCGCGCTGGAGAACCGCTGCTTCGTCGTGCAGTCGGTGACGGCCGGCGAGGCGGCGTGGAGTCCGGCCCTGGATGCCAATACCGGCGAAGCGGCGGTCTACGCGCCGATGGATGTCGGCCTGCCGCCCGATGGCCTGCTTGCGCAGACGCAGGGCCAAGACGCCTGGGCCTTGGCCGAACTGGACATCGCCGCCCTCGATGCCAGCCGTGCCCATGCGCAGGTGGCGGTGGATCGCGACTGGCCTTCGCAGTTGCGCCCGGCCATCGCCACCGCGCACGTCGAGCGGTTGTAGGCACCTTGAGAAACATGTCTTGCCTCGTCATTCCGGCCTTCGCCGGAATGACGAACGTTTTCGAAGTTCCATGTAGCCTTTCCCTTTCCCGCAACGGAAGACTCCCCGCATGAGCACATCCGCTTCCCCCATCGACGCCATCGAACTGCAAACCGGCCCCGAACCCGCCTGGGCGGTGATCTGGCTGCACGGTCTGGGCGCGGACGGGCACGACTTCGAGCCGATCGTGCCGGAGCTGGTGAAGCCGGGCTGGCCGGCGATCCGCTTCGTGTTCCCGCATGCGCCGGTGCAGCCGGTGACGATCAACGGCGGCATGCGGATGCGCTCGTGGTACGACATCCTCGGCTTCGAGCCCCACACCCCGCAGGACGAAGCGGGCATCCGCGCTTCGGCCGCGTTCGTGGAACGCCTGATCGCGCGCGAGGTGGAACGCGGCATCCCGCCCGGGCGGATCGTCCTGGCCGGGTTCTCGCAGGGCGGAGTGATCGCGCTCACCGCCGGGTTGCGTCACGCGCAGCCGCTGGGCGGCATCGTGGCGCTGTCCACGTACCTGGCGCTGGGCGACAGCCTTGCCGCCGAGGCGGCGCCGGCCAATCGCGCGGTACCGATCTTCATGGCGCATGGCACGCAGGATCCGGTCATCGTGCTGGCGCGGGCCGAGGCCAGCCGCGAGGCGCTGGAAGGGCTGGGCTATGCCGTGGAATGGCGGCGTTATGCGATGCCGCATTCGGTGTGCGCGGCGGAGGTCGGGGATCTGGCGGCGTGGTTCGAGGCGCGGTTCGGGTTGAAGTAACCGGATCGGCCGGGGCCGGACGCGGGAACCGGGGCTTTCGGCCCTGCCCCGATCGAGTCCGGGGGAGGGCCGGAACGCTCTTGCTCTTGCGGGCAGGGCGTCAAGACCAACAGCGTCCACTGTCACGTCCCTGTCACGGCAGCTTCATATCGTGTGCGCCTCCCGTCGTGCCGGGCAGGCACGCATCGACCATGCCGCGCCGGCCAGCGCGGGCGGGAACCTCCTTACCTCCCGCACGCACCCGCTCCCATGAAATCCGCACCCCTGACCATCGCGATCCTGGTCGCCCTGTCCCTGTGTCCTGCGTCCGCTGCGTTCGCGCAGACCCCGCCCGAATCCGAACCGCCGCCGGAGGAACCGGCGACCGCGCTGTCGGAAGTCTCGGTCGAGGGAACCTACGTGCCCGAGGAGGGCGGCCAGTTCGACGCCGTGCAGTTGCGGCGCGAATCGGCGCAGCTGCTCGACGTGCTGTCCTACGAGCAGATCGCGCGCGCCGGCGATTCGGATGCGGCGGTGGCGCTGCGCCGCGTGACCGGCCTGAGCCTGGTGGACGACAAGTTCATCTACGTGCGCGGCCTGGGCGAGCGCTATTCGGCCGCGTTGCTCAACGGCGCGCAGATTCCCAGCCCGGACCCGACCCGGCGCGTGGTGCCGATGGACCTGTTCCCCACCGGGCTTCTGTCCGGCATCGACGTGAACAAGAGCTACAACCCGTCGCTGCCGGGCGAGTTCGGCGGCGGCACGGTGAACCTGCATACCCGCGGCGTCCCCGCGGCGCGGCTGTTCAAGGTCGATCTGGGCCTGGGCTATGCCGACGGCACCACCGGCAAGAAGGGGTGGCGTTCGGCCACCGGCGGTCGCGACTGGCTCGGCCGCGACGATGGCCTGCGCGCGCCGCCGCCTGGCGTGCTGGTGCGCCCGTTGCCGCCGCGCGGTTCGGAAGACCTGGCGGCGCTGGGGCGCGAGGTGACGGCCAAGCCCTTCGGCGTATCGCGCAAGAGCGTCGGCCCGGACAGCAACGCCTCGCTGAGCTTCGGCGACGTGTTCGGCGGCGACGATCTGCGCGTGGGCTTCATCGGCGCGGCGCGCTGGTCGCAAAGCTGGGACCTGCGCGACGAGGAACGCGCCGAGTACTCGATCCGCGGCGACGGCAGCCTGAGCCGCAATCAGGATTACCTGCGCGAACGCACCGAGCGCAGCGTGGACAGCAGCCTGTTCTTCTCCACCGGCATCGACATCGGCGAGGATCATCACATCGATGCCACCGTGATGCGCCTGGCCCAGACCCTGCAACAGGACCGCATCGACACCGGCCAGCGCACGCTCGGCACCGAGGAGCGCACCACCACCAGCGAGTGGACCGAAAACGTCCTGACCGCGCGCCAGCTCGGCGGCGACCACCTGTTCGCAGGCGCCGGCGATCTGGCCGCGCACTGGCAATACACCGATTCGCGCGCAACCCGCGACATGCCGTTCGCGCGCAGTTCCATGTACACCCAGAACGCGACGGGCGATTACACCTATACGTCGAGTTTCGCGGCCCAGATGCGTTGGGAAATGATGGCCGACAATGTCGAGGAGGCACGCCTGGGGCTGGCGTTCCCCATCGTCTTCAACGACAGCGCCAACCTCACCGTATCGGCCGGCGGCAGCCGCCTGCGGCGCGAGCGCGATTCGGAGATATGGCGCGTCAGCGTGCGCCACCTGTCGCAGTTGCCGACCGTCTGGACGCCGATCGACGACATCCTCAATCCCGGCGAGATCGACGCCGGACGGCTCGAACTGCTCTCGGCCAGCCAGCCGACCGACTTCTATCAGGCCGCTCAGGAACTCGATGCCTGGTACCTGCGCGCCGACCTGACCGTGGGAGCGTTCCGCGCCGATATCGGCGTGCGGCGCGAGGACAACGATCAGCGCGTGGAAACGCAGAATCCGTTCCTGCCCGGCGCGGTGCCGGTGTTCGCGCATCTGGAGGGCGCCGACACGCTGCCCTCGGCCACGGTGACCTGGGCGTACTCGGACAACGCGCAACTGCGCGCATCCTGGAACCGCACCCTCGTCCGCCCCGAGTTCCGCGAGCTGTCCACCGCGCCCTACACCGATCCGGTGCTGGACATCACGGTGGTGGGCAATCCGAACCTCAGGCAGACCGAGATCACCAGCTACGACCTGCGCTGGGAGTACTACTTCGCCGGCAGCGACAGCCTCTCGGTGGCGCTGTTCCGCAAGGAGTTCGACGATCCCATCGAACTGGTGCGCACGCCTGCCTCCGGCGAACTGCTGAACCTGCGCAACGCCGACACCGCCTTCGTGCGCGGCGTGGAGTTCGAGATCACCAGCAACCTGGGCTATTTCGGCGATGCCGGCTGGGTGCCCGAGGCGATGCGCAACGCCATCCCGTGGTACGACCTTTCCGTCAGCCTCAACCACGCCCGCATCGATTCGGAGGTGGACCTGGGCGCCAACGCCGGCATCCAGACCTCGGCGCAGCGCGCGTTGCAGGGCCAGTCGCCGTACCTGACCAACCTCGCGCTGACCTGGTTCGACCCCAACGCCGTGCACGAGGCCACCCTGCTCTACAACGTGGCCGGCAAGCGCATCAGCAAGGTGGGCCTGCAGGGCCTGCCGGACGAATACGAGCAGCCGTTCGACCAGCTCGATTTCACTTACTCGCGCAGCTTCGCCGACCACTGGAAGCTGCGCCTGCGCCTGCGCAACCTGCTCGATCCGAAGGTGGAATACACCCAGGGCGAAGAGATTTCCCGGCGCTACCGCAAGGGCCGCGAAATCGCGGTGAACCTGGAGTGGAGTTACTGAGCGACGGCCCGCCGCCGCGAGGCATCCCCCGCACGAAAGCCCCGTCCGCCACGAAGCGGGCGGGGCTTTCGTCATTCCCGCATCCGCTGTCGCAAAACCGAAACGTCCTTGTCGCGGGGCGGTCACAACGCCGAACCAAGATGCGGATTCCTCCACCAACCCGGATGGCAACGATGTCCTTCCCGTTCCGCAAAACCGCTCTGGCGCTGGCCCTGGCCGGCGTGTCCCTGACCGCCTCCGCGCAGGTTTCCATCAACGACGGCCTGGACGGCAACTGGTACGCCGCCGGTGCCGGCGGCCGCGGCGTGTCCGTCGACGTGCTGCCCCGGTCCGATGGCGGCGCGCTGCTGTACGGCGTGCTGTTCACCTACGACGCCGACGGCAAGCCGACCTGGCTGAGCTTTCTCGGCGATTTCGCGCCGGGCGTGAACGTCATCGAGAACGTGGACCTGCTTCGCTACGAGGGCGGCCGTTTCGACAGCGCCACGCCGCGTCCTACCAGCGAAGTGGTCGGCAAGGTCGCCATCGACGTGTCGAGCTGCGACTCGCTGGGCCTGACGCTCGACCTGAACGACGATTCGGGCCTGCCGGACGCCTCGCTCGACGTGACCCCGGCCCAGATCAACGTGGGCTACGAAGGCAATGCCCTGTGCACGCAGGCGCCGGTCCTCAGCGCCTGCCCGACCGGCACCACCGCCGAGGGCAATGACTGCGTGCTGCCCAACAGCATCACCGGCGACCTCTACCTGCCGGCCGGCAAGAAGTACCTGGTCCGTGGCGCGGTGCTGGTCGAAGCCGGCGGCACGCTGACCATCGATCCGGGCGTCACGGTGCAGGGCCATGTGGACAGCAGCGTCACCAATTGGATCGGCGTCAAGCAGGATGGCCGCATCTATGCCGAAGGCACCCCGACCCGTCCGATCGTGTTCACCGGCCCGACAGCGGAAATCGGCTCTTGGGGCGGCGTGCACATCGCCGGTCGCTCGACCTGCAACGACTACGTTTCCGAGGCCGAGCCGTGCCGCTTCGAGGCCTATCCGGACATGGCCTTCGGCGGCAACAAGCTCGACGACAACTCCGGCGTGCTGCGCTATGTCCGCATCGAGTGGGCGGGCGCGCTGACGCCCTTCGCGAACCAGGAGTTCAACTCGCTGACCCTGCTCGGCGTCGGTGCCGGCACCACCATCGAATACGTGCAGGTCGATGGCGGCAAGGATGATGGTTTCGAGTGGTTCGGTGGCAATGTCAACGGTCGCAACCTGGTCTGCTCCAACATGGCCGACGACTGCTTCGATTTCGACGACGGCTACCACGGCAAACTCCAGTTCCTGCTGGGCTGGCAGGGCGACAACTACGACATCGGCAACGATTCCAACGGCATCGAATCGGACAACAGCAGCACGTCGCCGGATATCCAGCCGCGCACCCGCCCGGAAATCTCCAACATCACCCTGATCGGTTCGCAGGAGTACCCCAACCTGCATGGCCTGCGTATCCGTCGCGGCAGCGGTGGTCTCTATTCCAACCTCGTCGTGAGCGGCTTCACCGGCGTCAGCCTGGCGCTGGACGGCGCGGAAACCTGGGCGCTGGATTCGAGCAGCCTGTCGTTCACCCATTCGTTCGTCGGCCAGAGTGGCGCGGGCTTCTTCGGCGGCAACTCCGCCACCGCCGAAGCGGTTGCCACGTGGTTCAACGCCTTCGCCGGCAACCAGAGCGGCGACGCCCAGCTCGACGGCTACCTGCCGCAGGCCGGTTCCCCGGTGCTGACCGGCGGCAAGGCGCTGTCCGATCCGTTCTTCCGCCCGGTCACCTATCGCGGCGCCTTCGCCGGCGCGCACGACGACTGGACCCGTGGCTGGACGGCCAACCTGCCGCGCTGATATCGGTGCCGCAAGTCCAAAGCCCCTCTCCCGCCGACACGGGAGAGGGGCTTTCTCTTTTCGGGTTTCGGGAGCGGCTTCGCCCCTGCGGCGTCTCGAACCCATCGGCGAAGATGCCCGGCTCCCGCGAGTCGCCGGAAAATCCTGCCAACCCGCCGCCCCTTCCCCGTGGATCGCCGGCGGTCGCGATGTTCCATGCCCGGTTCCCCATTCCCGCCCCGATCGGCGACAATGCCGGACACCATGCGCCGCACCTTCCCTTCCCGTCCTCTCGTTCTGATCGCGCTGCTGTTCGCCGCGCTGGCCGGTTGCGGCGTCGGCTCGCAGCAGGACATCCGCCAGACCACGCTGTTCAACTATGCCGGCGCGATCCGCTGGGGCCACATCGACGACGCCTGGTCGATGGTCGATCCGGCGTACGCCCGCCAGCATCCGATGAACGCGCTGGAGCGCGAGCGCTTCGAGCAGGTGCAGGTGACCGGCTATCTGGTCAAGGGCACGCAGATGCTGTCGGAAACCGAGATGGCGCAGGTGGTGGAAATCCGCCTGGTCAACCGGCACACGCAGGCCGAGCGCGTCATCCTGGATCGCCAGCTCTGGCGCTGGGACAAGGACGCGCGCCGCTGGTGGCTGACCACGGGTCTGCCGAATATTTCCCCGCCATCGTCGTGAACCTGCCGCCGGCTTCGCGCCGGCTCCGTGAATGACCATCCAAACCCGCCTGTCCGGTCGTCCGTTCGAGCCCAAGCTCGTCTCGGTGCTGCGCCACGGCTATGGCCTGGGCGACTTGCGCGCCGATGCCATCGCCGGGTTCACCGTGGCGGTGGTGGCGCTGCCGCTGGCGATGGCGCTGGCGATCGCGTCGGGCACCACGCCGGACAAGGGCCTGCACACGGCCATCGTCGCCGGCTTCCTGATTTCCGCGCTCGGCGGCTCCAAGGTGCAGATCGGCGGGCCGACGGCGGCGTTCATCCCGGTGGTGTTCAACGTCATCGAGAAGTTCGGCTACGGCGGGCTGGTGCTGTGCACGCTGATGGCCGGGTTGATGCTGATCGCCGCCGGCGTGCTGCGCCTTGGCAACCTGATGAAGTTCATGCCGCAGCCGGTCATCACCGGCTTCACGGCCGGCATCGCGGTGACGATCTTCGTCAGCCAGGTGAAGGATGCGCTCGGGCTCGAAATAGCGCAGGTGCCGGGCGAGTTCCTGGAACGCTGGCGCAGCTACTTCGAGCACATCCACACCTTCAACCCGGCGGCGCTGGGGCTGACGCTGGCCTGTCTCGGCATCATCGTGGCGATCAAGCGCTGGCGGCCGCAGTGGCCGGTGCTGCTGATCGCGGTGGTGGCCGGCTCGCTCGCGGCCTTCGCGCTGCCGGTGGAGACCATCGGTTCCACCTTCGGGCAGCTGCCGAGCGCGCTGCCGACGTTCTCTTTCCCGCACATCCCGTTCGAGCGCACGTTCGAGCTGTTGCCGGCGAGCTTCACCATCGCCTTCCTGGCCGGCGTGGAATCGCTGCTCTCGGCGGTGGTGGCCGATGGCATGACGGGCGGGCGGCACCGTTCCAATGCCGAGCTGGTGGCGCAGGGCGTGGCGAACGTGGGGTCGGCGCTGGTGGCGGGGCTGCCCGCGACCGGCGCGATCGCGCGCACCGCCACCAACATCCGCTCCGGCGCGCGTTCGCCGGTGGCGGGAATACTGCACGCGGCCTTCCTGCTCGCCTTCATGCTGCTGCTCGCGCCGCTGATGAGCTACGTGCCGCTGGCGGCGCTGGCGGCGGTGCTGCTGATGGTGGCGTGGAACATGAGCGAGATCGAACGCTTCGGCCACCTGATGGCCTCGCCGTGGGGCGACCGGCTGGTGCTGCTGATCACCTTCGCGCTGACGGTGCTGTTCGACCTGACCATTGCGATCGAGGTGGGCGTGGTGCTGGCGGCCTTCGTGTTCATGCAGCGCATGAGCGGCGTGGTCGAAGTGGAATCGGACCCGGCCGCGATCGACGCCGGCGACGACGATGCCGAGGCGGCCGGCTCCGACCAGCGCGCCGCGCTGCCGCCGGGCGTGGAGGCGTATCGCGTGGCCGGGCCGCTGTTCTTCGCCGCCGCCAGCCGGCTGGACGACGTGCTCGACCAGATGCCGCACGGCACCCGCATCTTCATCCTGCGCATGCGCCAGGTGCCGATCATGGACGCCTCCGGCGAAACCGCGCTGGAAGCCCTGCTGGACCGCTGCCAGCGCCAGGGCATCCGCGCGATCTTCTCCGGCCTGCAACCGCAGCCGCGCCGCACCGTGATCGACATGGGGCTGGTGAAGCACCCGGCGCTGCTGGGGCTGGCCAGCGAGTTCCCGGCGGCGGTGGCGATGGCGCGCTCGCAGGTCGAAGCGGCAGGCTGAAGGCCGCCGGGGTGCTCTATACTCCGCGCCGCTTCAGGTGCTCGGGAAGCCGGTGCGAATCCGGCGCTGCCCCCGCAACGGTAAGCAGGTGGGGCGTTCTGGTGCCACGGGTCGCATGACCGGGAAGGCGAACGCTCCTGGAATCGGGGATTCCGCCCTGCCAGCCCGGAGACCGGCCTGACGTATCGCCCTTGGGCGATGTCCTTGGCGTTGCGGCGGGCGACGTGGGCGAACGTGTCAGGGCGGCTCACCATGCCGTCGTCCCCGCGCATGGCGGGGACCCAGTGGGTTCCTCGGACGCTTCGAGGCACTGGATGCCCGCCTTCGCGGGCATGACGGGCGGGAGACTTTTCGCACGCCCCGAAGCGTTCCTCCTCCGCGCCTTTCGCAAGCCGTGTTGCGATTGCCCCGGAGAACCCGTCGATGCCCTGCCTGCCCGTTTCCCGCCTGTCCGTTCCGCGACTCCTGCCGCTGGCCGCCGCGCTGCTCGCCACGCCCGTGCTTTCCCAGACCCTTTCCCGCACCGATGAGGTGATCGTCACCGCCTCGCGCGTGCCGGTGGCCGTGTCCGAGACGCTGGCGGCGGTGGACGTGATCGATCGCGACCGGATCGAGGCCGCCGGCACGCAGGACGTGGTGGACGTGCTGCGCCGCGTGCCGGGCGTGGACATCGTGCGCGGCGGCGGCATCGGCCAGCAGGCCAGCGTGTTCATCCGCGGCACCAACTCCAACCATGCGCTGGTGCTGATCGACGGCGTGCGCGTCGGCGCGCTGGGCACGGGCGCCTATGCCTGGGAACACCTGCCGCTGGCGCAGATCGAGCGCATCGAGGTGGTGCGCGGCCCGCGCGCGGCGCAATGGGGCGCGGACGCGCTGGGCGGCGTGGTGCAGATCTTCACCCGGCGCGATGCCGCGCCGCATGCGAGCGTGCAGGCCGGCAACCACGATACGTATGGCATCGCCGCCGGCATCGGCCGGCGCGGCCAGCGCGGCGGGTTCGGCGTGCATGCCGGCTGGCTGGAAACGCGCGGCCAGAACGCCACCGCGCCGGGCAACTGGAGCTTCGACCCGGACCGCGACGGCGCGCTGCTGCGCAACGTCACCGTGCACGGCGATCTGGAACTGGGCGCACAGCGGCTGGAAGCGATGCTGTTGCATGCCGACAACGACATCGGCTTCGACCAGGGCGAGTCGAACACCCGCCAGGACGTGCAATCGCTGGCGCTGGCCGGCGAACTGGCCCAACGCTGGCAGCACCGCCTGACGCTCGGCGGCAGCCGCGACAGGCTCGACACGCCGGACAGCTTCACCGCCTACCTCTCGCGCCGCCGCCAGGCCGACTGGCAGCACACCTTCGCGCACGGCGCGCGCGGCGAAACCACGTTCGGGCTGGCATGGCTCGACGAGCGCGGCGAACAGGTCGATACCTTCGGCGGGCAGGCGGTGTACGCGCAGTCGCGGACCACCCGCTCGGCCTTCGCGGGCTGGCGCGGGCGCGCCGGGGCGCAGGCGTTCGAGCTTTCCGGCCGCCATGACGACAACAGCGTCTATGGCGGCAGCACCAGCTTCGGCATGGCCTGGGGCTGGGACATGGGCGACGTGGCGCGCCTCTCGGCCAGCTGGGGCGAGGGTTTCCGCGCGCCGACGATGAACGAGCTGTACTCGCCCGGCTGGGGCGGCTGGTACGCCGGCAACCCGGATCTCGCGCCGGAGCGTTCGGAGAGCTACGAACTGGCGCTGCGCGTGACGCCGGGCGGTGCGAACGAGTACGAGCTGCGCGTGTTCCGCAACGACATCGACGATCTGATCGATTTCAGCGGCGAGCAGGCCCAGGCCATCAACATCGCCCGCGCCCGCATCGACGGGGCCGAACTGGTCTGGCGCTGGCAGGGCGCGGCGTGGCACCTGGAAACCAACGCCACCTGGCAGGACCCGCGCAGCCGCGATACGGGAGAGGCGCTGCTGCGCCGCCCGGCGCGCAAGGCCACGGCGCTGCTGGAACGCCATTTCGACGGTGGCCTGCGCGTTGGCGTGGAAGGCGTCGCCGCGTCCGACCGGCCCGATTACGGCGGCGTGAAACTCGGCGGCTACGGCCTGCTGGCGCTGCGCGCGAGCATGCCGGTGGCGACCGGATGGACACTGGATGCGCGCGTGGAAAACCTGCTCGACCGCGACTACACGCTGATCGACGGTTATCACACGCCGGATGCCACGGCCTTGCTGACGCTGCGCTGGCAGGGACGCTGATGCCCGGCTCGTGCGGCAGGTGAGCGAGCGTGGTGGTTGAAGTGTGAACGGTGTCATAGAATCGATCCCTTGAATCATCGACAGCCGGGATACGGGCGATGCAGGGGGCGGTGTCTTTTTCCAAGGCTGGCGCAACGCTGGCGAAAGCAAAGATCGCCGAGCGTGGTTTCGCGCGACGCCAGGCGGTGTTGCTGGAAGGCGTGTTCGATCTTTTCTCCGACGAGTTCCAGCGCAGCCTCGGGCAGATGCTCAACGAATTGGAGCAGCAACTTTTCCGCAGCGCCGAGCAGGCCCGCAGCAACGAAGTACAGCGCGCCCTGCTGGAAGCCCAGCGCAACATCCGGGAACGGCGCGACCAGGTGACGCCGGCGCTCCTGGCGCGGGTGGAAACCGCGCTGGCCACGCTCGCCGACCCGCCGCCGCCCAAGACCGAAAACACCGCGCGGCCGCAGTTCTCCGAACTCTCGCTGGTGGATACCGGGGCGATGGACGAGGCGGTGGCGCTCAAGGAAATCGCCACCCGCACCGAAATCCGCAACAGCCTCCCGCTGTTCCTGCTCGGGCAGCGCCTGGGCGTGGTCGCGCGGCGCCCGGCCTTCGATGCCGAGCACCTGCCGGTCGGCCCGCATCGCCTGTGCCAGATGCTGCGCGAGACCATCGACGAACTCGGGCTGGATGCCGAGCAGCGCGGCCTGGTCTACCGCCAGTTCGACCGCAGCGTGATGCAGTTCCTGGGGCCGTTCTACGAGGCGCTGAACACCTATCTGATCGACGAGGGCGTGCTGCCGCACCTGACCTATGTGCCGCCGCGCAGCATCGCGGCGCAGCGCCGCAGTGAAGCCGCCGCCGCCTCGCGCGGCGCGGCAAAGCCCGCGCCGGCCGGCGATGCGCCCACGGCCGCACCCGACATGCGTTCGATTCCGGCCCGTGGCGGCGGCGCGCCATTCGCGCATGCCGGTGCCGCCGCGCCATCGCGCGCGATGCCGGCCACGGGTGCCGCACCGCACCGCGGCGGCACGCCGCAGCAAGGCGCCGTTCCGCAGCAAGGCGGCATGCCGGCAGGCGGCGGCGCGCCGCCTCCGCCCGCGTCGCCGCGCCCGCCTGCGCCGGCCCGGCACGAATCCCTGCCGTGGACCCGCTTGGGCAGCGATGCCGAGACGGGCGGCCAGGACGCGCAATTGTTCGATACGCTGCGCCGCCTGCTGGCAGGCCGCCGCAGCCTGCTGGACAAGCTCAAGGCCGGCGGCGCCGGCAGTGGCGCCCATGCTGCCTCGTCCGAGCAGGTGCAGCACAGCCTGGACCGCATCCAGCAGCGCTACAACACGCAATTGGCCGAGGGTAGCGCGCCGCCGTTCCCGGAAATCCGGCGCGAACTCCTGGAACAGTTGCGCCAGGATGCCCCCGAGGGCGCCACGCCGCAGTTGTCCGCCGAGCAGGGCGACACCGTCGATCTGGTTGGCATGCTGTTCGAGCAGATCGCCCAGGAAGTGCGCCCGCATACCCCCGGCGGCAGCCTGCTGGCGCAGTTGCAGTTGCCGCTGTTGCGGGTGGCCTTGCAGGACCGCGACTTCTTCACCGAACGCGCGCACCCGGCGCGCCTGCTGCTCGAGGCCGTGGCCGAAACCAGCGCCTGCTGGAGCAGCGAGGACGAGATCGACCGCGACCTGGTCCAGAAGATGGGCGTGCTGGTGCGGCGCGTCAACGAGGAGCAGACCAGCGATCCGGCGCTGTTCCGCGACCTGATGACGGACCTGACCGGCCACCTGACCACCCAGCAGCGCAAGGCCGAAGTCACCGAGCGCCGCCATGTGGAAGCCGCGCGCGGCCGCGAGAAACTGGAAATCGCCCGGCTCCGCGCCGAGGAAGCCATCGAATCGGCGCTGGCCGGCAAGCAGACCCCCAGGTTCCTGCACACCTTGCTCGAACAGGTCTGGACCGACGTGCTGGCGCTGAATCTTCTGCGCGGCGGCGATGAATCCCCCGCGTTCCGCGAGCACCTGGCGCTGGCCGAGCGCTTGGTCGACGCCGCCTCCCCGGGCGGCGCCGCCAAGGCCGTCGACACGGCCGAAGCCGCGCGCATGCGCACGCAGATCGAGGCCGCGCTGGCCCAGGTGGGCCACGCCGGCGAGGACGCCAGCGACATCTGCACGCGCCTGCTCTCGGCTGCCGTGGCGGGTGGGGCCGAAGGCGACGCCGGGGCCACGGTCGCGGCCGATCCCGCCTCGCGCACCGAGCTGACGATGAAGCTGCGCAACCGCGCCCGCCTCGGTCAGGATGTCCAGGGCACGCGCGCCGACAACGCCCGCAAGGCCGAAAAGACCGCGCCGCTTACGCCCCAGGAAAAGTCCTGGCACGAGCGCCTGAAGCACATGCCCTACGGCACCTGGTTCGACTTCACCGTCAATCAGCAGGGCGACCGCGTGCGCCGCCGCATGTCCTGGTTCAGCACCGTCACCGACCACTGCCTGTTCGTGAACCATCGCGGCCAGCGCGCCGGCGATTACACCCTGACCTGGCTGGCGCGCGAGATGAACCGCGGCAACGTGCGGCTGGTGGAGCCGGATCGCGGCTCCATCGTCGATCGCGCCTGGAAAGCCATCGTCGCCACGTTGCGCTCGTTCTCCGGCAACGCGGACGTGAACGCCGTCCCCGCCGCAACCTGAGGGCCGCCCCATGAGCGAGGAATTCCGGCGCGCCAAGCGCAAACAGGTGGCCGAGCGCATCGACGTGGTGGACACCATGATCGACACCCCCATCGGCCTGATCGGCAACATCTCCGAAACCGGCATGATGCTGCTGGCCAACCAGCCGATGGGCGACGACGCGCTGTACCAGATGCGCTTCGCCCTCGCCGATGGCGGCCGGCACGAGGTCAGCGTGGGCGCGCACCAGCTCTGGTCCGAGCCTGCGAACACCCCCGGCCAGTACTGGGTGGGCTTTCGTTTCATCGATGTCGGCCCGGACGACCTGGAAACGCTGCGCGCCTGGATCGATCTTCCCGGTAGCCAGTACGTCTAGCCACGTACCTCGTCATGCCCGCGAAGCGCTTTTGATCCGGGACGGACATCCGGCGGCTTCAAGCCGTTGAAAGCAAAGGCACTGGGTCTCCGTCTTCGCGGGACGCTGGAGCGTGCCGGTTTCCTGCGGCCAAAGCACCCAAAACCCTCTAGAATGCACGGTCACCGTACCCAGCCGTATTGTCGGGTGCGGCCCCTCCTTCCACCGAAGGCCACACGACTGCCGGGCACCGTGCCCGCGCCGGGAGATTCCGTCCATGAGCAGCTCCTTCACCCCGCCCCTCGACGACATCCGCTTCGTGCTCGACGAACTGATCGACGTGCCCGCGGTCCAGTCCCTGCCCGGCCACGCCGACACCGGCCGCGACCTGATCGACGCGGTGCTGGAAGAAGCCGGCCGATTCGCCGCGCAGGTGCTCGCGCCGATCAACCGCGAAGGCGACGTGAAGGGCAACCAGTGGCACGACGGCGAAGTCACCACCGCGCCCGGCTTCCGCGACGCCTACCGCCAGTACTGCGAATCGGGCTGGAACGCGCTGCCGTTCCCGACCGAGTGGGGTGGCCAGGGCCTGCCGAACATCGTCTCCAGCCCGGTATCGGAAATCGTCATAGCGGCCAACCTGTCGTTCTCGCTGTGCCCGATGCTGACCTCCGGCGCGGTTTCGGCGCTGGTGCTGGTGGGCTCGGACCACCTCCGGCAGACCTACCTGCCGAAGATGGTGGAGGGCACCTGGACCGGCACCATGAACCTCACCGAGCCGCAGGCCGGTTCGGACCTGGCGCTGGTGCGCACCCGCGCCGTGCCCGAGGGCGAGCACTACCGCCTGTTCGGCCAGAAGATCTTCATCACCTATGGCGAGCACGACTTCACCGACAACATCGTGCACCTGGTGCTGGCGCGCCTGCCGGACGCGCCCGAGGGCGTGAAGGGCATCTCGCTGTTCGTCGTGCCCAAGTTCCTCGTCAATGCCGATGGCTCGCTCGGCGAACGCAACGACGTGCGCTGCGCCTCGCTCGAACACAAGCTCGGCATCCATGCCAGCCCCACGGCGGTGCTGGCCTTCGGCGAGAAGGACGGCGCCATCGGCTACCTCGTCGGCGAGGCCAATCGCGGCCTCGAATACATGTTCATCATGATGAACGAGGCGCGTTATTCGGTCGGCGTGCAGGGCATCGCCATCGGCGAACGCGCCTACCAGCAGGCCGCCGCCTACGCGCACGAACGCCTGCAGGGCCGCGACCTGGCCAACCCGCGCGGCCCGACCGCCCCCATCGCCCGCCACCCGGACGTGCGCCGCATGCTGCTGACGATGCGTGCCATCACCGAAGCCAACCGCTCGCTCGCACTCACCGTCGCCGCGCTGCTCGATCACGGGCACGCCGGAGACAAGCAGGCCCAGGCACTGGCCGAGTTCCTCGTACCGATCCACAAGGGCTGGGCGACGGATGCGGCGGTGGAGGTCACCAACCTCGGCATCCAGGTGCACGGCGGCATGGGCTTCATCGAGGACACCGGCGCCGCCCAGCACATGCGCGACGCGCGCATCACCTCGATCTACGAAGGCACCACCGCGATCCAGGCCAACGATCTCATCGGCCGCAAGACCGCGCGCGACGGCGGCGCGGCGGCGCGCGCCATCGCCACGCAGATCGCACAGGCCGTCGCCGCGCTGGAAGGCGCGGAAGACGCCGATCTCGCCGTCATCCGCACCCGCCTCGCCGCCGCGCTGGACGCCTTCACCGCCTGCGCCGAGTACGTGGCGACGAACTACGCCACCGACCCGATCGCCGTGCATGCCGCCTCGGTGCCGTTCCTGCACCTGTCGGGCATCGTCTGCGGCGGCTGGCAGCTTGCCCGCGCCGCCGCCGCCGCGCGCCGCAGGCTCGATGCGGGCGAAGGCGACGCCGCCTTCCTCACCGCCAAGCTCAAGACCGCCCGCTTCTACGCCGACCACCTGCTGACCCGCGTCGCCGGACTCAGGGAAGTCGTGCTCTCGGGCGCAAGCGCCGTGGTGGACTTCCCCGAAGCACGCCTCTGACCCGGCCCGGAAACGACAAAGCCCCGCAGCGATGCGGGGCTTTGTCCTGGAAGCAGTGGTGGCTATGGGTGGACTCGAACCACCGACCCCAGCATTATGAGTGCTGTGCTCTAACCGGCTGAGCTACATAGCCACGGGGGGCGCGCATTGTAGCGGGCTGTCGTTGCCGGGTAAACATCCGCCTGCATCCCCCATGGGATTCCACCCGGTCACGCCCCGGCGACTTGGCGCGGTGTCGTCGTGACCGCGCTCCATCGCGATCCCGCGCTCGAACACCGTCCTGGCTTTTTCCGGCGCATCCGATGCATCGTCTCCATCGTGCAGGCGGTCCGGATGGATCGGGACGCTTGCTACCCGATCCCGACGCCGCGGACCATCAACGTTTCCTCCATCGGCAGTGGCCTTCACGGCGCACGGACCCCGCATCGGTTCAAGCGCCACGGACGAAAGACGGCTCCCGGGAGCCTGCTAGAATCGCGCGCCTTGCAGCGAGCGGGCCTATAGCTCAACGGTTAGAGCAGGGGACTCATAATCCCTTGGTTCCAGGTTCGAATCCTGGTGGGCCCACCAAAGCTTTCGTCGGACACTGTCGAATCCTCGCGTGGCGGCGGGAAAGCGGCGTGTGGGTCTGGGTACTCGTGCTTCTGGCTGCCGCGTATCGCCGAATGCGCTCAGGGCTACGGTCGAGCGTCGAGTTCCGCCTGAGCGAGAAAGGCGTCGGCCGACATCAAGCGCTCGCTCGCCTGGCGAAGCGCTTCCATCCCCACGTTCGAGTTCCTTGAGGACGCCGCGCTAGCAATAGTTTGCGTTCGGAACCGGACACGCGGGCAATCCGTTGGCGGTGTTGGCCGCCCAGGACACTTGGTAGTTGCCGCCGTGGTCGGCAAGGATCGTGATCGTGCCGTTGGTGTAGGTCGACAGCATCGACTGCGGGAATGTGCAGTAGCAGTAGGCCGGCGCATGGCCGGGCGCCGAACTGAACACATGGTGATTGGTCCAGTTGTAGAGACGGGGGCTCAGCACCGCATCGGTGCGGATCGCGTGGATGAGCGAGCCCTGCGGGTGATACCAGCCCACATGCCTGGCGCTTGAAGTGATATACACGCGCGGCTGGATCGCCTGCAGCCACGACACCGCGTTGGAACCGTTGGTGCCGGAGCCGTGGTGCGCCATTGGGTAGACCTGCGTGTCCTGCCACAGGTTCGCCGGCGTATGGGCCTGGATGAAGGTCTGGGTGGTGCCTTCCGCGTCGCCCGGAAACATCACGCTGAAGCCTCCGTAGTTGATGCCCGCCACGAGGCTGCCTTCGTTCGACGACGTGGGCGGCGTGGTGTTGCTGCCCACGTTCACCGCCAGCAGGTAGGTGTAGAGATCGATGGCGGGGTCGTTCGGAAACCCGGCCGGCTGCGCGCTCGCGCCGGCGGTGTCGTTGGCATAGCAGTAGATCGTCGCGCCGATGCCCGGCTGAAGGTCCTGGTTGCATTGCGGAATCGTGCGCTGCACGGTCGGATCGGTGTAGATGGTGCCGAAGAACCGGCGGCCCTGGATCGAGTCGTAGTCGCCCGGTTCGCCCGACAGGTGAATGGCGACAAGCGAGGTCGGCACCAGGCGATCGATGCGGTTGAGCAGGTTGGTGTGATCGTTGTCCGAATGGCTCAGCACCAGGTAGTCGATGTTGTCGCCCACCGGCAGCAGCGCATTGATCTGCGCATTCACCT
Organism: Chiayiivirga flava; assembly: GCA_037190825.1. GTDB lineage: Bacteria > Pseudomonadota > Gammaproteobacteria > Xanthomonadales > Xanthomonadaceae > Denitratimonas > Denitratimonas flava_A. The sequence continues at coordinate 40,089 of JBBCJS010000040.1, forward strand.
CGACCGCGTTGCCGGCCCCCGAACCACCGGCGTCGAACAGCATGCTGGTGCCGTCGGGCAGCCGCACGAAGGCGGTGCTGCCCTGACCGATGTCGATGATTTTCACGATGAGGCAATCGGGCTGGCCGCCGCCGCCGCACAGCGGTGGGTTGGCCAGGGTGCGCACTCCGGCGGATTCGGCTGCCACGCCCGGCGGTTCGCCCGTCTTGCGTTCGCCGATGCCGGCGCAACCGGCGAGGAGCAGGGCGGCGAGGAACGCCAGGCCGCGGCCCGCGTTGGCGAAGGAGAAACGCGGGCAGGGAGGGTCGATGAGGTTCATGGCGTCAGTCCTTGCGGTCGGCGGGCGGCGCTGCGCGTACGCTGGCCGGCAACGGCACGGCGCGATCGTTCAGCCGGATCACGCGTTCGATCAGTCCCGGGCCGGGGAAATCCGACATCACCACGCCCACGCGGCCGGTGTATTCCACGCCCAGGCGGTCGTAGGTCAGCACGTTGGTGCCTTCGAATGCGATCGAGCAGATGCCGACGATGCAGCTCACGCGCGGGAAGTCCGGCCAGCTGTTCTTCCAGCCCGGCGTGGTGCGGCCTGTGAGCAGGCGCGGCGCATCGGTCTGCGGGCTGGAGTGGCCGCTCGCAACGAAGTAGGGGAACGAACCGGTCGCGCCGCTGAGGTAGTTCATGTACTTGGTGTGCGCCGGGCCCGCCACCGCGAGCCGCAGGTGCGCCTGCACATCGAGCCACTTGTCGTAGAGATCCCAGTTGCTGGCGAGCGAGTACTCGTCCTGGATCGAGAACGAGTTGTAGTCGACGCCGTACCGCACGCTCGCCGAGAAGTTCTGCAGGATGACGATCTTGCCGCGCAATTCGCCCAGCGTCGGGTTGTCGACCGACGACACATCGGACAGGCGGCTCTCGCGCAGGCGTTCGGACGGATCCCAGAAGTGCTTCGTGTACACGTCCCAGTATTGCGTCCTGAACGTTTCCTCGAAGGTACGGGTGTTGTTGAGCGGGTCGTATTCCTCCTTCACGCGCATCAGCACCGTCTCGCCCGGATGTTCGGCGAGGAAATCGATGGCCGCGTTGAGCACGTCGGTGAAGTAGGCGTTCTGGAACACCATGCCGTGATGTATCGCGAAAATGTCCGCGACGTGGCGGCAGCGGATGTCGAGCACGCGCACGCCCGAGCGAAGTTGGTCCGGCAACGACATGGACTGCGTCTGCACGGCGTCGCCTCCGTAGAAGGACATGGTGTCGTGCGTGCCGGGGATCGAGAGCTGGCTCAGCAGCAGTGTGTCGGGCAGGCGCGACATCCAATCCGGATTCGATGTGCGCGCCTGTGCGTCGTGCGAATACGCCGGACTCTCGTGTGCGGCGACGCCGGATGAAGCGATCGCGAGGATGAGGAGGAACAGGATACGTGTCATGGGGTCACCTTTGTCGGGGTCGGTATTCGGGTTGCCGCGTCTGCCGTCGCTGTGGCCATCCGGCATCGGCGGTTCGGAACGCGTCACGGCACGCGGGTACGTGCGAGGCGTGCCATCGGCAACGGCGCGGCTGTCGGCCAGGGCAGGTCAGGGTCGGGGTCGGGGCACCTCGGCAGCACCAGGCTGCGGAAGCCGATCAGTTGCGGATCGGGCATGTCGATGCGACCGCTTTCGATGCCGCGTGCGCCGCTGAGGTCGAACGGCCCGAGCGAAATGCGCTGGCCCGCGTCCTGCGCGCGGCGCAGGCGCTGGGAAAGCGTCTGCGTGCCGGTGTCTTTCCAGGTGATGAGCAGATCGCGCGAGAGCACGGCGCTCACCGGCAGCACCGGCATCGTGCCGCCCGGCACGACGCCGCCGGCGAGATCGCCGCCGGTGGCGATGACGGTGCCGTACGCCACGCTGCCCGGCGACCAGCGCCAGGTGCGTCCGCGGAACACATTGATGTCCATCCATGGCCGCACGATTTCCACGCGCCGCAGGCGGCAGAACATCTGCACGTCCTCCACCACCGGATCGTCGCCGCCCTCGAGCGGTCGGTCGTCGATGCGCAGGTTCATCGCGCCGGCGGCGGGCGCCGCGCCCATGCCGGCCGCACCGGAGCGTTGCTGGCAGGCGGCATCCTGGCGATCGAAACGGAACGTGCTCCAGCCTTCTTGCGTGAACCAGCGATGGAACGGCGGGATCGAGGTGATGTGCTGGTAGAAACTCTCGTAGCCGTAGCTGCGCGTCCATTGCGCGAACTGGCGCGCCAGGCGCGCCCAGTACACCGAGGGTTCGTACGATTCGAACAGGCGCAGCGTCTCCAGCGCGTTGTCGACCTGCGCGCGATGGCCGTGCTCATCCCACTCGCGTTCGGCCGTGACCAGCGCTTCGCGCACCGCTGGCGGCACCGAGGCGCCGCCGTTGTCGGCGGTGGCGCGCGCCTGCTCGTAGGCATCGAGTGCGTTGAAGTAGTTCGACTGCCACTCGAGGTAGGTGCGGTAGAGCTCGGTGGGTTGGGAACCGTCCACAAAAAGCAGCGTCAGCGCCGCGTCGACGCGTTCGCGCTGTTGCGGCGGCAGCTCCACCAGCGGCGTTTCCTTGCCGTCGAGGATGGCGCGGTAGATCTGGCTCACGGTGGCGCCCTGCGGCGACACGGTCCAGCTGCATGCCAGCGTCGGATCGAGCGCGTTGGCGACGTAGTACTGCGTCTGCGGATCGTCCGGATTGAGCTTGGTATCGATCAGCAGCCCGGGAATCATGAACGACATGATCGCGTCGCTGGGTTGCGACACGGTGTTGGAGGCGTTGAACGTGGCGGCAAGCTTGCTGTAGACCTGCACCATCACGCGCGACAGGGTGTCCGCCATGGCGGCTCTCCTTGTATGGACATCGTTGCGGCGAGCGGTGCCGGACGAAACGTCCGGCACCGGCGAAACGCGTGCGGACTCAGGCCGCCGGCCAGGGCAGGGACGGATCCGGGTCCGGGAGCTTCGGCAGCACCTGGCAGATGAGCGCGATCATCTGCAGGTCGGGCGCGGCGATGCCGTTGTTGGCGATCGTGCCCTTGGCGGAACCGGAGTGGTTCTCCATGTTGAAGCGCCCGGAGATCGAGAACGGGCCGATGCCTACCGAGCCGTTGGCCTGGATGATGCGGTTCATTTCCTCGACCAGCGTGTCTTCGAAGCGGCCTTCCACCTTGAGGTCCTTGCACAGGATCGCGGCGGTGGGAATGACCGTCATCTCGCCGGTGGGATTGACGTCGCCGAACACGTCGCCGCCTGTGGACAGCACCGTGCCGTAGACCGGCGACCCTTCCAGCCAGCGCCACGCGCGGCTCGACAGCACCAGCGGATTCATCCAGCCGCGGTCGATCGCCACGCGCATGAGCTTCGCGCTGAACTTGAGCTCGGTCTCCTTGATCTTGACGAACTTCGAATCCTCTTCGTAGCTGCCTTCGCCAGAGACGCGGAAGATGCCGTAGCTCACGTCCAGGCCGCCGCCGGCGGAGATCAGTTCGGAGCGCTGCTGGTTGTCCATGTCCTTCTGGTCGAAGGTGAACTGGGTCCAGCCCTTGTCGCCGAGCCACGACTGGTACGGCGGCGAGAACCCGTTCGCCTGGAAGTTGCTGCCGAGCGAGGCGGTCTTGGTGCCGGCGTCGTAGCGTTCGCGCAGGCGGTACCAGAAGCTGGACGGTTCCAGCGCCTCGAGTTCGGCCAGCACGGCGGTGGCGGAATCGACCTTGGCGCGGTGGCCGAGGCCGTCCCAGTTGCGCTTGGCGGCCTGCAGCTTCAGCCCGAGCGAGGGCGGCACGGGCGCGCCGCCGTTGCGGGCGGTGGCGGTGGCGGCGTCGAAGGCGTCGAGCGCGACCCAGTATTCACCCTGGTACTTGTCGTAGTCGTCCTTGTAGTCGGCCAGCACCTTCTCGGCGTCGGCGACCTTCTTCTTCTGTTCGGGCGTGAGCGAGGTCAGCGGCGCTTCCTTGTAGTCGAGGATCGACGAATAGGAATTGGACACGGTGGACGCGGCAGGCTTGTACACCCAGGAGAACTGCGGCACGGGATTGAACAGGATCGACAACGCATAGAGGTCGTCGATGTTGCCGAGGTTGAGGTCGAGCGGGATGTACTGGCCCGGGTTGAGGATGGCCAGCAGGAACTGCGGGTTGTCCTGGCCTGCGGCGAGTTGCAGGTCGCCGCGGCGGCGCGGGGCGTCGCCGTCGAGCAGCGTGGCGAGCTCCTTGTTGGGCTCGGGCGTGACGCCCAGGGCGAGGGAGAGTTTCGAAAACAGTTTGACGAAAAGGTCGGCATTAAAGTCGGACATGACGCGAACTCCTTGCGGATGGCTTCGATGGAAAGGCGACAGGCCTCCGTCCGCTCGAAGCGGTACGGCGTCGTTGCCCTGCCAGTGCGATCTGGCGAGCCGAGTACACGCCTGCTGTCGCGCGCAACACCTTCCGGAAACCTGCCGATTGCGGTTTCCCTTTTGTGTCAGTGTGTTGCGTCAAAGAATGCGTGGTGCCGGTTGCGTGCACGGCGGCAGGCGGCCCATGATCGGAGGCCGAAACGCGGCGCCGGCCGCAGGAATGACGCAGTCCACATGGCGGAAGGCTTCGCAACTGCGCCGACCCCGCGCCCGCCCGGTGCGCGTCGCGCGCCGTCGCCTGCGCGCTTCCGTCTCGCCGACTGGCTGGTCGCGCCCGACGAGGGGGCGTTGCTGCGCGGCGAGCAAGTACGGCATCTGGAGCCTCGCGCGATGGACGTGCTGGTGCGGTTGTGCACCAGCGCCGGCGAGACGGTGGCCGCCGAGCAACTACTCACCGAGATCTGGCGCGGCACCTTCTACGGCGACAATCCGGTGCACAAGGCCATCGCACAGATCCGCCGTGCCCTCGGCGACACGTCGACGATGCCGCGCTACATCGAAACCGTGCGCAAGCGCGGCTACCGGGTGCTGGTGCCGGTGCTCATCGAAACCCCGGGCGGCGCGCAAAAAGGCGCGGGCGTCGCGGCGTGGACCGACGGCAGCCCGTTCCGCGGGCTGGAGCCGTTCGACGTGGCGCACGAGGCGGTCTATTTCGGCCGTGGCGAGACGCTGGCGCGTGTGCTGGCGGCGGTGCGGCAGCAACGCGAGACGGGGCGGTCGCTGGTACTGGTGGTGGGCCAGAGTGGCAGCGGCAAGACCTCGCTGCTGCAGGCCGGCGTCGTTCCGATGCTGCTGCGCGGGTGCGATGGGCTGCGCGCTACGAGCTGGGCGCGCTGCGATCCCGGCGCCGGGCGCGGGGAGCATCTGCTCGATACGATGGCGCACGCGATGCTGCACTGGAGCATCGGCGACCGGCCCGTGTTTCTGCCGTCCGAACGCGCGGACCTCGCAGCGCAGCTGGCGTCGCATCCGGCCACGGTGGGCGCGCGCATCACCGCCGCCGTGGAGCGCGCGCCCGTTTCGCGCGTCGACGCCGGAGCGCGGCCGCAACTTATTCTCGTGCTCGACCCGCTTGAAGCCGTGCTCGCAGGCGCGGTTGTCGATCGCGCTGCGGTCGCGCAGCTCGACGCGACGGTAGCGGTGCTCGGCAATCATCCCAGCGTGCTCCTGCTATGCGCGTGCCGGGCCGACGTCTACCCAGCGTTATTGACCTTGCTCCCGTCGCTGATGCGGCTCAAGGGCGGCGCCGGGCACGTGGATCTGCCGACACTCGGCGAGGGCGAACTGGCGCTGTGCGTGCGCGAGCCTGCGCGCGCCGCGGCGCTGCGTTTCGAGCGCCATCCGCTTACGCAGGAACAACTGGATGATCGCTTGATCGAGGACGCGCAGCGTGCGCCTGAAATGCTGCCGCTGCTGCAACACGTGCTCGATAGGCTTTACGCGCGCCGCGCTCCGGATGGCGCGCTGACATTTGCGGCCTATCAGGAGATCGGCGGTCTCAACGGTGCCATCGCGGTGCATGCGGACCTTGCGATCGCCACCCTGGATGCGCCGGCGCGCGCCGCGCTGGACGATGTACTGGCCTGCGTGGCGACCGTGTCGGCCGAAACCGGCGCGCTGGTGGTGAGGCGAGCGTCCTGGAGCGTGCTTGCGACGGCGCCGGCCGAACGCCTGGTGCAGGCCCTCGTCGACGCGCGCCTGTTCGTCAGCGGCCTGTCGGAAGGCGAACGGCACTTCGGCGTTGCGCATGAAGCACTGTTGCGTCACTGGCCGCGCGCGACCGCGTGGGTGGAGCGCAACCGCAACTGGCTGCAGGTGCACGCGCGCGTGCGATTGGCTGCGCGGCGCTGGGAGGAGGAGCTACGCCGCCCCGATCTGTTGCTGCGCAGCCGGCGCCTGGCTACCGAAGCGGCGAGCCTGGCCAAACGCGCGCCGGGGCGTTTGACGGCGCTCGAGCACGAGTACGCGGCGGCGTCGCTTCGTGCCGTGCAGCGCACACGGCTCATGGTCCTGACGGCCGCGTCGCTCATCGTCGCACTGGCGCTCGCCAGCGCCTCGCTCGCTGTGCGCGAGCGCCTGGCGCGCGAAGAGGCCGACCTGCGCCGCGCGCAATCGGATGGGCTGCTGGATTTCGCACTGGGCGATCTGGCCGACCGATTGCGTCCGATCGGCCGGCTCGAAGTTCTGGGCAGCGTGGCACAGGAGGTGTTGCTGACGCTTGCGGTGGCGCCGCCGGCGGCCGATCCGGAGACGGCGCTGCGGCACGTGCGCGCGTTGCGGACCTCTGCCGAAGTCCTGGTCGCCCAGGGTGAACTTGCGGATGCCGCACGCGCGCTCGGGCAGGCTCAAGGCGCGCTCTCCATGGACGGCCTGTCCGATGCCCTGCGCTTCGAACGCAGTCAGGTGGCCTACTGGGAAGGGCTGGTCGCGTTCCGCCAGAAGCGGCTGGACGCCGCGCAGTTGCACTGGCGCGCCTATGCGGACGATGCGAACGCACTGCGCCAGGCCGATCCCGGCAACCCCGCATGGATCCTCGAAGCGTCGTATGCGCTCAACAATCTCGGCACGGTCGCCAAGGCACGGGGCGACTACCCGGCGGCGGCGGGTGCATTCCGCGACTCGGTAGCGCTCAAGCGCGACTACCTGGCTCGGATGCCCGCGGCGGTGGATGTGTACGCGGAACTGGCCGACAGCGTTTCGTGGCTGGCCGACGCGCTCGACCGCAGCGGGCGACCGCGCGACGCCATACCGTTGATGCACGAGCAGGAAACGATGCTGTCGGATGCGCGCGCGAAGGCGCCTGGCGATCGACGCATCGCGCACCAGCATGCGCTCGCGCTCATACGCACCGGGCTGCTGCACGCAGGCATGAGCGAGTCGGACGCCGCCGCGGCGCGCCTGCGTGCCGGCGCCGACGCATTGTCCGCGCTCGCACTGGGCGATCCATCGAATCGGACCTGGTCGCGCGACGCCGCGCACGCGCAGGCTCAACTCGGCTGGCTGCTGGCCGCGATCGGCCACGAGGAAGAAGGGCGGCAGCGCCTGCGGCAAGCACGCGACCTGCTGGAGCCGCTCGTGGCGAACGGGACTCCGCCGGCCGAATGGCGCCGCCTGCACGCGATGACGGAGCTGCGGTCGGCAGTGCTGGAGGCGTCGGACGCACCACCGGAAACCACCGGCAGCGCCATCGCGCAGGCCCTGGCGCAGTTGCAGGCGCTGGCTGATGAAGCATCCGGCGATGCGGACTCGCGCGCGGCCCTTGCCCACGGGTTGCTGGCGCAAGGCGACTGGTTCGCAACCCTCGGCGAGCAGGATCGCGCGAACTCGCGCTGGCGCGCCGCCGTGGCGACGGTGGCAGCGACGTCGCGCCCGGACGCGCCCGACCGGGCCGCGGTGGAAACCCTGGCTCTCGCACTCTCGCGCCTGCACGATCCGGATCATCGACGCTGGCGCGATGCGCTGCGTGTCGCCGGCCATGCACATCCCGCTTACACTGCCGACATCATTCCGCACTACCTCCAAAGAGCACGTCCATGAGCGATCCGGTCTTCACAGTGAACCTTTCCGTCGTCCACGTCGGCTCCGGCGGCAACACCCGCAAGGGCGTCTACTTCTACAGCTTCGATCCCGACATCCTCGTGATCCGCAAGCCGCGCACGACCATCAACTTCGTCCTCGACAAGGATTCCACCCCCGACTTCGTCATCGTCGATCTGGTTTCGTCCGATGCGAAATACCAGCTCTCCGCGCCACGCCTGACCCCGGATTCACGGTCGGTGTCGGTCGTCAATGAAAACACCCAGCGTCAGCTGATCTATGTTTCGATCCTCGTTCACGACACGCGGCGCGACGAGTTGGTTGCCTGCGATCCGCAGGTGATCAACAGCCCGGAAGGGAACTAGGCGCGTCATTCACTTCCCACGCGCCGCGTGCCGCGTGCCGCGTGGGAAGTGAATGGCACGCCCCAACACCGGCGGACCTGAAACGGAACATGGCTTGGCGATGGCGGGCTGTTATCTTTCCCGCATGCCGCCAGACCATGCCGCCGCCGATGCTCCGCCCCGATTCGCACGCCTGCGTCCGCTGTGGCTCGTGGCGGCGTACCTGTCGCTGGCCCTGGGGCTGATCGGCGTGGTGTTGCCGGGATTGCCGACGGTGCCTTTCGTGCTGCTGGCTTCGTACTGCGCGGCGCGCGGTTCGCGCAGGCTGCACGACTGGCTGCGCGGGCACCCGCGCTTCGGGAAGATGATCTGCGAGTGGGAGGAGCATGGCGCGGTCAGCCGGCGCGCGAAGTGGCTGGCGTCCACGATGATGGCGGTGTGCTCGGCGCTGATGTGGCTCAGCCCGTCGCCGTTCTGGGCGTGGGCGACGGGCAGCGGCATCATGCTGTGCGTGGCGGTATGGCTGTGGTTCCGTCCCGAGCCGCCGCCGCAAGGTTGATGGCCGGTCTTCAGCGACGATCGTGTTTGCTGCCGCCCCGGCAGGTGGGCGAGGCGGGCGCGGCGCCCTGGCGTTCCCACTCGTCCGGCGTGTAGGTGTGCAGCGCCAGCGCGTGGAACTGTGGCATCAGGTCGCCGAGCGCCGCGTACACGGCCTGGTGGCGGCGCATCGGGGAAAGTCCGTCGAAACGCTGGCTGACGATCACGGCCTTGTAATGGGTCTCCCGGCCGCGGCTGTGCATGTGGCTTTCGTCGTGCACTTCCGCGTGCGCGGGGTGCAGCGTCTGTATGGCCTGCTGGATGCGTTCGCGCATGTCCATGGACACGTCCTTGCGTTGGGCGACCGGCGATTATCGCCGATCAGGTTCCCGGGCCGTCGATGGCCTCGGCGAAGCGGCGCGGCGCGCCCTCGAAGCCGCCGTTGGACATGAACACCACGGTGTCGCCGGCGCGCACGATGCCGTGCAGGCGGTGCAGCAGGGCATCGACGCCGGCATCGGCATGGCCCTCGCCGCGCAGCGCGTCGATCACGCGCGAGGCATCCCATGGCAGTTCGGGCCGGGCGAGGAAAGCCACCACGTCGGCCTGTCGAAGCGAAGGCGCAAGCTGCGCGGCGTGCGCGCCCAGCCGCATCGAATTGCTGCGCGGTTCCAGCACCGCCACGAGGCGGCCTTCGGGATGGCGCGCGCGCAGGCCGGCGAGCGTGGCGGCGATCGCGGTGGGGTGATGCGCGAAGTCGTCGTAGACGTGGATGCCGTCGTGCCGCGTCAGCAGTTCCAGGCGCCGCTTCGGCCCGCGGAACTGGGCCAACAGCGGCAGCGCCGCCGCCGCGTCGAAACCGGCCGCCGCCGTCGCGGCCAGCGCCGCCAGCGCGTTCATCGCGTTGTGGCGACCGGCCAGCGCCCAGCGCACGGCGCCCAGCGCCACGCCATCGCGCAGCACGGTGAAGGCCGAGCCGTCGGCCGCGTCCAGCCGCGCCTGCCAGTTCGCCGGCGCGTCGATGCCGAAGGTTTCCACCGGCGTCCAACAGCCTTGCGCCAGCACGCGCGCGAGGTTGGCGTCCTCGGCGTTGACGATCAGCCGGCCGTTGCCCGGCACGGTGCGGACGAGGTGGTGGAACTGGCGCTCGATCGCGGCCAGGTCCGGGAAGATGTCGGCGTGGTCGTATTCGAGGTTGTTGAGCACCGCGATCTTGGGGCGGTAGTGGACGAACTTGCTGCGCTTGTCGAAGAAGGCGGTGTCGTACTCGTCCGCTTCCACCACGAAGCATTCGCCGCCGCCCAGGCGTGCGGACACGCCGAAATCCGCGGGCACGCCGCCGATCAGGAATCCCGGCGCGCCGCCCAGGCGGTCGATCAGGAAGGCCAGCAGCGTGCTGGTGGTGGTCTTGCCGTGGGTGCCGGCCACGGCGAGCACGGTGCGGCCCGGCAGGATGCGTTCGGCCAGCCACTGCGCGCCGGAGGTGTAGGGCAGGGCGCGGTCGAGCACCGACTCCACCGCAGGATTGCCACGCGAGAGCGCATTGCCGACGACCACCTCGTCCACGCCATCGCCGATGTGCCCGGCCCGGTAGCCGGAAGCCAGCGTGATGCCGAGGGCCTTGAGCTGCGTGCTCATCGGTGGATAGACGTTCTGGTCCGAACCTTCGACTTCACACCCCATCTCGCGCGCCAGCGCCGCCACGCCGCCCATGAAGGTGCCGCAGATGCCGAGGATGTGAAGCGTCATGTGGGTTGCCGGAGAAAGGAAAACCGGCAGGGTGCCGGGCGCGGGCATCGGGCGCAAGCGCTCAACCCGCCGCACCCGCGAACAGCAGCCGGTCGATGCCGAATTCCAGCACGAACAGCGCCAGCGCGATGCCCGCGCCGGCCGGCAGCGGCCAGTCCAGCGCGTGCCGCCAGATGCTCGCGGTGACGACGACCTTCCATACCACCAGCGCCAGGATCAGCCAGGCGAACAGTGCCTGGCGCGGACTGGGCGTGGTGCCGATTTCGACCAGCCCGCTCGACAGCGCCCAGGAGGCCAGTGGCAGGAACAGCAGCGAGAACGCGATGCCGGTACCGAGCAGGGCCAGCATCGTCTGCACGTAGCGCTCGCGGCGATTGCGCCAGGACAGCAGCGCCCAGGGCAGGACGAAAGTGAGCGCGAAAGCCACGATGAATCGTGGCGCCGACGCGCCGCCGACATCGAGCACATACGCGGCGAACAGATCCACCGCCAGCGCCAGCAGCGCGAAGCGGATCAGCAGCGGCGGCGAATACGGAAGATCCTGCGGCCCGGCGCGCAGGCGCATCAGATCGGCGATCAGGCGTGGCAGCGAGCCCGGACGCATGTCGTGTGGCGCGGGAAACGGAAGGGGATCAGCCCGCCGACACGCCGTCGACCGCGCCCAGCACGCGGGCGGTGATCTCGTCCATGCTGCCGACGCCGTCGATGCGCGCGAGCTTTCCGGCGGCTTCGTAGAAATCGATCACCGGCGCGGTCTGCTCGGTGTAGATGCGCAGGCGGTTGCGCACCGTCTCGGGGCTGTCGTCGCTGCGGCCTTCGGCCTGGGCACGGCCGGCGAGCCGGGAAATCAGCAGTTCGGGGTCCACGTCCAGCAGCACGGCCTGGTCCACCGGCTGGGCGAGACGGGCGAGCAGTTCGTCCAGCGCCTGCGCCTGCGCCAGGTTGCGCGGATAGCCATCGAGGATGAAGCCGCCGTCGGTGTCGCCCGCGGTGAGGCGTTCTTCCAGCATGCCGAGCACGATGTCGTCGGAAACCAGTTCGCCGCGATCCATCACCGCCTTGGCCTGCACGCCCAGCGGCGTGCCTGCGGCCACGGCGGCGCGCAGCAGGTCGCCGGTGGAAATGTGCGGAACGCCCAGCGCCTCCCTGAGGCGGGCGGCCTGGGTTCCCTTGCCGGAGCCGGGAGCGCCGAGGAGTACGAGTCGCATGATTGCAGCAGCCCCAAAGACGGAAAAGCACCGCACGGCCGGGCTGGCCTTTCCGCTAGACTTTCGGCGCCTGCGGTTGCGGTGCAACGCAGCAAACGCTAACCGCTGCCCGCCGCCGCTGTCAAACCAGACCAAAGTCGCCGCCGAAGCGGCCCATCGCCACCTGCGAGACCTGTCCACATGAGCCAAGGCAAGCTGCTCTACGCCCAATCCGGCGGCGTTACCGCCGTCATCAACACCACCGCCGCCGCCGTGATTTCCACCGCGCGCGCCGCCGGCGTCAAAGTGCTGGCCGCACGCAACGGCATCATCGGCGCGCTGCGCGAGGACTTGATCGACACCTCGAAGGAATCGGCTTCGGCGATCGCCGCACTGGCGCACACGCCGGGCGGCGCGTTCGGCTCCTGCCGCTTCAAGCTCAAGGCCATCGAGGCCGACCGTGCCCGCTACGCGCGCCTGATCGACGTGTTCCGCGCCCACGACATCCGCTATTTCCTCTACAACGGCGGCAACGATTCGGCCGACACCGCCAACAAGGTGTCGCAGATCGCGCGCGAGTTCGACTACCCGCTCACCTGCATCGGCGTGCCCAAGACGGTGGACAACGACCTGGCCGTCACCGACTGCTGCCCCGGCTTCGGCTCGGCCGCCAAGTACACCGCCGTCTCGCTGCGCGAAGCCGCGCTCGATGTCGCCTCGATGGCCGAATCCTCCACCAAGGTGTTCGTCATGGAAGTGATGGGCCGCCATGCCGGCTGGCTCGCCGCCGCCGCCGGCCTTGCCGGCAAGGGCGAGGACGAGGCGCCGCACATCATCCTGTTCCCGGAAATCCCGTTCGACGAGAAGAAGTTCCTCGCGAAAGTGGACGAAACCGTCAAGCGCGTGGGCTGGTGCGCCATCGCCGTCTCCGAAGGCCTGCGCACGCCCGATGGCAGGTTCCTCGCCGAAGCCGGCGGCAAGGATGCCTTCGGCCACGTCCAGCTCGGCGGCGTCGGCCCGGCCATCGCGCAACTGGTCAAGGACAAGCTCGGCTACAAGCAGCACTGGGCCGTGCCCGACTACCTGCAACGCTCGGCCCGCCACCTGGCCAGCAAGACCGACGTGGACCACGCCTGGGCCGTGGGCGAGGCCGCCGTCAAGTTCGCGCTGGCCGGCCGCAACGCCGTGATGCCCGTGATCGTCCGCACCGCCGACGCGCCGTACCGCTGGAAGATCGACGCCGCGCCGCTGGCGAAAGTCGCCAACCACGAAAAGACCCTGCCGAAGAACTTCATCCGCAAGGACGGCTACGGTATCACCGACAAGGCCCGCGCCTACCTGGAGCCGCTGATCCGCGGCGAAGCCCCGCCGCCGTACGGCAGGGACGGCCTGCCCAAGTACGTGACGCTGAAGAACGTGCCGGTGGCGAAGAAGCTGCCGGCCTACGACATCGCGGACAAGTGAGGTTTCGGGCCCGGATACGGCTGGCGGCGCACGCCGCCCGCCTCACATCGGCCCGAACAGCTCCGCCAGGTCCGCCTCGTCGAAGCGCAGCGCGGTGGTGCTGCCGCCTTCGAGCACGGCGCGGGCCAGTTCGGCCTTGCGTTCCTGCATGGCCTGGATCTTTTCCTCGACGGTGCCGGCGCAGATGAGCTTGTAGACGAACACCGGCTTGTCCTGGCCCATGCGGTGGGCGCGGTCGGTGGCCTGGGATTCGACGGCGGGGTTCCACCACGGGTCGTAGTGGATCACCGCGTCGGCGGCGGTGAGGTTGAGGCCGACGCCGCCGGCCTTGAGGCTGATGAGGAACACGGGCGCTTCGCCGTCCTGGAAGCGGCGCACGAGGTCGGTGCGGGCGGTGGAGGGCGTGTCGCCGGTGAGGGTGAGGTAACTGGCACGGCGCTTGTCCAGCGCCTGCTGGATCAGCGCGAGCATCTGGGTGAACTGGGAGAACACCAGCACGCGGCGGCCTTCCTCGCGCAGGCCGTCGAGCAGGTCGAGCAGGGCGTCGAGCTTGGCCGATTCGGTCACCTTGCGGGCCGAGTCGAGCTTGACCAGGCGCGGGTCGCAGCACGCCTGGCGGAGCTTGAGCAGGGCATCGATCACGACGATGCCCGACTGCGCCAGGCCGCGCTGAGCGATGGATTCGCGCACGCGCTCGTGCTGGGCCAGGCGCAGGGTTTCGTAGAGCTGGCGCTGGCTGCCGGCCAGTTCCAGCGAGTGCACGATCTCGGTCTTGGGCGGCAGTTCGGTCAGCACGTCCTCCTTGCGACGGCGCAGCAGGAGCGCGGCGACGCGGCGGTTGAGGCGTTGCTGGCGGTCGATGTCGCCGTGCTTTTCGATGGGCGTGCGATAGGTGCGGGTGAAACTGGATTCGCTGCCGAGCAGGCCCGGTTCCACCGCGTCGAACTGCGCCCACAGTTCGCCGAGGTGGTTTTCCAGCGGCGTGCCGGTCATCGCCAGGCGGCGCCGCGCGGGAATCTCGCGCACCACCTGCGCGGCCTGGCTGCGGGCATTCTTGATCGCCTGCGCTTCGTCCATCACCAGCAGCGAGAACTTCTGCTGGCACAGGTCGTCGCGGTCGCGCGGCAGGAGCGGATAGGTGGTGATGACGAGGTCGGATTCGGCGATGGCCTCGTAGCGCGCGGCGCGGTCTGCGCCGTGCAGCACCAGCACGTCGAGGCCCGGCGCGAAGCGCGCGGCCTCGTCGCGCCAGTTGCCGACGAGGCTGGTGGGCGCGACCACGAGCGCGGGCAGGTCGAGCCGGCCGCGCGCTTTCTCGGACACCAGATGCGCGAGCACCTGCACCGTCTTGCCCAGGCCCATGTCGTCGGCGAGCACGCCGCCGAGGCCGGCGTCGGAGAGGAAGTCGAGCCAGGCCAGGCCATCGCGCTGGTACGGGCGAAGCTCGGCGCGGAAGCCTTCGGGCGTATCGGCCGGCACGGCGGCGCTGCGCAGTTGCTCCAGGTGCGCGCGCAGGCGTTCGGCGCCGCGCCACGGCAGGCCGGCATCGTCGCCGAGGCGGCGCAGGGTGTCGGCCTGGGTGCGGTGCAGGCGCAGGCCGTCGTCGCTGGCCATCAGCCATTCCAATAGCGGCTCGAGCATCGCGCGCAGGCGCGCCATCGGCAGGCGCACGCTGCGGTTGTCGTCGATGCGCACGCGCCAGGCGGCATCGTCCGGCTCGCCGTCGGGCTTGCGCATCGGGAAGTCGGGATCGGCCAGGATGCGGCGCAGGATGGGAAGGAGGTCGATGCGCTCGCCGTCCACGTCGATGCCGAGCGAGACGTCGAACCAGGCGCTGCCGGTTTCGTCGATCTCCGCGTGCCAGTCGTCGATCTCCACCACGTCGTCGCGCGGGAAGTCGCGTTCGTACTCGATGCGGAAGCCCGCCGCGGCCAGTTCGCCCAGCGTCACCGTCCAGGCTTCGGGCGTGAGCGGCGGTTTGCGCGCGTCCGGGCGCAGCAGGTACTGGTTCGGGGCGAAGGTCTTGGAGCGCAGGTGCATGTCGTAGCCCCAGACCACCGCGTCGATCAGGTCCATGGCTTCGAGCCGGGCCTCGAAGCGTTTTTCGCGCGCCGGGTCGCGCTCGATTTCCAGCACTTCCTCGCCCCGCGCCACGCGTTTGCACGCTTCGCCGGCGAAGGGCGGGAGAAGGTGGCCGTCGTAATCGAACAGCAACGTCGCCACGCCCAGGTGCAGCGGCGCGCGCTGCGGGCTGCGGCCCCAGGGATCGACTTCGGCCATGCCCATGCGCAGCACCGGCACGGGCGCGGGGCGGATGCTGCGCAGCGTGCGCGGCTGCGGCATCGCCACCGGCACGGCGGCGGCGCGCTTGAAGCGTTGCCGCACGTCGGATACGTCTTCCGGTTGCAGCCGGGGTGCGCGCTGGACGAGTTCGAGCAGGTGCGCATCGCCCTGGACGCGGCCGTAGCGCTGCGCCGCAGGTTGCACGTACCACAGGCCGTGGCCTTGCAGCAGGCGCGCTGCTTCGTCGTCGCCGGTATCCACGTCGGCGGTGAGCATCTGCGTGCCATCGGGCTGGTCCTGCCAGTGCAGCCGCATCGGCAGTTCCGGCCCCGGTTCCAGCGGCGCGCTGCCGCGTTCCCAATAGACCGGATGGCGCGCCAGCAGGCGTTGCAGGGCCGCTTCGGTGTGCGCGGACGTCACCGGGATGGGATCGGTCTTGCGCGCGTAGGACGCGGCGCTGGAGAGCAGCGCGCCGAGCGCGATGGCGTCGTCCTGGCTCCACCCGCCCGGCGGCGCGGGCGATGGGCCTTGCGCGTGCAGTTCCAGCGGCCGGGGATCGACCCATCCGCCGGTGCGTCCGCGTCCGGGCCGCAGGAAGGACGGCATCACCGTCAGCACGCCATCGGCTTCGCGCAGGATCAGGCCGAAGCGGCGCTCGGTGCTGTCCTGTGCGGCCTTGTCCGCCGGCGGTTGCGTCAGGCGCGAGAACCACTCATCCCACGCCGTCAGCGCGCTGGCGTTGGAGGCGGCCATCTGGCCGGCCACGGCGTTGCGCAGCCAGCCGGGCAGCGCATCGAGCTGCTCGGGCGAGGGGGGATGCGCGGGTGGCGCGGGCGGTGGCGGACGATCCTGCGGCCAGGTGGCGGGCGGGAACATCTGGGCGTACAGCAGCACCAGCGCCTGGTGCTTGCAGGGTCCGCCCACCGGACAGTCGCAGGAGCCCATCAGCGCGAAGCCCTCGCGCTGCGGGCGGAACTCGATCCAGGGCTCGTAGATGGCCTCGTCGCCGCCGCGCACCAGTGCGCGCAGGCGCCCGATGCCGCGCCGGTCCAGCTCGAAGCGCAGGCTCTCCAGGTGGTTTTCCTGCAGGTAGGCGTTGGCGCGCCTCAGCGTGGCTGGGTCGAACTGGCGGTTCCAGTCGATCCTGGCCAGGTAGTCGCGCACCTCATCCGCATCCACGCATGCGTCTCCGCTTTTGCAAGCCCAACGCGCGATTGTGCGGCATCCATCCTTTTCCGACCACCCTTGACCGATCAGGGGATCGGCGAAAACGCGCGCGCCGGTGCGCTGAGGTCGGTGCCGCCCTCGTCGTCCCAGGCCGGTGGCGGCAGGAAGAACGCCTGGCCATCGGCATTGCCCAGCGCCAGCAGCGCCGGCGCGCCGGCGGTGGCCGGGCGCAGCGCCATCGCGCCGATGCGCTTGAACGCGCTGGCCTCGATCGGCCGGGTGCGCACCGCGAAGCGCCCATCCTCGCGGCGCGACACATGCAGGTGCGCCAGCGCCGCATCGCCGCCGAGCCAGGCGCCGTCGCCGGCGTCGTCGGCCACCGCGGCGTGCCAGACGCGCCCGTCGCGCGGCAGATCGTTGAGGGTGCCGCTGTGGCGGTCGTAGATCGTCAGCCTGCCCGGGTTGAGGCCGATGGCGAGCACTGCCTGCACCGCCGGCAGGTCGATCAGGCGATAGCCGGTGCGGGCCTCGAACGGCGCGGTCGCCAGCGCCCAGCCGTCGTCCTGGCGCCGCAGGCGCAGCAGGCGGCCGTTCCAGGTGCCGGCGATCAGTTCGGCATCGTCCGGCGCGGCCCAGAGCGCGTGCAGTTCCAGCGTGGATGCGATGCGCCCGCGCAGCGGCACGTCCTCGGCCGGTTCCAGTTCGGGCCAGCGCCAGCGCCGCAGACTGCCGTCGGACGAGGCCGACCACAGCGACGCGCCGATGGCGATCTGGTTGACGAAGAAATCGTGGCCGCGCGCGCGCCACTGCAATTCCAGTTCGGGCAGCTTCCAGACCGCCAGGGTGCGGTCGTCCGAGGAACTGACCAGGCGGGCTTCGTGGATGCGCAGGTCGGGCACGCCGGCCTCGTGCACCTGCCGGCGCAGCGGCGCCTCGCCCGGCGCAAGGCGTGCGACCGGCGGCGCGCTGCCGCCGAAATAGACGTGATCCTCGTGCGCGATCGCGGCCCAGACCTGCCCCACGCCGGCATCCATCGGCGCAGGCGCATGGCCGAAGGCGTAGCGGCGCAGGCGGCCATCGCCACCGGCGATGAGGTGGGCGCTGGCGCGGAACAGCCAGTCGCCGCCGTCCAGGCGCGCGACCGCCTCGGCGCGTTCACCGCGCCATTCCCACAGCGTCAGGCGGCCGCCGCTGGCCGACACCAGCCGCCCGCCATCGGCGAACCATGCCAGCGCGTTGGCCACGCTTGGCAGGGCGGCCTGCATCGCGCCATCGGCGGCACTGTGGACCTGCACCTGTTCCTCGGTGGCGAGCGCGATGCGGCCGAGATCCTCGGCCAGCGCGACGGCATAGGCGCGGAAGGCCGGCAGCGCGACCTGCCAGCGAAGCTCGCCGGTGTCCAGATCGTAGGCGGCAAGCTGCGCGCGCGGGCTGGCGACCACGGCGAGGCGGTCGCCGAGCGCGATGCGCGTGTCCGATGCGGCGTCGCCCTCGATCCATTGCCGGGCGACGCCATCGGCGATGCGGAACACGGCGAAGCGTTCCGCGTCGATGCGCGCCAGCCAGCGCCCGCTCGTCGCCATCGTCCAGCGCGTGGCCTCGGCATCGGCCAGCGCCGGATCGGGCGCGACGACCTGGCGCCGTTGCCCGCTGACCGGATGCAGCGATTCGACCAGGCCATCGTGCAGCAGCCACAGGCAGCCATCGTCGTCCGCGCCGAGCAGGCGCTCGCCACGCGCCAGCGCGGTGCCGGGCGCGGCGGTGAGACTGTCCAGATCGAACAGCGTCCAGCCGCCGGCCTGCCGCAGTACCAGCGACTCGTCCACCTGCGTCAGCACGCCGAGGCTGCCGGGCAGGGGCGTGGCGTCCAGTTCGCGCAGCCAGGGCTCCCGCTGTGCCGCGGTCGCGGCGACGGCGGCCGTATCCGGCACGCTTTCGGACGAAGGGCGGGCGATCCACAGGGCCAGTGCCGCGAGCGCGGCAAACAGCGTCGTCGCCAATGCCGCGTATCGCGGCACGCGTCGCGTTTTCCGTGCCGGTGCGGGCGGCCGCGCGGGGCGCGGCAACGGTGTGGTGGGCGGTGCCGAGGTGGCAAGCGCGGGTGCCGGCATCGGTGCGGTCAGCGCCGGATCGGTCGTGCTGTCCGGCGGCGGGCGCAAGGCGTCTGCCAGTGCGGCGCGGTCCGGCGGCGGCAGCGCCAGCGCATCGATGAAGGCCGCAATGCCGGCGAAGCGGGCGGCAGGCTGCGGATCGGTGGCGCGCAGCAGCGCCCGCGCCTGCGCCGGGGGGAGACTTTCCGGCAGGGCGGACGCGGGCAGCGCTTCCTGCGCATAGCGCCGCATGATCGCGGTGAGGCTGTCGCCGGCGCGCAGCGCGCGGCCGCTGAGCAGTTCGACGATCAGCAGCGCGAGGCTGTACTGATCGGTGGCCGGCGATACCGGCTCCCCGCGCAGTTGCTCGGGCGCCAGGTACAGCGGCGTGCCCATCAGCATCCCGGTGGCGGTACGGTCCAGCGCTTCGCGCGCGCCGCCATGCGCGATGCCGAAATCCAGCAGCCGTGCCCGTGCCTGCCCGGCTTCCGCGCCGAGGAACACGTTTTCCGGTTTCAGGTCGCGATGCACCACGCCCTGCGCATGGGCGTGCCCGAGCGCCGCGGAAAGGTCCTGCGCGATGGCGGCGATCCACGCCGGCGCCAATCCTTGCGGGTGGCGCGCGAGCAGTTCGCGCAGCGTCTCGCCGCGCAGGAGCGGCATCACCAGGTACGGAAAGCCGAACGGCGAGACATCGAAATCGTAGATGCCCACGATGCCGGGGTGATCGAGCGCGGCCAGCAGCCTCGCCTCGCGCAGGAAACGCCGGGCGAACGCATCGCCGCCCGATTCGCCCGTCTCGCCGCTGCCCAGCCCCGGTTGCAGCACCTTCACCGCCGCCTCGCGCAGCAGCGTCTGGTGGCGCGCGCCGAACACCACGCCCATGCCGCCGCTGCCCAGCACGCGCTCGATCCGGTAGTTGCCCAGCGTCTGCCCGATCAGCCAGCCCTCGTCGCGCAGTTCCAGCGCGCCGCCGCAGGCCATGCAGCGCACGGCGGGCGGCGCTTCGCCACGGCCACAGCGGGGACACAGGCGGATATCCATGCGGCGAGTGTAGGGCTTGCCGTCGATTCCCGAGAAGTCCGCTACCGTGGTGCGCCACCGCTTGGCCCCACCGGCCCGATCCCCGACAATGGGCGGTGTTTGACCCGCCGAACGCGGCCGTCCCGTGCCGCGCACCCTTGGAGAAACCTCATGGCCGAACCCGTCCTGACCCCGCCCGCCGGCGGCGCGAAGATCACCATCAACAACGGCAAGCTGACCGTTCCCGACAACCCGATCATTCCCTTCATCGAAGGCGACGGCACCGGCCCCGACATCTGGAACGCCTCGGTGCGCGTGCTCGACGCGGCCGTCGCGAAGGCGTACGGCGGCAGGAGGAAGATCCACTGGCTGGAAATCTTCGCCGGCGAGAAGGCCAACAACCAGTTCGGCACCTGGCTGCCCGACGCCACCGTGCAGGCCTGCCGCGACTACCTGGTCAGCATCAAGGGCCCGCTCACCACGCCCATCGGCGGCGGCATCCGCTCGCTCAACGTGGCGCTGCGCCAGATGCTCGATCTCTACGTCTGCCTGCGCCCGGTGCGCTGGTTCCGCGGCGTGCCCAGCCCGGTCAGGCGCCCGGACCTCGTGGACATGGTGATCTTCCGCGAGAACTGCGAGGACATCTACGCCGGCATCGAATGGGCCGCCGGCACGCCCGAGGCGCAGAAGGTGCTCGACTTCCTCGCCCGCGAGTTCCCGCAGGCCGCCGGCAAGATCCGCTTCGGCACGCAGGAAAGGACCAACGACTGGCTGAAGGCCCTGCAAGGCATCGGCGGCCCGGCGCGCGACCTGCCCGTGCAGGTGGGCATCGGCATCAAGCCCGTCTCCTACCTGGGCACCGAGCGCCTCGTGCACAGCGCCATCGGCTACGCCATCGCCAACAAGCGCAAGTCGGTGACCCTGGTGCACAAGGGCAACATCATGAAGTTCACCGAGGGCGCGTTCGCCGACTGGGGCTACAAGGTCGCGCGCGACTACTACGGCGCGGTCGAGCTGGACGGCGGCCCCTGGCACATCATCCCCGAGGGCAGGCCCGGCGCCGGCATCGTCATCAAGGACGCCATCGCCGACGCCTTCCTCCAGCAGATCCTGCTGCGCCCGGCCGAGTACGACGTCAGCGCCACGCTCAACCTCAACGGCGACTACCTCTCCGACGCGCTGGCCGCGCAAGTGGGCGGCATCGGCATCGCGCCGGGCGCCAACATCAACTACATCACCGGCCACGCCGTGTTCGAGGCCACCCACGGCACCGCGCCCAAGTACGCCAACCAGGACAAGGTGAACCCCGGGTCGGTGATCCTCTCCGGCGAAATGATGCTGCGCTACCTGGGCTGGAACGAAGCCGCCGACGCGATCATCGAGGCGATGGACAAGGCCATCGGCAACAAGACCGTCACCTACGACTTCGCCCGCCTGATGGAAGGGGCCACCGAAGTGAAGTGCTCGGAGTTCGCCGACGAGCTGATCAAGGCGCTCTGACCGGCATCGACGCCGGTTCCGCCCGAAAAGGCGCCATCGCAGGATGGCGCCTTTTTTATTGCCGCCCTCCATGGCGGCAATCCTCTGCGCGATGTCAGAAAATGCCCCGGACCGTTTTGCCGGACGCCCTCGGCGCATCGAAGAATGCCGTCTGAACTTTTCGCCGTATCCTGACCACCAAGCGTCGCGGCCCTCGCCCGAGGCCGTGTCTGCGACAAGGGAAAGACGCCGGATTGCGCACCTTGCCATTGCGGCCCAGAAAAACAACGTCCCACGAGGGCGATCACCCAGACCATGAGGAATTCCGACATGCTCCAGATACGAAAAACAGCGCTCGGTGCAGCCTGCACCCTGGCGCTTGCGACCTGCGCTGGCGTCGCCAGCGCCTCACTGCCGCCTGGAATCTCAGGCAGCTGGTACAACCGGGCCGAGTCCGGCCACGGCCTGAGCGTTGAAATCCTTTCGCCCGAACATGCGCTGGTCTATTGGTACACCTACGATGCCGAAGGCCATCCGATCTTCCTCTACATCGAGAGCCGCATCGAAGGCCGGAAAATCCATGGCAGGGCGCTGGCCCCGCAGGGCATGAGGTTCGGCCAGCTCGATCGCGCCGACCTCCAGTTGCCCGAATGGGGCTCGGTGACCCTGGAATTTTCCGACTGCAATACCGGCACGCTGAGCTGGGACGCCAACCTTCCCGAGTTCGGCCAGGGCACCATGCCGCTGCAACGCCTGACCGCGATCCAGGGGCTGGGATGCGACTTCGCTTCCGAGCGACATCCCCTCAAGGGACTGTACGACGTATCCCTCGTTCCCTCCCGCACGTCGGTATCCCCCAGCGGCATCGCCGCCGTGGATGGCAACGGCGCGCTGTGGGCGGTCGATTTTTCCGGCATGCCGGATGTCTCGCCGGCACCGGCCTGGCTGTCCGCCGCACGCCCTTGCGTGGCACGGGGCAACGTGAACCTGCCGGCCGCCGGCTCTTCGTCTTTGCTTGAGCAAGGCAACACCTGGCAAGCGCCGCATACCTACCTGTCTTGCGACACGCGTGGCTGGCAAGGCGAGGCCCAGCTCGAGGCCGATGGCTTCGCACTGGAAAGCGCCGATGCCGCCGATGCCTCCACATGGCGCTTCTCCGCGCGCCAGGATGCGACCCTGGTATCGCCGGTGACGCTGGCCGACCTGCAAGGCACCCGCAGCGTGACGCTGCGCTGGCAATTCGGCGAGCTGGCATCCACCCTGACCGTGGCCGCCGATGGCGCGCTCTGCCTTGATCGACACACCACCGGTGCGCCGCAGGTCTGCGGCTACCGGGGCCGGCTCGAGCCCGATCCGCAGGACCCGGGCTTCGTGAACGTTCAACTGGGTGTCGACGGTGCCGCCCCGTTCCAGGGGCGCGGCTGGCTCGAATCGGGTCCGGCGGGGCAGCGTCTGGTGCTGATAGGCAGCGACGGCACGAATGGCATGGCGATCGTCGCCAGGTAGAAGTCGTCGTCGCGCGCGTCGGCCGGGTCGTCCGGCCGGCGCGCAGGCGATTCCCCGATCCGCGCCGCGTTGTACCCTTGCCGCCCCTTCCCGCACGCGCCCGCCCGATGAAGTTCCAAGGCACCGACCGCTACGTCGCCACCGACGCCCTCACCCTCGCCGTCAACGCCGCGATCACGCTGCAACGCCCCTTGCTCGTGAAGGGCGAGCCGGGCACCGGCAAGACGCTGCTGGCCGAGGAAGTGGCGCGCGCGCTGGAGGCGCCGCTGTTCGCCTGGCACGTGAAGTCCACCACCAAGGCGCAGCAGGGGCTGTACGAATACGATGCGGTGAGCCGCCTGCGCGACTCCCAGCTTGGCGATCCGCGCGTGGAGGACGTGCGCCACTACATCCGGCGCGGCAAGGTATGGGAGGCGTTCGAGAGCGAACGGCGCGCGGTGCTTCTGATCGACGAGATCGACAAGGCCGACATCGAGTTCCCGAACGACCTGTTGCAGGAACTGGACCGGATGGAGTTCCACGTCTACGAGACCGGCGACACCATCCGCGCGAAGCACCGTCCGATCGTCGTCATCACCTCCAACAACGAGAAGGAGCTGCCGGACGCGTTCCTGCGCCGCTGCTTCTTCCACTACATCGCCTTCCCCGACCGCGCCACGCTGGAGTCCATCGTCGCGGTGCATTACCCCGGCATCGGGAACGCGCTGGTGCGGCGCGCGCTGGACGTGTTCTTCGAGCTGCGCGAGGTGCCGGGCCTGAAGAAGAAGCCCTCCACCTCCGAACTGATCGACTGGCTCAAGCTGCTGCTGGCCGACCGCATCCCGCCCGAGGCGCTGCACAACGCCGATCCGGCCAAGGCGATTCCGCCGCTGTACGGCGCGCTGATCAAGAACGAGCAGGACGTGCAGTTGCTCGAACGCCTGGCCTTCATGCATCGCCGCCAGGCGCGCTGAGCCGGCGCCGTGCTGCTGGGCCTGTTCGATGCGCTGCGGGCCGAGAAGGTGCCCGTCACGCTGCGCGAATGGCTGGATTTGATGGCCGCGCTGGAAGCCGACCTGGCCTTCGCCGACATCGAGCGGTTCCATGCGCTGGCCCGCGCGGTGCTGGTCAAGGACGAGCGCCATTTCGACAAGTTCGACCGCGCCTTCGGGCGTTTCTGGCAGGGCCTGTCGAACGTGCCGGCGGAGGAGTTCGCCGTCATTCCCGAGGACTGGCTGCGGCGCGAGTCCGGGCGGCTTTTCACGGACGAGGAAAAGGCCAGGATCGAGCAGCTCGGCGGGCTGGAGGAACTGATGCGCCGCTTCCGCGAGCGCCTGGCCGAGCAGAAGGAGCGCCACGAGGGCGGCAATCGCTGGATCGGGACGAACGGCACCAGCCCGTTCGGCGCCGGCGGCCATCATCCGGGCGGCATCCGCGTCGGGCCGCGCGGCGGCGGGCGCATGGCGGCCAAGGTGTGGGAGAGGCGCGAGTACCGCAATCTCGATGGCGATGCGGAGCTGTCGCCACGTAACTTCAAGACGGCGTTGCGCCGCCTGCGCCGGTTCGCGCGCGAGGGCGCGGCGATGGAACTGGACCTGCCGGGCACCATCGCCGCCACCGCGCGCGAGGGCGGGCTGCTGGACGTGAAGCTGCGGCCGGAGCGGCACAACGCGGTGAAAGTGTTGCTGCTGCTGGACATCGGCGGCTCGATGGACGATCACGTGGCCGCGTGCGAGGCGCTGTTCGGCGCGGCCAAGAGCGAGTTCAAGCGGCTGGAACACTTCTATTTCCACAACTTCGTCTACGACCACGTGTGGACGGACAACCAGCGCCGACGCACCTCGCGCCTTGGCGTGAACGAGCTGCTGCGCCGCTACAACCCGGACTACAAGGTCGTGTTCGTCGGCGATGCGGCGATGGGGCCGTACGAGATCACCCATGCCGGCGGCAACGTCGAAGACTGGAACGAGGAGCCGGGCGAGGCCTGGTTCCGGCGCATCCGCGAACATTTCCGCAAGCTGGTGTGGATCAACCCGAACCCCCCGGCGCAGTGGCGCTACACCGCTTCCACCCAACTGGTGAACGAACTGGTGGAAGGCCGGATGTTCGCCTTGACGCCCGATGGGCTGGCCGCGGCGATGCGGGCGCTGATGTAGGGCGCCGCGGAAACCGCCCGGATCGGCGGGGTCGCGCACCTTCGCTCACCTGCTTTCCGTGGCTGCGGCAATGGTGCACTCTTGTCGCCAGCGCGGCCGCAGGATGCATCGTCGCAGCGGCTACCGGCACAAGGAGCCTGTCGGGTACCGCACCGGAGCGGGTCATGCGCGTGGAGTCGAGCATGAAAGGGGGGCGCACCTGTCAGGATGGGTCGCAGGCCTTGCACAACGGCAGGGCGGGCTTCCTTCTGGCGTGCGCGCTGCTGGCCTGCGGCGTGGCGGCTTCCGCTCAACAGGAAGGCGAGCGCGCCGTAGCCGCATCCGTTGCCGGTGCCGCGGTCGACGAGGATGCGGCGCTGCTCGCTTCCCGGCGGCAGATCGCAGCGGGCCGCTTCCACGAGGCCATCGCGACGCTTCAGGGGGCGGTGCAGGAGGACGACGGCGAGGATGCCCGCCGCCTGGCGCGCAGGCTCGGCACGCTGGGTGTCGCATTGAGCCTGGCCGGTGCGTTCGGCGAAGCCATCGAGGTGCAGCATCGCGCGCTGGCCCTGTACCAGTCGCTCGACGATCAGGCGGGTGCCAGCGCCATCACCCTCAACCTCGGCAATGCCCTGGGCAAGCTGGGCGACAGCGCCGGGGCGCGGCGTTATTTCGAAGACGCGCTGACGCTCAAGCAGCGCCACGGCATCGATCGCGGCGTGGGCATGATCCACAACAACCTGGCCGAGCTGGCCGAGGGCGAAGGCGATCTGGCCAGCGCGCGCGCGGCGCTGGAACAGGCGCTGGCCGCGTTCACCGTCAGCCCCGATCCGCACAACGAAAGCATGGCCCGCAGCAATCTGGCCCGCGTGCTCGCCAAGCTCGGCGCGCACGCCGATGCGCTGGCGCAGATCCGGACTGCCGAAACCCTGGCACGCAGCCACGACCACCAGGTCGGCGTGCTCGGCGCGCAGTCCGCGCATGCCCAGGTGCTGATGGAGCGCGCCCGCGCCGATGCGCTTCCCCAGCCCGAGCGCGCCACGCTGCTGGCGCAGGCGGATGCGTCGCTGCATCAGGCGCTGGCCGTCACCCAGGCCCAGGATGACCGCGACCGCAGCATCCGGCTGCTGGGCCAGGTGTCCGAACTGCGCCAGATGCAGGGGCGGGCAGAGGAGGCGTTGACGCTGTTGCAACAGGCCCGGGCGCTGGAGGTCGAACAGCGCCGGCAGGCCGGCGTGACCCGTGCCAATGTGCTCTCGGCGCGTTACGAATACCAGCGCCAGCAGCACGAAATCGAACGCCTGCGCGATCTGGAGTCGCGCAACGAGGACAGGCTCCAGCGCCAGCGCCGCGGCCTGTGGCTGCTGGCGGCGCTGTCCCTTCTCGCATCGGGCAGTGTGCTGGCGCTGTGGCACAGGAGTCGCACGCGGCATACCACGGCGACGCAACTGCAAGAGCACAACCAGATGCTCTCCACCGCGCTCGAACAGGCCCACCAGGAGCGCCAGCGCACCGAAACCTTCGCCTTGCGCCAGCGCCGCTTCCTGCGGCTGGCCAGCGAGGATCTGCGCGGCCCGCTGCTGGAAGTGCGCACCCTGGCCGAGCGCGCCCTGGTCGAGGAAAACCCCGACATCCTGCGCCGCAGCCACGCCGCCATCGCCCAGCATGCCGCCGACCTCATCTGGGTGACCGAGCAGATGCTGGAAAGCGCCGACCACGACGCCGCCAGCGTGCACGCGCCGCGACAGGCGGAGATCGTCGATCTGGTCCCGATGCTGCGCGATCTGGTGGAGGAGGCCGTACCGCGCGCCCTGCACCGCGACCAGCACCTGTCGCTGCATCGTCCCGCGTCGAACGCGCCGGTACGGGTCGAGCGCACCCGCTGCTCGGTCGCGCTGCGCGAACTGATCGACATCCTGCTCTACCTCAACCCGGCCCGCACCCGGCTCGCGTTCACGCTGGAACGCAGCCACGGCGAAGCAAGGATCGCGCTGGATGCCGGCACCGCCCGCCTGCCGGACTGGCAGGACATCGCGCTCGGCCAGGAGCGCGGGGACGTGACCCTGCGGCTCGCGCTGGCCTGGATCCAGCACGCGATCCAGGACAACGACGGCCAGATCGAAACCGGGCGCCACGCCGAAGAAGGCCGGCGCGAGATCGTGATCCGGTTTCCGCTGGTCGGCGAAGACGCCTAGCGCCGCAACCGTCGCGCCACCGCCGGGCGCCACAGCAGCGCCGACGCCACGCCGATGGCGAAGCCCGTCAGGTGCGCCCACCACGCCACCGCGCCGAAGGCCGGGCCGACGAAGGTGAAGACCAGTTGCAGCAGCGCCCAGATCGCGATCAGCAGCGAGGCCGGCGTGCGCACGAACTCCAGGAACAGGCCCAGCGGCACCACGAAGCCCAGGTGCGCGCGCGGGAACAGCGCCAGGTACGCGCCGATCACGCCGGAGATCGCGCCGCTGGCGCCGACGATCACCACCGCGTGGGTGTGCTGCAACGAGATCGCCGCCGCCAGGTTGGAGAGCGCGCCGCACACCAGGAACAGCGCCAGCAACCGCCACGGCCCCAGCCCGCGTTCGGCGGGAATCCCGAAGATCACCAGGAACAGCAGGTTGCCGACCAGGTGCAGCCAGTCGGCATGCACGAAGATGGCGGTGAACAACGTCAGCGCGCGCCCATCGAGCACCGTGTCCCAGCCGATCTCCCCGGCCAGCAGCGTCTCGGGCACCGTGCCCCAGCGCAGCAGGAAATGCCCGCGCGCACCGGAACTGCTGGTGGCCAGCCAGATCCACACCGCCATGCAGGCCACCACGAGCAGCGGCGTGGCCCACGGCGGCGAGGGACGGCGGCGGGAGGGGACGTGGATGAACATGCCGATGCCTTACGGGCGCGAGATCAGGAAGCGCTGGCCGCCGCGCGCGATCGCCACGCCATCGGGCCGGATGGCATCGACGACGACGCCCTCGGCGACGGCATCGCCCTGGCGATAGCGCTTGCCGTCGATCAGCACGAAGCGCGCCGCCGGGTCCGGATCGTAGACGTGCATGGACAGACGCAGCGGCGGCAGGCCTTCGCGCTGGGATGCCGGCAACGTGGAAAGGTGCTGGAGCGGTTCGGGCGCGGGTTGCGGCTCGGGCGCGGGCGTGGAAGCGACCGGCGCCGGCGGCTGCTGCGCTGGCGGCGCGACGGGCGACGCGCGTGGCGGGCGCGATGGCGTGGCATCCGGCTGTGCGGGCGGCGCCGGTGGCGGCAACGGGATCGCGCTCGCCGGCACCGGCACCGATTCGCGCTCGGTGCCGGCGAAGTCCGGGTCTTGCGGCAGCGGTGCGTTGGCGATGGCGTCGGCGGGCGTGCGGCGCGGTGGCGTGGCGGTGCGTGCCGGCGCGGGATCAACTGCGGCGGCAGGCGGCGGTGCGGGCGCCGCGGGTCCGGCGGCGGACGGGTGCTCCGCCACCGCGGGTTCGGGCGTCGCCGGCGCCTGCAAGGCCGAGCGCGCCCACAGCACCAGCACCAGGAGCAATGCCGCAGCCAGGCCGAACACCACGCCCCATAGCCACAACCACGGTCGCCGCTCCGGTTCCGGCGTGGCGGTGGGCGTGAGCAGGTCCGGCGCGCGTCCGAGGCGGCGCTCGGCTTCGGATTTCTTCAAGGCTTCGAGAATGAGCGACATGGCGCGGACCTCAGTTCATCCGACGGCGCAGGCGCGGGCCGTCCTCGTCGATGCCGGCCACCGCGAGCAGCGTTTCCTGCCCGACGATGCCATCGGGCACCAGGCCCGTGGCGTTCTGCAGGGCGCGCACGCCGGCTTCCACCTGCGCATCGAACACCGCGGGTCCGTCGAGATCGAGCGTGGCGTGGCCGCCTTCGACCAGGCGCTGGCGCAGCCATTCCACGCCGGGTCCGGCATCGCCGCGCCGCAGCGTGGCGCCGGAGAGGAACGCCGGGGCGCGCCACACCGCGAAGTATTCGCCCAGCCAGTGGCGCTCGAAGTCCTCGTGCGCCACGTCCACGGTGTCGCCGTCCACGCCCAGCCGCACGCGCGTGCCGTCCGCGCCCAGCAGCACCGCCCACACATCGTGCGACGCCACCCGCAGGCGCAGCGCCACCGGCTTGCCGAGCGCGCGCAGCTTGGCGAGATTGCCGCTGCCGCGCAGGCAGAACACGCCGGGCGAAATCGTCGCCGGGCAGCGCATCGCCGATGCCGCGTCGGCCTGCGAGGCGCGCAGTTTCCACAGCGCCAACAGGCGGGTGAAGGCGCTGTCCCGCGCGCCCTGGCCGGCCTGGGCCAGCGATGCCAGTGCGATCGTGTTCGCGGAGGCAGCGGAGGCGGCGGTATCGGAATCGTCCGGCTCCGGCGACTGGGCGGCCTGCGCCGGCGGGGCGATCGGGTCGCTCCGGTGGCGTGGCGGCCACGCCCACAGTGCCAGCGCCGCCAGCAGCAGGCTCGCCAGCGCCACCCAGCCCAGTCGCGGCAACCGCCAGCGCCGCAGCGGCGAGGCCAGCACCTCGGCGGCGGCGCGATCCACCAGGCGTTCGCCGATCTGCGCCTGTTCCTTGGCATAGCCGGCCATCAGCGCACGGTCGGCGATGGTGTTGACCAGGCGCGGCACGCCGCCGGAGTGCTGGTGCAGCCGCCGCACCGCGAGCTTGGTGAACGGGAAGCGCGCGCTGCCGGCCACGCCGAGGCGATGGCGCAGGTAGGCCTCGGTTTCCTCCGCGTTGAGCGGCAGCAGGTGATAGCGCGCGGTGATGCGCTGGGCGAGCTGGCGCAGCTCGGGCTGGGCCACCATGTCGCGCAGCTCCGGCTGGCCGAGCAGGATGATCTGAAGCAGCTTCTGCGTCGCGGTTTCCAGGTTGGTGAGCAGGCGGATCTGTTCGAGCGCGTCGAAGGAGAGGTTCTGCGCCTCGTCCACGATCAGCACCACGCGCAGGCCCTTGGCATAGGCGTCGATCAGGTAGCCGTTGAGCGCATCGACCAGGCGCTTGAGCGAATCGCGCCGCCCTTCGATGTCGATGCCCAGTTCCTCGGCGATGCTCTGCAAAAGCTCCAGCGGCGTCAGGCGCGGATTGAGCACCAGCGCCACGCGCACGTTCTCGGGCAGTTGTTCCAGCAGCAGCCGGCACAGCGTGGTCTTGCCCGTGCCCACTTCGCCGGTGAGCTGCACGAAGCCGCCGCCGCCGCCCTGGCCGATGCCATAGAGCAGGTGCGCCAGCGCGTCCCGGTGGCGCTCGCTGAGGAACACGAAACGCGGGTCGGGCGTGATCGAGAAGGGCGCTTCGCGCAGGCCGTAGAAGTCGAGGTACATGCCGGTCCACAAGACGGACGCGCCAGCCGGAAGGGGCTGGCGAATAAAGATGAACACTGTAGCCAGCGGCTCGCGCAGGCTGCGTTAGGAATGGGTTAAATCGCACGCGTTGCGTGGTGGCAAGTGTGGCGTGTTGTGAAATTGCCGACGCGCTTCTTGACGCCGCCCCCGCCCCATGCCATAAGTCACGCCCTTCCGGCGCCTCGGGGCGCCGGAACCCAGAAGGGGAGTAGCTCTTCGCTGCCGTATCGTCAATACGGATCGCACGGCGATCCCGGTGCGGCAGGTGGCGGATTCACGATCCGCCGCGAGCAAGACCTTCGCCGACGACGGCGGAGGCATGTCCGGAATCCGGGCCCCGACCGCGTCGCGGTCGGGGCTTTCGTTTTTCCGGAGACAGGCATGCACACCATTGGCACTCCCCTGATGTGGGTCGCATTCACCATCGTCGTGTTGGTGGCGCTGGCGGTCGATCTTCTGATGATGCGCAGCAAGGGGCCGCACAAGGTCGATACGCGCGAGGCGCTGTTGTGGAGCGCCGGATGGATCGCGCTGGCGCTGATCTTCAACGTGGGGCTGTGGTGGTATCTGCAGGACAAGGTCGGGCCGGAGGAGGCCAAGCACGTCGCGTTGCAGTTCTTCACCGGCTACCTGGTGGAAAAAGCGCTGGCGGTGGACAACATCTTCGTGTTCCTGATGCTGTTCGGCTATTTCGCGGTGCCGCCGGTGCAGCAGCAGCGCGCCCTGATCTACGGCATCATCGGCGCGATCGTGCTGCGCGCGATCCTGATCTTCATCGGCGCGGCGCTGATCCAGCAGTTCCACTGGATCCTCTACGTGTTCGGCGCGTTCCTGGTGTTCACCGGCGTCAAGATGCTCTGGGGCGCGGGCGAAGAGCCGGACATCGGCGCCAACCCGCTGCTGAACTGGATCCGCAAGCGCTTCCCGATCACCTCCGACTACCACGGCACCCGCTTCACCGTCCGCGAGAACGGCACGCGCTGGTTCACGCCGCTGTTCGTGGTGGTGGTGATGATCGGCATCACCGACGTGATCTTCGCGGTGGACTCGATCCCGGCCATCTTCGCCATCACCGACGACCCGTTCATCGTGCTCACCTCCAACGTGTTCGCGGTGCTGGGCCTGCGCGCGCTGTTCTTCCTGCTGGCCGGCATGGCCGACAAGTTCCACCTCCTGGCCTATGGCCTGGCGACGGTGCTGATCTTCATCGGCGCCAAGATGCTGATCGCCGACATCTGGCACATTCCCATCGGCGCGGCGCTGGGCGTGGTGGCGCTGGCCATCGGCATCTCGATGGTCGCCAGCGTGCTGATTCCGCCCAAGGGCAAAGAAAAGAACGACTGAGCGCTTGTTTCCGAGGCGCGGCGACCACCAGATATGGCGGCATGTTGCCGGGGCAATCACCTGGCCCGCGTCATCAACCGCAACAGGGTGCCGATCACCCGGCCGGCCGTCCCCGCCTTCCCGGCGCTGGTTTTGGAGGTTTGGAGCGGCAAGCCGTGCGCCAGCACGATTAGCGTCTCGGCAAGATCGTTGGCGGGCATGGGCAGCGGTGCGGCCATCGCGGCGAAATAGCGTTCGAGCATGCGCGCCAGTTCCTTCGTCTGCTGTGCCTGGAGCGCGTAGTACTGCCCGGCGAACGCCGGGCTGCGCCGCGCCTGAAGTTTCAGTTCGGCGGTCAGCATCAGGCAGTCGCCCTCGCCCTGCATCTGCTCCAGCCAGGTGGCGATAGCGGCCTCCGGCGTCTTGCCATCGAGCCTGGCGGCCTGCTTCAGCGTTTCCAGGCTGCGCGCCATGTAGCGGCGCAGCAGTTCGAGGAACACCGCCTCCTTGCTCTCGAAGTTGGAATAGACGGCACCTTTCGAATAGCCCGCCTCGGCCGAAATCAGGTCGATCGACGCCCCGGCGTAGCCGTGCTGCGCCAACACGCGCTCGGCCGCCGCGAGCAGTCGTTCCCTGGTTTGCGTCTGAAGTTCGGCGCGGGTCATGCGGACGGGTTTCATGCGGCGTACCTTGCACCGACACAACGAGCGAATGCAATGAATCAAGATTCCATTTGACATTCAGATATCAATCGGTATTCAATCTAAGCCTCGAGAGGACGTTTGGAGAACGGCATGAACCTCGTGGTTCTGGGATCGACCGGAAAAGGTGGCCGCGCAGTGCTCGCCAGGGCACTGGAGCGCGGGCATCGCGTGGCCGTGCTCGCACGTTCGCAGGCGAGTGCCGACCAAGCCCTGGCAGGCGCGACCGTGGTCAGGGGCGATGCGCGCGACCCGAGTGCGATCGGGGAGGTTCTGCAAGGCGCCGATGCTGTCGTCCAGTACCTTGGCGTCGGCGGATTGGGCGACGGCAAGCCGAACGACCTGATCCCCGATGCCACGCACGTGCTCATCGCGCAAATGCAGGCGCAGGGCGTCCGGCGCCTGGTGTGCGCCAGCAACATGGGCGTCCCCGGATCGCGTGCGTTCTTGTTCCGGTACGTGCTCGTCCCGTTGCTCGCGCGCAAGCTGCTTCCGATCCTCGACGCGAAGGTGAAGATGGAGGCGCTGTTGCAAGGATGCCCACTGGAGTGGACGGCGGTCCGGTTGCCGGTGCTCATGGACAAGCCGGACAAGGGGACGCTCAAGGTCGATGCCAGCGGCCGCGCCACCGGCTATGCGATTACCACGGGCGATGCCGCCGGCTTCATGCTCGACATCATCCAGCAGCGCCAGTTCATCGGCACCGCCGTCGGCATTTCCAACTGAGCGGAACGCATGTCCGTGAATAGGGACGCTGCCACCTGCTTGCGTGCACCGCTCGTGCTGCCGTGCGGGGCGACGCTGCCCAATCGACTGGTCAAAGCTGCGATGAGCGAACTGCTCGCCGACAGCGAGCATCGCGCAACGGCGGCCCATGCCCGGCTGTACCGCGCGTGGGCCAGGCAAGGCCCCGGCCTGATGCTGACCGGCAACGTGCAGGTGGACGACCGTCATCTGGAACATCCTGGCAACGTCGTCATCCAGGGGCCACAAGATGCGAAACGACGCGCGGCCCTGCGCGACTGGTCGGCCGCAGCGAAGGAGTACGGCAACCGCATCTGGATGCAGCTGGCACATGCCGGCCGGCAGACGCACCGCTGGGTGAACGCCATGCCCAAGGCACCGTCTGCGATTCCGCTCTCCATCCCTGGCGTCAGGTTCGGCACTCCCGTCGCGCTGACCCACGACGAGATCCTCGTCCTGATCGGTCGCTTCGCCGATGCGGCGGCGGTGGCGCGTGAGACCGGTTTCGACGGCGTGCAGTTGCATGCGGCCCACGGATACCTGTTCTCGCAATTCCTTTCCCCGCGATCCAACGTGCGCGACGACGCATGGGGCGGCGATCTGGTCGGGCGCGCGCATTTCCTGCTCGAATCCGTGCGCGCCGTTCGTGCCAGGGTGGGGGCGGATTTTCCGATCGGGATCAAGCTCAACGCGGCCGATTTCCAGCGCGGAGGGTTCGACTTCGAAGATAGCCAGACGGTGGTCGCCTGGCTGGACGCGGTTGGCGTGGATCTGATCGAGATTTCCGGCGGCACCTACGAACAGCCCAGCATGACCGGCGCGCCGGACGACGGCCCCGCCCGCGCTGCTGCGACAAGCCAGGCCGCACGCGAGCGCGAGGCTTACTTCGCCCGCTTCGGCGCGCCATTGCGGCGACAGGTGCAGTGCGCGAAGTTGATGGTGACCGGTGGATTCCGCACCGCGCAAGGCATGGCCGATGCCATCGCCGACGACGGTTTCGACCTGATCGGATTGGCCCGCCCGCTGTGTCTGGCACCCGATGCCGCTGCGGCACTGCTGGCCGGGGAGCGCATCGACCTGGCGCAGCCGGACCTGCGTCTTGGCCCCGGCTGGCTCGGTCCCCGGTCGCCGATCAAGCTGATCCGAACCATCAACAGCGCGGGCGCGACGACCTGGTACAACGAACAGATTGCGAGGCTGGCGATGGATCGGCCCCCGGATCCCGGTCTTGGTTTTGCAAAGGCCTTGGTCCGTGCGCAGACGCACACTGGACGCGTCGCACGCGATCTCAAGCAGGCGGCGCTTTCGCCCATGACGAAGTGACGCGATAAGCCTGACTGCGACGGGGCCGACCGCGCAGACAGGCAGGCAACCATTTTCCGTTTCGCACTTGTTTCCGGAACGCGGCGACCACAGACAGGGACTTCGTCCCCGAAGGAGTCGCGCACGATGGACGTGCCGCTCAACCAGCCGCTGCCCGATCCGCGCGAACAGGCCCGGCACGACCGCCAGCGCTTCCTGCGCGCGCTGTTCGCCAGCGCCGGATTCATCGCCGTGCTGTGGTGGATCAAGATGATCGAAACCTGGCTGGGCACCTCGTTCTCGGCCCTGGGTGTCACGCCGGGCAGCGCGCTGGGCCTGGTCGGGCTTCTCACCGCGCCGATACTGCACGGCTCCATCGGACATCTCATCAACAATACCCTGCCGTTGCTGGTGCTCGGCACCTTGGCGCTGGCGATCTACCCGCGCGCCAGCAAGCTGGCGATACCGCTGATCTGGCTCGGCTCGGGCCTTGGCATCTGGCTGATCGGGTCGCACCACTCCACCCATCTCGGGGCGAGCGGCCTCTCGCACGGGCTGATGTTCTTCCTGTTCGCGCTCGGCCTCCTGCGCCGCGACCGTCCCGCCATCGCGGCGGCGATGATCGCGTTCTTCCTCTACGGCGGCATGCTGCTCACCGTGCTGCCGGGCGATCCGCAGGTGTCGTGGGAAGCGCACATGAGCGGCGCGGCCTGCGGCGTGCTGGCCGCGCTGCTGTGGTTCCGGCGCGATCCGCCGCCGGCGCGCAAACGTTACAGTTGGGAAGACGAGGACGAATCGGTGCATCCGCTCGAAGACGCGCTCGCCGCGCAGGAACGCGACATGTATGAACCGGCCGCGCCGCGCGACGTGCCGGTGCTGTGGGTGCGGCCCGAGCCGCCGCGCGCGGACGGCGGCACCGTGGTGCCGTTCCCGCCGCGCCCACGGCCCGAACCGCCGCGCGAGTGAGCGGCACGGCTCAGAATCCTTCGGCGCCCTTGATCTCGTGCGGCAGCCGGAAACTTCCCTCGATGCGGTAGTCGCGGTTCTCCGGGCCCGCGCCGTTGCTCTCGGTTTTCAGCACGGTGGCGTGGATGCGCCCGGAGATCATGCGCATGCGGCCCTGTGGCGTGCCGATGCCGGTGATTTCGATGGCATTGGCATCGGGCGTGCCCGGCTGGCCGGTGTACCAGCTGTTCAGGCCATTGCCGGGATGGGGGTAATGCTGCAACGACACCGCCCCCTGGCTCAGTTCCGATCCCGGATCGGTCGCGCCGGCCGGCACCTGGCATGGGCAGTTGGCGACGTCCGGAACGGTCAGCACGAGGCTGGTCTGGCGGTAGGAGCCGGCGAAGATCTTCAGCGTGCCATCGGGGTAATAGGAGGTGAAGATATCGTCGAGCGCGATGGGCACCTGCGCGCCGTCGATGCTGAGCGCGAAGAACGGCGCATCGGACGAGGGCGGAGCGTCGCCGGCTTTGGCCGCCGTGGCCGTGCCGGCGCTGTCGCAGCCGGCCAGCGCGGGCAGGAGGAGCGCCAGCAGCCAGGTGCGCCGGCGGGGAAAGAGGGAAGTCATGGCGTTTTCCTCATAGGTGCTGGAAGGCGGGCGCCGCGCCCGTGGGCGCGGCACGGGGCGCTACTCGAAGCCGTCGCGGAACACGAAGACGGGATGGGTCAGACGCGCCATCATGGCGCGGTAGGGATCGCTGGCCGTGGGGACGTTCACCGAGCCTGACATCAGGATGCGCCCGTAGCGGTCGATGGACGACCCGCCGGGAATGGGTTGGCCGGGGTCGCCGAGGAAGCCGAACGTGGCGCTGAACGCGGCCACGCTGTCGAGCGGGCCGGTACTGCCCCAGTTGGCGCGCGGCGCGAGGGCGTTGTCCAGGCGCTGCGCGAAGAACAGCTTTTCGTCGATGACGCCGGCGACACCGGTGACGACCACGTCCGAACTGGCATTCGCAGGCGACACCAGATGCAGCCCGCCCATCCGTACAGTGCTGGCGGACGCGGACACGCCGCCGTCGAGCTGGCTTTCCGCCGTCCAGTCGCCGTTGGCGGCAAGCCGCATCGCGTAGCCGTGCTCGATCCCGTTGAGGCGCGAGTGGCCGGTCACGAAGACCTGCCCGGCCTGATCCACGGCCAGCGCGGCCACTTCATGCGTGCGCACCTCACCCGGATTGCCGATGAAGATCACCCGGCGCCCGCTGTGCACCGCCGGGTACTCGTTCCAGTTGCAGGTTGCCTGGCACCAGGTCGTGTCCATCGCACCGGCGGAAGTCAGCCGCACCAGTCCGATGCGTTTCAGGCCGATGCCGGTATCGCGCACGGTGCCGGCGATCACGATCCTCCCGCTGGTGTCCACGGCCACGCCGGTAGCGACGTCGGTGGGGCTGTTGGCCGAGAGATTGAAGGTGATGAGGCGTTTGCCGGAACTGTTGATGCCGAACGATGCATCGAGCTGGCCGCTGGGCAGCAGGCGCGCGATGGCGTAGTCGCTGTCGTTGGTGGCCGAACGCTCGGCTTCGCCCACCACCACGATGCGGCCGCTGCCGTCGATGGTCACGGCATGCGCGGCGTCGTAGTTGCCGCCACCCTGGTCGAAAGCGATCGTCTGCAGGCCGCCCGAACCGAACGACGCGTCGGGCGTGCCGTCCAGGTTCACCCGGCCGACCAGGAAATCGTGATCCGGCCCCGCGCCGAACTTCTGCGCCCCCACGATCACGACGCGGCCTTGCGCATCCAGCGTTGCCGCCTGCACAAACGTGAAACTGACCGAGGCACCGACCAGGGGCGCGCCGATCAGGTGACCCTGATCGCCGAACCGCGCCAGCCCCACGCACAACTGCCCCGCTGCGCAGGGCGTGGACGTGGTATGGCGGTACGTGAACACCGCGACCGAGCCGCCGTCCGGCAGCGGCAGGTGCGCGATGGCGTGCAGATCGACGGCAACGCTGCTCATGGACAGCAGGACGCCGTGGTTGGCGAAATCGTCATCCAGCGTCACGGGCGGTGCCGCGCCGGCCATCGGTGCGATCGCAAGACACGCCAGCGTCGCCCATCGGGCGGCGGCAGGATGCCGGCGGGAAGGCTGGAACAGGGCGGCCGATGTGGCGGCGGGCGAAAAGAACGTCATGGCGAACTCCTGGATGCGGTCGGAACGATGGACTCGATGAGGGAAACGTCATGCCGCGGCAAACCCTGACATGGCCCATGGGCCTCTGCCGGTCCGGTGCCCGCACCGCCGCCGCTCAGGGGCGCGCAGGACCGGCTTCCAGGCGCGCGAGCCGTGCGAGCACGGCATCGAGCGTTGCCCGCAGTGCGGTGGTTTCCTCGTGCAGCGCCGCGTTCTCGTCCTCCAGGTGTGCGATGCGCATGTCGCTTTCGGCCTTGAGGTCGCGGATGGCCTCCACCGTCAGCGCCTCGAAGCCGACGGGCGTGACCGCCAGATGGCCCTTCTCGCCGGTCGGTTTCACCCAGCCGGGAATCACCTGCTGCACGTCCTGCGCGATGAAGCCCATGCGTGGGCCGGGGGTATTCATCGAGGCCGCCGGGTCGAGGTACTCGAACATCTGCCCGCTCAGCGCCAGCAGCGTGTCGAGCGGTTTCTGGATGGGCGCGAGGTTCTTCTTCAGGCGCGCATCGGAGAGGTTGCCCACCGCGCCGCCCTGCACGAAGGTGGTGCCGTTGGCGTCGATGCGCAGGCGGTTGGTGTACCCCACCGCGGCGGTGCGTGCATCGGTCTCGCCGATGTAGAAATCGCCCGCCGCCCCGCCCGTGCCCGGCACGCTGACGAGGTTGTAGCCGCGATTGGTCGTGTTGAGCAGGGTGATGTCGGCGTTGCCGTTGCTGGTGGAGTTGCGGATCACCAGCTCGCTCTGGCGCAGATCGGCGGCATTGCCAAAGCGGGCGGTATTGATGGCCACGCCGCCGTCGGCGCGGATCAGGAATTGGTTGGGGCCGGTGGAGGTGAAGTTGATGAACTGACTGTCGGCCCAGACGAAGGTGCCTTCGTCGCCGTTCGCTGTTCCAGACGAGGCGACGCCGAAGCAGCCGTCGCCAGACGCGCCAGAACCCGTGCCCGGTCGGATTTTTGCTCGATAACCGCCCGCCCAACTTCTGAAGCCGCCGGCGCAGTTGTTGTGGCCGCCGCTGACCGTGCTTTCCCCACCGCTGGCGGTGTTGAAGACGCCGCCGCCGACCGTGCTGCTGTAGCCACTGGCGCTGTTTTCGCGGCCGCCGCCGACCGTGCTTGCGGTACCACCGGCCTTGTTGCTCAGGCCGCCGCTGATTGTGCTTTCCCCACCGCTGGCGGTATTGAAGATGCCGCCACTGACCGTGCCGTGGCCGTCGCTGGCGGTGTTTCCGACGCCGCCGGACACTGTGCTGAAGTTACCGTTTGCGGTGTTCTTGCAGCCTGAACAGGCGTGGCCGCCGCCGCTTAGCGGCGCACCCCCGCCACCCACCGTCGCGCCGATACCCGAAGCAACGTTGGCGGACGAGCCGAACGCCACAGTCGGCGCATCGCCGAAGTCCGACGCAGTCCCACGTGGCGTGAACATCGCCACCGCGGTGGTGTTGGCCTTCAGCACCAGCGGCTGGTTGTCCACAAACCCAAGAAAACTCCCCGCCGGCGCACCGGAGTTGCCATCCAGCGCCCACGCGCCGGGGCAGGTGCTGTTAGCCGTCGGCATCGGTTGCGCGTCGCCCAGCGTCACGTACTCCCCGCCCGTGGCGGATTTGCGCACGGCCACGTCGATCCAGGTGACGCCATCGGTATCTTCGAGCAGGTCGAACTGGGCGCTGAAACTGCCTTCGGTGAGCGTCACGCCGAGCACTTCGGTGGCTTCGCCCAGCGGGCGCAGGCGCTGTTGATCGGCATAGCTGCGCACGCGTAGGTCGTAGGCACCTTCGGCCGGCGCATCGCCGTCCATCAGTTCGCCGTGGTAGGTGAACTTCGCGGCCTGCGCGGAAAAGGAAACGGCGAGCGCGGCCATCAGTGCCAGCGTCGTGGCGCGAAGGCGGAAAGGTGCGTGGATCATGTCAGTTGCCCTCGAAGCCGTTGGAGAAGATGTCGGAGAAATCGCAGTTCATGCCGGCCTTGGCGAAGCGGCCGATCAGCGCGAAGCCGCCGCCTTCGCGCAGTTCGCCCGCGCTTTCCTCGCGTGCGAGGCGGGCCTTGAGGATGTAGCGGGCCGATTGCTGCGGCGCAGGTTCGATGCGGGCGGGAGATTTCAGGGACAGCCGCGAAGGCGGCGCCGTTTCGCCTTCCGCCGCCGATGCGCGGGCGCCGAGGCACAGCAGCAGGGTCAGTGCGACGAACTGGATGCGCATGGTTCATTCCCCCTTGGCTTCGAGCCGGGCCAGACGCGCGGCCAGTGCATCCAGGCTGGCGCGCAGCGTGGCGTTCTCCGCTTCCAGTTTCGCGTTCAGGCCCTGGATCGCGGCCAGCGCCACGCCGTCGGCATCCACGGTGCTGATGTGCTGGGCGCTGCCGCCCAGCCCGAATGCGGCGGCGAAATCCTCGGCCATCGGGCCGATATGCCTGCCTTCGGGTGAATCGCGGTATTGCCAGCGCGTCAGCGGCAGCGCCACCACGCGTGCCAGCAGGTCGGACACGTCGATGGCCTCGAAGGCGTGCTTGAAGGCGCGGGAGGAACCGTTGGTCCAGGTGCCGCCGATGGTGAGGTGGGCATTGTTCGCTCCGGTTTTCAGGTACTGACCTGGGGTGACGGTGACATCGCCGCCTAGGCTGAATCGGGTCGATGGCGACGAAGCGAAGCCGGCCAGATAAACCAGCCCGGTGTCGTCGCGCACACTCAGGCGCGCCTTCTTGTCGCTTCGGCTTTGCAGTACGAGATCGACACTGCCATCGCTGTCCACCGCCGAGCTGCCCACGACCAGATCGCCGTAGACCGTGGGCGGCATCGCATGGGGATCGGCGTTGATTCCCACGCCGTTGGGGGCGACGATCTTGATGCTGTTGGCCGGCAGCGCCTGCGTGCCGGTGTTGAACCCGAACGCGCCGTTGTCGTGCGCGGTGAAACGCCAGCCCCCGGTGGCCTCGTAGATGCCGGTCCAGTTGCTGGCGTTGTCGCCGCGGCCCACGAACGAGGCGCGCTCGCGCTCATCGTCGAACCAGATGCCGCCGCTGGTGTCGGCGGCTCCGTTCCCGACCGCGAGCGAACGCAGGCGGCCGCTGAAAGTAAAGGCTTCCATGCCGTTGTTCTGGGTGGCCAGTGGAATGCCGTCGTTGAAGATGAAGCCGCCTTGGTTGGCAGAATGCACCACATGGCCGCTATTGGCGCGCACGTAGATCTCGGCGGACTTGCCGTCGCGGGTGGTGAGGCGCAGGTCTGCATCGGCGTCACCGTCTGATTTGGGGTAGATCTCCAGGTCGGTGGCGTAGGCGAGGGTGGCAGTGGTGGAGTTCACGGCCACGCCGCTGGGAGCGGAGAGGTACAGGCTGCGGCTCTCCACATGGCCGAGGAAACTCCCCGCCGGCGCACCGGAATTGCCATCCAGCGCCCACGCGCCGGGGCAGGTGCTGTTGGCTTTCGGAGTGGCCTGCGGCTGGCCGAGAACTTCGTAGTGCTCACCCGAACCTGCGCGGCGCACCGCCACTTCCACGAAGGTGTCGCCATCGGGCGCGTCGGGAAGATCCAGTTCGACGGCGAAGCGGCCTTCGGAGAACGCCACGCCGGGTAGTTCGGTGGCCTCGCCCAGCGGAGCTTTCGCGCCGGGATGGGCGAAGCTGCGCACGCGCAGGTCGTAGGCACCTTCGGCGGGCGCATCGCCGTCCATCAGTTCGCCGTGGTAGGTGAACCTGGCGGGGTGGGCGGAAAAGGAAAGGCACAGGGCGGCTAGGGCGGCAGCCAGCGGCAGGTGCTTCATGGTGATCTCCCCGGCGGTCGGAATGACCGGCTCAATGGGGGAAACGAGGTTTGGCGGCAAACCCTGACATGGGCGATGCAAAAACGGCGGGAGTGGCCTTGGCCGCGATGGGGCGGTGTCTTTGCTCTGCTGAATCAACAGCTAAAGTCACTGGGCACCCGCCTGCGCGGGTGCGACGGGATGCAAGCATCGCGGCCAAGGCCGCTCCCACGGAAGCTATTGCGTCCGGGAAGGCTGCCAGGCGATGACCCACGGGTGTTCAGCGCCAAGGGCTTCGAACAGCGCGCGTTGTGCGGCTTCGGGCGCAGGTTGGGCATCCAGGCGGGCTTGCCAGAGCGCGAGCAGGGCGGCGTCCATGCCGTGCGGTTCGGCCGATGCGGGGATCAGGGAGAGGGCGGTGCGTGCGGCGTCGGCGGCAAGGTCGGTGTGGCCGGCGGCATGCAGGCGCTGCGCCGCCACGAGCAGGGCGCGCACGGCGTTGCGCGAGGCCAGGCCGCCGCGTGCGGCGGCGTCGGCGAGGCGGGCTGTCACGTCGGCAAGGCGCGCGGCATCGGGGGCGTCGAGCAGGTCGCGCATGGCCTGGAAGCCGTCGGCGCTGGCCTGCAACGGCGCGACAGGCTTTGCGCTGAGCGCGCGCTGCGCGATGGCCAGTTCGCGCGCGGCGCCGGCGAGGTCGCCGGCGAGGGTACGGGTATCGATGCCCGCCAGTCGCAGGCGCAGGCAATCCAGGCTGTCCGGGCCGATGGCGTTGCACATCGCGGCCTGGGCGGCGTCGATGAGGGCGATGGCCTCGGCGGGGCGGGCGAGCAGGGCCAGCGCCTTGGCCTCGGTGGCATCGCGTGCGGCGCGGGAGGGCACCGATTCGCTCGCCTGCGCGGCGGCGTTGTTCGCGCGCATCGCGTCCAGCGCGGTGACGAGATCGCCGCGCAGGAACAACACGTTGCTGCGCACCGAGGCCACGGTGCGGGTGGAGACGTTGGTCGCCACGCCGGCATCGCGCCAGATCGCATCGGCGCGGTCTGCGTAACGCAGCGCGTCGTCCAGTTCGCCCAGTTGCAGCAGGGCAATGGCGGCGCTGCCGACGGTGGCGCCGCGTTCCAGTGCGCTGCCATCGCGTGCGTCGCGCGCCAGTGCGGCGGCCTGGTGCGCGCTGGCGATGGCCTCTTTCACGTTG
Source organism: Chiayiivirga flava (assembly GCA_037190825.1). Taxonomy (GTDB): domain Bacteria; phylum Pseudomonadota; class Gammaproteobacteria; order Xanthomonadales; family Xanthomonadaceae; genus Denitratimonas; species Denitratimonas flava_A. The sequence goes on from JBBCJS010000040.1 coordinate 82,422, forward strand.
CCGCGCGTGCGCTGCACCTGGCCCAGTGCGGTGGCCAGGCGCGCCGGCAACATGCCGCCTTCGCGTTGTTCGGGCGTCATCGTGGCCTCGGCGCGTTCGATGGCGGCGAGCGCCTCATCGAGCTTGCCCACGCGCACCGAGGCGATGGCACGGTTGATGGCCGCCAGCGCCACGTCGCGGGTCGGCTGGCCGGCACGGTCGAGGTGGGTGTCGGCGTCCAGTTCGTCGAGCAGTTCCAGCACGCGCGGGTAATCGCTGCGCTCGATCGCCAGATCCGAAAGCATGAGCGTGAGCGCGTGGCGCGTGGAGATGTCGCCGAAATCGCCGAGCAGTTTCGGATTGCCCGCCAGCGCCAGCAGCTCGTCCGGCGCGATGGGTTCGCCCGATTCGGTGGCGCGGATGAGCACGACGACGAAGTGCGCACGCAGCATGTCCTGGCGGCGGATTTCATCCAGCGCTGCGTCGCGTTCGCGTTGCAGGGAGGCAGCCAGCGCGGTGGCGCGTGCCGATTCGCGTTGTGCGCGTTGGGCCTGGGTGAGGCTGATGGCGGTGGCGGCGATCAGCGCCAGCGCGAGCACGACACCGGCGGCGACACCGATGCGATGCCGCCGCATGAACTTGCCGGCGCGATAGCCGAACGCGTCCGGTCGCGCTTCGATCGGCAGGCCGGCGAGGTGGCGTTCCAGGTCGCGCTTGAGCGCGGCGGCCGAGGCGTAGCGGCGCGCAGGTTCGGGATTCAGGCAAGTGGCGACGATGGTGTCCAGGTCGCCGCGCAGGCGGGCGGCGCGCTGGCGTTCGCCGCGCTGCGCCAGGCGCCGCGATGGCGGTTCGGCGCCGGCATCGGCCGTGGCGAGCGCGGCGAGGCGGTGGCGCTGGAACGGGCGGGTATCGGTGAGCAATTCGTACAGCACCACGCCGAGCGCGTAGATGTCGGTCGCGGTGCCGACCGCCTCGCCGCGCAACTGCTCGGGCGCGGCATAGTCGGGCGTGAAGATGCGCTGCTCGGCGGCGGTGGCGTCGCGCTCGCTGTCGCCTTCGCTGGCGATGAGCTTGGCGATGCCGAAGTCCAGCAGCTTCGCCTGGCCCGCGGCATCGACGAGGATGTTGGCGGGTTTCAGGTCGCGATGCAGCACGAGCGCGGCGTGCGCGTACTGCACCGCATCGCAGACCTGCCGCATCAGCTCGATGCGCTGCGGAAGCGTGGCCTGGGTGCGCTGCGCGTAGTCGATCAGGGTTTCGCCGCGCACCGCCTCCATCGCGTACCAGGGCTGGCCGTCGACGGCGACGCCGCCATCGAGGAAGCGCGCGATGCCGGGGTGCTGGAGCCGTACAAGGATCTGGCGCTCGCGTGCGAAACGGCGGCGCGCTTGCGGATCGGCATCGCCCTGGCGCAGCAGCTTGAGCGCGACGGTCTGCTCGAAGCCGCCGTCGGCGCGTTCGGCCAGGTAGACGCTGCCCATGCCGCCGCGCCCGAGCAGCGCGCGCAGCGCGTAGGGGCCGATGCGCTGGCCCAGGCGCGCGTCCGGTGCGTCGTCGTCGGCATCGCGCGCTTCGGCCAGATGCCGGGAAAGTGGTGTATCGAGCGGGCCTGCGGCGGCGCGGTCGGCGGCGAGCAGGCGTTCCACTTCGGCGCGCAGCGCGGAGTCGTGCGCGGTTTCGCGCGCCAGCCAGGCATCGCCCTGCGCATCGGGCATGTCCAGCCGTTGGCGCAGCAGCGCCAGCGCGGCGTGCAGGCGTCGTGCGTCGGCAGGGGCCCCGGTCACGGCGCGAGTCCGAGGTCGGCATGGATCAGCGCGCGCGCCGTGCGCCAGTCGCGGAACACGGTGCGCTCGGCCACGCCCAGCACGCGCGCCATCTCGGGGAAGCTCAGGCCGCCGAAGAAATGCAGTTCCACCACCTGCGCCAGCCGCGCGTCGGCCCGTTCCAGGCGCGCCAGGCACTGTTCCAGCGCGAGCACGTCAAGATCCTGGCTTGCGGCCGGCGCGTCGCGTTCGGTCAGCGTCACCAGCGCCAGCCCGTTGCCGCGCTTGTCGCGCGCGTGGGCGCGGGCCATGTCCACCAGCACCTGCCGCATCGCGCGACTGGCGAGGTTGAGCAGGTGCGCTTCATCGTTGAAGCGCGCGCCGGCCAGCTTCAGGTACGCCTCGTGCACCAGGCCGGTGGTTTGCAGGGTGGAGCCGCCACTGGCCAGGTGCCGGTGCGCGATGCGCTTCAACTCCTCGTAGAGCCGATCGAAGGAGGGCATCGCGGGATCGGCGGGGGCGCTCATCGGCGGAGGATCGGTGGAGTGGAGGACAGCGTATCAGGCCAGAAACGCACCCATCGCGTCATTGAGGAAGCGCCGCCCGAGTTCCGTCGGCGCGACGCGCTCGCCGTCCGTGGCCAGCAGTCCCTTGTCGGCCAGTTCGGCCAGCGTCACGGCGATGGTGGCGCGTGGCAGCCCGGTGCGCGCTTCGAAATCGGCCAGGGAAAAACCTTCGTGCAGGCGCAGCGCGTTGAGCATGTAGTCGAACGGGCGGCGTTCGGGGGCGAGCCATTCGTCGCCGCCGATGCGGGCGTCGCTGGCGGCGGCGTCCATGTAGGCCTGCGGGTGCTTGAGTTTCCAGCGGCGCAGGATGCCGTCTTCCGATGGCAGGGTGATCTTGCCGTGCGCGCCGGCGCCGATGCCCAGGTAGTCGCCGAAGCGCCAGTAGTTGAGGTTGTGCGCGCACTGCGCACCGTCGCGGGCGTAGGCGGAAACCTCGTATTGCGCATAGCCGTGCGCGGCGAGCGCGGCCTGACACGTCTCCTGCATGTCCCACGCGTCGTCGTCGTCCGGGATGCCCTGCGGCGGGCGGGCGGCGAACACGGTGTTGGGCTCGAGCGTGAGCTGGTAGTGCGAGATGTGCGCCGGTTGCAGCGCGAAGGCGTGGTCCAGATCGGCCAGCGCCATTGCCGGCGTCTGCTGCGGCAGCGCGTACATGAGATCGAGGTTGATGTTGGCGAAGCCCGCATCCTGCGCCAGCCTTATCGCATGCCGCGCCTGCGCGCTGTCGTGGATGCGGCCCAGGCGCGCCAGGCAGCCGTCGTCGAAACTCTGGACGCCGAAGCTCAGCCGGTTCACGCCGGCGCGGGCGTAGGCCTCGAAGCGGTCGTGCTCGACGGTGCCGGGATTGGTTTCCAGGGTGACCTCGAGGTTCGGCCGCAAGCGCAGGCGCGCGGCCGCGCCATCGAGGAAGGCGGCGATGCTGTCGGCGGAAAACAGGCTCGGCGTGCCGCCGCCGAAGAACACGCTGGTGACGGGCCGGCCCCAGACCAGCGGCAGGTCCTGATCCAGATCGGCCAGGAGCGCGGCCACGTACTCGCGCTGCGGCAATTCGCCCTTCTGGCCGTGCGAATTGAAGTCGCAGTACGGGCATTTGCGCACGCACCAGGGAATGTGCACGTAGAGCGCCAGCGGCGGCAGGCTGAGCATGTCAGTGCGGTCAGCTGCCGATGAGTTTGTCGTAGTCGGCATGGCTACCGATCCAGAACCAGACGATGCCATCATCCGCATCCACGCCCAGCGCGCGGAAGTGCAGCCCAACGCGCACCGACCAGAACCGGCCGATACGTTTGAGGTGGAGGGAGGGATGTCGTGGGTCGGCCCTGAGTCTGGCGAAGTTGCTGTCAGCCAGTTGCCGGACTTGGCCCGGAAGCGATGCGTAGGCATCCCAGAAATCCAGGCTGGCGTAGTGTTTCACAGCGGTCGTGATCGACCAGCGGCGTGCGCGCGCAGGGCGGCATCGGCGAACGTATCGAGCTTGCCGCAGGCCGCATCCTTTTCGATCTGTTGGTCCCAGGTGTTTGCATCGAACTGGGCATACCAGGCACGAAACTGCGCAAGCTCCCGGGGCGAGAGCCTGGCGATTTCCTGCTCGATGCGTTCGATGGCGGTCATGCGTGAATTCTAGCCGATACCTGCGCCTGCCTCACTGCGTGTAGCCCAAATACCGGGTGACGGGGAAAGCGTCCGCCGACCATGACGGCAGTGTCATGCGCGCGTCAATGCCCGGTCACAGGCCATGTTCAAGCTTCCTCCCGATCACGGGCGGCGTGGAGGCGGCGATGCGGCATTTCGCGATGCGGGCGGGGATGTTCTGGATGCTGGCCTGCGGTACCGCCGCGGCGCATGGGGTTTCCGAGCCTGCCCCGGCGGTCGCGCCGGGCGACGTGCCGCGCCAGGTGGCATTGCGCGGCCCGCTGGGAAAGCCGGCGCGCGATGTCGCGGAGTTGCGCTTCGAGGAAATCCACGCGCGTCCGTTCGGCCCGCGCGGGCTGGAGTTCAGCGAAAAGGCGACAGGCCTGGACGGGCGTCGCGTGCGGATCGTCGGCTACATGCTGAACCAGAGTCCGCCGGCCGAGGATGGGCTTTTCCTGAGCCCGGTGCCGGCCACGGTCGGCGCCCAGGACGAGGGGCTGGCCGACGACGTGCCGGCGAGCGCCCTGTTCGTGCGATTGCCGGACGCGGCCCTCGAGCGCGCGAGCCGGCACTGGGTGCCGCACCTGCCCGGTCCCCTGGTGTTCGAAGGCACGTTGCGGTTGCGCCGGCACGTGGACCCGATCAGCGGTCGCGCCGTCGATGTCCAGCTCGAAGCGGACAAGGGGCTCGCCCGCCGCCTGCTGAAGCTCAAGCCCGCGCGTGGCTCGGCGCCTTCCGGCGCGCATTCGCACTAGCCCCGCACGTTCTTCGGCAGCGGGGCGCCGTGGCACCCATCCCTCAACCTCCACTCTTCCGCAAGGAACGATTCCAATGAAACACATCCGACTGCTGTTTCTCCCGGCGCTGATCGCCGGCGTTCTCGCCGGTCAGGCCCATGCCGGCCAGGTTTCCCGGCTGACGCCGCCGAGCGAGCTGTTCGCCAGCGGCCATCCCGCGCCGGTGATCGCCCGGTTCCTGCCGGGCCAGAAGTTCGACCTGCAGGCGACGGTGCAGCCGGATCCGGGCACGACGGTCGCGTCGTTCGTCTTCTACGTGAACGGCCAGCTCACCGCGCGCGAGGGCTACATGCTGCCCGGGGACATTCCCATGCCTCCCGTCAACGTGGAGAAGACCAGCCTGGTGCGCGAGAAGGACGACGCGGGCTGCATCGATCCCGGCAACGGCAGGACCACCGGCGCCTCCGGCTGCGTGCTGCGCGCCGGCCTGCCCGGCAATACCGCGGTCGTCTCCCAGCGCGGCTATTCCTACGCGCGTCCGGGCGTGCACACGTTCAAGGTCGTCGCGCGCCAGAGCGACGGCAAGCGGATCGAAGCCACCGGCAATTTCGAGATCGTCGCCATCGATGGCGGCGTGGGCGAGGTGAAGAACGTCGTCATCCTGTTCGGCGACGGCATGGGCGCGGCGCACCGCACCGCGGCGCGCATCGTGTCCAGGGGCTACGCCCAGGGCAAGGCCAAGGGCCTGCTGGCGATGGATACCTTCTCCAACAGCGCGCAGGTGATGACCGCCTCGCTGAACTCGATCGTCACCGACTCGGCGCCGGGCATGCAGAACTACGTGACCGGCAACAAGGTCAACAACAACGAGGAAGGCGTGTTCCCGGACGACACGCTGGACGCCTTCGACAACCCGCGCATCGAATACCTCTCCGAGTACCTGCACGCGCTGGGCGGCAAGTCGCTGGGCATCGTCACCACGGCCGACGTGTTCGACGCCACGCCGGCCTCCAACGCCATCCACACCTCGTCCCGGGGCAACGGCACCGGCATCGTCGACCAGTACCTGGACGACCGCCACCTGCATGGCCTCAAGGTGCTGATGGGCGGTGGCCGCAAGTGGTTCCTGCCGAACCTGTCCAACAGCGTCAGCCCGCAGCCGGCGAACGGTTCGCAGCGCCGCAGCGCCAACGACTACGTGCTGCCGCAGGATGTGATCAACGGCTGGAACGCCTCCCCGGGCAGGCTCGATCCCGAGCGCGACCTGATCGCCGATTTCCAGGCCGCCGGCTTCTCCTATGCCGCGAACAAATCGGACCTCGATGGCATCGTCGGCGGCCGGGTGCCGGACGCGCTGCTGGGCCTGTTCTCCTACTCCAACATGAATGTCGCCTACGACAAGATCGCCGGCCGGCGCGGCCATTCCGAAGTGGTGGACGCCTACGGCTTTCCCGATCAGCCGCTGCTGGAGGAGATGACGGACGCCGCGCTCAAGGTGCTGTCGAAGAACCCGAACGGTTTCGTGCTGATGGTCGAGGCCGCCTCGATCGACAAGCAGGCGCATCTGATGGACTCGGAGCGCTGGACCTGGGATGTGCTGGAACTGGACCGCGCGACCCAGGTCGCGCTGGACTTCGCCGAGAAGAACCCGGGCACGCTGCTGATCGTCACCGCCGATCACGAATGCTCGGGCGCGGCGATCATCGGCGCGGCCACCGTCAGCGCGGCCGAGTTGAACGCCCGGCCGGACGCGGGCCAGGGCGTGGTCGGCGTCTACGAGGCCGCCGGTTTCCCGGAGTACGACATCGCCGAGGATGGCTATCCGGTCACCACGCACATCGACAACAAGCTGTTGATCGGCTACGGCGGCAACGCCAACCGCTACGAGACGTGGAACACGTACGCCTACCCCACCCACGATTCGCAGCAGCCGTTCTCGCCGCCGCAGTCGCCGGCCAATCCGAGCGTGCGCAACCAGGGCCAGGGCTTCCTCATCACCGGCCACGTCGCCGGCAACCAGGCGGTGCACACCGCCACCGACATCCCCCTGTCGGCGCACGGCTTCGGGGCCAGCCTGTTCAACGGCGTGATCGACAACACCGACGTGTTCTTCAAGATCGGCCAGCTTGCGGTCGGCGGCGTCCCCCAAGCCGACTGACGCCTCCCCCGCGGCATCGCGCAACGCCCTGCTCCGGACCGGAGCAGGGCGTTTCGTTGCTTCCATCCACGGCGGAAATCCCCGGATCAAAGCCTGTCCCGTACTTGATACGGGATCGAAGCGGGCTCTTGGGGCCATCGCTCCGCGATGTCGAAAACTCGCTCCAGGCGGTTTTCTCGTCCGCCGCTTTCGGCGCGCCTGCGCATGCATCACGCATACGCCCGGGTATGGAGGTGGCGTGCCTTCGGCGCTCCGGACGCTTCAGTTAGACTGGCGCTCTTTACCTGCCCTTTCGGCGCACCGGCGGCGGAGAGGCGACAACAAGCACACGCCGCGCCCGCGAGCCGGCAGGGAGGAACGATGAACCCGCTGAACGACATGCCCGACCGCGACCCGGCCGAAACCCGCGAATGGCTGGAATCCCTGCAGGCGGTGATCGAGCGCGAAGGGCCGGAGCGCGCGCACTACCTGCTCGAATCGCTCGTCGAACAGACCCGTCGCGCCGGCGGTTTCCTGCCGTTCGCGCCCACCACCGAATACGTCAACACCATCCCGCCGCATCTTGAAGCCAAGAGCCCCGGCGATGGCGCGATGGAGTGGCGCATCCGCTCGCTGATCCGCTGGAACGCGATGGCGATGGTGGTGCGCGCCAACCGCAAGCCCGGCGACCTGGGTGGCCACATCGCCAGCTTCGCCAGCTCGGCCACGCTGTACGACGTGGGCTTCAACCATTTCTGGCGCGCGCCCGGCAACGGCCATCCGGGCGACATCCTCTGCGTACAGGGCCATTCCAGCCCCGGCATCTACGCCCGCGCCTTCCTCGAAGGCCGCCTGACCGAATCGCAGATCGACAACTTCCGCATGGAAGTGGACGGGCAGGGCATCTCCTCCTACCCGCATCCGTGGCTGATGCCCGATTTCTGGCAGGTGCCGACGGTGTCCATGGGCCTGGGCCCGATCGCGGCCATCTACCAGGCGCGCAACAGCAAGTACCTCGAACACCGCGGCCTCCTGCCGAAAAGCGACCGCAAGATCTGGTGCTTCATGGGCGACGGCGAATGCGACGAGCCCGAAAGCCTGGGCGCGATCTCCGTGGCCGGGCGCGAGGGCCTGGACAACCTCGTGTTCGTCATCAACTGCAACCTCCAGCGCCTCGACGGCCCGGTGCGCGGCAACGGCAAGATCATCCAGGAGCTGGAAGGCGCGTTCCGCGGCGCCGGCTGGAACGTCATCAAGCTGGTGTGGGGCAGCTACTGGGACCCGCTGCTGGCGCGCGACACCCACGGCGTGCTGCGCCGCCTGATGATGGAGACCGTCGATGGCGAATACCAGAACTGCAAGGCCTTCGGCGGCGCGTACACGCGCGAGCACTTCTTCGGAAAGTATCCGGAGACCGCCGCGATGGTGGCCAACATGTCCGACGACGACATCTGGCGCCTCAACCGCGGCGGCCACGATCCGCACAAGGTCTACGCCGCCTACCACCAGGCCGTGAACACCACCGGCATGCCCACGGTGATCCTGGCCAAGACGGTGAAGGGCTACGGCATGGGTTCGGCCGGCGAATCGCTCAACCCTACGCACCAGACCAAGAAGCTCGACGACGAGGCCGTGCGCGCGTTCCGCGACCGCTTCGCCATTCCCATCGCCGACGCGCAACTGGCCGACGGCAAGGTGCCGTTCTTCCACCCCGGCGAGGATTCGCCGGAAGTGCAATACATGAAGGCGCGCCGCGCCGACCTGGGCGGTTTCCTGCCGCAGCGCCGGCAGAAATCCAGCCAGAGCTTCGAGGTGCCGCCGCTGGCCAACTTCGACCGCCTGCTCAAGAGCACCGGCGAGCGCGAGATCAGCACCACGATGGCCTTCGTGCAGGCGCTCAACATCATCCTGCGCGACAAGCAGATCGGCCCGCGCGTGGTGCCCATCGTGGCCGACGAGGCCCGCACCTTCGGCATGGAGGGCCTGTTCCGCCAGATCGGCATCTACGCCCCGTTCGGGCAGAAGTACAAGCCGGTCGATGCCGACCAGCTCATGTACTACCGCGAGGACCAGGCCGGGCAGGTGCTGGAGGAAGGCATCACCGAGGCCGGCGCGTTCTCCTCGTGGATGGCATGCGCCACCAGCTACAGCAACAACGACCTGCCCCTGTTGCCGTTCTACATCTTCTACTCGATGTTCGGTTTCCAGCGCATCGGCGATTCGGCCTGGCAGGCCGCCGACATGCGCGCGCGCGGCTTCCTGCTCGGCGCCACCGCCGGCCGCACCACGCTCAACGGCGAAGGGCTGCAGCACGAGGACGGCCATTCGCACCTCCTGGCCGGCGCGATCCCCAACTGCCGCGCCTACGACCCGACCTTCGGCTTCGAGGTGGCCGTGATCCTGCAACACGGCATGCAGCGCATGCTTGCCGAGCAGGTGGACGAGTACTACTACCTCACCCTGATGAACGAGAACTACCCGCACCCGGACATGCCCGAGGGCGCGGCGGAAGGCATCGTCAAGGGCATGTACCTGCTGCGCGACGGCGGCAAGCCGAAGAAGGGCGAACTGCGCGTCCAACTGCTCGGCTCCGGCACGATCCTGCGCGAAGTGATGGCCGCGGCCGAACTGCTGGACAAGGAATTCGGCGTGGCCGCCGACATCTGGAGCTGCCCGAGCTTCACCGAACTGCGCCGCGACGGCTACGACGCCGAACGCTGGAACCGCCTGCACCCCGAAGCCAAGGCGCCGCGCGTGCCCTACGTCACGCAGCTGCTCGATGGCCGCCCCGGCCCCGCGATCGCCGCCACCGACTACGTGCGCGGCTTCGCCGAGCAGATCCGCCCGTTCGTGCCGCAGCGCTACACCGTGCTGGGCACCGATGGCTTCGGTCGTTCCGATACCCGCGCCAACCTGCGCCGCTTCTTCGAAGTGGACCGCTACCACATCGCCCACGCCGCCGTCGCCACGCTGGCCCAGGAAGGCAGGATGAACGCGAAGGACGTGGCGCGCGCGATCAAGGCCTTCGGCATCGACGCGGACAGGGCGAATCCGGCGACGGCGTGAACCGGCGCAACCTGCGTTTGCCCGTCATTCCCGCTTTCGCGGGGATGACGGGGAGTTTTCGAGACTCCCGCGCGTGAAGCTCTTTTCCAGACTGCGCGCCGGCTTCCGCGCCCTGGCTCCCGGCCAGCTCGCAGCCGGTTCCGCGAGATGCCCGTTCTGCGGCCCGTCCCTGTTCGTTCGGCTGAACGCCGGGGAAGCGGGCCTGCGCTGCGTGCGCTGTGCCGCAAGCACGGTGCACCTTTCCATCGGGTCGGCAGTGGCAAGCGAGATTCCCGATCTTTCCCGTGCGGAGGTTTACGAGCTTTCCGCCGCGGGCCCGTTCGTTGAGCACTTGCTCGGGCATGCGCGCAAGGCGACGTTTTCCGAATACCACCCCAACGTCGTGCCCGGCACCGGATGGAACGGCGTTCGCTGCGAGGATGTGCAGGCTCTGACTTGGCCCGACGCAAGTTTCGATCTGGTCACGCATACCGAAGTATTCGAGCATGTCCCCGACGATGCGCGTGGTTTTTCCGAGCTGCGCCGGGTGCTGCGTCCGGGCGGAAAGATGGTGTTCACCGTGCCATTGTTCGATGCGCCGCATACCATCGAACGCGCTCGCTTGGGGGCGGAGGGCATCGAATACCTGTTGCCCCCGGAGTATCACGTCGATCCGTTCAAGGGGAACGAACAGGTGCTGGTGTTCCGCGATTACGGCCGCGACATCGTTGAACGGCTCGAGCGCGCGGGCTTTGGTCAGGTGAGGATCGAGACGCCGGCTTTCCCGGTGCCGTGGGCGCGGCTTCGTCCTGTGGTGCGCGCGATGGCGGTGTGACAGGCGTTCAGCAACCTCGGAGGATCTGTTTTTTCTCGTCATTCCCGCCTTCGCGGGGATGACGGTAATTGTTCGTAGGCTCCCTATCGCGTCACCGAAGGCTCCTCCGGCGCGCGCCCCGCCGTTTTCCTCATGTTAGGTTGTGGGCGAGCATCCTTTCCTCCCCCGTTTGAATGGAGACCTCCATGAACGTTCATGCCAAGCATCTTCTCACTGCGCTTGCCATCGCCTGCGCGGCGGCAGCCTGTTCGCAGCCGGCTGATCCACCGCCTCCGCCCGCTGCTTCCGCCGAACCGCCCGCTCCATCGGTACCGCCCGCGCCTCCCGAGCCGCTTGTGCCGCCGGCCACACCGAGTGCGAGCGCGGAACTGGCGCCCACCGAGGGCCATGCCGCCGCCGGCACGCTGGCGCTGGTCGCCGAACCGGGTGGCGTGCACATCACCGGCAGCCTCACCGGCATCGCGCCGGGCGGCACGCATGGCTTCCACGTGCACGAAACCGGCGATTGCAGCGCGCCCGATGCCATGAGTGCCGGCGCGCACTTCAATCCGGGTGGACATCCGCACGGCCATCCCGGCCAGGGCGAGCACCATGCCGGCGACATGCCGAACCTCGAAGCCGACGATTCGGGCACGCTCGTGGTCGATGTGCAGGTGCCCGGCGTCACGCTCGGCGACGGCAGCGCCACCGACATCCTCGGCCGCGCCATCGTGCTGCACGCCAGCGCCGACGATTACGCCACCCAGCCGGCCGGCGATTCCGGCGCGCGCATCGCCTGCGGCGTGATTCGCTGACCGGCCGCCTCTCCCCCGCCAGCGGCGGGGGAAAGGCGGTTGCTGCGTGGCGCAGTCGGCTTCTGGCCCGGAACCAACAGGGCACCCCGTCCCGTCATCCCGGAATCGCGCAGCGATATCCGGAAGCGCTTTTGGACAGTCGCGGGCTGGCCATCCATCTTGATCTTGCCGTGAAAGCAAAATGGATGACCAGACATTCGTCTGTTGTGGAGCGCTTCCAGCCTGCGCTGGGATGACGGTGAGGATTCCCGGAGACAGAGGTCACTGGACAGGGCATTGACAGGCCGCCCGCGCAGTGACGCTTCTGCCAGAATCGCGCGGATGAAAGACCTCCCCGCGCCGCTCGCCGAACTCCTGCACCGCCAGCGCGAACGCCTGCGCGACGCCGCGTCGCAGGCGCTGGCCCGGCACGACGCGCGGGATGGGCAGGCGGCGCGGCTGGATCGCCTGCTGATCGCCAGCGACTACGCACTGGATCAGCTCTGCCGCCATCCCGAAACCCTGCTCTGGCTGGACGCGCGCAGCGGCGGGCTGGTGCTCGCGCCCGACGCCCCGTCCGATTGGCCGCTTGCCTTGCGCCGCTACCGCCATGGCGAGAGCGTGCGCCTGATCCATCGCGACGTGAACGGCATCGACACCGTGGAGGACACCCTCGCCGGCGCCTCGCAACTGGCCGAGCGTTGCCTTGCCGGCGCGCTGGACGCGTTGCGCGCCGGCATGGAAGCCGACCACGGCATGCCGCGCGATGCGGACGGCGCGGCGCAGCGGCTGATCGTGTTCGGCCTCGGCAAGCTCGGCGGCAGCGAACTCAATTTTTCCTCCGACATCGACCTCGTGTTCGCCTACCCGGAAAGCGGGGAGAGCGATGGCGCGCGCGCGCTCGACAACGGCGCGTATTTCCAGCGCCTCGGCCAGCGCCTGATCCAGTTGCTCGCCGAGGTCAACGCCGAGGGCATGGCCTTTCGCGTGGACATGCGGCTGCGTCCGTTCGGACAGGTGGGCCGGCTGGCGTTGTCGTTCGCGGCGATGGAGCAGTATTTCCAGCGCGAAGGGCGCGACTGGGAGCGTTATGCGTGGATCAAGGCGCGCCCGGTGGCCGGCGACCTGGGGCAGGGCGAGCGTTTCCTGTCGATGCTGCGGCCCTTCATCTATCGCCGCTATCTGGATTTCGGCGCGTTCGAGGGATTGCGCGAGATGAAGGCGATGATCGAAGCCGAGGTGCAGCGCCGCGATCTGGACGCGCACCTGAAGCTCGGGCGCGGCGGCATCCGCGAGATCGAGTTCATCGTGCAGTTGCAGCAACTGATCCGCGCCGGGCGCGAGCCGGCCTTGCGCGTGCGCGGCCTGTTGCCGGCGCTGGCGCGCTTGCGCGATCGCGGCTACATCCCGGATCGCAGCGCCGAGACGCTGGCCTCGGCCTACCGCTTCCTGCGCCGGCTGGAAAACCGCGTGCAGATGCTGCGCGAGGAGCAGACCCACAGCGTGCCCGAAGATGAAACCGATCGCATGCGCCTGGCCTTCGGCATGGGCTTCCGCGACTGGGATGCGCTCTCGGACGCGCTGGCGCAGCACCGGGACACCGTATCGCGCGAGTTCTCGCGCGTGTTCGAGGCGCGCAGTGCGCGGCCTTCGGGGCAGGCGCGCGCGGACGTGGCGCGCCTGGCGCAGGTCTGGCGCGAACCCGGCGATGCCGATGCCGGGCAGCATCTGGCCGATGCCGGCTTCATCGACGGCGATGCACTGGCGCGCCAGTTGCAGAGCTTCCATCGCCTGCCCTCACTGGTGGCGTTGTCCGCACGCACGCGGGCGCGGCTGGATCGCGTGTTGCCGGCACTGCTGGCCGCCGCCGCGGGCAGCGCCGCGCCCGATGCCGTGGCCGAGCGCGGGCTGGCGCTGGTGCAGGCGGTGTTGCGCCGTTCCAGTTACCTCGCCCTGCTGGACGAACAGCCCGCCGCGCTGGCGCGATTGGTCGAAGTGATGGCCGGCAGCCGCTGGATGGCCGAGCGCCTGTGCGCGCATCCGCTGCTGCTGGACGACCTGCTCGACGCGCGCGCCGACGCCGTGCCGCCCACCCGCGCGGAGGTCGGGCAGGCGCTGGAGCAGGTGCTGGCGAGCCTGCCGGCCGACGACGCCGAAGCGCGCATCCATGGACTCAACGAGTTTCGCCAGAGCTTCGCGTTCCGCGTCGCGCGGGCGCAATTGATCGATCGCCAGCCTGCCGGCGAGTGCACGCGCCAGCTCGCCTTCGTGGCCGAGGCCGTGGTCGGCGCGGTGCTGCCGATGGCGATGGACGACCTCGCCCGCCAGCACGGCCGCCTGCCGCAGGGCGGGCTGGCCGTGGTGGCCTATGGCAGCTTCGGCGGCAAGGAACTGGGTTTCGGCTCGGACCTGGACCTGGTGTTCCTGTACGACGGCGTGCACGCCGGGCTGGAAAGCGATGGCGCCCGCCCGCTCGATGCGATGCGTTACTACACCCGGCTGGTGCAGAAGATCATCGCGATGCTGGCGATGCCCACGCCCGCCGGGCGGCTGTACGAGGCCGACCTGAGGCTGCGGCCCGATGGCGGCAAGGGCTTGCTGGTATCGAGCGTGGAGAGCTTTTCCGCCTACCAGCGCGAACGCGCCTGGACCTGGGAACAGCAGGCGCTGGTGCGTGCCCGCGCGGTGGCCGGCGATGCGCAGGTGCGCGTGGCGTTCGAACAGGTCCGCGCGCAGGTGTTGTGCGCGCCGCGCGAGGCCGATGCGGTATGCGCCGAGGCGGTGTCGATGCGCCAGCGCATGCGCGCGGAACTGGATCGTTCGCGCGAAGGCCTGTTCGATCTCAAGCAGGGCGAAGGCGGGTTGGTGGACCTGGAGTTCCTGTTGCAGGCCGGCGTATTGATGCGCGCGCATGATGTGCCCGGCATCGTCGCCAGCACGCGCACGCCCGAACTGATCGATGCGCTTGCGGCGTGCGGTTTCTTCGCGCCGGCCACCGCGCAGGCGCTGCGACACGCGCACGAGCAACTTTCCGGTCGCGCGCTGGCCTGCACGCTCGATGGCCGCCCGCGGCTGGTGGCGCACGATGCCGAACTGGATGCCGCGCGGCAGGCGGTGACGCGGACCTGGCGCGAGCGCCTGGGCGAGGCGGTGCGGGCATGACGCGGGCAACGATCACGAACCCGGTGCGCGCCCTGGTGTTCGGCGCCAGCGGCCAGATCGGCCGGTTCCTGCTGCCCGAACTGGTGGCGCACGGCGTCGAGGTGGAAGCGGTGTCGCGCGACGCGCAGCCGGCGCAGCCGGGCGTGACCTGGCGGCGTTTCGACCTGTACATCAACGGCGATGCCGCGCAGCGCCCGGACGTGGTGTTCAGCACCGGGCCGCTCGACGGCCTGCTGGCGTGGCTCTCGCGCACCCGGCATCGGCCCGCGCGCATCGTGGCCTTCAGTTCCACCAGCGCGGCGACCAAACTGGACTCGCCCGATCCCGCCGAGCGCGAGCTGGCCGCGCACCTGCAACGCAGCGAACAGGCCCTGGCGGCGCATTGCGATGCGCGCGACATCGGCTGGACGATCCTGCGCCCGACACTGGTCTACGGCTGCGGCATGGACGCCAACCTCAGCCGTATCGCGACGCTGGCGCGGCGTTGGCGCATCGTGCCGCTGCCGCGCGATGCCACCGGCCTGCGCCAGCCGGTTCACGCCCACGATCTGGCCGTTTGCGCATGGGTTGCCTCCAACACCGGACGCAGCCTGCGCAGGCGCTACGATTTGTGCGGCGGAGAGACGCTTTCCTATCTGGAAATGGTGCGACGCACCGTAGCCTGCCTGACACCGCCCGGTCGCGTGCTGGCATTGTCGCCATGGCTGTTCCGGGGATTGGCGGGCCTGGCCACGCGATTGCGCGTGGTATCGGACTTCGGCCCCGGCATGCTTGAAAGAATGCGGCAGGACCTGGTGTTCTCGGCGAGCGATGCCGAGCGCGACCTGGGCTGGTCGCCACGTCCCTTCCGGCCCGAGCCGGGCCACTTCCCGGATGCCTAGGTGGCGATAACGTGTTGCGACGCAACAAGAAATCCACGTTCAGACCATACGCCGCAGCATTGCTAAGCGCTGAACGCGCTACCTATGATACGACGCCCACGTCTACCACCGGCTGCCGAAGGAAACACAACATGCCATCCAGGATTTCCCTGACCCTGGCGCTGTCCACGACGCTGCTTCTCGCGGCCTGTGGCGGTTCCAGCAACAGCGATCGCGCCGCCTCGACCGCGCCCTCGAACAACGGCGACGGCTCGCCCGTGACCGGCGTGCTGACCGCGCGATTCGATCCCACCGGCGGAGTCATCCCGCTGCCCAACAACCTGCTGCTGTCGGGCACCACCGACCTCACCCTGAACCCGCCGGTCGCCAACCCGAACAACTACGGTGATCCGACCGTGGCCATCAGCACGCTGGACGGCTGGAGCACCACCGGGCCGATGTCCACCAGCTTCAACGCCAGCCCCAATCCGGCCAGCATCGTGCCGGGCCAGAGCGTGCGCATCTTCGAGGTGTCGCTCACCGGCCCCGGCGGCGGCACCACCGGCATCGTGCGCGAGCTGGCCGGCGGCACCGAGTTCGTCACCGCGCTGGCGCCGAGCGATACGGCGGGCCGCACGCTGGCGATCATCCCGACCCAGCCGCTCAAGCAGCTGACCTCCTACCTGGTGGTCCTGACCGACGGCATCCGCGACGCGCGCGGCAACGACGCCACGCCCGACCAGGCCTACTTCCTCGCCAAGCGCCCCTCGCCGCTGTGCGTCAACGGCCAGAGCACCGAGCCACTGCTGCCGGCCGCCACCGCCTGCGCACTGGAGCCGCTGCGCCAGCTCACCAATTCCCATCTCGCCGTGGCCGCCGCCGCCGGCATCGCGCGTGACAAGGTCGTGCTGAGCTGGGCCTTCACCACCCAGAGCATCACGCCCGTCATGCAGGCGGTGCGTTCGGTCACCCAGCCGGGCGCGGCGCAACTGGTTCCCACCGGCATGACCACCGCCGCCGCCGGCCTGCCGCCGATCGCCGACATCCACATCGGTACCTTGACGGTGCCGTACTACCTGACCGCGCCGAGCCAGGCCAATCCGACCGGCCCGCTGACCGGCTTCTGGAAGGCTGCGCCGGGCGCCTACGTGCCGCCGTTCGATGCCGCCGGCCTCAGCCCGGCCTCGACCAACATCACCTTCGCCAACCCGTTCCCGGTCAAGACCGCCGACATCAACATCCCGGTGCTGGCGACGATCCCCAACGCCGCTTCCGGCCGCACCAAGCCGGCCACCGGCTGGCCCGTGGTGATCTTCCAGCACGGCATCACCGGCAACCGCACCCATGCGCTCGCGGTGTCGGCCACGCTGGCCTCGCAGGGCTTCGCGGTGATCGCCATCGACCTGCCGTTGCATGGCCTGCCGCCGGACAGCCCGTTCGCCATCGGCAACACGCCGTTCGGTGCCATCGCTTCCGAGCGCACCTTCAACGTGGACTACGCGAACAACGAAACCGGCGCGCCCGGTTCGGATGGCATCCCCGACAGCTCCGGCACGCACTTCATCAACCTCGCTTCGCTGCTGACCTCGCGCGACAACCTGCGCCAGGCCGTGGCCGACCTGTTCGTGCTGACGGCGACGATCCCGTCGCTGGACATCGACGGCAACGGCGTGGGCGATTTCGATTCCTCGCGCGTGCAGTTCGTCGGTCTTTCGCTGGGTGCCATCGTCGGCACCTCGTTCCTGGCGCTGGAACCGAGCGTCAACGTCGGCCTGCTCTCCGCGCCGGGCGGCGGCATCGCCCGCCTGCTCGATGGTTCGGTGTCGTTCGGTCCGCGCATCCGCGCAGGCCTGGCCGCCTCCGGCGTGCATGCCGGCACGCCCACCTACGACAGCTTCATGGGCGCGGCGCAGCAGGTGATCGACTCCATCGATCCGATCAACTACGGCTTCGCCTCGGCGCAGAACGCGATCCTGCTGCACGAGATCGTCGGCGATGGATCGGCCACCAGCCTGCCCGACCAGGTGGTGCCCAACAGCGTGCCCGGCGCGCCGCTTTCCGGTACCGAGCCGCTGATCCGCGCGCTGGGTCTCACCGCCGTCACCCAGACCACCCAGGCCGCCAACGGCATCCGCGGCGTGACCCGCTTCACCGCCGGCGAGCACGCCTCGCTGATCAGCCCGGTCGTGCCGGCCGTGACCGCCGAGATGCAGGGCCAGATGGCCAGCCTGCTGGTGTCCTCCGGTACCACGGTGGTGGTGCAGGATCCGTCCGTCATCCGCGCGCAGTAAGCTCAGGAGCCTACCCATGATTCGGAACAAGAAGTCCTCCCGCGCGGCGCGCGCCCCACTGGCGCTGGCCGTGGCCGGCGTCGTCGCGGCCATGTCCGGCCCCGCGATGGCATTCGATTTTTCCCGCGGCGAATTCTCCGGTTCGCTCGATACCACGGTGTCCTTCGGCGCGTCCTGGCGCGCCCAGGACCCGTCGGAAGACCTGCTGGCCAAGGCCTACCTCGACCCGACCATCGTCGCGCGCATCAGCGCCCTCACCGCCGAGGGCCGCTATCTGGATGCGCAGCAGTTGCAGCTTGCCGCCCCCGGTCGCTTCTCGGGCAACCGCGACGACGGCAACGTCAAGTACGACAAGGGCGACCTGATCTCCAACGCCTTCAAGATCACTTCCGAGCTGTCGCTCAACTACCGCAACTCCGGCGCGTTCGCCCGTGCCACGTACTTCTACGACTTCGAGAACGCCGACCGCGACGACCTTTCCCGCGATGCGAAGGATCTGATCGGCAAGCGCTTCCGCCTGCTCGATTCCTTCGTGTTCCACAACTTCAGCTACGGCGAAGCCGGGCAGGGCACGGTGCGCCTGGGCCGGCAGGTGGTGAGCTGGGGCGAGAGCACCTTCATCACCAACGGCATCAACGTCATCAACCCGTTCGACCTGTCCGCGCTGCGCGTGGCCGGCGCCGAACTGAAGGAAGCGTTCCTGCCGGTGGATTCGCTCTGGGCCTCGTTCTCGCTCACCGAGAACCTCTCGCTCGAGGCGTTGTACCTGTTCGAGTTCGAGGAGGTGGAGATCGATGCTTCCGGCACCTACTTCTCGGCCAACGACTTCGCCTCGCCCGGCGGCAACTACGTGATGCTGAACTTCGGCACCGTGCCGCAGCCGGTCAATAACCCCGACCTGTTCTACAGCGTCTGTCAGGCCGGCCCGGCGGGTTACCTCAACAGCGATACCGGCCTGCCGCCGACGCTGGTCGGCGCCGGCTGCTCGGCCGCCTTCCCGCGCAGTCCGAACAAGAACGCCCGCGACAGCGGCCAGTACGGCGCCGCGCTGCGCTACTACGCCGATTTCTGGAACGGCGTGGAGTTCGGCCTCTACTACCTGAAGTACCACAGCCGCGTGCCGGTCATCTCGGGCATCTCGGTGGTCAACACCGCGCCCAGTTCCGGCAGCTACTTCCTCGAATACCCGGAGGACATCGATCTCTACGGGCTTTCCTGGAGCACCGCGCTGCCCGGCGGCATCGCCTTCCAGGGCGAAGTCAGCTATCGCCCGAACATGCCCCTGCAGATCGACGACGTGGAGCTGCTGTTCGCCGGCCTGTCCCCGCTCAACGCGGTGATCCCGCAACCGGGCCTGCGCTTCAGCAGTCAACTGGGCACCTACGGGCCGGGCGAGTACATCCAGGGCTGGGAGCGCCACAAGGTCAGCCAGATCCAGTCCACCTTCACCAAGGCCATCGGCCCCGGCAACTTCCTGGGCGCCGAACAGATCGCGCTGGTCGGCGAAATCGGCGCGACCAAGGTGTGGGACCTGCCCGATCCGTCGATCCTGCGCTACGAGGGCGAAGGCACCGACACCGGCGGCGGCTACGCCATCGACACGGGCTACCTGCGCAACCCCGTCACCACGCCCGGCGGCTTCCCGACCGCGTTCAGCTGGGGCTACCGCGTCGCGGCGCGCGCCGACTATCCCGGCGCGTTCGGTTCGTCGTTCAACATTTCGCCGCGCATCGCGTTCAACCACGACGTCAACGGCACCACGCCGGGGCCGGGCGGCAACTTCCTGGAAGGCCGCAAGTCCGGCACCGTGGGGGTGGAAGCCAGCTACATGAACCGCTGGTCGCTGGACCTCAGCTACACCGTCTTCACCGGCGGCAAGCCCTACAACCAGATCTACGACCGCGATTTCTATTCGCTCGTGGCCAAGTATTCGTTCTGACCGCAGACCAAGGAGTGCCCACATGACTTCTCGTATCCGTACCACCTTGGCTGTCTGCGTCGGCATGGCGCTGGCCACCGGCACGGCGTTCGCCGCCGTGGACGCCGGCCAGGCCGCCAAGCTCGGCAAGGAACTGACCGCCGTCGGCGCGATCGCCGCCGGCAATGCCGAAGGCACCATCCCGGCCTGGGAAGGCGGCATCACCAGCCCGCCGTCCAGCTACAAGCCGGGCGTGTTCCATCCCGATCCGTTCGCCGCCGACAAGCCGCAGTTCTCGATCACGGCGGACAACTACCGTGAGCATGCCGACAAGCTCACCGAGGGGCAGAAGGCGATGTTCGCCAAGTACCCGACGTTCCGGATGGACATCTATCCGACCCGGCGCTCGGCCTCGTTCCCGCAGCGCACCTACGAGTACTCGATCAAGAACGCCACCACGGCGCGCCTGACCGACGACCTCGATGGCGTGCTCGATGCGGCCGAGGGCATCCCGTTCCCGATTCCCCAGAACGGCGCCGAGGTCATCTGGAACCACAAGATGAAGTACAAGGGCGTCAGCGCCGCGCGCTGGACGAACCTCGCCCCGGTGACGGCCGGCGGCCAGTACAACCTGGTGAAGATCCGCGAGGAGTTCATGGGCCTGTACTACAAGCCCGGCAACACCATCGCCGACATCAACAACATGCTGCTGTACTTCTACCAGTCCGTCGAAGCGCCGGCGCGCCTGGCCGGCCAGGTGCTGCTGGTGCACGAGAGCCTCAACCAGTCGGTGCAGCCGCGCAAGGCGTGGGTCTACAACCCCGGCCAGCGCCGCGTGCGCCTGGCCCCGAACGTGGCCTACGACAACCCCGGCACCGCCGCCGACGGCCTGCGCACCTCGGACATGACCGACATGTTCAACGGCTCGCTCGACCGCTACGACTTCAAGCTGGTCGGCCGGCAGGAGATGTACGTGCCGTACAACTCCTACAAGGCGCACAGCGACAAGTCCAAGGTCTCGGACATGATCAAGCGCAACCACATCGATCCGGACTACCTGCGCTACGAACTGCACCGCGTCTGGGTGGTGGACGCCACGCTCAAGCCCGGCAAGCGCCACATCAATCCGCGCCGCACCTTCTACGTGGACGAGGACAGCTGGCAGATCCTCGTGCTGGACCACTACAACGCCCAGGGCGAGGTCTGGCGCTACTCCGAGGCGCCGTCGATCAACTACTACGAAGTGCCGGTGTTCTGGACCACGATGGAGAACCACCACGACCTCCAGTCCGGCCGTTATCTGGCGACCGGCGTGGACAACCAGGACACGCCGCCCGACTACGCCTACCAGTCCTCGCTGGAGAACTACACGCCACAGGCCCTGCGCACGCGCGGCGTGCGCTGAGCCAGGCAGGCACCCGTCAGCCGCGACCGAAAGGCGCGGCTGACGGCGTTTGGGGCTGCGCCGGACGCAAGGGGCGAAGGGCATTGCCCCGGGCGCCGCAGGCACGGCACCATGCGGCAACCGCCGCGTTCCGCGCGGCGACCGACACCAAGGACATCCAGGGGAGGAACACCATGCAGACCTTCGGGCTGGCACAACGCGCTCTGGCGCTCGTGCTCGGGATGGCGGCATTGCCGCTGGCCGCACAGGCGCAGGACGCCGCGCCGCTACGCAGCGAAACCATGCCCCTGGCCGCGACCCAGGCACTGATCCTGGACATGACCGAAGCCGCTTCGCGCGCCGTGGCCGTGGGCGAACGCGGCCAGATCCTCGTGTCCGAGAGCCGCACCGAATGGCGGCAGGTTTCCGATGTCCCCACCCGCGCCACGCTGACCGCCGTCAGCGCTGTGGGCGATGCGGTCTGGGCCGTGGGACACGACGGCACCATCATCGCCAGCCGCGACGGCGGCCTCACCTGGACCTTGCAGCGCCAGGACGTGCTCGATACCTCGCCCGACGCCGCCTTCGATCCGCGCCAGGGCGTGCCCCTGCTCGACGTGCTGATGCTCGACGCCGACCACGGCTTCGCCGTCGGCGCCTACGCGCAACTCCTGCGCACCGACGATGGCGGCGCGAGCTGGCGCTTCGTCTCCGCCACGGGTGCCGCGACCGATGACGGCGCCGTCGACGACGACGACTTCGTCGATGACGAGGAGGCCGTCGACGACGACAGCTGGACCCTGTCGGACGAGGACCTCGCGCTGGACGAGGAAGCCGAACCCCACTTCAACGCCATCGCCCGCACCGGCAGCGGCGCGCTGCTCATCGTCGGCGAGCGCGGCTCGGCCTATCGCTCGCGCGACGGCGGCGGCGCCTGGGAGCGCCTGCAACTGCCCTACGGCGGTTCGATGTTCGGCGTGATCGGCTACGAGGGCGATCATGTCCTCGCCTTCGGCATGCGCGGCAACGCCTTCGAGAGCCGCGACCTGGGCGATACCTGGGACGCCATCGATACCGGCACCGAACTGAGCCTGATGGGTGGCGCGGCCTATGGCGACGGCGGCTTCGCGCTGGTCGGCGCCAATGGCGTCGTCGTCGTCCGCACCGATGCCGCATCCGCCCCGCGCGTGCAGATCTACGCCAACGCCAGCCAGGAAACCCCGGTGCTGGCCGGCGTCATCGTGCGTCCGAACCGCAGCCTCGTGGTGTCCGGCGAAAAAGGCGTGGACGCCTTCACGCCGCGCGCACGCAACCAGTAAGTCAGGGGGATAGAACATGGCGCATGGTGGAAACGTCGAGGCCGGCCCGATCACCCGGGCCCTGGAAAGCCTCATCTTTGGCGCGCGTCCGGTGGTGCTGGCGATCTTCGCCATCGTCACGGTGATCGCGATCGCGCTGGCCAGCCAGTTGAAAGTCGACGCGGGCTTCAAGAAGCAGATCCCGCTCGAACACGAATACATGCAGACCTTCCTCGACTACGAGGCGGACTTCGGCGGCGCCAACCGCGTGCTCGTGGCGCTGATGGCGCGCGACGGCGACATGTTCGAGCCGGGCTTCTTCACCGCGCTGGAAGGGCTCACCTCCGACGTGATGGCCATCGAGGCCACCGACAACGCGCGCGTGCGCTCGCTGTTCACGCCCAACGTGCGCTTCGTGGAAGTGGTCGAGGACGGCTTCGCCGGCGGCAACGTCATCCCCAACGAGTTCAACGCCGAACACGCGGGCGACGAGGACTTCGAGACCATCCGCGGCAACATCGTCAAGGCCGGCATCGTCGGCCGCCTCGTCGCCAAGGACTGGTCCGGCGCGATGATCTGGGCCGACCTGGTGCCCGAAACCGACGCCAACAGGCTCGACTACCAGGACATCGCCAACCAGTTCGAGGCGCTGCGCGGCAAGTACGAAGCCCAGGGCTACGACGTGCACATCATCGGCTTCGCCAAGATGGTGGGCGACATCAGCGACGGCGCGCGCTCGGTCATCAAGTTCTTCGTGCTCACCATCGCCTTCACCTGGCTGCTGCTGTTCCTCTATTCCACCTCGATCAAGCTCGCCAGCCTCACCGTGTTCGCCTCCCTCATCGCGGTGATCTGGATGCTCGGCGCCCTGCGCCTGATGGGCTTCGGCATCGACCCGATGAACATGCTCACGCCGTTCCTGATCTTCGCCATCGCCGTCAGCCACGGCGAGCAGATGATCAACCGCTTCCGCGGCGAACTGTTCTTCGGCGGCCTGGAAGACGGCACCGTCGACGAGCTGCGCAAGCGCGAAGGCGTGGACCCGCTCACCGCCGCGCGCCTGTCGTTCCGCATGCTGCTGGTGCCCGGCTCGGTCGCGCTGATCGCCGGCTGCATCGGCTTCGCCACCATCCTGATGATCCCCATCCGCATCATCTTCGAACTGGCCATCACCGCCACCGTCGGCGTCGCGCTGACCATCCTCACCAACCTCGTGCTGCTGCCGGTGCTCCTGTCCTACACCCGCCTGCGCAACATGGACAGGAAGCGCGAGTTCCGCCTGCGCCAGCTCACCCGCTTCGACAAGGTCTGGGCCGTACTCACCCGCTTCAGCAAGCCCGTGGCCGCCGCCATCCTCATCCTCATCGGCGCCACCACCTGGTGGTTCGCCGAGCAGCACGGCGACAAGGTGATGATCGGCGACGCGCAGGAAGGCGTGGCCGAACTGCGGCCCGAAGCGCGCTACAACCAGGACGCCCGCGCCATCACGCAGAAATTCGCGCTCGGCGTGGACATCCTCAACGTGATCGCCGAAGGCCGCCCGGACGCCTGCACCCTGAGCTATCCCACCATGGAACTGGTGGACCGCTTCGCCTGGCACCTGGCCAACGTGCCCGGCGTGCAACAGGTGATGACGCTGCCGATGGCCGCCAAGATCGTCAACGCCGGCTGGAACGACGGCGCCATCAAATGGCGCGTGCTGCCGCGCGATTCCGATTCCCTGCGCCTGGCCACCCAGGGGTTCGAGACCGATTCGGGCCTGCTCAACACCGATTGCTCGGCCATGCCGATCATGGCCTTCCTCGCCGACCATCGCGCCGACACCATCGACCGCGTGATCGGCGCGGTGAAGGACTTCCGCGAAAAGAACGGCGCCTGGCACGAAGGCGTGAACCTGCGCGAACAACTGGCCGAGCAGGCACAGGCCGCCGAGCAGAACGGCGAGGACTTCCACAGCGACGCCGTCAACCTGCGTCTTGCCACCGGCAACATCGGCGTCATGGCCGCCACCAACGACACCGTGCGCGCCGTCGAGCACCGCATGCTGCTGTTCCTCTACGCCGCCGTGTTCCTGATGTGCCTCATCAGCTTCCGCAACCCGCTGGCCGCCCTGTGCATCGTGCTGCCGCTGGTGCTCGTCACCGAGCTGGGCCACTCGCTGATGGTGGAGCTTGGCATCGGCATGAAGGTCAACACCCTCACCGTGGTCGCGCTGGGCGTGGGCATCGGCGTGGACTACGCCATCTACATCTTCGCCCGCATGCGCGAATCCCTGCGCGCCGGCAAGACGGTTTCGGAGTCCTACTTCATCGCCCTCAAGACCACCGGCATCGCCATCTTCTACACCGCCCTGACGCTGGCCGTGGGCGTGGCGATGTGGATCTTCTCCGACCTCAAGTTCCAGGCCGACATGGGCGTGATGCTGACCTTCATGTTCGTGGTGAACATGATCGCCGCCATCATCTTCCTCCCCGCCCTGTGCCGCTGGCTGCTGCGCCCGTTCGAGAAGGACACCTTCAAGCCGCAGGTGTGATGACGGACCGGGCGGGCATCCGGCCCGCCCGGTTCCCTGCGGTTGCTGTTACGCCAAGGCCCTTCAACACAGACTTCCGCCTGGCCTTGCCCGCGGTGGCATAGGCCAGGATGAGCTGCGCCATCGCATCATCGTCGGCATACGGATACGCGCGCGGCGCGCCCAATACCTCTACTGTGTCGCAGAGGCATCCTCCGCCCGCCTCAAATCTCCGCCGGCTCCGGCAACTTCCGCGCCCGCGTCCTGGCGCGCAGCGCGATGATCAGCACGCCGCCGAGCACCATCGCGCCGCCCAGGTACAGGCGCGGGCCGGGGCGGTCGCC
Source organism: Chiayiivirga flava (assembly GCA_037190825.1). GTDB lineage: Bacteria > Pseudomonadota > Gammaproteobacteria > Xanthomonadales > Xanthomonadaceae > Denitratimonas > Denitratimonas flava_A. Next base: position 107,658 of record JBBCJS010000040.1, read on the forward strand.
CCAGAAGGCGATTCCCAGGGCCACGGCGAAGACCGGGGTGAGCAGCAGGTAGGGCATCAGCGTGGATACCGGGTGGCGTTGCACCAGCCAGTAGAACAGGCCATGGCCGAGCAGGGATGCGGCGAAGGCGGCCCAGGCGACGCCGAACCAGGCCAGGCCCGAGGCGTGGCGGACGGCGTCCCATTGGCCGGTTTCGACGAGCGCGCTCCAGACGAGCAGCGGCGCGGTGGCGAGCAGGGCGACCCAGCCCTGCACGCCGAGCGGATGCATGCCGGTGAGGCTGCGCATGCTCACCGTGCCCACGGCCAGCGCGAAGGCCGAGAGCAGCATCAGCATCAGCGCGAACGGCGCGTTCAGCACCAGGGGATCGAAGCCCAGCACCAGCACGCCGGCAAAGCTCACGCCGATGCCGGTCCAGGTGCGCCAGCCCACCTTTTCGCCGAGGAAAACCACTGCCAGCACGGCGGCCATCGGGATGTAGCTTTGCAGCACGATGGCCGGCGAGGCGAGGTTGCCGGCGTCGCGGATGGCCCAGAAGTTGAGGCCGAAGTGCAGCACGCCGTTGCACAGGGCGATGGCGATGAGCGTCGGCCACTGGCCTTTCGGCGGCAGGCGCATCCACGGCAGCAGCAGCGGGATCAGCGGCAGCAGGCGCAGCGCGGTGAACAGCAGCGGCGGCAGTTCGCGCAGTGCGGTGGCGGAGGTGAGGAAGTTGATCGCCCAGGCCAGGCAGATGGCGAGGACGAGCAGGAGGTGGGTACGGGGCATGGGGAAATGGCCCTTTGAGCAATGCCGTCATCCCAGCGAAAGCTGGGATCCAGCACTTTCTCAACTCATGGAAAAACTGGATGACCAGCCATCCGGCTGTCGAAAAGCGATTCCAGCTTTCGCTGGAATGACGATGGAGCCTTACCGTGGCGCTTCGCCGGTCAGTCGCCGCAGCGCCTCGGCATACCGCTCCACCGTGCCGGCCACTACCGCCACGGGCAGTTCCGGGCCGGGGGCGGTCTTGTTCCAGTCCAGCGTTTCCAGGTAGTCGCGCACGAACTGCTTGTCGTAGCTCGGCGGGCTGATGCCGACGCGGTATTCGTCGGCGGGCCAGAAGCGCGAGGAATCGGGCGTGAGCATTTCGTCCATCACGCGCAGCGTACCGTCCTCGTCCAGGCCGAACTCCAGCTTGGTGTCGGCGATCAGGATGCCGCGCTGGGCGGCGAAGTCGGCGGCGAAGCGGTAGATCGCCAGCGTGGCCTCGCGCACCTTCTCGGCGAGATCGGCGCCGATCAGTTCCACCACGCGGTCGAATCCGATGTTCTCGTCGTGCGTGCCGATGGCGGCCTTGGTCGATGGCGTGAAGATCGGTTCGGGCAAGCGTTCGGCCTGGCGCAGCCCGGCGGGCAGGGCGATGCCGCAGACGCGGCCCGTGGCCTGGTAGTCCTTGAAGCCCGATCCGATGAGATAGCCGCGCGCGATGGCTTCCACCGGCAGCGGTTTCAGGCGGCGCGCGACCACGCTGCGGCGCGCGTACAGCGCCGGGTCCACGCCTTCGGGCAGCACCTGCGCCACTGGGGTTTCGAGCAGGTGATTGGGAACCAGGTGCGCGGTGCGCGCGAACCAGAAATTCGACATCTGCGTGAGCATTTCGCCCTTGCCGGGGATCGGGTCGGGCAGTACCACGTCGAAGGCCGAGAGCCGGTCGGTGGCGACCATCAGCAGGGCGTTGCCGGGCAGCCCGTAGACATCGCGCACCTTGCCGCGATGGAGCAACTCCAGGCCGGGCAGGTCGGACGTGTGCAGTGTCGTGGACACGGGGAATCCGTAGGGAGTGGGGGGCGATAGTTTAGGGCGTGTCGCGTGGGTTCGCAGGAGTAGTCAGCGGTGCCCGTCTCCCGTCATTGGTGCCCGTTTCCCGTCATTCCGGCGAAAGCCGGAATCCATCTTGATTTTGGTGTAACAGCAAAATGGATTCCGGCGTTCGCCGGAATGACGGCACAAGGCGAATCCAGACGGTTCCTACAGCGGATGCCGCGAAAGCGCCTCGACCAGTTGCCGCAGCGCCTGCCCGCGATGGCTGATGGCGGCCTTTTCCTCGCGCGACAGTTCCGCCGCGCTCTGGCCGCTGGCTTCGTCCAGGAACAGCGGGTCGTAGCCGAAGCCGCCGTCGCCGCGCACTTCGTGCAGGATGCGGCCATGCCAGCGGCCTTCGCAGACCAGCGGCGCGGGGTCTTCGGAGTGGCGCAACAGGGCGAGGGTGCAGTGGAAATGCGCGCCGCGATGTTCGTCGCCGATCTCGGCCAGCGCGTCGAGCAGCTTGAGGATGTTGGCCTGCGCATCGCCGTCGGCGCCGGCGTAGCGGGCCGAATGCAGCCCCGGCGCGCCGCCGAGCGCATCCACGCACAGGCCCGAGTCGTCGGCCAGCGCCGGCAGGCCGGAAATGCGCGCGGCGTGGCGTGCCTTGAGCAGTGCGTTCTCGACGAAGGTGAGGCCGGTTTCCTCGATCTCGCCGATGCCGAACTCGGCCTGCGGCACCACGGCGATGCCGTATCCGGCCAGCAAGCCGCGCAGTTCGGCGAGCTTGCCGGCGTTGTGGCTGGCGAGCACCAGTTTCATCGCGCTCACCCTGCCAACGCGGCGTTCTGCGCAGCGAACAGCTCGCGCGTGCCTTTTTCCGCGAGCCCGAGCAGGGCATCCAGTTCCTCGCGGCGGAAGGCGTGGCCTTCGGCGGTGCCCTGCAATTCAATGTAGCCGCCGCCGTCGTTCATCACCACGTTCATGTCGGTGTCGCAGTCCGAATCCTCGGCATAGTCCAGGTCCAGCACCGGCTCGCCGCGATACACGCCCACCGACACCGCCGCCACCGCGCCGAAGATCGGCGTGCGCGCGATTTCCTTCTTCTCCAGCAGCCAGGTCACCGCGTCGCGCAGCGCGACATAGGCGCCAGTGATGGCGGCGGTGCGGGTGCCGCCATCGGCCTGCAACACGTCGCAATCCAGCGTGATGGTGCGCTCGCCCAGCGCGCGGCGATCCACGCAGGCGCGCAGCGAGCGGCCGATCAGGCGCTGGATTTCCAGCGTGCGCCCGCCCTGCTTGCCGCGCGCGGCTTCACGGTCGCTGCGGCTGTGGGTGGCGCGCGGAAGCATGCCGTATTCGGCCGTCACCCAGCCCTCGCCCTTGCCGCGCAAAAAGCCCGGCACGCGGTTCTCCACGCTCGCGGTGCACAGCACCTGGGTATCGCCGAAGCACACCAGCACCGAGCCTTCGGCGTGGCAGGTGTAGCGGCGCTGGATGGAAATGGCGCGTAGCTGGTCGGCGCTGCGGCCGCTGGGTCGGGAAGGTCCGGTCATCATCGGGTCCAACGGAAACGAACCCCATGGTACTGCGTCGGGGCATCACCAGACGTTGCCGTAGCCGCGCCGGCGGGCGCGTTCCAGCAGTGCGTCGAGGTCGCGTTCGCGCCGGTCGCGGTCGTTCCTGACGTAGCGCAGACGTTGTTCGGCGATGTCGCGCGCGGTGGCGCTGGTCTTGTCGTCGCCGATTTCCTTGCGCAGCGATTCGATCTCGCTGTCCAGCCGCGCCAGTTCCTGTTCGATGGCGTGCGCGTCGCGGCCCAGGTCGTAGGCCGGCAGGAAATCGTCCTCGGCTTCGGGCGGACACTGCCGGTGGTAGGCGCCGCCGTCGCGGCCCAGCGCGAAGGCGCGCGGCGGCACGCAGAACTGGCGCAGGCCGTCGGCATGGCCGGCGTGGTAGGCGTGCACGTCCACGCCCACGCCATGCCTGGCGCAGGCCTTGTCGTGGTGCGCGAGGCGGTCGGGGGTGTAGCCGTTGCGGCCATCGCCGGCACCGATGGCGTACCAGTCGCCCCTGCGGCACTCCGATTCGCCCAGGGTGGCGCAACCGCCCAGCGCGAGCGCGATCCCGGCGAGAAACCCGATCCGGTCCATGCGATGACTTCCCCTTGGCATGCGTCGACAGGAACGCCCCGGTAAAAACGCGAAAACTTCGCCGAGTGTGCCAGGGCGCCCACCGTTCCGGCAGCCGGCGCATCCGGTAAGCTGCGCGCCTTCTTTTCGTGTACTGGAATCCCCGATGATCCGAAGCATGACCGCGTTCGCCTCCTCCGAGCGCGTCACCGCCTGGGGCACGCTCAGTGCCGAGCTGCGCGCCGTGAATCACCGCTACCTGGAGTTCTCGCTGCGTGCGCCGGACGACCTGCGCGGGCTGGAACCTGCGATCCGCGAGCGCGTGGCGGCCCGCGTGCAGCGCGGCAAGGTGGAGATGTCGCTGCGGCTCAAGTCCGCCGCGTCCGCATCCACGCGCGAACTGGCGCTCAACGAGGAATTGCTCGAACGCCTCGCCCAGGCCGCCACCCGCCAGGCCAGCCGCTTCCCGAACATGCATGTGAACTTCACCGACCTGCTCGCCTTCCCCGGCGTGGTGGAGCAGGACGCGCCCGATCCGGCCGGCCTGCAGGCCGAAACCCTCGCCGTGGTGGATGCGGCCATCGACGAGTTCTGCGCCGCGCGCGAACGCGAAGGCGCCAAGCTTGCCGCCGTGTTGCGCGAAAAGCTCGACGGCATCCAAGCCGCCTGCGCCCGCGTGCGCGACTGGCTGCCGGACATCCGCGCCGGCCTGCGCACCCGGCTGGAAACCCGCTTCGCCGAACTGGCCCCCACGCTCGATGCCGGAAGGCTCGAACAGGAATTCGTGCTGTGGTTGCAGAAGCTCGACGTGGACGAGGAACTGGACCGCCTCGCCACGCACGTGGCCGAAGCGCGCCGCGTGCTCGGCCTCAAGGAAGCCGTCGGCCGGCGCCTGGATTTCCTGATGCAGGAGTTCAACCGCGAGGCCAACACCCTCGGTTCCAAGTCCGTGGACACGCGCACCAGCCAGACGGCGGTGGAACTGAAGGTGCTGATCGAGCAGATGCGCGAGCAGGTGCAGAATCTCGAATGAGATGGTTGGAGAGCGCTTGAACAAGTCGGCTTTTTTGCTCGCCATCCCCGCGAAGGCGGGGATCCAGTGACTTCAGGAGCCTGAAAACCAAGACACTGGACTCCCGCCTTCGCGGGAGTGACGGAGTTATCCGGCCCCGCGCCGCCGGGTCGAAATGAAGGCCAACAGCGCGCCGCCCGCCGCGATCCATGCGCTCGCCGGCAGGCCCAGCCAGCGCGGGCCGGTGGCATCGAAGGCGTAGAGCACGGCGGCGGCGATCAGAAGGCCGCTGCCGAGCACCGCGCGCACGATGCGGCGCGGAGTATCGCGGGCGGCGTGGGCAAGGGCGGCGAGATCGCGCGAGCGCAGGTTCACGGCGTGCTCGCCGTCCACCTGCTGCGCCAGCCAGGCGTGCGCCAGGCGCGGCATGTCCGGGGCGGTGGACATGAGTTCGGGAAGGCGGCGGCGGAATTCGTTGCGCAGGCGCGCCGGGCTGTAGCGCTCGCGCAGGATGCGTTCGAGCACCGGGCGGGCGACGGCCCACAGGTCCAGTTTCGGATCGAGCACGCGGCCCAGCCCTTCGATGTTGAGCAGGGTTTTCTGCATCAGGATGAGCTGGGGTTGCAGGGTCAGTTCGTAGCGCTGCGCGGTGCGGAACAGCTTGAGCAGCACTTCGCCGAGCGAGAACTCGGACAGCGGGCGGGTGAAGTACGGCTCGCAGACGGCGCGCGCGGCCGCTTCCAGTTCCTCGGTGCGCACGTGCGCGGGCATCCAGCCGGCGGCCAGGTGCAGTTCGGCGATGCGGCGGTAGTCGCGCCGGAAGATCGCCATGAAGTTCTCGGCCAGCCAGTACTGGTCGCGCGGGGAGAGCTGGCCGACGATGCCGAAGTCCAGCGCGATGAAGCGCGGGTCGGCGGCGCGCGCCGGGTCCGGATCGACCCAGATGTTGCCGGCGTGCGCATCGGCGTGGAAGAAGTTGTCGCGAAACACCTGCTCGTAGAACACGCGCACCGCCTTGGCGGCGAGCGCGGGGCGGTCGATGCCGGCGGCGTCCAGGGCGGCGATGTCGTCGGAGCCGATGCCGCGCACGCGTTCCAGCGTCAGCACGCTCTCGCGCGTGTGGCTCCAGACGATGGCCGGCACGTAGAGGTCGGCCGAGCCTTCCCAGTTGCGCCGCAGCACGCTGGCGTTGGCGCCTTCGCGTTGCAGATCCAGTTCGGCGTTGAGCGTGGCTTCGATCTCGTCCACCACCGCGTTCGGGCGGATGCGGTGGGCGCGTGGGTGATGGCGTTCGACCAGGCCGGCCAGGGTGCGCAGCAGCGCGATGTCGGCATCGATGCGGGCGTGGATGTCCGGGCGCAGCACTTTGACCACCACTTCGCGGCCATCGGCCAGCGTGGCGGCGTGCACCTGCGCGATGGAGGCGGAGGCGAGCGGCTCGTCGTCGAAGCCGGCGAACAGGCCGGCGATCGGCGCGGCGAGCGCGGCTTCGATCTGCGCGCGCGCGATGCCGGCGTCGAACGGCGCCACTTGATCGCGCAGCAGCGCCAGCTCGTCGGCGACATCCGGCGGCACGATGTCGCGCCGGGTGGAGAGCACCTGCCCGAACTTGACGAAGATCGGCCCCAGTTCCTGCAA
>JBBCJS010000041.1:0-18679 GCA_037190825.1 Chiayiivirga flava
TCGTCCTCGAAGCCGTCCCGGAAGATGACCTTGAAGATCAGGTTGACGTCGCTGTCGGCGTTGTTCTGCGCATTGACTTCGACCTGGCCGTCGTCGACTTCCGCTTCGGCGGTCTGTTCCACCGTGTGGTGCGAGAACACGTCGATGGCCGGGTCGAGCCGGGCGTCGAGCGTATAGGTCAGCGTCGCGCCGGCCGGCAGCGCGATCAGGTCGTCGATGTCGCCGCTGCCGCTGGCGGCGCACGCGGCATTGGCCGGCGCGGCGCACTGCCAGCTCGCATCGAGCAGTTCGGCCGCGATCGGCGCCAGCACGCGCGCGCCCACCGCGTCCACCGAGCCGATGTTGCGCACCCGGATGGTGTAGCGGGTGGCGTCGCCGGGCGCGAAACCGATGCGGCCGTCGTCGATCGTCACTTCCAGGTCCACGCCGGTGCGCAGCAGCGTGCTGGACGTGGCGGCGTTGTTGCCGGGCACCGGATCGGTGGTCTGCGAGCCGGCGCTGAGGCTGGAGGTCAACGTGGCCGGCGCGTCCGGCAACGCGCGCAGGCCCAGCGCCACGGAGGCACCGGCGCCGGCGGGGATCGCCTCGATGGCGCAGGCGATCTGGCTGCCCTGCTGCGGCGTGCATTCGGCCGTGGTGTGCGCGATCGGATGGCTGAACTGGATCGTCACCACCGTCGCCGCCGCATCCGACGGCCCGGCGTTGGCCACGTCGATGCGATAGGGCATCGGCTGCGTGCCGGCCGGATCGTAGGCATCCGGCGCGACCACCGCGAGCGAGAGGTCGGCGCGGGTCAGGATGGTGTCGGTGTCGGTGGCCGAGTTGTTGTCCGGCACCGGATCGACGGCATCGCCCAGCACCTGCGCGCCGGCGGTGTTGGCGAGTTCGCCGAGCGCGGACGAACGCAGCGTGGCGTCGAGCTGCCAGGTCAGGGTTTCGCCGGCCGGGATCGACACCACGCGGTTGATCGAGCCCTGGCCCGATGCGGCGCCGCAATCGCCCGTGCCCAGGTGGGCGGCGCAGGTCCAGCTCGCCGCGTGCAGGATCGACGGCAGGAAGTCCTGCACCCGTGCCTCGGGCGCATCGGAGGGGCCGAGGTTGCTGACGGCGATGGTGTAGCTCACCGCCGTGCCGGCCACGACCGCGGTGACGCCATTGGTCTTTGTCACCGAAAGATCGGGGCGGCGCACCACGTCGGTGGAAACCGGCGGCGCGCTGTGGTCGTCCGGCGTGGGATCGACCGCGCCCGGCTCGGGCACGACCTGCGCCGCGTTCTGCAACGCGCCGATGAAGGCCGGGTGCACCTGCACATGCAGCCTCACGGTGAGCACGTCGCCCACGTGAAGGTCGGCGGTGGCGTCGAGCGAGGCGCCCGCGCCGGAGGCGGCGTGGCAGAACGAGCCGCCCTGCCCTTCGGTTTCGCAGGTCCAGCTCGCGTTGGCGAACTTCGCCGGGTCCAGCGCGTCCACCACGCGGATGCCGAGCGCATCGCTGGGGCCGGCATTGGTCACGGTGATGACGTAGTCGACGTACTCGCCGGCGACGGCGTTTTCCGGCCCTTCCTTGCTTATCGCAAGATCGGACACCACGAGGATCGTCGCCTCGTCGCTGTCCTCGTCGTTGGCCGGATTCGGATCGGCGCCCGAACCGGGGATCGTCCTGGCGACGTTGCGCAGCGTGCCGCGCGCGCTCGGATGCACGGTGGCGGCGTAGTGAAGGTGCGACCAGCCGCCCACGCCCAGATCGACTTCGGCGGGAAGTTCGCTCTCGATGCCTTCCGTCGCCGCGCAGCGCGACACGGGCTGTTCGCGCAGCCTTGCCAGGCCGCCCTCCTCGCCCGCCTGGGCGAGCAGCACTTCGCCCAGCGGCGGCAGGTGCAACAACGCGCCCGGCTCGGCCACGGCGGCGGCCGGCAGGGTGAAGCGGTGTTCGAGCGCGCCGTCGCTCCACTGGCGCGCGTACAGGTGCACCGCGCCCTGCGCATCGGCCAGGTACAGGCGTGCGCCCCAGGTATCCATCGCCAGCGCACGTGCCTGCGCGCTGCCGGCCGACGGCGCGACAGAGGCCAGCGCGAGGCTGCCGTTGAGCGCGCGCGCGAACAGCGCGACGCCCTGGTTGCCGAGCACGTAGAGCTGCCCGTCGCCGGGCGTGGCGACCAGGTCGCGCGCGCCGGCCAGCGCCGGCAGCGCCTCCGGGCCGATGCCGCGCAGCACGCCGGCGTAGCGCAGCGTGCCGGTGTTGGCATCCACGTCGAAACGCGCCAGCGATTGGGACACCGTGGACACCGCGTACAGGTGGCGGCCGTCGGCCGTCGGGTGCAGGCGGCGCACGCCGCGGATCACGTTGCTTTCCGGCTGGAAGGTGCCCAGGCCATCCTGGATGCGCTCGACGTAGCCCAGCTCGCCGCTGCCGGCATCGCGCCGGAACAGGGCGATGGCGCTGTTGTTGACGCTGGACGGCACCGCGGCGGTGTAGACGAAGCGGCCGTCGGCGGACACCACCACGTAGGCCACGCCTTGCAGGCCCGGCGTCTGGGTGCTGGAGGCGATGCGCTGCACGAAACGCAGGCCGTCCTCGCCGATGGCGAAGGTCAGCACGCTGTTGCTGCCGGCGGCGGTCACGTAGAGGTGCGCGCCGTCGGGCGACAGCGCCAGGTGCGAGGCGCCGGCCAGGCCCTGGACCGTCTCGCCGCCGGCCTCGTCGCCATCGACGAGGCGATGCACGCTTTCGATCCCGCCGGCCGCGTCCAGCCGCAGCTCGACCAGCGCATTGCCGCTGCGGCTGACGCCGAACCAGCGCCGCCCGTCGGCACTGTGCGCCAACGCGGAAAGATCGGCGATGCGCGCTTCCACGTCCGCGCCCAGCCGCGCGCCGGCGGCCAGCGGCAGGTTCGTGGCGCAGGTCCATTCGCCACTGTCGCGCAGCAGGCCGGCGGCGACGTCCGGGAACAGCGGCAGGTCGTCGGTCATCCATGCGCCGAGCGCGTCGGAAACGCCGTGGTTCCCGGCCTCGATGCGGTAGGCCACCGGCAGGCCGGCGATCACTCCGGCATCCGGCGTGGTGCGCAGCTTGCGGGTCTCGAGATCCGGCGCGGGCACCAGGGCGTCGGTGTCGCTGGCGCGGTTGTCGATGGGCTGCGACTCGTGCGTCAGCACGCGCGGGTCCACCGCCACGGCATAGGTCAGCGTGCCGGTGGCGTTGGCGAAGATGCGTCCGCCGACATCGAAGCGCACGACGCCGCCCGGCGCGATGTCCACGCGCTGGCTGCCGAGGCCGCCCGCGCCCGCCAGCGGGCAGCGCGAACCGGGTTCGCGCGCCAGCGTGGCGATCAGGCCGTCCTCGCCGCCGGAGACGGCGTAGAGCTGGCGGCCGTTCGGCGAGATCGCGAGCGCGGCGATCCGCTCCAGCGCCGCCGAGGTCGCGCTGTCGTAGCTGGCCAGGTGCTGCGCGCCGGCATCGTCGAGCAGGCTGTAGAGGTGTACCTGCCCGCTTTCGGCCGAAGCCACGTACAGGCGCATCTGGTCGGGCACGAAGACCAGCGCGGCCGGCCCCTGGCTGCCGGCGACGCCATCGGCATCGAGCGCGACGACTTCGTCCAGGTCGAAACGCGGCGCATCGCCACCGACGAAGCGCAGCAGGTTCACCGCATCGCCCTGCGCATCGGCCACGAACACGCGATCCTCGTGCACCCACACTGCCGAGGGCGAGAGCAGCGAGGCGGTGACGCCGACGTCGCCGTCCTCGATGCCCGCCAGGTGCGCCAGCGCGCCACTGGACACGGTGCGGCGGAAGGCCGTGACCGAGCGGTTGGCGTCGGCGGTGGCGAACAGCAGCGTGCCGCCGGCGTCGAAGGCCAGGCCGTTGACGCCGTTGAGCCCGTTGATGCCGCCGCCCTGGCGGATCACCGAGGCCTGCGTCAGCGCGCCGCTGGTGCTGTTGATGCCGAACGCGGCGATGGCCTGGTCGGAGGCGCCGCCCGCGTACAGGTGGCGGCCATCGGGCGAGAGCGCCAATGCGCTGACGCCGCCGATGCCGTCCACGCCCAGTTCGCCGTCCACCACCTGCGAGCGCCATGCGAGCAGGCCGCTGCCGGTATCGCGCGCGAACACCGCGACGGCGTCCGCCTCCTTGCCGGCGACGTAGACGAAACGCCCGTCGGCGGTGATGGCGATGGCGATGCCGCCACGGATGCCGCGTACCGGCGGCGCGTTGCCGCCGCCATCGGGCAAGGGCGCGACTTCGCCATCGGACCAGGCGCGCAGGCGCGTCAGCGCGCCCGTGAGCGGATCGCGCGCGAAGGCCACCACGGTGTCGCGCACGCCGTTGCTGTCGCTGCGCGTACCCACGGCGTAGACGTGGCGGCCGAGCGTGTCCACCGCGACCGCGCGATACGCCGTGTCGAAGTCCGCATCGGCCAGCGCGATTTCCTCCAGCAGGCCGGCATGCGGCGTCGGCGTGCAGGTCCAGGACACGTCGTAGAGCGCGGCCGGCAGGGTGTCGCTCACCAGCGCGCCCTGCGCATAGGTGGGGCCGGCGTTGGCGGCCAGCACGCGGTAGGCGATGTCGCCGCCGGGCGTGGCCTCGGTGATTTCCTCGCAGCCCGGATCGGCCAGGTCGCAGCCGTTGTCGTCCACCGCGATCGACAGGTCCATGCGCGGCGACAGCACGGTGTCGTCGTCGGTGGCGCTGTTGTTGTCCATGTTCGGATCGAGCACGCCGATGGCCTGGACCGTGGCGGTGTTGACCAGCCGCCCGCTGGCCTGCGCGCCGACGATGCCGGTGGCCTCGAACTGCACATGGCCACCGTTGGGCAGCCTCACTTCCAGGTCGAGGTTGCCGCTGCCGCTGCCGGGGCACTCGCCGCCGGCATAGCCCGAGCAGGTCCAGCCCACCTGCTCGAACTCGGGCGGGAAGCTGTCCACCACGCGGACGCGCGGCACGTCGCTGGGTCCGTGGTTTCTGACGACGAGGGTGTACGTCACCGCATCGCCGGGCGCGACGCCGCCCAGGCCATCGAGGATCGCCCCGAGGTAGCCCGGCTCGCCATCGACCAGCGCGAACGCGGCAAGCGCGGCATCCAGCGCGCCTCCGGCATAGAGCCAGGGCTGGCCGTCGTTGACATAGGCCACGTCCGCGGCGCCGGCCAGGCCATCGACCAGCCCGATGCCCGGATCGAGCGGCTCGTCGCCGTTGCGCACCACGTGGGCGAGCGCCGGCTTGCCGGCCGCATCCAGCGCGAACACGGCGATGGCGTTCTGCGCGGCCGATGCGGCATACAGGCGACCGTCGCCGCCCATGCGCAACCGCGCCGCGCCGGCCAGTTCGGGGGTGAGGAACGCCGCCTGCGATTCGGCATGCGGCACGAAAGCCAGCGCACCGTTATCGGCATTGCGCGAGAAGTGCACCAGCGAGCCGCCCTCGGCACCGAGCACGTACAGGTGCGCGCCACTGGCGCCCAGCACCAGCGAGCGCACCTCGTCCATGCCCAGCACGCCGGCGCTGGCGTTCTGGTAGCGGCCGATCTGGGTCAGCAGGCCGAAGTTGCCGCTGCCGCTGTTGGTCTGGCGCGAGAACGCCACCAGCGTGTCGCCCGCGCCGCCGAGCACGTAGAGGTGCTTGCCGTCGCCGCTCAGCGCCAGCGCCAGCGGCGATTCGATGCCGTTGACGCCGCCGATGCCGGCCTGCACCGCCGTCACGAAGGCCAGCCTGCCGAAATCGGCCGAAGCGGTATCCGTCTGGCGGCGGAAGATCGCCACGCTGTTGGAGAAGCCGCCGGCCACGTAGACGTGCTGGCCGTCGGCGCTCATCGCCAGCGCGCGCGCGCCGGAGAGGCCGGTGACGCCGAGCAGCCCGTTCTGGTCCTGGTCGATCTGGGTCAGGCGGCCGGTGACGGCATCGCGCGCGAACGAGGTGACGGCGTTGTCCACCGGACTGGCGGCATAGACGTGCTGGCCATCGGCGCTGGCGAGGATGTCGGCCACGCCGGCCAGGCCGCTGACGCCCGAAGCGCCGCTGCGCAGCGCGCCGAGGTAGCGCAGTCCGATGCCGGTGGGTGCGCCGGCCTGGCGCTGGAACATGCCGATGCCGTTGTCCTCCGGCGCCGCCACGTAGACGTTGCGCAGGTCGGCCGCGATGGCCGCCGCGCCGGCCAGCCCGTCGAACTCGGCCAGTCCGTCGTCCTTGGTGATCGAGAGGTCGGCGAGGTTGGAAGGCGCATCCTCGTCGGCATCGCTGCTGCCGCAGGCCCGCAAGCCCGTGCCCGCGCCGCCGTCGCAGCCGGCCGACTGCCAGTCCACGCCGGCGATGTTGACCAGGTTGCCGCTCAGTTCGCTGGACACCCGCACGCTGACGCGGAACGCCACCTGCCCGCCGGCCGCGATGTTGACCGGCACCGCATCGAGCAGGCCGGTGCCGGTGGGCGGGCACCAGGAATCGGACTGGCGCTGGAAGTGCGTGATGGCGCGGTCCAGCGTGCCGGCGACGTAGATCTGGTTGAGATGCGGATCCAGCGTCAACCCGGTCGCGCCGGCCAGCCCTTCGACGCCGGCGCTCTGGTTGGAACGGATGCCCTGGTAGGACGGCACGCCGGTGTCAGGATGCAGCGAGAACCAGGCCACGGTCGCGCCGGCCTGCGAAGTCACGTAGAGATGCTGGCCATCGCCGCTGAGCGCGGCGCGGCGTGGATTGAGCAGGCCCTGCGCGCCCTGTTCGCCCTGCGCCAGCGAGGCCGCCGGCGACAGGCTACCGAAGTTGCCGGCGCTGGCCTGGGTGACGCGCGAGAACACCGCCAGCCGGTTCGCGCCGGACACGGTGAGGTACAGGTACCGCCCGGCCGCGTCGAAGCTGGCCGAGGAGACGCCGGTCAGCGGCAGCGAACCGCCGCTGAAGCGCGCGACATAGCCCAGCGCGCCGGTGGCGGCGCTGCGGTTGAACTGGGCCACGCTCGCGCCGCTGCCCGAGAGCGCGTAGACGTGCGCGCCATCGGGGCTGGCGACGAGGTACTCGACATCGGCCAGGCCCTGCACGCCATTGCTGCCGTCGACATGGCTGCCGATGTGCCCGAGCGTGTTGCCGGCGCGGTCGTAGGCGAACGCCGCCACGGCGTGATCGTTGGCGCCGGCCACGTAGACATGCTCGATGCCGTCGGCGGCGGGCAACGCGATGGCGTGCAGCGCCTGGTCCAGGCCCTTGATCGCCGGATCGCGGGCGGTGGCCAGGTGGGTCACGATCAACGGCTGCGATTCGCTGCCGGACAGGCCGAACACGGTGAGGCTGTCCGAGCGCCGGCTGGCGACGAACAGCAGGCGGCCGTCCTGGCTCACCGTCACCGAACGCGCGCCCTCGATGGGCGTGGCCGGGCCGTGGTTCACCCGTGCGTACGGGCTGAGCGCGCCGCTGGCGGCATCGCGGCGGAAGAACACCAGGGCATCGTCGTCCACGCTGGCCCCGACGAGGAAATTGCCGCGCACGTGCGTGCCGTCGCCCGAGCTTCCCGACCGAATCAGTGCGAGCGAGCCGATGCCGGCCAGGCCGGACACGCCGGCATCGCCATCGTGGTAGGCCGCCAGGAAATCCAGCGCGCCGGAGCCGGAGGCCGAACAGGTCCAGGAAATCGTGCCGATGTCGAACGGCGAGGCCGAGCAGTCGTGCCCGCCCGCGCCATCGGCCACGCAACCGAACAGGTCGGTGACGCTGGCCGCGGCCGGATCGTCGAGGCCGACGACATTGCCCGGCCCGGTGTTGCGCACGGTGATGTCGTAAGTCACCTGCGTGCCCGGCACCACGGCGACCTGGTTGTTGGTCTTGCTCAGTTCCAGGCGCGCGGAGGTGAGCAATTGCGTGTCGTCGGTATCGGAGGCGTCGCTGTTCTCGCCGGTCGCGGTGGCGGTATTGCTGAGCGTGCCGCTGGCGTCCGGCCGGATCGTGGACTGCACCGTGTACACCACGGCGCCGCCGGCGCGGATCGTGACGCGGTCGTCGATGTCGCCGCTGCCCGAGGCGCTGCACGAAGACCCCGTGCCCACCGAGAACGAAGCCAGCGCATCGCTGCCGAAACCGGCGACGTAGACGTTGCGCGAATCCGGCGAGACCGCCACCGCGTAGGGCGTCTGGATGCCGTCCACCGCGTCGATGTCCTGGCTGCGGACTTCGGCGAAGGACAGGTGGCCGTACTGCGCGCTGCCGGCATTGTCGTAGCGGTCGAACGCCACCAGGCTGTGGCCGAACTCGGCCGCCACGTAGACGCGCTTGCCATCGGCGCTGACGGTCACGTCGCGCGGGCCGGTCATGCGCGACGGAGCGATGCCGCCGGCCGTCACCTGCGTCGCCGGACGCACCTGGCCGAACTGCGGATCGGTGCTGTCCAGCACGCGCCGCAGCACATGTACGGTGTGCGAATTCTGCGCCGCGACGTAGACGTGCGCGTTGCCGCTGCCCCCGATGTCGGGCGAGAGCGCCAGCGCCATCGGGCGCTGGTTGGCGCCCAGGGCGAGTGCGTGCACGAAGGCGAGCGAGCCGTTGGCGTTGCGGTCGAACACCACCACGGTATTGGCCGCGTCGGAAACGCCCAGGAGCTGCGAACCGCCGCCATCGCCGGCCACGGCCAGGTCGCGGATGCCGTCCATGCCGCTGACGCCGTTCTGGCCACCGACCGCCGCGCCGACGTAGCTCAGGCGCTGCGACGAGGAGCCATCGTGCGCGAAGATCGCGATGCTGGATTCGTAGGATCCCGCCACGTACAGGTACTGCGACGCGCCATCCATCGCCATGCCGTAGGCGCCCAGCAGGCCCGCATGGCCGGCGTTGCGGTGGAAGGCGCGCACGAAGGCGAGGCTGCCGTCGCTTTCCTCGCGCGCGAACACCGCGAGCGAATCGCCGTCGCGGCTGCTGACGAACAGGCTCCTGCCGTCCGGGCTGAGCAGCAGGCGGTCGGGATAGGCCATGCCGCTGATGCCGCCCTCGCCATTGCGCCAGGCCTGGCGGAAGCTCAGGTGACCACCGTCCTCGTCCTCCGGGCCGAGGTGCGAGAGCCGGCGCTCGAACAGGTTCACCGCCCCGTCCTGGCGGCTGAGCACGTAGACGAAGCGTCCGCGCACGATCGTGTCGGTGGGTGCGACGAGGCTGTCGATCTGGTCCTGGCTGTCGGGGATGGCATCGCCATCGCGATCCAGCTCGATGAAGCCCAGTTGCGGCGCGGGGGCGCGACGCGACAGCACGGTCAGGGGACCGATGGGGCCCGTGGTGCTGCCCGAAGCCACCAGAACGTGGCGATTGTCCGGCGAAACGGCCAGCGCCATCGGCACGTCCAGGCCGATCGCACCATCGGCGCCATCGCGGGAAAGCTGCTGCTCCACGTCCGCGTTGCCGACCGAGCCGCCCGACAGCGCCCCGGTCACCGGATTGCGCCGCAGCGAGAACATCGCGTTGGCGGCGGGACTGACGCCGATCAGGTGCTCGCCGTCGGGCGACAGCGCCAGCCGCACCGTGCCGGTCAGCAACGCCGCCGAGTTCTGCCCGTACAGCGTGCCGAACGACAGCCCGGCGCTGCCGGAGCCGACATGCCCGATCCTCGGGCTGCCGCCGTTGCCGGCGTGCACGTAGAGGTCCCGGCCATTGGCCGCCAGCACCATGTCGCCGATGCCGACGAACCCGCTTTCGCCGGCACCGGCGACCGCTTCCTGGGTCAGCCGGCCCGCGTTCGGGCCGCTCGGCGCGATGGCGTAGCGCGCGATCCGGGACGTGGTGGTCGAGGCCACGAACAGTTCGCTGGCCGAGGCGTTCACCCGCATTGGCCCGGCCGCATCGGGCGCGGCCACCGTGGCGCCCGCCACCGGCACCGGCAGGCGGTTGTTGGTGTCGGGACGGAACACTTCGATCTGGCCGGCGCCGGCCGCGCTGGTGGAACCGGACACGTAGATGTGCGTGGCGGTGGCGACGACGCGACGCGGGTGAGACATCGCCGTCGCGGCGAACCCGGCGAAGGACAGCCGGCCGAACTCCGGGTCCAGCGGACTGGTGACGCGATGGAAGGTGGCGATGCGGCGCGATGCGGCCGACAGCACGTAGAGCACCGCGCCATCGGGCGACAGCGCCAGGTCGACGGGATCGTCCATGCCCGCGACCGGGCCACCGGTGTCGCCGGTGTCGTCGATGCCCTCGATCTCGATGTCGATGGGGCTGAACGCCACCGCGCCGTAGTTCAGACCGGGCGTGGCGTTGCGGTGATAGGCGAACAGCGTGGGCGTGTCGTCGGTGTTGCGGCCGAGCACGTAGACATGCCGGCCGTCGGCCGACATCGCCCGCGCATGGCCCGGCCGGGCGAGCGGATCGACCGTGTCCTGCAAGGGCGCAAGATCGCCCGGCACGGGCGAGATCGCCGAACAGGTCCACTGCACGTTCTGCAATGCGGTGGGCATGGCGTCGCGCACGCGCACGTCGTAGGCGTCGTCCGGCCCCTGGTTGAGCACGGTGACCGAATAGGTGTGCGGCGCCCCCGGATGCGCCACGTCCAGGCCATCCTCCTTCTGCACGCCCAGTGTGTAGCTGGCGCGCAGGCTGGTGGTGACGCGCGCCTCGCGCGTGCCCGCGCCGGAAAGGGCGAGGCGGGCGAGGTTCTCGACCTGGTCGCCGGCGCTCTCGGTGACGGGCACGTCGATCCGCACCACGGCGCGGCCGCCGGGCATCAGGTCGAGCGGCAGCGGACCGTCGCCGCTATCGCCGATGCCGCCCGTGCCCGACGCGCGGCCGCAGAACGTGGCTTCCGGCGCCACGGCGGGCGCGGGCGCGGGCAGCGCCTCGCAGGTCCAGCTCGCCTGGGCGAAGTCGAAATCCGACGGCGTGGCGACGGTGCCGGCGCCATCGGCCAGCGTCGCCCCCACGGCATGGCTGGGGCCGTCGTTGCCGGCGACGATCTCGTAGTACAGCCTTGGCGTGTCGCCATCGTCGTTGCGCTGGTACAGGCGCTTGCTCAGCGTGAGGTTGCGCTGCGGCGTCATCGTGGTGACCGCGCCGCCCTGCACCATGGGCGCACCGCCACTGGGCTGGGCCGTGGCCTGGAGTTCGACCGGACCGGTCGCGCGCGGATCGAGCATGCCGGTGACGGTGAACTCCACGCGGCTGTTGGCCGGCAGGTTGGAGACGGCCGACAGCGCGTTGCCGTGAACCGGCGGCGTCGCCTCGGTCAGGCCGCAGGAACCGCCGCTGAAACAACAGGCGGCGCCATAGGCGCGGCACTGGTAGGACACCGTGCCAGGCACGAAGCCGGCGCCATCGGCCAGCGGGAAGCCGCTCTGGATGCTGGTGCCGGGCAGGTGGAAGAAGCCGGTGTTGGTCACCGTGATGGTGTAGCTGTGCGCGGTACCGGGAATCGCGCTGTCGCCTCCCACGTTCGCCACGACGATCCCGGCCGAGGCCGCGGGCAGGATGTTGACGGTGGCCTGGGACGAACGCGCCTCGCTCTCGCCCACCAGCGCGATCGCATGGCAATCGGGCAGGCTGCCGCAGGAGGACACCGACACGTTCGCCACATTGACCACATCGGTGGCGACGGCGACGCTGGGCACGTTGACGCGGGTGAACAGGCGGCTGCCCGTGCCGGCGCTCAGGGCGAAACGCTGGGAAATCTGCGCGGCACTGCCTGTGATCGACTCCACCGGGCAATTCGTGGCGTCGACGACATCGTCGCCTTCGCCGCTCCAGCCGAACGTGGTCGGGCACAGCGTCCAGCAGGGATTGCCTCCGCTGGTGCTGCAACCGTCCGCAACGCCCGCGAGCAGGCCGTCGAACACGTCGCTCAGCACCAGCGCCGGGCCGGTGGGGTCCACCTGCGGATCGGCGGGATCGCCGGTGTTGCCCACGTCGCTGGGGCCGGCGTTGCGCACGGTGATCTCGTAGTCGAAGGCCACGTTGGCCGGCACCGACGCCACCGGCTCGCCATTCTGCACCGCGCGCTTGACCACGCTCAGCGCCGCGCGGCGGTCGATGCCGCGGCTGGCGGCGTCTTCGTTGTCGTCCAGGTCGATGTCCACGCGCGCGCCGCTGCCCGTGGGCTCGGCCACCGAGGCGGCGATGCCGGCGTTCGCATGAAGTTCGGACGAGGCGTGCGACACCGTCACGGTGTAGGCGAGCCTGCCGTCCTTGGGGAAGGTGGCGACCGGCACGTTCGACAACGCCGCCGAACCGCTCGCCGCCGGGCACACCGCCCCGCCCGTGGCGGCGCAGGTCCACGCGAACGCCGCGCCTGCGGCCTCCGAGCGCGCCAGCGACAGCGTGGCGCCATTGGCCCCGTCCGGGCCGGCGTTGGCGATTTCCACGGTGTAGGTGGCCGCGCAGCCGGGTGTGTAGGTGGCGGTGCCGCCGGGACAATGCGTTTGCGGCGTGGCTATCGTCGTCGGCGTCACCGTCGCGGACAGGTTCGCGGCGCTGTTGCGGGTGCGCGGCGTGCTGCTGGCCGAGTTGTTGCCGGTATTGCGATCCACCAGGCCCGCCGGCGTCGCGGGCAGTGCGATGGCGGCGCTGATGCCGGTGCCGGCATGGGTCTCCGTGGTCGCATGCGTCACCGTCACGGTATAGGTGAGCCTGCCGCCGTTCGGGAAGGTGGCGATCTGGACGCCGCTCAGCGGCCCGCTGCCACCGGCCGCCGGGCATGCCGCGCCGCCGCTGGCCGAGCAGGTCCACGCGAAGGTCGCCGCGGCCGCTTCCGTGCGCGATACCGACAACGTCGCGCCATTGGCTCCGTCCGGGCCGTTGTTGTCCACCACCACCGTGTAGCGCGCCGCGCAACCGGGCGTATACGTGGCCTCATCCCCCGGGCAGTTGCCGGCCGGAGAGGCGATGGGCACCGCCGTCGCGCTCACCGCCAGGTCGGTGACCGGCGTACGGGTGAAGGTGTGTTCGGCGGTGGCGTTGGTCGCGCCGGTTGCCGAGCCGGTGACCGTGATCGCCTTGTCGCCGGTGGCATTGAGCGCGAATTGCAACGTCGCCGTGATCGTCAGGCTGCCGCCGACGGCGATGCCGCCGCCGCTGTAGAGGCCCGCGCCGCCGCCGGCGCTGCCGCAACTGGAGCCCGAACTCGGCGTGCACTGGCGGCTGCCGCTCTGGATCGACACCCCGCTGGGCAACGAAGCCAGCGTCGCCGCGACAGCGGCGGCGGCGGTCACGCCTTCGCCGCTGCCGTTGGACAGCACCACCGTCACCGATGCCGTCCCGCCGGGCGTGTAGCTGTCCGCAGGCACGGGGCTGTACTGGATGCTCAACGCCGGCGCCGCCATCGCGGTGGCGGGAACCAGCGCAGCCAGGGCGAGCAGCCCGCGCAAGGCATGCCGAATGAACGAGGACGTACGCGGATGGTTCCGCGATGGCTGCGTGGTCACGATCGAGTGTCCCCTGACTGGTCTTGCCTGCCGGACCGCATCGGCGATCCATCCCCGACGGCCACTGCCCGGAGGCCTGTCGCCTACCCGCGCAAAAACCGTCCCTTCTCACTTTGGAAAGAGCGAGCAAGACCACAAAAACCCATCAGAAATACCACCCAACGGTAGTTTCAAGCCGACAAACGGTATCAGGGCGTATCATCCCTCCCGATAGACGAACCGCGCAAAACCCCGCCGCAACCGCACCAGATCGGGCCGCTGCTCCGCCGGAATCCCCCTGCCCCGCACGCGGCATTCCTGCACCGCCCAATGCCGAACCCCGCGCGCGCGCAACTCCGCCCCCAGGCGATGCAGATCCTCCTCGGCAAACAACTCCGGTCGCCAGGTGGTGCGGCATTCGTAGTCCACGCCGCTGGCGAGCACGGCGTCGAGCGATTCCAGCACCGGCCGCGCGCTGCCGCGCCGGGCGGTGATGGCGTCGTAGTGCGAAGGCGGTGCCTTGATGTCCAGTCCCACCCAGGCCAGCGCCGGCAGCGCGCGGCGCAACCTCGCCGGATACATGCCGCCGGTATGCAGGCCGATGCGATAGCCCATGCCGGCCACCTGCGCGATGGCCTCGGGCAAGGCCGCCTGCGACGTGGGCTCGCCGCCGGAGAACACCACGCCATCGAGCAGGCCGCGGCGGCGTTGCAGGAAGGCCAGCGCCTGGTCCCAGCCGATCCCGGCGTCGCCCCGCGCCGGAATCGGCCGTGCTGGAATCAAATCGGGGTTATGGCAGTAGCCGCAACGCCATGGGCAACCCTGCAAGTACAGCACCGCCGCCAGGTGGCCGGGGAAATCGATGCTGGTCAGCGGCGTCATGCCGCCGATGCGGATCATGCGGCGGCGGCCACCGGCGCGCGGGCTGGCGCTTCGCTGAAGAAACGGCGCTCGGCGTGCTCGCCCTGCTTGCCGATGTTGAAGCTGGACACCGGGCGGTGATAGCCCATCACGCGGGTCCAGACTTCGCAGCGCTGGCGCTCGTCGTCGCGCAGGGTGGGCTGGAGGGGGGTCGTGTTCATCGTGATGCTCCTTTTGGAGAGAGGTCTGAACAAGCCGTCATCCCGGCGAAAGCTGGAATCCAGTTCTTGCTCAAGTCATCGAAAAACTGGATTCCAGCTTTCGCTGGAATGACGGTGAGAACCAATCCGGATGTTCCTTGGCAGTGTGAATCGACTCGGTAACCGGAGATGAAACGGATACGGCAACGACAGCCCTACGCCACGGCCTTGCGCTTGCGTGCCCATGCTTCCTCGTCGCAACGCGGGCAGAACTCGTGCTCGCCGGCCAGGTACCCATGCGTCGGGCAGATCGAGAACGTCGGCGTGACGGTGATGTACGGTAGCCGGAAGCGCGTCAGCGCGCGCCGCACCAGATCCCGGCAGGCCGCGCCGCTGGAAATCCGCTCGCCCATGTACAGGTGCAGCACGGTGCCGCCGGTGTAGCGCGATTGCAGCGCCTCCTGCCGCTCCAGCGCCTCGAACGGATCGTCGGTGAAGCCCACCGGCAGTTGCGAGGAGTTGGTGTAGTACGGCGTGTCCGGCGCGCCGGCCTGGAGGATGTCCGGCCAGCGCCGCCGGTCTTCCTTGGCGAAGCGGTACGTGGTGCCCTCGGCCGGCGTGGCTTCGAGGTTGTAGAGGTGCCCGGTTTCTTCCTGGTATTCGATCATCCTTGCGCGCACGTGATCGAGCAGGCGCAATGCGAAGGCATGGCCCCAGTCGCTGGCGATGTCGTGCGCATCGCGCGTGAAGTTGCGGATCATCTCGTTGATGCCGTTCACGCCCAGGGTGGAGAAATGATTGCGCAGCGTGCCGAGGTAACGCTTGGTGTACGGGAACAGGCCATCGTCGATCAGCGCCTGGATCACCTCGCGCTTGATCTCCAGGCTGCGCTTGCCCAGCGCCAGCAACTCGTCCAGCCGCCGCATCAAACCGTCTTCGTCGCCGCGATGCAGATAGCCCAGCCGCGCGCAGTTGATCGTCACCACGCCAAGGCTGCCGGTCTGCTCGGCGCTGCCGAACAGGCCGTTGCCGCGCTTGAGCAGTTCGCGCAGGTCCAGTTGCAGCCGGCAGCACATCGAGCGTATCTGGCCGGGATCCAGTTCGGAATTGATGAAGTTCTGGAAGTACGGCAGGCCGTACTTGGCCGTCATCTCGAACAGGCGCTGCGCGTTCTCCGATTCCCACGGGAAGTCGGCGGTGATGTTGTAGGTCGGGATCGGGAAGGTGAACACCCGGCCCTTGGCATCGCCCGCGCTCATCACCTCGATGTAGGCGCGGTTGATCATGTCCATCTCGGCCTGCAGGTCGCCATAGGCGAACGGCATTTCCTCGCCGCCGATGAAGGGCGCCTGCCCGCGCAGGTCCGCCGGGCACACCCAGTCGAAGGTGAGGTTGGTGAACGGCGTCTGCGTGCCCCAGCGCGAAGGCACGTTGAGGTTGTAGATCAGTTCCTGGATGCACTGGCGCACTTCGTCGTAGCCCAGCCGGTCCTTGCGCACGAACGGCGCCATGTAGGTATCGAACGAGGAAAACGCCTGCGCCCCGGCCCATTCGTTCTGCAAGGTGCCGAGGAAATTGACGATCTGCCCAACCGCCGAGGAAAGATGCTTCGGCGGCCCCGCCTCCACCCGGTTCGGCACCCCGTTCAGGCCCTCGTACAACAGGGTGCGCAGCGACCAGCCGGCGCAGTAGCCGGCCAGCATGTCCAGATCGTGGATATGCAGATCGCCCTCGCGATGCGCCCGCCCGATTTCCGCCGGGTACACGTGCGAGAGCCAGTAGTTGGCCGTGACCTTGCCCGACACGTTCAGGATCAGCCCGCCCAGCGAATAGCCCTGGTTCGCGTTGGCGTTGACCCGCCAGTCCGCCCGGCTCAGGTACTCCCCGATCGCCGCCACCGGATCGATCGCCGGCACCCCGGCCAGCGCCTCCACATGACCTGCCATGCCCATGATCACCACCCTACAGACACAAGATGTTGTGGTGATGCTCTCAGACAACAACAAGATGTTGTTTGATATATGTCAAATTCGAGACGGTTCAATCCCCAGGAGGCATCCCTGCCGGCAGGGTCACCAGAGGCCCAAGCGGCCGACGGCACACATCCTGAAAGCCCCCCGGCATCAAGCACAATGCTTGATCTACACTTGCCATCTGGATGCCAAAAGGCAGGCACATGCGCCCCTCCGTTGTGCTCGACATGAATCGAAACGCCGTGCGCGAAGCAGTAGGCCGGTATCGCGCAGCGAACCCGCGCGTCTTTGGTTCCGTGCTGCATGGCACCGACCGGAACGGTAGCGACATCGACTTGCTGGTCGATGCCTTGCCCGGTGCCACCTTGTTCGATCTGGGTGGCCTGCAAGACGAACTGGAGTCGCTGCTCGGCATCCGCGTCGACCTGCTGACCCCTGCCGATCTGCCGCCGAAGTTCCGGGCCAAAGTCCTCACGGAAGCCCGGCCGGTATGAGCGACAGCCGGCTACTCGACTACCTCGACCACATACACCAGGCCACCACCGATGCGTGCAGCTTCGTCGACGGCGTGACCAAAGAAGAGTTCCTCGACGACAAGCGAACCCAGCAGGCCGTCATCATGAGTCTCATCATCATTGGCGAGGCCGCCACGAAAGTGATGGATGCCCATGCCGGATTTGCCCAAGCGCATGCCCAAGTACAGTGGCGCGGCATGCGTGGCATGCGCAACCGCATTGCTCACGGCTATTTCGACCTCAACCTCGATGTCGTGTGGGATACCGTGCAGACGGCGTTGCCGGAGTTGCTCAAGCAGTTGCCTGCCCTACGTCAGGCCGCCGCCGACAACGACTGAAACGCAACCCACCGCCTACAACCAGGACATTACCCACTTCTTCTCGACCACCCACGCCTCGTCTTGCCTGCGCAAATGACACGCCGCCCTGGCGCCATGCGGCGTCGGGCCGAACACCGCCAGCACGAGGGCAACCTGGTTGGCTGGATCGTAGCCCGGCGGCCAGAACGAGAAGAAGAAATCCCTGTACCCGAGGAAATCGTCCTTGCGCGGCTCCTTGACGCGGACACGGACGCCCGGAATGGCGATGTCCGAAGGGGGATGCCAGCGCGCATCCAGGCGGGTTTGCAGGTTGCCGAGCGCCGGGGCGATTCGCTCCCAGTCGGCGCCGCCGAGTTCCATCGAAAAATGCGCCCGGTCCGTCTCATCCCTCGCGGTCTCGCCCTCGGGCAGGACATGGACGACCTTGGGATCGCGCCGGCCGCTGTATGCGGAGGCTTCCTCGAAGATGGCGCTCGCGCAGGCGCTCAACGCCTCGCCGTCAGGCGGCGAAGCGGCCTCGCCGGCGCGGGCCGCAACGGAAGCAAGAAGCAATAGGAACGCATACTTCATGTTGCAATCGTCACACGTGGCGACCGACCCGACAACAATCCCTACGACACCGGCAACTCGATCCGCGCCACGCAACCGCGCACATCTCCCCGGTTTTCCAGCGTCAGCGTGCCGCCGTGGCCTTCGGCGATCTGGCGGGCCAGTACCAGGCCGATGCCCGAGCCGCCGGGCTTGGTGGTGAAGAAAGGCACGAACAGGTTGTCCGAGCCGGTGAGGCCGAGGCCCTCGTCGCGGATGTCGATGCGCAGGCGGCCTTCTTCGACCGACCAGGCCAGCGCGACGCCGCCGCCGGTGGCCAGCGAGGCTTCGACGGCGTTCTTGGTGAGATTGATGAGCGCCTGTTCGAGCTGGTCCGGGTCGGCGGCGATGCGCAGTTCCGGGCCAGGATGGAGTTTCACCGCGAGGCGCTGGTCGAGCGCGGCGACGCGGCGCAGCAGCGGGGCGAGGTCCACGTCGCGGCGCTGCGGCGGCGGCAGGCGCGCGAGGGTGGTGTAGCCGACCATGAAACGGCCCAGCGCATCGGCGCGGTCGCCGATGACGCGCAGGCCGTGCTGGGCGTCATCGACGAAATCCGGCGGCGGTGGCGCCTGGTCGAGCAGGCTGGACAGCGTGGCGGCCATGGACTTGATCGGCGCGAGCGAGTTGTTGAGCTCGTGCCCGAGCACGCGGATCAGGCGCTGCCAGGCCTGGCGTTCTTCCTCGCGCAGCGCGCGGGAAAGATCGTTGACCACGAGCAGGTCGTGCGGACGGCCATCGGTACGGACCACGAAATGGCGCACGTCGAAGCGGCCGGACGCGCCGGGAAAATCGTGCCGTCGGGTTTCGCCGCCCTCGACGTCGAGCAGGCCGCCGAGGCCCAGCGCCGCGGCCGGCTCGCCGATCGCGGCGGCG
>JBBCJS010000042.1:0-5365 GCA_037190825.1 Chiayiivirga flava
GATGATGCTGGGGGGCTCGATGACGGTGGGGGTTCAACGACGCTTGAGGGGTTCAATGACGGTGGGGGTTCAACGACGGCCAGGGGTTCCAGAGGCAAGGGCCTTCGGTGAGGAAAGACAAGGCCGCTGCGCGATGGCGTGGACGAGCCTTCACGTCTGCATCCCGAACTTCTCCAGCCGCCGGTACAAGGCCGCGCGCGAGAGGCCGAGCATGTCAGCGGCGCGCTGGATGTTGCCTTCGCACTGGTCCAGCGCGTTGCGCACCATCGCCTGCTCGGCCTGCTCCAGCGTCATGTTCGCGGGAAGGGCGACATCCGCGGGGGAAGCGGCGGCGGCCAGCGGTTGCAGGCTGAAATCGAACTGGTCGATGCGGCCGGTGCCCGCCATCAGCACGGCGCGCTCGATCACGTGCGAAAGCTCGCGCACGTTGCCCGGCCAGGAATACTGCTCCAGCGCGCGCAGCGCCGAGGGCGAGAAGGCCAGGTCGTCGCGCTGGTAGCGCGCGGCGAATCGCGCCAGGAACGCGGACGCCATCGCGGCGATGTCCTCGCGCCGTTCGCGCAGCGGCGGCAGGCGCAGTTCCACGGTGTTGAGGCGGAACAGCAGGTCCTTGCGGAAGCGCCCCTGCGCCACTTCGTCGGCGAGGTTGGCGTTGGTGGCCGAGACCAGGCGCACGTCCACCTTCAGCGTGCGCGAGGAACCCACGCGCTCCAGCTCGCCGTCCTCCAGCACGCGCAGCAGCTTGGGCTGCTGGCTGGGCGGGATGTTGGCGATCTCGTCCAGGAACAGGGTGCCGCCGTCGGCCAGCTCGAAGCGGCCGATGCGGTCGGCGCGGGCATCGGTGAACGCGCCCTTGACGTGGCCGAACATTTCCGACTCGAACACGCTCTCGGCGATGCCGCCCATGTTGACCTTGATCAGCGGCTTGTCGGCGCGGCGCGAGCGCCGGTACAGGTGCCGCGCCAGCACGCCCTTGCCGGTACCGTTCTCGCCCAGGATCAGCACGTTGGCATCGGAGGGCGCGACTTTTTCCAGCATGTCCATCACCGGCCGCATCGAGGGCGCCGCGGCGATGAAATCGTCCTCTCCCTCGCCTCGCAGCAGCGCGTTCTCGCGCTCCAGCCGGGCCTGGTCGCGGCGCGCGCGGCCCAGTTCCACCTGGGTGCGCAGCACGCTGGCCAGGCGACGGTTGTCCCAGGGTTTCTCGATGAAGTCGCCGGCCCCGGCACGCATCGCCTGCACCGCGATGTCGATGGTGCCCCAGGCGGTCATCACCACCACGGGCAGGTCGGGCGCGAGCTTGCGCAGGGCCTCGAGCAGCTCCAGCCCTTCCTGGCCGGAGGTGGTGTCGCGGCTGTAGTTGAGGTCGATCAGGGCGGCGTCGAAGCGTTCGGCGCGGGCATGGTCGAGCGCCTGCGCGGGCGCGGTGCAGGCCACGCAGGCAAAACGCTCGGCCTTGAGCAGCAGGCGCAGCGCGGCGAGCACGTCGGGCTGGTCGTCGCAGACCAGGATGCGGGGTTCTTTCATGTTGGAACTCTACCTTCTGTAAATACGCATCGCACCGGCAACGGGCCGGGTATCATCGCGCTGCCATGAGCATCCCCCGCGACGCATCCACTTCCATCACCGGCCTGATACAGGCCTGGTCGGAAGGCCGTGAGGGCGCGTCCGACGCGCTGGCCGAGCAGGTCTACGCCGAACTGCACCGCATCGCCAGCGCGCACCTGCAACGCGAGCGCAACGCCGGCCTGGAAGCGACCGAACTGGTGCACGAGGCCTGGATGAAGCTCGGCGAAGGTCATGGCGCGTTTCCCACGCGCCGGCATTTCTTCGCCTTCGCCGCGTTGCAGATGCGTCGCCTGCTGATCGACCTGGCGCGCGCCGCCAATGCCGCCGCGCGCCGGGGCGACCCGGTGACCTTGAGCCTGCGCCTGGTCGATCCTGCGCCGCAGCCGGCCGACATGGCGACGCTGGCCGAGGCGCTGGACCTGCTCGACCGCCTCGATGCGCGCAAGTCGCAGGCCTTCGCGCTGGTGGAACTGGCCGGTTTCGACAACCGCCAGACGGCCGAGCTGCTCGATGTCTCCTGCACCACCATCGAGCGCGACCTGCGCTTCGCGCGGGTCTGGCTGGCGGCGAGGATGGCATGAGCACCGAGCGGCGCTGGCAGCGGTTGCAGGACCTGTTCCACGCCGCCTGCGAGTTGCCGCCCGAGGCGCGCGAGGCGTTCGCCCGCTCCCGGGCCGGCGACGATGCGCTGCTGCTGGACGAACTGCTGGCCATGTTGCGGATCGAAGGCTCGGCCACCTGGAAAGTGCGCGAGCCGATGAAATCCGCGCAGGCGCTGGTCGAGGCCGCGCAGACGCTGCCGCAAGGCGCGCGCTTCGGGCCGTGGGCGGTCGACCGGCCCATCGGGCGCGGCGGCATGGGCCAGGTCTATCTGGCGCACCGCGCCGATGGCGCCTACGAGCGCGAAGTGGCGCTGAAGCTGGTCGGCCAGTCCATGCTCGATGCGCACCAGCGCGCCTTTTTCGAGATCGAACGCCAATGGCTGGCGCAGATGCACCACCCGGCCATCGCCCAGATCCACGACGCCGGCACCGACGAGGAAGGCCGCCCGTGGCTGGTGATGGAGTACATCCAGGGCCAGCCCATCACGCGCTTCTGCGAGGAACACGCGCTGTCGCTGCGCCAGCGCATCGAACTGTTCCTGCGCGTCTGCGATGGCGTGCAGCACGCCCACCAGAAGGGCGTGGTGCATCGGGACATCAAGCCCGGCAACGTGCTGGTGAGCCGGATCGACGGCACGCCCGCGCCCTACCTGATCGACTTCGGCATCGCCGCCGGCGCGGGCGATGCCGCGCAACCGGCCGGCACGCCGGGTTACATGAGCCCCGAACAGGCCGATCCCGGCCAGCAGGGCGACAGCCGCAGCGACATCTATTCGCTCGGCGCGCTGCTGTACGAAATCGCCAGCGGCGCCCGCCCGCCCACGGCCGGGGACGGCGACGACGCGCGCCTGCCCTCGCAGCGGATCCGCACGCTCGCGCCCGACGACATCCGCACCCTGGCGCAACGGCGCGGACTGGCCCCGCAACGGCTGATCCGCACCCTGCGCGAAGACCTGGACTGGGTGGTCGCACGCGCCATGCAGCCCGATCCGGCCGCGCGTTACCAGTCGGTATCGCTGCTGGCCGACGACCTGCGCCGTTTTCTCGACGGCCATCCGGTCGCCGCCGCGCCTTCCCGCCGCCGCGTGGCGGTGCGCAAGTTCATCGCGCGCCATCGCCTGGGCGTGGGTACCGCCGCGCTCGTGCTGCTGGCCCTCGTCGGGGGCCTGGCCGGCACCGCGTGGGCCTTGCAGAAGGCCGAGCGCGAAGCCACCCGCGCCCGCGTCGCGGCCGACTTCCTCGGCAACGTGCTGTCCAGCGTGGACCCGGACTTCGCGCGCGACCTGGACAAGACCCTGATGCTGCGCGTGCTCGACGAAGCCACCAGCCGCGTCGCCACCGAACTGGCCGCCGACCCGCGGGGCCGCATCGAGGTGGAGATGGTCATCGCCGAAACCTATACCGGCCTGGGCCTGCCGGAAAAGGCCAGCACGCTGCTGGAATCGGCGCGCGACACCGCGCGACGCCAGTTCGGCGCCACAAGCCGGGAGGACCTGCTGGTTGCCCAGCGCCTGAGCGAGGCGCTGACCAGCACCGGCCGTTTCGCCGAATCGGAAACGGTGCTGCGCGAAGCCATCGACACCGCCACGCGCCATCCCCGGCTGGCCGGCTCCACCCTGGTGCCCGACCTGCGCTCGCGCCTCTCCTGGACGCTGCGCCAGCGCAGCCGCATCCAGGAAGCGTTGAGCGAGGCGCGCGAGGCTTACGACGAACTGGTCGCGACCACGCCGGAAAACCACCCGCAGCGGCTCGATGCCGGGCAACGGCTGGCGATCCTCCTGAGCGACACCGGGCACTACGACGAGGCCATCGAACTGCTCGGGGACATGATCGGGCGCCGCAGCGAAATCCTGGGCTTCGACCATCCGCGCGTGTTGAACATGCGCCTGAGCCTTGGCGTGTTCCACCTCCAGAAACGCGACTACCCCGGCGGCGAGGCCGTGTTCAAGGCGATGCTCGAACCGGCGACGCGGCAATGGGGCACCGAGGCGATGACGGTGACGATGATCCACGGCAACCTCGCCGGCGCGCTGCGCCAGCAGGGCAAGGTCGAGGAGGCCGGCCCGCACTACAAGCTCGCCTACGAACAGGCGCTGCGCCAGGGCGGCCCCGAAGCGCCCTACGCCGTCACCACGCGGCACAACCACGCCAACTGGCTCCTCGACGCGGGCCAGGTCGAGCTTTCCCACGACGAACAGGCGGCCTCGCTGGTACTGGCGGAGAAAGTGTTCGGCTCCGATGACAACGTCACCTCCGAGGTGCTGCGCGGACTGGGCCGCAGCCAGATCGCGCTCGGGCGGCTGGAGGAGGCGCGTGCCAGCCTGGAGCGCTCGCTGGCGATCAAGACGGCGCTGTACGGCGACGCCGACGGCCCGCTCGCACGGCTGCGCGAGGACTTCGCCAGGCTCGAGGCCGCCGAGGCCGCCGCCCGCGACAGCGCGAAGTGACGCCGCCCTGCGCGTCATCCGGCCTCCTTCAGCCAGCCGTCGAACAATTCCACGGTGCGCCCGGCGCGCGCGGCGTACTGCGGGTTGTGCGTGACCTGCACGATGGTGGCGCCGTCGCGGTTCAGTTCGGTCAGCAGGTCCATGATCATGTCGCCCTGGCTTGAATGCAGCGCGCCGGTCGGCTCGTCGGCGAGCAGCAGGCGCGGCCGCGCGATCACCGCGCGCGCCACCGCGACGAGCTGCTGCGGGCCGCCGGAAAGCTGGCGCGGGTACAGGTCCTTTTTCCCGACGATGCTGAAGCGGTCGAGCATGTCGGCCACGCGCGACTGGCGCTCCGAACGCGGGATGTCGCGGTAGTCCAGCGGCAGCTCGAGGTTCTCGCGCACGGTGAGATCGTCGATCAGGTGGTACTGCTGGAACACGAAGCCGATGTTGGCGCGCGCGAAATCGGCGCGCTGCTTCGGCTTCATCGCGTGCAGTTCGTGCCCGTCGAAGCGGTACTCGCCGGTCCAGTCGGCATCCAGCAGGCCCAGCACCGACAGCAGGCTGCTCTTGCCCGAGCCGGATGGCCCGACGATGCTGACGAACTCGCCCTGCGCGATCGACAGGCTCACGTTGCGCAGCACCCAGGTGCGGCCGGCGGCGAGGGGGAAGGATTTTTCGATTCTGGATAGTTCGATCATGATCAAAAGCCCGGAAAGTTCAACGGAAAGGTCGCAGCGGAACCTCGAAAACCTCCGTCATTCC
>JBBCJS010000043.1:0-75052 GCA_037190825.1 Chiayiivirga flava
TCGGCAGCGCACCGCCGAAACCTGTCGTCCCTCTCCGGCCCGGCGCCTGCAACGCCTCCTGCTGTTCCATCTCGCGTCACTGCCGCTCCTGGCACTGTTCGCGCCTTCCCCTGCCGGCGCGCAGGACGAACCGCCGTCCGAAGAAGAACTTCTGACGCCGAAGCGTGCCCGGGCCGCTGGAGGACACGGCGACGGTCGGCGCCGAGGACTACCGGGGCGGCTATCGGATGAACCTCCCCGGCCAGCAGCTTCCATGACCTCCAGCGCCTCCCTGCCCGCCTCAGGCGGCGGCCCCTGGCCGTGGATCAGCCGGCGGATGTGGCGGATCGGCTGCAAGAGCGTCGGGACCAGTCCGGCCACGACATCGGTGACGCGGCCGGGCTTTACACACCACCGGATCGCGCCCTAAAATTATCGAGAATCATTCTCAGCAAGCGTCCGGGCTTCCGGTTCCGCCAGCCGACCACCGACTGACAGGACCCCCCATGAAGTCCCCGCTCGCCCTCGCCGGCATCCTTGCCGTTGCCGTGGCGTCTGCCGCATCCGCGCACACGCCCTACCTCGCCCCCAACACCTTCGCCCCGCGCGCCGGCGGCGTCGTGACACTGGACGCGGCGTTTGCGGAAACCTTCTTCGTCCCCGAAGCCGCGTTCGACCACAGCGCCTTCCAGGTGACCGGCCCGGACGGGCGCAGCGTCGCGCCCGGGACCGTGCACGTGCTCAAGACCCGCACCGTGGTCGAGCACCCGTTGCCCGAAGCCAAGGGAACCTACCGTTTCAGCACCGGCCCGCGCCTGGGCGCGCTGTTCCGCACCTGGGAAGCGAACGGCGAGCGGCACAGCTCGCGCGACCCGGACGCGACGATTCCCGAGGGCGCCACCGTGCTGGCCGATTTCCAGTCGCTGACGCTGGCCGAAACCTACGTCAGCATCGATGCGCCCGACCGTGCCGCGCTGGCGCCGCGCGGCAAGGGGCTGGAACTGGTTCCCATCACCCACCCGAACGACCTCTACGCCGGCGAGCGCTTCGAGTTCCTCGTCCACTACGACGGCCGGCCGCTGGCCGACCAGAAGGTCGAGATCGCCGAGGCGGTGTGGACTTCGGACCGCAAGCCGCACACCGAAGTCCTGCTGACCGATGCGCAAGGCCGCGCCACGCTTCAATTGCGCGAAGCCGGCACTTGGCTCGCCCTGATGCGCCACCGCACCAAGGCGCCGGCGGGCTCGCCGACCGCCGAGATCAGCAACAGCTACACGCTGACTTTCCGCGTGCTGGAACAGTAGCGCCCCGCCCCACCTTCACACCCACCGGAGATTCCCCATGAAAACGGCATTGCTCGCCGGCACCTGCCTGGGCGTCATGTTTTCCGCCACCGCACCGGCGCAGACCACGCCGGCCCCGCGCCCGCTGATCGGCGGCCACGGCAACAACATCGAGGCCTTCGTCGCCCAGCACGACGGCGACGGCGACGGCCGCCTGACCTGGGCCGAGTTCGACGCCTTCCGCCGCCAGCGCTTCGACGCCACCGACGCCAACGGCGACGGCACGGTGGACGAGGAAGAATACGTGCAGGAATTCGACGACCGCATGCGCCAGGCGCTGGAGCAGGAACGCGACGGCCAGATCGAACAGACCCGCCGCCGCTTCGCCGCGATGGACACGGACGCGGACGGCCGCCTCTCGCACGCCGAGTTCGACGCCTCGGGCGAGCGCGTGTTCGCCCAAGGACAAAAAGCATTGGCGGAAAAGGCGAAGGAAGCCACTCCGGCCGGCGAGCGCACGCAGGAAACCGCTGCCCGCTTCGACCGCGCCGGCAACCGGCTGGGGCTGCCGAGCAGCCACACCGCCGAGGGCTTCCTGGAACTGTACGACGCCGATGGCGATGGAAACGTCGCACGTGCCGAGTTCGACCAGCGGCGCGACGAACAGTTTGCGCGCACCGACAGCGACAAGGACGGCGCACTCGGCCAGGACGAATACCTGAGCGAGTACGAGGACCGCCTCGACCGCCGCATCGCCACCCTGGCCGGCGGCTCGGACAGGCAGACCCGCGTGCGCTTCGGCGCGCTGGACGCGGACAAGGATGGCCGCATGACCTTCGACGAATACCAGGTCTCCGGCAAGCGCACCTTCGACCTGGCCGACCGCAACAAGGACGGCACCGTCGATGCGGAAGACGCCAAGCTGCCGCCGCCGCGCCCGCAGCGTCCGGCCGGCACCGCGACGAGCGCGGGCGACTGACGCATCCCTGCATGCGAACGCGGCCGCTTCCGACGATGCTTTGCGCCGCCTGCCTGTGGCTGGTGGCGTGCGCCTCCGTGGCGCCGCGCGCACCGTTGACCGTGCAGCGCGAAGGCGTGCTGGGCACGTCGTTCGAGATGCAGGTGGCAGGCGGCGGATCGCAATCGGCGCGCGCGGTGGACGCCGCGCTCGCGGAAATAGCGCGTCTGGACAGCCAGCTCAGCACCTGGCGCGACGACAGCGCGCTGTCGGCCTACAACGCCGGCCGGCTCCCCGCCGAAGCGCTGCCGGCCGACGTTCGCGCCGTACTGGACCTGTGCGAACACTGGCGCGCCGCGACCTCGGGCGCCTTCAGTTGCCGGCTCGGCGGCCTGATCGCGCAATGGCGGCAGGCCGATGCCGACGACCGCCTGCCCGACCGCACCCACATGCGCCGGCAGGCGCGCACGCTCGATGCGCTGGACATGCCGCGGGACGGCAGGCTCGACCCGCGGGATGGCCTGCGCCTGGACGTGGACGGCATCGCCAAGGGCTACATCCTCGACCGCGCGCTGGAAAAAGCGCGCGCCACCGCCCCCGCGGCGCACGGCATCCGCATCGACATCGGCGGCGACGCGGTGTACTGGGGCGAGCCGGAACGTGGCCAGGCGTGGCAGGCCGGCGTGGCCGATCCGAAGCGCCCCATCGACAACGACACCGGCATCGCGCGCGTCGCGCTGGGGTCGCGTCGCCCATCGGAAGCCGCGGGCCCGCAGGCGATGGCCTCCAGCGGGCACGCCAGCCGTGGCTACACCATCGGCCGTCGCCGCTTCAGCCACATCCTCGCGCCACGCGACGGCTGGCCGCTGAGCTACGCGCCATCGGCCATCGTCGTCGCGGACGACGCCACCACCGCCGATGCGCTGGCCACCGCCCTCACCGTGCTTCCGGTCAGGGATGGCCTGGCGCTGGTCGATGGCATCGATGGCGCTGCCGCATTGATCGTCGGCGACGGCGGCATCGCCTTCGCCTCGTCGCGCTGGCCGGCGCTATGGGTATCCACTCCCGGCGATGCGGCACCCGGACCGCGCGTGCTGATCGACTACGACATTCCGCAGCCGGCCTCGCGCGAACGCTATCGCCAGCCCTACCTGGCACTGTGGATCGAACGGCCGGACGGCAGCCCGGTGCGGCAACTGCACGTGCTCGGCGACCGCGCGCGCTGGCTGGGCGAACTGCCGCGCTGGTGGCGCCATTACGGCCGCAACGATCCGGCCGCCGCCTTGGGGCTTGCGCGCCCGACCCGCGCGCCGGGGCGCTACACCATCGCCTGGGACGGGCGCGACGATTTTGGCCGTGCGCAACCGCCCGGCCCCTACGTGCTGCGCGTGGAAGCCGCGCGCGAACACGGCGGCCGCGAGGACATCGCCGTCCGCTTCGCGCTCGGCGACCCCGCGCTGGATCTGACGCGGCACGGCGAGCGCGAAATCGGCCGGATCGCCCTTCGCCACGACGAACGCTGACGCAATGGTGACTTGCGGAACATCCAGGCAAGCCCAACCCCGTCGTCCCGGCGAAAGCCGGAGGCGCTTTTCAACAGACCTCGTGTCTGGTCATCCAGTCCTTTCTCGACTCATTGAAAAGCTGGATTCCCGCTTTCGCTGGAATGACGGCTTTTCAGGCGTTCCCTAGTGCTTCCAAACCCCTCCCCCATCCAGGGCGAGAGAAAAAAGTAACCCCCGGCATCGCCCCTGCGGCGCTGCCCCTCCAGCGACGCACCACCGCCCACGGCGGACGCAGCCAGGCCCGGAGCGCTCCCAACGAAGCGCATGTTTTCCCCCGACTGTGGAGTCGTACCCATGAAGCTGTCCCCGAACCTCCTGGCGCTGGCGATCGCCGCCAGCCTTCCCCTCGCCGCGCACGCCGATGCCGTGCCCGACGCCGACACCGCCCGCAGCCTCGACACCATCGAGGTCAAGGCCAGGCACGAGAAGCAGCAGTCCGCCAACCAGAACGTCACGCTGATCGACGCGTCCGCGCTCGAGGACGAGCTGGCGGAAAACCTCGAAGACGCGATCCGCTACATCCCCGGCGTCAGCATCGTGGACCTGGGCCGCTTCGGCGACAACGGCTTCAACATCCGCGGCATCGAAGGCGACCGGGTGTCGATGATCGTCGATGGGCTGAGCATGGCCGAAAGCCTGGAAACCGCGCGCGACTACGAGTTCTTCCGCGCCGGCCGCGGCGGCGTGGACATCGATTCGCTCAAGAGCATCGAAATCATCAAGGGCGCCGACTCCATCGGCGCCGGCAGCGGCGCGCTCGGCGGCGCGGTGGTGTTCACCACCAAGGACCCGTACGACTACCTGGTGCCCGAAGGCAACGACACCCACCTGGGCGCCAAGCTCGGCTACACCGGCTACAACGATGAGAAGCTCGGCTCGTTCACGCTGGCCAACCGCACCGGCATCGTCGAATCCATGCTGGTCTACACCCGCCGCAAGGGCCACGAGGCCGAGGGCTGGTATTCGGATACCGACATCGAAACCGGCAGCGCGCGCCGCCTGCCCGATCCCATCGACCACGACAGCACCAACCTCCTGGGCAAGGTCGATTTCGTGCTCGGCGACGCGCACCGGTTCGGCCTGGTCTACGAGCGCAACCGCGTGGAGAACCTGGTCGAGAACCTCAGCCGTGTCTCGCCGCCCGGCTACACCGAGCGCTGGGGCGACGACAGCAGCGAGCGCGACCGCTACGGCCTGCGCTACATCTGGAACGCGGAAACCGCCGCGTTCGACACGATGGAACTTCAGGCCGACCGCCAGGAGACCTCAAGCCGCGGCATCACCCGCATCGTCGCCGCCAGCGGCACGTCGGCCAACCCGACCCCCACGCCGAACACCACGCCCTGCACCCCGGCGCTGCCCTGCAACCGCGCCGAGGACCGCTCCACCGACCAGGTGCTGGACCGCATCGCGCTGGACCTGGACAAGACCTTCGGAACCGGCGGCGCCAGCCACGCGCTGATCTACGGCGCGGCCTGGCAACGGCGCGACGTCGATTTCCTCGCGATCGACTACCGCTGGAACAATGCCGGCGTGCTGGACACCGCCACGATGGACCCGGGGCAGGTGCCCAAGACCGATGCCAGCACGTGGAACCTGTACCTGCGCGACAGCATCCGCCTCCACGACGACCGCTGGCAGCTGAACCTGGGTGCCCGCTACGACCGCTACGACTATTCGCCGCGCCTGAGCGATACGTTCCAGGACAACACCGGCACGGTCGGCGACCTGAGCTTCTCCGCGCTCACCTGGCAGGCCGGCCTCAGCTTCGAGTTCGTCCCCGGCCAGTCGCTGTGGCTCCAGGCCGGACGCGGCTTCCGCGCCCCGACCGTCGGCGAGCTGTACGCGCCCACCAGCACCAGCCAGATCACCGAGGTCGCGACCGGCGCCACCATCACCGTGCCCACCAATGCGGCCAACCCGGACCTGGAGGCGGAAACCAGCCTGAACCTCGAACTGGGCTGGCGCTGGGAAAGCGAACGCGCCCGTTTCGGTGTCTCGGTGTTCCGCGACCGCTTCGACGACTTCATCGAGAGCCTGCGGCTGACCGCCAACCCGGATACCGAATACCAGAGCTGCGTGCGCGGCACCTGCACCACCCGCTTCGGCTACGACTACAACACCCTGGCCAACGTCGGCGAAGTCACGGTGAAGGGCATCGAGGCGGAAGGGCTGTGGCGCCTGGGCGAGGCGTGGCTGCTGCGCGCGGCCTGGTCGCACAACGAAGGCGAGCAGAAGGACGGCAGCCCGCTGGAAAGCATCAACCCGGACCGCGGCGTGGTCGGCCTGAGCTGGCAGGGATTGGACAACCGCCTGCGCCTCACCGGCAACGTCAGCCACGCGCAGGCCAAGAAAGCCTCGGACGTGAACCTGGGCAGCGACGTGTTCGGCCAGCCGGTCGACGCGTTCCTGAGCAAGTCCTACACCGTGTACGACCTGTTCGGCAGCTTCCAGGTCTCCGACAACGTGCGCCTGAACGCCGGCGTCTACAACCTGTTCGACAAGCGCTACTACCAGTGGGCGCGCATCCGCAACGTCACGCCCGGCGATTTCTACCTGTACGGCTACGCCACCGAGGACGGCATCGGCCGCTACAGCGAGCCGGGGCGGAACTACCGGGTTTCGATGACCGTCAGTTTCTGAGCCCGGCATGGGCATGACGCCTCGCCCACGGCGGCGAGGCGTCATGCCCGCAGGCGGCGCGCGTCATTCCAGCGCCGTCAGAACCACGTCGATGTTGCCGCGCGTGGCGTTGGAGTACGGACAAACTTCATGCGCCTTCTCGATCAACGCCTGCACGCGCTCGCGCGGCACGCCGGGAATGCGCACGCGCAACTGCGCCTGGATGCCGTAGCCGGCGCCCTGCGGACCGATGCCGACCGCGCTTTCGATCGCGGTGTCGGGCGGCAGCGCGAGCTTTTCCTTCCCGGCCACCAGCCCCAGCGCACCCATGAAGCAGGCGGCGTAGCCGATCGCGAACAGTTCCTCGGGGTTGGTTCCGGCGGCGCCCGTGCCGCCCATTTCCTTCGGCAGCGCCAGGTTCAGTTCCAGTCCGGTGTCGCCACGGGCACGGCCGTTGCGGCCTCCGGTGACGGTGGCATGGGCGGTGTAGAGGACTTTCTCGATGGACATGACGGTGTCTCCGGTGATGCGCGGCGCGGAAAGGCCGAGCGCCGCATTCGGCATTGCCTGCTATTGAATAGTGCGCTATCTGTCTGGTGCGGCGACGGGCATGCCGAGGCATCCCCTCATGCCGCGCGCTCCAGGCTCTCGCGCAAGGTTTCCAACTGCCGTTTCAGCGCCGCCAGTTCGTCGATGCCGCAGGCGGTGGCGCAGAACACCCGCCCGGGCACCTGCGCCGCCTTGGCGCGCAGCGCCCGGCCTGCGGCGGTCAGCGCGACGATGACCTGGCGCTCGTCGCCCGCGGCACGGGCTCGCGACACCAGCCCGGCGCTTTCCAGCCGCTTGAGCAGTGGCGTCAGGGTGGCCGAATCCAGGAACAGGCGTTCGCCGATGCCCGATACGGTCAGCCCGTCCCGCTCCCACAGCACCAGCATCACCAGGTACTGCGGATAGGTGAGATCCAGCGCCTTCAGCAGGCGTCGATAGACCTTGTTCATCGAAAGATTGGCCGAATACAGCGCAAAGCACAGTTGCCTGTCGAGCTTCAGCAGCGTGGTCTTCGAGGCGGCTTGGGAGGCGGTCACGAGGCGCAATTTACATAGCGCACTATCAAATAGCAAGATATTGGATTACCGGACCGTTCAGTGCGGCCTCTCCGACGCCATTGCCCGAATCCCGCCCCGCGAGGCCGAAGCCACCGGCGCATATTCCGGCCAGCCGCCCGCCAGCGCGCGATACAGCGACACCGCCGCCAGCGCATGGCGCACGCGGCCCTGGGCGTAGGCGTCTTCGGCCGCGAGGCGCGAGCGCTCGGCGTCGAGCAGGTCGAGCACGTCGATGGCTCCATGCGCAAAGCGCAATCGCGCTTCGCCCGCGACGCGTGCCCCGGCTTCGGCGGCGCGTTGCAGGTGATCGCTCTCGATGCCGCCGCGCGCCAGGCGCGAGAGTGCGTTCTCGGTCTCTTCCAGCGCGGTCAGCACGGTACGTTCGTAGGCGGCGAGGCTGGCCTGTTCCGCCGCGTTGGCGGCGGCGATGCGGGCGCGGTTGCGGCCGATGTCGAGGAAGGAGCCATCGAGGCCGAGCGACAGCAGGCGGGTTTCGCTGTCGCGCCCGAACAGGTCATCGACGTGCAGCGCCTGCGACCCGATCAGGCCGCCGAGCGTGAAACGCGGAAACAGATCGGCTGTCGCCACGCCGATCCGCGCGGTCGCGGCGGCGAGCCTGCGCTCGGCGGCGGCCACGTCCGGGCGCCGGCGCAGCAATTGACCGGGGGCATCGGCAGGAATCGCCCGCGGCAGCGACGGCAACGCGGCGGGCGCTTCCAGTTCGGCGATCAGCGATTGCGGCGGCGCGCCGGTCAACACCGCGATGCGATGCGTGGCTGTCGCGACCTGTGCCTCCAGCGCGGGAATGCGCGACTGCGTGGTTTCAAGCTGCGTGCGGCCGCGGTCCACATCGAACGGCGTCGCCATGCCGGCCCCGGCGCGCAGTTGCAGCAGTTGCAGGGTGCGCGCCTGCGTGTCCGCGTTCTCGCGCGCGATGCGCAGTTGTTCCTGCCAGCCGCGCAGTTCCAGATAGGCGCGCGCCAGTTCGCCGGCCACGGCCACCTGCATCGCGGCCAGGTCGGCGGCGGCGGCCTGCGTCTCGGCACGCCGGGCTTCGACGCCGCGGCGGATGCGTCCGAAGAAATCCAGTTCCCAGACCGCGCCGAGGCTGGCGTGGTATCGCTCGCCGTCGCGCCCCGCCCGATCCGTGCCGGGCATCTGGCTGGCGCTGCTGCGGGCGTCGCCGGCTTCGGCGCTGGCGTTGAAGGTCGGCAGGCGGTCGTAGCGCGCGCCGTGCAGCAGCGCATTGGCCCGCTCCAGGTTCGCCAGGGCGATGCGCAGATCGTGGTTGCGCGCCAGCGCAGCATCGACGAGGCGTTCCAGCAGCGGATCGCCGAAGCTGCGCCAGAACCGCGCATCCGGCCCCGGCCGTGCCGCCGCATCGGCGGGCTGTCGCACGAAAGCGTCGACATCCGGCAAGGCCGGGCGGGCGTAATCGGGCCCGACCGCGCATGCGGCAAGCAACGCGGACAGCGTTGCGAGGGCGAGCGGCCGCATCACCACGGCAGCGCCTCGCCCAGATGCGTGAAACTGCCATTCGGGCCTTCGCTGCCGATCAGGGCCAGTTCGACGCTGCTTCTCGCGCCCTCGACCACGCCGATCTGGCCTTCGCCGCCGTTCATGTCGGTCTGCACGTAGCCTGGATGGATGGTGTTGACCTTGACCTGCGTGCCGCGCAGTTCCCAGGCCAGTTGCAGCGTCCAGGCGTTCACCGCGGCCTTGGACGCGTTGTAGGCGGGAATCTTGAAGTCGTAGACCGGCGAGGCCGGGTCGGCGTTCATCGCGAGCGAGCCGAGGATGCTGGAGACATTGACGATGCGCCCGGCCGGCGCAAGCCGCAGCAGCGGCAGGAACGCCTGCGTGACGGCAACCAGGCCGAACAGGTTGGTGTCGAAGGTCTGCCGCCAGACTTCCAGCGGCACGCTCGAAGGCGGCCGGCGCGGGTCTTCCAGCAGGATGCCGGCGTTGTTGACGAGGATGTCCAGGCGCCCGTGCTTTTCCTTCACCTGCCGCGCGGCCTCGGCGATGCCGGCGGCATCGGTCACGTCCAGCTGGATCGCCTCGACCGGCAGGCCTTCCAGTTGCAGTTTCAACGCCGCATCCACGGCGCGGCCGCGATCGCGGCCGGCCAGCAGCACGTGCACGCCGGCCTGCGCCAGTGGCTTCACGGTTTCGTGGCCGATGCCGCGCGTGGCGCCGGTGACGAGGGCGATCTTCGAAGTGGCACTCATGGGTAGCTCCTTGGTCGATGGTCGATGAGATTCAGATGGGCAGGGAGCGGGAACCGGCGGGCTCCGGATCGACCGCGAACGTGGATTCGCCATGCCGCACCAGCGGCCTTCCGGCCATCTTGCGCAGCGCGACGTAGAACACCGGCGTCAGGAACAGGCCGAAGGCGGTGACGCCCAGCAGGCCGGCGAACACGGTGATGCCGGTGATCGAACGCACCTCGGCGCCCGCGCCGCTGGAGAACACCAGCGGCACGGTGCCGGCGATGAAGGCGATCGAGGTCATCACGATCGGGCGCAGGCGCAGCCGGCAGGCTTCCAGCGCCGCCTCGACGATGCCGCGCCCCTGCATTTCCAGTTCGCGCGCGAATTCGACGATCAGGATCGCGTTCTTGCACGCCAGCCCCATCAGCACGACCAGGCCGACCTGCACGAACACGTTGTTGTCCCCGCCCGCCAGCCACACGCCGAACAGCGCCGACAGCAGGCACATCGGCACGATCAGGATCACCGCCAGCGGCAGCGTCCAGCTTTCGTACAGCGCGGCCAGCACCAGGAACACCAGCAGCACCGCGAGCGGGAACACGATGAGGGCGGCGTTGCCCTGGGTGGCCTGCTGGTAGCTCAGGTCGGTCCAGGCGATCTGCATGCCGGGCGGCAGCACCTGCCGCGCCAGCTCGGCCACCCTGGCCATCGCCTCGGAGGAGGACAGCAGCCGCGGGTCGGCCTCGCCGGCCAGGTCGGCGGCGGTATAGCCGTTGAAGCGCAGCACCGGGTCGGGCCCGTAGGTCTGGCTGATCGTCACCATCGAGCCGATCGGGACCATCTCGCCGTGTTCGTTGCGGGTGCGCAGGTTGGCGATGTCCTCGACGCTGTCGCGGAACGGCGCGTCGGCCTGCGCGATCACCTGCCAGGTGCGGCCGAACTGGTTGAAGTCGTTGACGTAGGCCGAACCCAGATAGGTTTGCAGCGTGTCGAACAGCGCGCTCAGCGGCACGCCGTGCGCCTTGGCCTTGGCCCGGTCCACCTCGGCGTCGAGCTGCGGCACGTTGGCCTGGTAGGTGCCGATCGGAAAGCCCAGGCCGGCCTCCTGCGAGACCGCGCCCTGCAAGGCGCTCACCGCCTCCTGCAACGCGCCGTAGCCGAGGTTCGCGCGGTCCTCGACGAACAGCGAATAGCCCGCGCCGTTGCCCAGCCCGAGGATCGGCGGCGGCAGGATGGAGAACGCGATGCCTTCCTGCAAGGCGCCGATCTTCGCGTTGATCTCCGCATTGATCTGCGCGGCGCCGCGCGTGCGTTGCGCGAACGGGTCCAGCGTCAGGAACGCGACCCCGGTGTTGGGCGTATTGGTGAACTGCAACGCGTTGAGGCCGGGGAAGGAGATCGCGTGCGCCACGCCCTCGGTCCGCATCGCGATGTCGGTCGCTTTGCGCAGCATCGCGTCGGTGCGCTCCAGCGACGCGCCTTCGGGCAACAGCACGCCGGCGATCAGGTACTGCTTGTCCTGGGTCGGGATGAAGCCGCCCGGCACCGCCTGGAACATCGCGCCGGTGCCCAGCAGCAGCGCCGCGTACACCGCGAACACCGTGCCGCGACGGCGCAGCGCGCGCGACACCGCGCCCTGGTAACGCTCCGAACTGGCCTTGAAGAAGCGGTTGAACGGGCGGAACACCCAGCCCGCGAGGCGCTCGATCAGGCGCGAGGCCGCGTCCTTCGGCGCATCGTGCGAGGTGAGCAGGCGCGCCGCCAGGGCGGGCGAGAGCGTCAGCGAGTTGATCGCCGAAATCACCGTGGAAATGGCGATGGTCACGGCGAACTGCTTGTAGAACTGCCCGGTGACGCCGGAAAGGAACGCCATCGGCACGAACACCGCGCACAGCACCAGCGCGATCGCGATGATCGGCCCGGACACTTCCTTCATGGCCTGGTGCGCGGCGGCGTGCGGCGACAAGCCTTCCTCGATGTTCCGCTCCACGTTCTCGACCACGACGATGGCGTCGTCGACCACGATGCCGATCGCCAGCACCAGGCCGAACAGGCTCAGGGTGTTGATCGAATAGCCGAGCAGGTACAGCCCGGCGAAGGTTCCGACGATCGACACCGGCACCGCCAGCAGCGGGATCACCGACGCGCGCCAGGTCTGCAGGAACAGGATCACGACCAGCACCACCAGCAGCACCGCTTCCAGCAGGGTCCACACCACGGCGCCGATCGAATCGCGCACGAAGATCGTGGTGTCGTAGACCGACTGGTATTCCACGCCTTGCGGGAAAGCGCGGGCCAGCTCGTCCATCGTCGCGATCACCTGGTCGCGGATCTGCAAGGCGTTCGCGCCCGGCGCCTGGAAGATGCCGATGCCCACGGCGTTCTTGCCGTCGAGCTGCGAACGCAGCGTGTAGTCGCCCGCGCCCAGTTCCAGCCGCGCCACGTCGGACAGGTACACGACCTGCCCGTCGCCGCCGGCCTTCAGCACGATCCGGCCGAACTCCTCCTCGCTGCGCAGCCGGCCCTGCGCGTTGATGAGCGTCAGGAAGCGGCTGCCGGGCATCGGTTCGGCGCCGAGCTGGCCGGCCGACACCTGCACGTTCTGCTCGCGCATCGCCGCCACCACGTCGGATGCGGTGAGGCCGAGCGCGGCGATGCGGTCCGGATCGAGCCAGGCGCGCATCGCGTAGTCGCCTCCGCCGAAGACCTGCGCATCGCCGATGCCGGGAATGCGCGCCAGCGCATCCTTGACGTGCAGGCGCGCGTAGTTGCGCAGGTAGAGCGTGTCGTAGCGGCCGTCCGGCGAGGTCAGGTGCACCACCATCAGGAAGGTGGGCGACTGCTTCTGCGTGGTGACGCCCTGCCGCCGCACGTCCTCGGGCAGGCGCGCCTGCGCCTGCGCGACGCGGTTCTGCACGCGCACCGCCGCCTCGTCGGCATCCACGCCGGGACGGAAGGTGACGGTCATCTGGAGCACGCCGTCGGAACCCGCCACCGATTTGAGATACATCATGCCTTCCACGCCGTTGATCGCCTCTTCCAGCGGCGTGGCGACGGTTTCGGCGATGACTTTCGGGTTCGCGCCCGGATACACCGTGCGCACCACGACCGACGGCGGCACCACGTCCGGGTATTCGGCAATGGGCAGCATCGGAATCGCGATCAGGCCGGCGGCGAAGATCACGATCGACAGCACGGCGGCGAAGATCGGGCGTTCTATGAAGAATCGGGAAAAGTCCATGGGGCCTCTCGAAAGGGCTGCCTGTCAGGATCAGGCTTGTGTGAATCGGGCTTGTGTGAATCAGGTTTGCCTCGCCCGCTGTCGCGCAACGAGGCAACGAGGCAACGAGGCAACGGCACATCAGGGAACCTCGAAAAGCCTGCTTTTTCTCGTCATCCCCGCGAAGGCGGGGATCCAGCGTCTTTCTGTTTCAATGGGCTGAAGGCACTGGATCCCCGCCTTCGCGGGGATGACGGGGCTTTTCGACGTGCTCATCAATGCATGGCCACGTCCGCCGCCCCCATCCGCACCGGCTGCGCATCCACCGGCATGCCCGGCATGAATACCTTCTGCAGGCCGCCGACGATCACCTGGTCGCCTGCCGCGAGCCCGTCCTCGACGATGCGCAGCCCGTCCGCGCTGCGCCCCAGCCGCACGTCGCGGCGTTGCGCGGTGCCGTCCTCGGCCAGGACGTAGACGTACTTGCGGTCCTGGTCGGTCAGCACCGCCGTCTCGTCGATCAGGAGCGCCGGGAAACTGCCGCTTCCCAGCAACCGCACGCGGGCGAACAGGCCGGGCGTGAACAGGCGCTCGCGGTTGTCCAGCACGGCCCGGGCGCGGATCGTGCCGGTACCGCGATCGACCCGGTTGTCGAGGAAATCGACGACGCCCTCATGCGGGAACCCCTGCTCGTCCAGCAGCGCGACCTGCACCGGCACTCCGCCGTCGCGCTCGCTCGGGCGCTTGCCGTCGCGTGCCATCCGGGCGTAGCGCAGGAATGCCTTCTCGTCGGCGTCGAAATGCACGTGCGCCCTGTCGAGCGACACCAGCGTGGTCAGCACGCCGGTCGCGTCGCCGGCGACGACCAGGTTGCCGGCCGTCAC
This sequence comes from Chiayiivirga flava, assembly GCA_037190825.1. GTDB lineage: Bacteria > Pseudomonadota > Gammaproteobacteria > Xanthomonadales > Xanthomonadaceae > Denitratimonas > Denitratimonas flava_A. The sequence continues at coordinate 13,831 of JBBCJS010000043.1, forward strand.
CTGCGCGCGGCCGGCGCGGCCGTCGATCGGCGCGCGCACCTTCGTCCATTCCAGGTTCAGGCGCGCGGCCTCGACGGCGGCCTGCGCGGCGGCGGCGTCCGCCTCGGCCACCGCGGCGGCGGCGCGGCGCTGTTCGTACAGTTCGGTCGACATGGCGTTCTGCGCCGACAGCACGCGGGCGCGTTCGACCTCGCTGCGGCCCTGTGCGGCGAGGCTGCGGGCGCGCGCCAGTTGCGCCTGCGCGCGCTCGAGCTCGGCGCGATAGCTGCGCGCATCGATGGTGAACAGCACATCGCCGCGTTTGACTTCCTGGCCTTCGACGTAGTCGACGCGTTCGATGTAGCCGGAAACGCGCGGGCGCAACTCGACGCTTTCGACCGCCTCGACGCGGCCGCTGTATTCGTCCCACTGGCTGACCTCCCTGAGCAGCACCGGCGCGACGCTGACCGTCGGCGGCGGTGGCGCGGCAGGCTCGGCCTGGCTGCCGCAACCGGCCAGCACGGCCAGTGCGAGGAGTCCGAAGGCCCCCAGCGCCAGCAACCGCGTCCGGGGCGAAGCAATGATCGTGTCGGCATTCATGGAAAGGTTTCCGCAGGGAAGGAAGGTGAGGAACGCGGATGGCATCAGCCCGTCAACCCGGAGGGCGTGGGGGCATTGGGCGAGAGTGGATACAAGGTCGCCGCCGGCGGTGGCGCCCAGGCGGCGGAAAACCGCACTACCGGCGCCACCGGCTGGCGGCTGGTCAGCATCGCGACCACACGGCGACCCACCGACAGCGCGCTCGGCCAGCGCGGGCAGTTGCGGCTGGCGTCCTGCGGGTCGCACAGGGGATGGTCGAGCGACAGCATCTGCACGCGCACGCCGAGCGCGGCGGCCTCGCCGTGCAGCACCTTGGCCAGCATCGTCTGCGCGGCGGCGGCGATCGAGGCTTCACCGTAGCCGGCCCAGCCGTGCTCGGCTCCGGTCGCACCGACGAGGATGTAGTGGGCGGGATCGTGGCCACGGTTCGCCGGGGATTCGGCCAACAGCGGCAACAGGTGCCGGGCCGCGGCCAGGTGCGGCAGCAGGTCCAGTTCCAGCTTGCGCATCAGGTGTTCCACCGGGCGATCCAGCAGGCGACCGCGCTCCAGGGGGCCGGCCAGGCTCGCGACGATGGCGCGCAGCGGCCGGCCGCGCAGGCGCCGCGCAAGTTCCGCGGCCTGCGCGTCGTCGGCGACGGAGCCGGGCATCAGTTCCAGTCCTGGCTCGTCGGCATGGATGTCCGAAAGCCGCATCAGCCGTTCCCGGCCGCGCGCCACGCCCAGCACCGGGCAGCCGGCTTCCAGCAGCGCCCCGACGATGCCGGCACCGACCCGGCCGCTGGCACCCAGTACGAGGATGGCGGGGTTCAATATCCCGTTCACGGGATTATTCCTCCCGCCACAGGGACAATCCCGCCACGCACATCCTTCCAGGACGCGCTATCGTGTCGCCCGGGACGGGAATCCTCGGCGCCGACCGATGCCTGGGCATGCCCGGGCCAGGCAGGGGCAAGGGAAGAAACATCGGCGAATGCGTCGACATTCCAGTCGATTTCGCATTCATTCCACAATCCAGAGATGAAAGGCACGGCATCGCGGCAGACACGTTCGGAGACGAAGTGTCGACAGGATAGGCCCGCAATCGGTACGTGATTAGTCTGGATTCGGGGGAAAGATCATCCCGTATCCGGTCCAATCCGGATACTGCTCCATCTCACCCAAAGGAGTCTCTCCGATGACCCACGACCTCAACGACACGCTGATCTTCGTCAAGGTGGTCGAACACGGCAGCTTCGTCGGCGCGGCCAAGACGCTGCGCCTGCCCAAGACCACGGTCAGCCGCAAGGTACAGGAACTGGAAGCGCGCCTGGGCGCGCAGCTTCTGCACCGGACCACGCGCAAGCTCGGCCTGACCGAGGCCGGCAATGTCTACTACGAACACTGCCAGCGCATCTCGCACGCGCTGGCGGAGGCCGAGAGCGCGGTCGGCCAGTTGCAGAGCGGGCCGCGCGGCTGGCTGCGATTCACCGCGCCCTACGCGATCGGCATCACCTGGATCGCGCCGCTCCTGGGCGAGTTCCATGCCCGCCATCCCGAAGTACGCGTGGAGATGCTGCTCTCCAACGAGCCGCAGGACCTGATCGACAAGGAGATCGACGTCGCCCTGCGCGGCGGCAGCCTGCCGGACTCCAACCTCGTCGCGCGAAGGCTCGGCACGTTGCGCACCCAGATCTACGCCAGCCCGGCCTACATCGCCCGCCACGGCGAGCCGCTGCATCCTGACGAACTGCAACACCACCGGACCCTGGCGATGCAGAAGAACCGCCGCGGCAACGGCTACTACTGGAGCCTGGACGACGGCAGCGGCCCGGCCGAGTTCCGCATCGACCCCATCCTCGTCGCCAACGATCCGGGCCCGCTGGACGGCGCGCTGCTGTGCGGCGAAGGCGTGACGCTGGCGACCGACGTGACGATCAGGCCCTACCTCCAGCAAGGCCACGTGCAGCGCGTGCTGCCCGGCTGGACCGGCCCGCAGTACGACTTCAACGCAGTGTTCCCGCGTGGACGCAGCCAGTCGCCCAAGGTGCGCGCCTTCGTCGACTTCCTGGTCGAGCGGGTCAACTTCGACATCGACTTCATGCTCGCCCGCTGCCCGACCCTGTGCCAGGCCGGGAGCAAAGCGGCGGAAACGGAGGCGGAACCCGCCTCCGTGGCGGAGCGACGGCTCGCACTGCTCGACGGCGTCGCTTCGTAGCCGGCCCACGCGCCCGCAGGCGCATGGGTGTCGCGGGCTCGTGATGCTCGAAAGCCCCGCTGGCCCCGCCCGGCCCGCGCGCTTGCATGCGCGCGGGCGTTCGCGGGCTCGCGCGCTGGCGCGCGCTCGAAAGCCCCGCTCACCCCAATAGGTGGGAAACGCCGGAACGTTCTTCTTCCAGTTCGGCCAGTGTCTTGTCGATGGCCGCCTGGCTGAAGGCGTCGATCGGCAGGTCCTTGACGAGGGTGTACTCGCCGTTCTGCGTGGTGACCGGGAAGCCGAAGATCACGCCTTCGGGGATGCCGTAGCTGCCGTCGGAGGGGATGCCCATCGTCACCCACTCGCCGTCGCTGCCGAGCACCCAGTCGCGGATGTGGTCGATGGCGGCGTTGGCGGCCGAGGCGGCCGAAGACAGGCCGCGCGCCTCGATGATCGCCGCGCCGCGCTTGCCGACCTTCGGGATGAACTCGTTGGCGTTCCAGTCCGCGTCGTCGATCCTGTCCTTCAGCGAAGCGCCGCCGACGGTGGCGAAACGGTAGTCCGGATACATCGTCGGGCTGTGGTTGCCCCAGACGATGAGCTTCCTGATGTCGCCCACCGGCACGCCGGCCTTTCCGGCGAGCTGGCTGAGCGCGCGGTTGTGGTCCAGGCGCAGCATGGCGGTGAAATTCCTTGCCGGCAGGTCCGGCGCGGACTTCATCGCGATGTAGGCATTGGTGTTGGCCGGGTTGCCGACCACCAGCACCTTGACGTCGCGGCTGGCGACCTTGTTCAGCGCCGCGCCCTGGGCGGTGAAGATCTTGGCGTTCTCCAGCAACAGGTCCTTGCGCTCCATGCCGGGGCCGCGCGGGCGCGCGCCGACCAGAAGCGCGATGTCGGCATCCTTGAACGCCACTTCCGGATCGTCGGTGCCGACCACGCCGGCCAGCAGCGGGAAGGCGCAATCCTCAAGCTCCATGATCACGCCACGGAGCGCGGCCTGGGCCTTTTCCAGCGGCAGTTCGAGCAGTTGCAGGATGACGGGCTGGTCCTTGCCGAGCATTTCGCCCGAGGCGATACGGAACAGCAGCGAGTAGCCGATCTGGCCGGCAGCACCGGTAACGGCGACGCGAACGGGAGTTTTCATGGGGAGGTCTCCAGGGGAACGGAACGGCGCGCATGTGGGACGCGCCGCGTGGCTTCGTCAGGCTCGGCCACGCCGGGCGTGGTCGCTTGGGGATGCCGCGCATCCCGAACCTGACGAGGGACGCGCGACCTGAAAACAGGTGCGTCAGGCAAGTTCGGCGAAGAACTCCCGGATGCGGCCGAGCCCTTCGGCGAGCGAGGCATCGTCGCAGGTGTAGGAAATGCGCAGCGCGCGCGGCTCGCCGAAGGCCGAACCGGGCACGCAGGCCACGGCCTTGGCCTCCAGCAGCGCGGTGCAGAACGCCACGTCGTCGTCGATGACCGCGCCGCTTGGCGCATGCACGCGGCCGAACGCGACGCTGATGTCGGGGAACACGTAGAACGCGCCTTCCGGGCGCGGACAGCGCACGCCGGGGATCGCCGCCAGCGCGGCCAGCACCACGTCGCGCTTTTTCGCGAACTGCGCGCATTTTTCCGCCGGCACGTCCTGCGGCCCGCTCAGCGCGGCGACGGCGGCCGCGGCAACGACTTCCGGCAGGCTGGTGATGTGGTTGGAATTGAGCGTCGTCAGCGCCTGCGCGACGCTCTCCGGCGCGGCGGCGAAACCCACGCGCCAGCCCGGCATGCCGTAGGTCTTGGACAGCGAATCCACGACGATGGCGCGCTCGCGCAGTTCCGGGCGGAAATGCAGCACGTTGTGGTAGCCGATGCCGTCGAACACCAGGCGGTTGTAGATGTCGTCCAGCACGATCCAGGTATCCGGATGGCGCACCAGCACCTGCGCCAGCGCCGCGATCTCGTCGCGGTGGTAGACCATGCCGGTCGGATTGGATGGATTGTTGAACAGGAACACCTTGGGCTTCTGCGCCAGGGCCGCGTCGAGCTGGTCCGGCGTGAGCTTGTAGTCGCGCTCGGGCGGGCATTCCAGCCGCAGCGTCTTCGCGCCGACGAACTCGGCGATGTCGACGTAGGTGGTCCAGTACGGCGTCGCGAACGCGATGGTGTCGCCCGGATCGAGCAGGGCTTCGGCCAGGTTGTAGAGCACCTGCTTGGCGCCGATGCCCACGCACAGGTTGCGCCGCGTGTAACCGGAAAGCCCGCTGCCTTCCAGATGGCCGAGGAAGGCGTCCAGCAGCGCATCGCCGCCGCGATTGGAGCCGTACTGGCCCGAATCCCTGTCCAGCGCCGCGCGCGCGGCGGCGTAGACGTGTTCGCCCGGCAGGAAGTTCGGCACGCCGATGGAGAAATTGACCACGTCGCGCCCCTGCGCCTTCAGCGCCCTGGCCTTCTCGGCCACCAGCATGATCGCGCTGGGCTTGGCGCGCCCCATGCGCTGGGCCAGGTGTGGCATCGACTCGTCCTCGCTTCGGTGGTGCCGGATCGGCCGATCATTTTAGCCCGGATCGCAGCCCCGCAGCCCATGCAGCCGGGCGCACTTCAACCAAGGTCCAGAGCCTGGCCTGCATCCACGCGCCGGGTGGACAAAGTGTCCACATGCGCGCCATTGCCGCCTCCAATTAAGAATAGTTATCATTAACGATTGCAAGCTGCCGCCAGCCTTGAGCAGACCAGACTGGAGAAAAGTCATGAAAATCAAGGCAATGAGCGCAGCGATCGCGACGATCCTGTGTGCCCCCGCATTCGCCGCAGAACCCTGCCCCACCCTGATCGACAACGCACGACAAGCATGTACCGCCCAGCCCGGGGACTCCCTGCGCGAGTGCCTCGTGGCAAAGATTCCCGCCGGATGCGTCGCCGAAATGGACCACATGCTCGCCAGCACCTACGTGCTGCCACGCCAGACCGTCATCGGCACCCGTTTCGGCATCGACGTGGACAAGTACCCCGGCTCGGTCAGCGTGCTGGGCGAGGAGGACTTGGACTTCGCCACCGACATCATCCGCAGCCTGTCCAAGGTGCCCGGTTTCGACACCGGCAACGACATGGGCCGCAGCATGGGCCAGAGCTTCACCATCCGTGGTTTCGGCCACGGCACCGAAAACCGCGTGATCATCATGCAGGACGGCGTGCGCCGCTCGGCCAACCTGTATTCCAACCAGGTATCGAGCTTCCGCATGGACACGGACCTGCTCAAGCAGGTGGAAGTGGTGCGCGGCGCTTCGTCCATCTCGCATGGCGGTGGCGCCATCGGCGGCGTGATCGGTTCCACCACGAAGGATGCCAGCGATTACACCCTGCCCGGCCGCGACGTCGGCGTGCAGGTGAAGTACCGCCACGACAGCAACAACGCCAATCAATATTCGGCCGCCTTCGCGTGGGCGCCGGAAAGCCGTCCGGTCGAGCTGCTGGCCTTCGCCAAGGTGTACGACAAGGGCGAGATCGAATGGTCGGAGGCCCTCGAGGCCAGCAACGGCACCCTTTACGACTCCACGGACAACGACGAGCACATCGTCACCTACTTCTTCAAGGGCGGGGTGCGCTTCAACGACGAGAACCAGCTCAAGCTCAGCCACTACGAGCAGAGCAACGACTTCCACTCCGGCTGGAACAGCCTGTTCCACTACGAGTTCACCGAGCAGAACGGCGCCGTGGTGGGCACCATGATGCAGAAGGACACCGTGCTGGGCTTCACTTCGCGCGGCGCCGGTCCCTGGCTCGATCTGTCGGTGAACGCCTACCAGACCGAGGCCTACAGCGAGAAGGGCTACGAACGTGGCGTGGACCTCTACTACAAGAACGCCGACGAGCGCCGGGGCATCAATGCCCAGAACCTGATGACCTTCAGCACCGGCCCGGTGAACCATCGCCTGCTCGTGGGTTTCGACTACGAGCACCGCGAAGAGGATGCGATCTACATCCTCGATGGCGAGTACAGCGACTTCAATTCCATGCCCAACGACTACAAGGACCTGGGCGTCTTCTTCCAGCACGAATCGCGCTGGCTCGACGACCGCCTCGCGATCCAGCTTGGCGGCCGCTACGACCAGTTCGACCGCGAAGTGCAGGGGCTGGCGGAAACCTACGACAACAGCCGCTTCTCGCCGCGCCTGGGCGCGAGCTTCGAAGTGGCGGAGGGTTTCAACCTGCTGGCCAACTACTCGGAAACCTTCCGCGCGCCCACTCCGCACGAAACGTCCTCGCATGGCCCGCTGAACATCCACTACTGGTACATGCCCAATCCCGACCTTGGCTCGGAAACGGCCAAGGAATACGAGGGCGGCTTCTCCTGGCACGGCAACGGCCTGTTCGCCGATGACGACCGCTTCCGCCTCAAGGCCATGTACTTCAACGGCAAGATCGACAACCTGATCGAACTGGTCATCGATCACGACGGCCCGCTGTCGCCCGCCGGTTCCCGTTATGTGCGCTACGAGAACGTGGGCCTGGCCAAGCGCCGCGGCGTGGAAGCGGAAGCCTCGTACAGCCGCGAACACTGGGGCGCGTTCCTGACCTACGAACAGCTCGACCAGTTCGACGACGAGACCCGGAGGAAGACGCCCTGGGCCTTCGCCGACCGCGCCCGCCTCGGCATGGACGTCCGGCCATTCGCCGACGACTTCACCCTGTCCTTCGACGTGACGCACTGGTTCGCACCGGACCAGAACCCGGAAACCGTGATGTCCGGCGGTCAGTTGCTCACCTACGTGAACAAGTCGTTCTCGCAAAGCAACGTCCAGATGCGCTGGCGTCCGTTCCAGTCCTACGTTCCGTTCCTGGACGGCAGCACGGAGATCCTGCTGGGCATCAACAACGTCTTCGATCAGCGCCGCCTGCCGTCCTCGGGCGTGATGACCACCACGCGCGTGGGCGATGGCCGCAACATCTACGTCAGCCTGAAAAAGACGTTCTGATTCCCGAACGCCGCGCAACGAGAAGGGGATGGCACCGGCCATCCCCTTGCTTCTTCGCCGATGCGGGAAAAACGCGGATCAGGCGCGATCCAGCGCCGCGTTCCACTGCGCCACGCGCGCTTTCTGCGCATCCAGCAGCGCGGAGGCGTCGCCGACGATGCGGATGGTTTCGATGGTGTCGCCGCCCTGCACCGCATCGACCACGGCCTGGTCTTCCGCGCCGACGACCTTGCCGAACACGGTGTGCTTGCCGTCCAGCCACGAGCACGGCACGTGGGTGACGAAGAACTGGCTGCCGTTGGTGCCGGGGCCGGCGTTGGCCATCGACAGCACGCCGCGCTCGTGGCGCAGCGCCGGGGTGCACTCGTCCTCGAAGCGGTAGCCGGGGCCGCCGTTGCCCACGCCGTTCGGGCAGCCGCCCTGGATCATGAAATCGGGGATGACGCGGTGGAAGGTCAAGCCATCGTAGTAGCCGCGCTGGGCCAGGTTCACGAAGTTGGCGACCGTGACCGGAGTCTGGTCCGGCGTCAGGGTGAGATGGATGGTGCCGCGGGAGGTGACGATTTCGGCGCGCAGGTCGGACATGGGGGATTTCCTCGATGATGGGCCGGGCATGGTAGCGCGGCGGCGGTCAGGCCGGCAGCACGAGGCGCGCGCGCAGGCCGCCCAGGCCGCCGCGCGACAGTTCCAGGCGGCCTTCGTAGGTCTCGGCGATGTCGGCGGTGATCGCCAGCCCGAGCCCGTTGCCTTCCACGCTTTCGTCGAAGCGTTGCCCGCGCCGCGCCGCCCGCGCCAATTGCGCCTCGGAAAGGCCGGGACCGTCGTCGTCGATGTCGATGACGACTTCGCCGGCCTCGATGCCGGCGGCGACGCGCACGCGGCTGGCGGCCCACTTGCCGGCGTTGTCCATCAGGTTGCCGAGCATTTCCTCGAAGTCGGTGGCCTCCCCGCGCCAATGCAACCGGGCCGGAACCCGCATCTCCCAATGGATGTCGCGCGCCGCGTGCAGTTGCCGCATCAGCGCGAGCAGGTCGGCCAGATGCTGCGCGACCGCGATGCGGCGGCGCTCGCCGGCACCGCTGCCGGCGCGCGCCAGGTGGCGGTCGATCAGGCGCGTCATGTCCCGCACCTGGCTGCGCACCTGAGGCGATGGCACGGACGCATCGGCGTCGGCATCGCTGCGCAAAAGCGCCAGAGGCTTCTTCAGCGCATGGGCCAGGTCGGCGGCATGGCTGCGCGCGCGCGCGACGATGCGGGCGTTGCGCGCGAGCAGATCGTCCAGTTCGGCGGCGAGCGGATCCAGATCGGGCCCGTAGCCGCCGCCCAGCCGTTCGCGCGTGCCGTCCTTGGCCCGCGCCAGCGCCTCGCGCAGGCGCGCGAGCGGGCGCAGGCCGACGCGCGCCTGGATCACGGCGGTCAACGCCATCGCCAGCAGCAGGAAGGCGAAGATCATCGCGAGCAGCCGGTCGAAGGCGCGCAGCTCGGCCAGCACCGGATCGGCCGGGCCGTAGACTTCCAGTCGCAGGGGCCGTTCGGCCAGCGTCACGTCCTGCGCGATGCCCATCAGGGCTTCGCCGCGCGGGCCGCGAGCAAGCAGCGTCGAAAAATTCCCGTCATTCCCGCGAAGGCGGGAACCCAGTGACTTCGTCTCATTGGAAATCAAAGACGCTGGATTCCCGCCTTCGCGGGAATGACGGGCGAGAGCCGGACCTTGGGGATTCCCGGCCGTGAGTCTGCGGGTTCCGACGGCGCGCACGTCGGTCACGTCGGCATCCCAGAGCGAACGCGAGCGCAGCGCCAGGCCTTCCCCGGTCAGGCGCCAATACCAGCCGGAGAAGATGCGGCCGAACTCGTCGCCGCTGCGCGGCTCGGCGTAGGCCAGCGGCGCATTGTCCGGATGGCGCGATGACGCGGGCGAGAAGCGCGCGACCAGCATGTCGGCGCGTTCGGCCAGGCGTTGCTCGAAGCCGTGCCGCATCGCCGATTGCAGGCCCGAGCGCAGCAGCCAGCCGCCGGCCAGTGCGATCAGGCAGGCGCAGAGCATGCCCAGCAGGATCAGGCGGCCGGCCAGCCCTTTCGGCATCACGATGCGTCGTCGACCAGCCGGAAGCCCAGGCCGCGCTCGGTGCGGATCAGCGCATGGCCGAGCTTCCTGCGGATGCGGCCGATCAGCACGTCCACGGTGTTGGAGTCCGGCTCCAGGTCGCGCTGGTAGACGTGCTCGGCGATCTCGCCGCGGCTGACGACCTGGCCGGCGTTGTGCATCAGGTACGCCAGGATGCGCTGCTCCTGCGCGGTGAGCTGGAGCGGGCCGTCGTCGACGAAGAAGCGCGAGTTCACCGTGTCGTAGCGCAAGGGACCGACGCTCAGCACGGTATCGGCATGGCCGCGCGCGCGGCGCATCAGGGCGCGCAGGCGCAGCACCACTTCTTCCAGTTGGAAGGGCTTGGTCAGGTAGTCGTCGGCACCGGCGCCGAAGCCGGCGAGTTTGTCGCTCCAGCGGTTGCGCGCGGTCAGGATCAGCACCGGGAAATCGCGCCCCTGTTCGCGCCAGTGGCGGATCAGCGAGACGCCGTCGCGGCCGGGCAGGCCCAGGTCCACCACGGCCGCGTCGTAGCTTTCGGTGGCGCCCAGGAACTCCGCTTCGCCACCGTCGCCGCAGGTTTCCGGCAGCAGCCCGGCCTGTTCGACCACCTGCGCGATGCGCTGGGCCAGTTGCGCATCGTCCTCGACGATCAGCACGCGCATCAGTCCTCCTCCTCGCGCAGGATGTCGCCCGTGACGGCGTCCACGTGCAGCGTGGTGGTTTCCCCGTCCTCGTCCTGGATCTCGAACTCGTAGTAGTAGCGCCCATCCGGGCCACGTTCCAGTTCGCCTTCCAGCACCGTGCCCGAGTAGCGTTCCAGCACGCGCTCCAATACCTCCGGCATCGGCCGCATGCGGGCGAGCTGGGCGGTGCGGTCCTCGTCGCGGACGATGCGCGCATCCACCGGGTCCACGCTCACCTGGATGTGCGTGCCGTCGGTGCGCGCCACCTCGATCTGGTACAGGCCGTGCTCGAACTCCACGTCGATGACATGGCCCGGATACTGCTCCAGCACGCGCCGCAGCAGCACCGGCAAGGCGTGGAAGGCACGCCCGTCCACGCCTTCGGTTTCCAGGATCGCACCACTGGCGCCGTCGACCTTGATCTCCAGCTTGCGGCGGTTCTGGTCCAGCAGTTCGATCTCGTAGACGTAACGCCCGCCGCTTCGCCGCTCCAGGTCCACGTCCACCACGCGCCCCGGATAGCGCGCCTGCACCAGCGTGATGATCTCGGTGAGCGGACGCAGGCGACCTTCCTCGACCGCGCGCCGCACCGACGCCTGATCGTCGGCGAACACGCTGGACGAAACCAGCGACAACAGCAGGAGGGCCCATCGTTTCATGGCGGCGATGCTCGGGCCGGGCGGGTAAACGCCTCGTTAACGAAGCCATCAAAGCCCGTTTATACACCCCGGCGCAAAGTGCGCGGCGTCGGCGACGAGCCGATTCTTCTTCCCACCACAAGGAGCACCATCATGCGTCACGCCAAGACCCTTGCCGCCGCGCTGGCCATCGCCCTCGCCTCGCCGCTGGCGTTCTCCGCGCAGCCCGCCATCGACGCCGGCACCGCGTTGGACCGCATCGCCGCCGCCGGCCACACCGCCCCGTTCGAACTGGAATACCGCCACGGCTACTGGACGGCCGAGGCCACCACCGCCGAAGGGCTGCGCGTGGACCTGCTGGTCGATCCGGACAGCGGCGAAGTGCGCGTCTTCGATTCGCGCGGCACCGGCGCCATCTCCGCGGCCGATGTGCGCCGCATCGTGCTGGCCGCCGGCTACGTGCGGGTGAAGGACATCGAGTTCGACGACGGTTTCTGGGAAGCCGAAGCCATCGACGCCTACGGCCGCGAGATCGACCTGGTCCTGCACCCGGTCACCGGCGCCATCCTCAACGCCCCGCAGGATCCGGGCGGCGCCACACCACTGACCGCCGACGAAATCCACGCGAAACTCACCGCCGCCGGCTACACCCGCATCCGCGACCTGGAGTTCGACGACGATGGCCATTGGGAAGCCGACGCCATCAACTCCCGTGGCCAGCGCGTGGAACTGAAGATCGACGCCTACTCCGGCGCGGTGATTCGCGAAAAGCTGGACGACTGATCCGGCGCGCCGTCCGCTGCCCGGCAAAGCCGCGTCCGACGACGCGGCTTTGCCGTTCATCGCCTCCTGCCCTCCACAGGTGTCTTGCACCGCAAAATGCAACCGGCCACGAGCGGCGCTAGCCTTTCCCGCCGTACATGGTCCGCCCGGCACGAACGCCCCGGGCAAACAAGGCAATGAGGAGCAGGCGATGCGTTGCCCCGCGATCCCGCCCGACGAACCCGAGCGCCTGCGTGCGCTGTCGGATTACGGCCTGGACGACGAACAGCTCGTGTCGGGCCTGGAGCCTGTGGTGCGCATCGCCGCGCGCATGCTGGGCATGCCGGTGGCGGCCGTGAACATGATCGGAAGCGATCACGTCTTCTTCGCCGCCAGTACCGGCGTGGGCGAGGTGAACATGGGTCGGGATGTCTCCTTCTGCGCCCATGCGATCAACCAGCGCGAGGTGATGGTGGTCGGGGACGCGCGCGAAGACGAGCGCTTCCACGACAACCCGCTGGTCGATGGCCCGAACGGCGTGCGCTTCTATGCCGGCGTGCCGCTGGTGACGCCGGAAGGACACGCGCTGGGCGCGCTGTGCGTCATCGACCATGTGGCGCGCGCGGATTTTTCCGAATCCGACCGGGCACGCCTGCTGGAACTGGCGAAGATGGCATCCGACCGCCTGGAGCTTCGCCGCATCGCGATCTCCACCCAGCGCAGCCGGCCCCGCTTCGAGGACTATGCCGGCGCATCCTCCACGCCCGTGGTCTGGTTCGACGACTCGCGCCGCATCCTGGCCTGGAACGAGGCGGCCTCCTCCGCGCTGGGTTACCCGAACCAGGAAGGCCCGGGACAGCCCATCGACCTGCTGCTTCCCACCCGCAACCGCGCCGCCTTCGCCGCGCTGGTGGCGCGCGCGGTGGCACAGGAGTCGGTCGACCGGATCGGCATCCCCTCCGAACTGGACGCCCTGCACAAGAACGGCAGCGAAACCCGCTTCGGCTTCTCGCTGTTCTGCTGGAAAGATCCGCAAGGAATGCGTTTCGAAGCGGTGCTGAAGGACATCAGCGCGGCCCGGCGCGAGGAACAGGAGCTGCGTCGCCAGATCCACACCGACGCTCTGACCGGCCTGGCCAATCGCGCCCGCTTCTACCAGGTCGTCGAACAGGCGCTGCAGCGGGACGAATCGGCTGCCGTGGTGATGATAGATCTGGATGGATTCAAGGACATCAACGACACGCTCGGCCATCTGCTGGGAGACCTCGTGCTGCAACATTCGGCGCAACGCCTGCGCGACGCGTTCGGCGGCGAGGCGCTCGTGGCGCGCCTGGGAGGCGACGAATTCGCGGCGCTCCTGCCCGGCATGGCCGATGCCGAGACGGCCATGCGCGTGGCGCAGGATGTACGCATCGAACTGGCCCGGCCCATCCACGTGGACAACCACGAGATGCGCGTGGCCGCCAGTTGCGGCGTGGCGCTCGCCCCCGCCCAGGCACTGGAAGCGCTCGAACTGGTCGGCGCCGCCGATCTTGCGCTTTGCCACGCCAAGGCCAGCGGCCGTGCCCGCTGCGTGCTCTTCACCCCGGAATTGCGCATGGCGGCGGTGGCGCGCCGCCTGTATGGCATGGAACTCCATCGCGCCGTGGACGAAGGCGAATTCCTGCTTTTCTACCAGCCCCAGGTGCGACTGTCCGATGGCGCGCTGACCGGCTGCGAAGCGCTGCTGCGCTGGCACCATCCCGAGCGGGGCCTGTTGTCGCCCGCATCGTTCCTGCCTTCGCTGGAAGGCAGCCCGCTGGCGATTTCCGTCGGCGCCTTCGTCATGAACGAAGCCTGCGCCCAGGCCGCTCACTGGCGTCGCCACGGCGCACCGGAACTGCGCATGGGCATCAACCTGTTCGGCGCCCAGTTCCATACCGGCGACCTGGACAAGGAGGTGACGGCGACGCTGGCGCGCCACGGCCTGCCTCCCGATGCATTGGAACTGGAAGTCACCGAGAACATCGTGCTCGACCGGGACGACGTGGCCCTGGCGGTGCTGGAGCGGCTCCATGCGTGCGGCGTCGGCATCGCCTTCGACGACTTCGGCACCGGATACGCTTCGCTCAGCCTGCTGAAGCGCTACCCCCTGGATCGCATCAAGATCGACCGTTTCTTCGTCCAGGGGATGCTGGATTCGCCCCGTGATGCCTCGTTGATCCGCGCCATCCTCGATATCGCGCGCGCCTTCAACCTGCGCACCATTGCCGAGGGCGTGGAGACGCACGAGCAGTGGCGGCGCCTGCGCACCGAAGGCTGCGAGGAGGGACAAGGCTACCTCTTCGGGAAGCCGATGTCGGCCGCCGCCTTCGCGCAACGGTTCGCGCTTGGCCGGGCTGCGGCCTGATTCCGGCGGCGAAGGAAGACGCCTGGCCTGCCAGGATCCGCGACACGGGCGCCCGCATGGACACCCGTCCCGTCACCGGTTCGACACGATCAATTCGTGGCCGGCTCGCACGGCGCGCTGGTGCGGATCAGGTGATCGAACGCGGCCAGCGAAGCGGTGGCACCGCCGCCCACGGCCACGACGATCTGCTTGTACGGCGTCGTGGTGACGTCGCCGGCGGCGAACACGCCGGGCACGTTGGTGCGGCCGTGCGCATCGATGACGATTTCACCGCGCGGGGTCAATTCCACGCCGCTGCCCCGGAGCCAGTCGGTCACCGGCAACAGGCCGATCTGCACGAACACGCCCGCCAGTTCCAGCGTGTGGCTTTCGCCGCTCGCGCGGTCGGTGTAGGCCAGGCCGGTCACCTTGTTGCCGTCGCCGATCACTTCGGTGGTCTGGGCGTAGCGGATCACCTCGACATTGGGCAGGCTGTAGAGCTTGCGCTGCAGCACCGCATCGGCACGCAGTTCGGGCATGAACTCGATCAGGGTGACGTGCGCCACCACGCCGGCCAGGTCGATGGCGGCCTCGACGCCGGAATTGCCGCCACCGATCACCGCCACCTTCTTGCCCTTGAACAGCGGGCCGTCGCAGTGCGGGCAGTAGGTGACGCCCTTGGTGCGGTATTCGGTTTCGCCGGGCACGCCCATGTCGCGCCAGCGCGCGCCAGTGGCCAGGATCACGGTCTTGCTGGTGAGCGAACCGCCGTTGGCGAACTGCACCGTGATGCCGCCCTCGCGGGGCACAAGCTTCTCGGCGCGCTGGCGGTTCATCACGTCCACCTCGTATTCGCGCACGTGCTCTTCCAGCGCCGCCGCCAGCCTCGGGCCTTCGGTTTCCTTCACCGAGATGAAGTTCTCGATGGCCAGCGTGTCGAGCACCTGGCCGCCGAAGCGCTCGGCCGCGACGCCCGTGCGGATGCCCTTGCGCGCGGCATAGATCGCCGCCGCCGCGCCGGCCGGGCCGCCACCGACCACCAGCACGTCGTAAGGCGCCCTGGCGTCGAGCTTCTTCGCTTCGCGGGCGTCCGAATCGGTATCCAGCCGCGCGACGATTTCCGCCACGTCCATGCGGCCCTGACCGAAGCGTTCGCCGTTGAGGAAGATCGTCGGCACCGTCATCACTTCGCGCGCTTCCACCTCCTCGGGGAAGTACGCGCCGTCGATGGCGACGTGGCGGATGCGCGGGTTCAGCACGCTCATCAGGTTCAGCGCCTGCACCACGTCCGGGCAGCTCTGGCAGGACTGGGAGAAATACGTCTGGAACTCGTAGTCGCCATCGAGCGCCTTCACCTGCTCGATGATCTCCGCCTCGACCTTGGGCGGATAGCCGCCCACTTGCAGCAGCGCCAGCACCAGCGAGGTGAACTCGTGTCCCATCGGCAGGCCGGCGAAGCGCAGCGAGATGTCTTCGCCGGGGCTGGTCAGCGCGAACGACGGCGTGTGCACGCCCTCCTCGTTGCGCACGTCCAGCGTGATGCGCGGGGACGCGGCCACGATGTCGTCCAGCAGGCCGCGCACTTCGGCCGAGGCCGCGCCATCGTCGAGCGAAGCGACGATGTGGATCGGGCGCACGATGCGCTCCAGATAGGCGGCCAGTTGGGTCTTGAGAGCGTCGTCCAGCATGGTGCGACTCCTTTCTTCAGGGTGAGCGGAAGCGTGGCGGCCCGGCGATGCGGGACGCCCGGAACATTGCGTGGGAACAAATCCGAAGCGCCGCACGCAGCGCCTGGGATTTGTTCCCACCCCCGCACGCGGCGGGGATGGGAACAGGTCGGACTCAGATCTTGCCGACCAGGTCCAGCGACGGCGCGATGGTCTTGGCGCCTTCCTTCCACGTGGCCGGGCACACTTCGCCCGGATGGGCGGCGGTGTACTGGGCGGCCTTGAGCTTGCGCACGGTTTCCGAGACGTCGCGGGCGATCTCGTTGGAGTGGATCTCCAGCGTCTTGATGATGCCTTCCGGGTTCACCACGAAGGTGCCGCGCAGGGCCAGGCCCTCTTCCGGGATGTGCACGCCGAAGGCGTTGGTGAGCTGGTGGGTCGGGTCGCCGATCAGCGGGAACTTGGCCTTGCCCACGGCCGGCGAGGTTTCGTGCCACACCTTGTGCGAGAAGTGCGTGTCGGTGGTGACGATGTAGACCTCCGCGCCCATCTTCTGGAACTCGGCGTAGTTGTCGGCCGCGTCCTCGATCTCGGTCGGGCAGTTGAAGGTGAAGGCCGCCGGCATGAAGATCAGGACCGACCACTTGCCCTTCAGGTTCGCTTCGGTGACTTCGATGAACTTGCCGTTGTGGAAGGCATTGACTTTGAACGGCTGGACCTGGGTGTTGATGAGGGACATGGCATGACTCCTTTGGGAGGTTGGGGATGGAAACGAAGGCGCCTTGGCACCGACGCCGTGCATTCTAGGCGGACCAGATTAATAGTGAAAATTGATTGTTGCGATAACATCAATTCATAAAAACTATCGAATTGGCAAGCCACCGATGCAACCTGCGGTATGTGGAGCCGTCCGCATCCGATCACAAGCCCGGCGGCCACGTGCGCGATGGCGACCCGACGCGTATAATGCGCCGCAACATGCCATCCCCCGACGCGGACGATCACCGATCGCCCGCGTTTTCGTGTTCCCGCCGTTGCACCCGCGTGGAACGCTGGCAGGCCTTCCCTTTCCGCCAACGGCCCGTCGTTCCGACCCGCCTCCATAGCCCGTGCCCATGTCCATCGAAAACCTCCGCAACATCGCCATCGTCGCCCACGTCGACCACGGCAAGACCACCCTCGTCGACCAGCTCCTCAAGCAGTCCGGGACGCTCAGCGAGCGCCCCGTGCTGGCCGAGCGCGTGATGGACAGCAACGACCAGGAAAAGGAACGCGGCATCACCATCCTGGCCAAGAACACCGCGATCACCTGGAAGGGCAACCGCATCAACATCGTCGATACGCCCGGCCACGCCGACTTCGGCGGCGAGGTGGAGCGCGTGCTGTCGATGGTCGACTCGGTGCTGCTGCTGGTCGATGCGATGGACGGCCCGATGCCGCAGACCCGCTTCGTGACGCAGAAGGCGTTCGCGATGGGCTTCAAGCCGATCGTGGTCATCAACAAGGTCGATCGCCCCGGCGCGCGGCCGGAGTGGGTCGTGGAGCAGGTATGGGACCTGTTCGACCGCCTCGGCGCCACGGCCGAGCAGATGGACTTCCCGATCATCTACGCCTCGGGCCTGAACGGCTACGCCGGCCTCACCGACGACGTGCGTTCGGGCGACATGACGCCACTGTACGAGGCCATCATGCAGCACGTGCCGGCACCGCCCGTGGCCACCGACGGCCCTTTCCAGATGCGCATCAGCCAGCTCGACTACAACAATTTCGTCGGCGTGATCGGCATCGGCCGCATCCAGCGTGGCACGCTGAAGAAGAACATGCCGGTGGCGATCGTCGACCGCGAAGGCAAGAAGCGCCAAGGCAAGGTGTTGCAGGTGCTGGGCTTCATGGGGCTGGAGCGGATCGAGCAGGACAGCGCCGAGGCCGGCGACATCGTGGCCATCTCCGGTATCCAGGAACTGACCATCTCCGACACCGTCTGCGCCCTGGACTGCCCCGAGGCGCTGCCGGCGCTGACCGTGGACGAGCCGACCATCTCGATGACCTTCCAGGTCAACAACTCCCCGTTCGCGGGCAACAAGGATCTTTCCGGCGGCAAGTTCCTGACCAGCCGCCAGTTGAAGGACCGGCTGGAACGCGAAACCGTGCACAACGTCGCGCTGAAGGTCGAGCAGCTCGAAGACGCCGACAAGTTCCTGGTTTCCGGCCGTGGCGAACTGCACCTGTCGGTGCTGATCGAGAACATGCGCCGCGAAGGCTTCGAGCTGGCCGTCTCGCGCCCGGAAGTGATCATCAAGGAAATCGATGGCCAGTTGATGGAGCCGATCGAACAGCTCGTCGTGGACGTGGAGGAAATCCACCAGGGCGGCGTGATGGAAAAGCTCGGCACCCGCAAGGGCCAGCTCAAGAACATGGAGCCGGACGGCAAAGGCCGCGTGCGTCTGGAATACCAGATCCCGGCGCGCGGCCTGATCGGCTTCCAGAACGAGTTCAAGACGCTGACGCAAGGCTCGGGCCTGCTGTTCCACGTGTTCGACCACTACGGTCCCAAGGAACAGGGCGCCATCGCCAAGCGCATCAACGGCGTGATGATCGCCAATGCCGCCGGCACCACGCCCGCGTACTCGCTCGGGCCGTTGCAGGAGCGCGGCAAGCTGTTCGCCGCCGAAGGCGACAACGTCTACGAAGGCCAACTGGTGGGCATCCACTCCAAGGACAACGACCTCACCGTCAACGCCATCAAGCCCAAGCCGCTGACCAACATGCGCGCCTCGGGCAAGGACGACGCCATCCAGTTGACCCCGGCGATCAAGTTCTCGCTCGAACAAGCGCTGGACTTCATCGACGACGATGAGCTGGTGGAGATCACGCCCAAGGAAATCCGCCTGCGCAAGAAGCACCTGACCGAGAACGACCGCAAGCGCGCCGCGCGCGCGGCGTGATGCGCGCGGCGCGCCTCTGGCCGCCCCGACCGCGGATGCGACAACGCCGGGCAAGTGCCCGGCGTTGTCGTTTGGTCACCCGATTCCCCGGCGGACATGCGCCGGGGAGAATGCCGCCGGTTACTGAGCACCGCAGGTGGGTGCGTAGATCCAGGCGGTCGAGTCGTTGCAGCGGCCCGAGTTATGACCGTAGGACTGCCCCCTGACCGCCCTGACCTGGGTGGAGGAATCGTCGTGGCAGTTGTGGTGCCCCTTCCTGGCGATGGCCCAATACGGCGTGGAGCAAGTATGCCCACCCGCGTCCGAGCGCCGTGAAGGCAGACGGTAGGAGGTCAGGCGCGGCCCGGTGTACGTGCACTTGTTGGTCATGTTGCCCGCATTGGCGCAGGTGCCATGGTTGCAGAAACTGACCCAGCCCTGGTGCGTCCTGACCGAGGAGGTGTTGCTGCTGTAGAGCCATTTGCCGACACGGGTTCCCGAGTGCTCGGCGATGACGACGAACGGCTTGCGCCAGACCTGGATGTAGGTCTGGTACCGCCCGCCGGATTTCGCCTCCGCATCCCCCTTTTCCGACGAAGCATCCAGCGCATCGCCGCGCACGGGCAGCAGGTGCTCGATCATCGTCTGCGCCATGCGCTGCATCGCCGCCGCCTCGTTCTCGTGGCTCAGCGTCACGCCCCTGGACGCCTTGCCGCTGTACGCCAGCGCGTTCAGTGCTGTCGCCGCGCGGCCGAAGTCCGATGCCAGCGCATGATGGTCGCGCTGGTTTTCGACATCGATGGCATCCGCCCAGCTCTCCGGCACCAGATCGCCGCCCAGTTCCGCCCCCAGCACGTAGCCATCGGCGGCCTTCACCATCGCATAGGCGTCGATACGGCCCATCCGGCCTTCCTCGTCGGGTTCGCCGGCGAGGAACTGCTGCGTGCTCTGGAACACGATGCCGTTGCCCAGCTTGGCCTCCAGCATGCCGTCGCTGGCGCGCTTCACCCGCACGCCCTTCACCGAGCCCAGGTAGAAGTCGGCGATCTGCGACACGTCGGCAGCGGCGGATTTGCGCGCATCCACGGCAGCACGCACCGGGAAAAGCCCGGCCGGCGTGTCCGCCGCCTGCATCGCCAGGCCGGCCAGCGCGGATTGCTCGGACGCCAGCGATGCGTGCAGGTCGGAGGCGGCCAGCGCCTCGCCCAGCCCGGACAGCAGGTGGGCATAGGCGAATCCTTCCTTGGCCATGAACTCGCCCTGCTGCGGCACCCAGTGCCCGGCGAACGGTTCGCCGGCCAGCGCCAGGGTGCGGGCCTCGGCATCGACCACGCGCAGGCTGAGCGCCCCCGGGCCGCCGCTCTTGGCATCGAACGACCGGCGCGCCTCGAAGTAGAGCGCGACGCCATCGGCGTCGTAGACACCGGCCAGACCCAGTTCCGGATCGGCCAGGAAGAAGGTGACGCCACCCTGCGACACTCCCGCACTCCCGGCGGGAGTTGCGGCTGCGACACCTGCGAAAGCCATTCCAATGGCCAGTGAAATCCCTGCTGTGATTTTTCCTGTGCGACTCATCTCGATACTCCCCAATAGGATGTGTTGTTGGATCACGGAAACGCATGCAACCGATGAACGAGAACTCCGAGCCAGTCATGCGATCCGTCCGTGCAGCCCCCTGCTGACGAGGCGGTGACGCATGCTTCCGACCGGCTCGTATACAACTGTACATAATTTGTACAGTTGTGCATTTTGCGCCGCAACATCACGGCAGAACGCCGGGAATCACGTTCCCGGCACGGGCGTCATCGGGGAGTGGATGAGAGATATCCGAGGCCATTAGGCTGCGCGAGAAGCCCGGCCGGGAAGGTTGCGCGAGTGCGTCCCGCGCACTGCTGGCGGCGGCCGCGTCAGTCGCCTTCCAGCGCCAGCAGCGCGCGCTTGCGGTCCAGTCCACCCGCGTAACCGGTCAGCGAGCCGTCGCTGCCCAGCACGCGATGGCAGGGCACGATCACGCTGAGCGGATTGCGCCCGACGGCCGCTCCCACGGCGCGTACCGCGCTGGACCGGCCCACGGCATCGGCCAGCGCGCGATAGCTGATGGTCGTCCCGAACGGCACGGCCATCAGCGCTTCCCACACGCGCCGCTGGAACGGCGTGCCGCGAGACAGGTCCAGCGGCAGGTCGAAGCTGCGCCGCGCACCGGCCAGATAGTCGCGCAATTGCGTGGCCGCCTCGCGCATCACCGGATGTTCCGGCGTCATCGCGCGCTCGGGAAGCCTGGGGAAATGCCGCTGCCCTTCGAACCACGCGCCGCGCAACCCCTTGGCGCTGGCGGCCAGCGTCATCTCGCCCAGCGGCGTGTCGTAGCGGGCGATGCGATCGTCGCCATCGAAATCACGTGTGCTCATGGGCCTCCTCCTCTCCTGGATCGAAACGTCCCTGCCAGGCGCGCAACACCGCGTAGCCACGCCATGGCCGCCACGCCCGCCCACGCGCCTCGGCCTGGCGCACCGTGGTCACGCCCAGCGCCTTGTGCAGAGCCACGTCGCCGGCCGGAAACGCATCCGGCCAGCGCAGGGCGCGCAGCGCGATGTAATGCGCGGTCCAGTCGCCGATGCCGGGCAGGGCCCGCAGCGCCGCCAGCGTGGCGGGCACGTCGCCGCCCGGTTGCAGATTCAGCCGATCGGCCAGCACTTCGCCGGCCAATGCGCGGATCGCCGCCTGGCGCTGGCGCACGATGCCGAGCGCGCCGAGGCGATCCTCGCCGGCGTCGCGCAACGCCTGCGGCGTCGGAAAGCAGTGCGTCAGGCCGGGGAATGGCGTGGATACGGATTCGCCCAAGGCGGCCACCAGTCGCGACAGCAACGTCCGCGCCGCCGCCACGCTGACCTGCTGGCCGACGATGGCGTGTATCGCCAGTTCGAAACCATCCGGCGCGCCGGGCACGCGCATCCCGGCGGTACCGGGGAAATCGCCGCACAGTGCCGCGTCGATCGCGCCCGGATCGGCGTCCAGATCGAACCAGCCACGCACCCGCTCGATCAGCGTCGGCAAGCGCCCGGCCAACGCCGGGGCCACCCGTACCTCGACCTGGCACTTCGCCGGATGAAAACGCGCCTCGATCCATCCACTGCATGCGGCCTGCGGCATGCGCAAGGTGCGCGCGATGCGCAGGGCTTGGACATCGACCGCTTCCACGCCCGCCAGCGCGCGCGTTGCGAAGAATGCCAGCAGCCCCGCCACGTCGAACGGCGGACGCCAGCCCAAGCGCAGCACGACGCCCTCGTTCGACGCAGGATCGGCCCGGCGCCCGCGCAAGGCGCGCGGGCTCAGCCCATAGGCGGAAAGAAACGCCGCGTTGAAACGCCGCACGCTGGAAAATCCGCTCGCCATCGCCACCTGCGTCACCGGCAGCGCGGTATCGGCGAGCAACTGCTTGGCAGTCAGCAGCCGCCGGGTCTGCACGTACTGCATCGGCGTCACGCCGAAATGCGCCTGGAATACGCGGCGCAGGTGCCGATCGCCGATGCCCAGGCGCGCGGCCACCCGCGCGACGTCGATCCCGCCCTCGCCCCATGCCTCGGGCGCGTCGATGAGCCGCGCCGCCTGCATCGCCAGCACCTGCGACGCATCCTCGCCGGACCATGCCCGCAGGCGCGGCGCCAGCTCCGGCCGGCAACGCAGGCAGGGCCGGAATCCCGCCGCCTCGGCCTGCGCCGCATGGCGGAAGAACCGGCAGTTCTCCCGGCGCGGCGCACGCACCCGGCAGACCGGCCGGCAATAGATCCCGGTGCTGGTGACCGCGGTGAAGAACGCGCCGTCGAAACGCGCATCGTGCGATCGCATCGCGCGGTAGCACGCCCCCGCATCGAGCGGCGGAGGCGACGTGGCGGACGACGGCGGTGCGTGCGTGGACATGCACGCATCATAGGCCCGCATCGATGTGGAACTGGCCGTTTCCGGACATGGAGTTGTGGCGCCCGCCGCGCACGGGAACCTGTAGCATCGTGCGTCGCCGCTCCGAACCGAGGCCCGCCGCATGCCATGCCACCCCACGACACACCGCTGGCTGGCCGTGCTATTGCTGCTTGCGACGACATCGGCGCTCGCCAGGCCCGCACGCTACGAACTGGACCCGGTGCATTCGCGCATCGTTTTCAGCGTCGGCCACGACGGCTATTCCAGCGCGCTGGGCACTTTCTCCCGCCCGCAGGGCGAACTGTGGTTCGATCCGGACGACTGGCGCAGCGCGCGGCTGGACGTTCGCATCGACCTGTCCACGCTGGACCTGGGCGACGCCGACTTCAACGCCCGCATCGCGCGGCGCGACTACCTCGATGCGACGCGGCACCCGCAGGCGCGCTTCGTTTCCACCTCGGTGGAACCGGTGACCGACACCACCGCGCGCGTGCACGGCACGCTGTCGCTGCGCGGCATCGAAGTACCGGCGACGCTGGAAGTCACCCTCAACCGCCTGGCGCGCAGCGCCTACACGATGCGCCGCACGGCCGGCTTCTCCGCCACCGCCACGCTGCGCCGCTCCGCCTTCGGCATGACCGCGCACGCCAAGGCCGTGGACGATGCCGTGCACCTGCGCATCGAAGTGGAAGCGGTACGGGCGCGTCGCGGCAATGGACCGGAGCATGACGCGCGATGAAAAGCCGGCCATGAGGCCAATTCTTTCGGACAATGGCGCGCCCGGAAGGGCAAGCCGCTGCTGCATGCGAAGCACTGCTTCGCCCCGTGGCGGGCCGGCAATGCTTCCCAGCAGCCGGATGACCGGCAGATCCGACGGCCACGCATAAAAAAAACCGGCCAAGAGGCCGGTTTTTCGATAATGGCGCGCCCGGAAGGATTCGAACCTCCGACCCCCAAGTTCGTAGCCTGGTGCTCTATCCAGCTGAGCTACGGGCGCGCGAGAAGCGGAATTGTGCGGCAGCGTGTGCCTGTTCGTCAAGCCCGATGACGGGCTTTCGGTGGCGGAGCGAGAGGACGAGGACGAGGACGAGCGCCCGCGAGCCGCGGGTTTGCGCTTGTCCAGGCACCTTGGCGCATGCAGGCACCAAGGCCGGCAATCACTCGAACACGGCCACCGCGAGGTGGCGGAGTGAGAGGGATTCGAACCCTCGATAGAGCTTTTGACCCTATACTCCCTTAGCAGGGGAGCCCCTTCGGCCTCTCGGGCATCACTCCGTTCTCATCGAACGTCCATCGCTGGCGACTTCGCCCGCAATGGACGGACAAGCATAGCGGCTCGGCGCGAGTCGGTAAAGACCAGCCCCGCCCCGCAATCCGTCGGATCAATCGACGCGGGCTTCGATCAGCAGGGTTTCCTCGGCGTCCGTACGCTGGATGCGCTGGAAGATTTCCTCGCGGTGCACCGAGACGTCCTTGGGCGCGCTGATGCCCACGCGCACCTGATTGCCCTTCACGCCGAGGACCGTGACGGTGACCTGCTCTCCGATCATCAGGGTTTCCCCCACCCGGCGGGTAAGAATCAACATTGCATGCACTCCCTTGACGCCCGATCCGCCTGAGCGGATCCCCCAAAGGGCGGCATCGCGAATGCGATGCAGCCGATCCATGGCACGCACCTGAACCATGCGTGAAAACAATGTCAGATATTATCGCAAGCGCTGAATGGCCTGCAAATCCGGCGTTGCGTCATGCAACTGCCTGAATGCGGGCCAGAATCTCAGGCTCCGAGTTTCTCCGCTACGAAGGCTCCTACGCCGGACAGCGCCACCGGCAGGCGCGCATCGTCCTCGCCGCCGCCCTGGGCCATGTCGGGGCGACCGCCGCCCTTGCCGCCGATCTGGCCGGCAACGAAGGCCACCACGTCGCCCGCCTTCACCCATTGCAGCGCCTTGCCCTGCACACCGGCCACCAGCGAAGCCTTCTGGCCATCGCCGGAGGCCAGCAGGATCACCGCGTCCGGCAGCTTCTGCTTGAGCTGGTCCACGCTGTCGCGCAGCGCCTTGGCGTCCAGGCCGTCGAGCCGGGCGGCGACGAGGCGGATGTCGCCTATCGCCTGCGCCGAGGCGGCCAGGTCGCTGGCCGCGCCGGCGGCGGCCTTGGCCTTGAGCGATTCCAGTTCCTTTTCGGCGCGCTTCTGGCGCTCGAACACCTGGCGCAGTTTTTCCACGACATCGCCACGGCTGCCGCCAAGGAGTTCCGCCACCGCTTCCAGGCGGCGTTCCTGCTCGGCGATGTAATCCAGCGCGCCCTGCCCGGTCACGGCCTCGATGCGGCGCACACCGGCGGCGACACCGCCTTCGGAGACGATCTTGAACAGGCCGATGTCGCCGGTGCTGTGCACGTGGGTGCCGCCGCACAGTTCGGTGGAGAACTCCCCCATGCGCAGCACGCGCACTTCGTCGCCGTATTTTTCTCCGAACAGCGCCATCGCGCCGGCTTCCAGCGCATCGGCCATCGCCATGTGGCGCACTTCGGCGTCGGCATTGCCGCGAATCTGCGCGTTGACCAAAGCCTCGATCCGTGCCAGTTGCGCGCGATCGATGGGCTGGAAATGGGAGAAGTCAAAGCGCAGCCGCTCGGGCGCGACCAGCGAGCCTTTCTGCGTGACGTGGGTACCGAGCACCTGGCGCAACGCGGCGTGCAGCAGGTGCGTGGCCGAGTGGTTCAGCACGATGGCCTGGCGGCGCGCGGCGTCGATGCGCGCGCGCAGGCTGTCGCCGACTTTCAGCGCGCCGCTTGCCAGCGTGCCGACGTGGCCGTGGTAGCTGCCGGAGAGCTTCTGCGTGTCGGAGACGTTGAACAGCACGCCCTCGGCGGCCAGTTCGCCGGCATCGCCGACCTGGCCGCCGGATTCGGCGTAGAACGGCGTCGCATTGAGGATCACCGTGCCCTGCTCGCCAGCCGCCAGCGCCTGCACCGGCACACCGTCGCGCAGGATCGCGAGCACGCACGCGGCGTCGATTTCGGAGCTGTCGTAGCCGGCAAAGCGCGTCGGGGCGAGCGTGGCGACCAGATCGGCGGGAAGCATGCCGCTGCCGGCGAACTTGCTGGCGGCCCGGGCCTGTTCACGCTGACGCTCCATCTCCGCCTCGAAACCGGCCATGTCCACGCTCCAGCCGTGCTCGCGTGCGACGTCGGCGGTGAGATCGACCGGAAAGCCGTAGGTGTCGTACAGGGTGAACGCGGTCTTGCCCGGCACCTGGTTCCGGTTGGCGGCGGCGGAGCCTTCGTCGCGCAATACCGAGTCGAGCAGCTTCATGCCGTGTTCGAGGGTTTCGGCGAAACGCTCCTCCTCGGCCTTCAGCGCGTGCTCGATGGTGACGCGCTGTTCGACGAGGATGGGGTACGCCTCGCCCATCTGCTCGATCAGCGTGCCGAGCATGCGATGGAAGAACGGCTCGCGCGTGCCGAGCATCCAGCCATGGCGCAGCGCGCGGCGGATGATCCGGCGCAGCACGTAGCCGCGCCCCTCGTTGGAGGGCAGCACGCCATCGGCGATCAGGAAGCTGCATGCGCGGATGTGGTCGGCGATCACGCGCAGCGACTTGTTCTCCAGATCTCCCGTGCCGGTCAGCTCGGCGGCCTTGCCGATCAGCGCCTGGAACAGGTCGATCTCGTAGTTGGAATGCACGTGCTGGAGGATCGCGGCCAGACGCTCCAGGCCCATGCCGGTATCCACGCACGGCGCCGGCAGCGGCACCAGGGTGCCATCGGGCTGGCGGTCGAACTGCATGAACACCAGGTTCCAGATCTCGATGAAGCGGTCGCCATCCTCGTCCGGCGAGCCGGGCGGGCCGCCGGCGATGTGCGCGCCGTGGTCGTAGAAGATCTCGGTGCACGGGCCGCAGGGACCGGTGTCGGCCATCTGCCAGAAATTGTCCGAGGCGTACGGCGCGCCCTTGTTGTCGCCGATCCGCACGATGCGCTCGACCGGCACGCCGATCATGTCGCGCCACAGCTCGAAGGCTTCGTCGTCGGTGTGGTAGACCGTGACGAGCAGGCGCTCGGCCGGCAGCTTCCAGACCTGGGTGAGCAGTTCCCAGGCCCAGGCGATGGCGTCGCGCTTGAAGTAGTCGCCGAACGACCAGTTGCCCAGCATCTCGAAGAAGGTGTGGTGGCGCGCGGTGTAGCCGACCGAATCCAGGTCGTTGTGCTTGCCGCCGGCGCGCAGGCAGCGCTGTACGTCGGCCACGCGCGGGGCGACGGGCTTCTCGCTGCCAAGGAAGGCGTTCTTGAACTGCACCATGCCCGAGTTGGTGAACAGCAGGGTCGGATCGTTGGCCGGCACCAGGGGCGCGGACGGCACGATGGCGTGCTGCTTGCTGCGGAAGAACTCGAGGAAGTCTTGGCGGATTTGCGCGCTGGTTTTCATGGACTGGCGGACGGAAAGGGCGGTGGGGCACGAGTGGCCGGCGGCGGGGAAACGGCCGGGAGCCGGCCGCCCGCCGATGCGGCACTGCACCAGGGCCGGGAAGAATATCAGGCCGCGGGCACAGGGGCATCGGAGAGGAAGGAACCGCCCTGCACCGTTCGTCTAGCGATGGGCCTTCACGCCGTCGTCCCGGCGGGCTCCCGAGGCCAACGCCGGTCAAGCCGGGGCGGCGGGAATCGGGCGCGGTCGAATAGCTCCAAATACCTCAGGATGCTCCGCTAATCCTCGGACAGCGACAATGCGTACCGGATCGCACCCAGATCGAATCCGCGCCGTTGCAGGAACGCGCCGCGCCGGGCGGTTTCCTGCCGGGACAGGGCTTCGCCGGTGCCGAAACGGCGCCGAAGCAGGTCCGCCGCCTGCGTGTTCCAGTCCACCTCGCAGGCTGCGAGCGCGGCCTCGATGCCGTCCTCGCCGATGCCATGCAGGCGCAGTTCGGCACGGATACGCAGCGGCCCGTGCCCGGCATGCATGCGGCTGCGCGCGAGGGACTCGGCGAAGCGGGCATCGTCCTGCCAGCCGCGTTCGGCCATGTCGCCGACCGCGCGTGCGGCGGCATCGGCATCGAAGCCCCGGTCGGCAAGCTTGCGGGTCAGTTCGCGGCGCGAATGTTCGCGCCGGGTCAGGAGTTCCAATGCCTTGAGTCGCGGGTTGGGCTCGCGTGTACGACGGCCGGCGACTGCGCCGGATGTCGTATCCACTTCTTCGGCTGTCGCCAAGGCGCCGGTGCAGGCATCAGATGCCGGCGAAGCTTTGGCGCGCACCCTTCGCGCACCATCGGGCGGCTCGATCACGCGCCAGGGCGGTGAAGCCGAAGGCTCGGCTCCACCGCCATCGCGACGCGGGCGATCGGCCACGCTTACGCCTCCTCGGCTTCCTCGGCATCCTCGCCCTGGTTGATCTCGGGCACGAACTTCTCGCGCAGCTTCGCCTCGAGTTCGGCGGCCAGTTCCGGGTGCTCGCGCAAGTACTGGCGGGCGTTGTCCTTGCCCTGGCCGATGCGCTCGTCGCCGTAGCTGTACCACGCGCCGGCCTTGTCCACGAGCTTGGCGTCCACGCCCATGTCGATCAGCTCGCCTTCGCGGCTGATGCCCTCGCCGTAGAGGATCTCGGTGACGATCTGCTTGAACGGCGGCGCCATCTTGTTCTTGACCACCTTGATCTTGGTCTGGTTGCCGATGATCTCGTCGCCCTTCTTCACCGCGCCGATGCGGCGGATGTCCAGGCGCACCGAGGCGTAGAACTTGAGCGCGTTGCCGCCGGTGGTGGTTTCCGGGCTTTGCCCCGGCATCATCACGCCGATCTTCATGCGCAACTGGTTGATGAAGATCACCAGGCAGTTGGAACGCTTGATGTTGCCGGTGAGCTTGCGCAGCGCCTGGCTCATCAGGCGTGCCTGCAGGCCGGGGAGCTGGTCGCCCATGTCGCCCTCGATCTCGGCCCGCGGCGTGAGGGCCGCGACCGAGTCGATCACCACCATGTCCACGGCGTTGGAGCGCACCAGCATGTCGGCGATTTCCAACGCCTGTTCGCCGGTATCGGGCTGGCTGACGAGCAGGTCTTCCACGTTGACGCCAAGCTTGGCCGCATAGGTGGGATCGAGCGCGTGTTCGGCATCGACGAAGGCGGCGGTGCCGCCGGCCTTCTGGCACTGGGCGATGGCCTGGAGCGTGAGCGTGGTCTTGCCGGAGGACTCGGGCCCGTAGATTTCCACCACGCGGCCCTTCGGCAGGCCGCCGATGCCCAGCGCGATGTCGAGCATCAGCGAGCCGGTGCTGACCACCTCGGCCGCCTCGGCCACCTTGTCGCCCATGCGCATCACCGCGCCCTTGCCGAACTGCTTCTCGATCTGGGAAAGGGCCGCGGAGAGCGCGCGCTTCTTGTTGTCGTCCATGGGGAAATCCTTTGTGTCTGGGTGAATGGGGTCAGCTTAGCGGGCTGCCATCTCAAAACCTGAGACGTCGGCCCGGCGTTGAAAGGATGCGATGCCGGCGGGTGCCGCGGCATCGGCGATCGCCCGGGCGCCGCATCGCGGAACGGCGCAGGTGCGGCTAGGAAAACGCCTCACCGGCGCAGGCTCCTGTTCGGGCGAAGCAGGCCGCAATACAGCCCTTCGAGCGCGAAGTCGGCGTCGGGCGGCACGAGGATCGGCGCGTAGTCGGCATTGCAGGGCAGAAGGCGGATGCCGTCGCGCGAATGTTCCAGCACCTTGATCGTGACCTCCTCGTCCACGCGCGCGACCACGATCTGGCCACTGCGCGCGTGCTGGGTGCGGTGCACGCCGACCAGGTCGCCATCGAGGATGCCTTCCTCGCGCATCGAGTCGCCCTCCACGCGCAGCAGGTAATCGGGCGCGGGGTGGAACAGGCCGCGGTCGAGCGCGATCGCATCGCCATCCTCGGCATCGGCGCCCGAGCCGATGGGCGTACCGGCCGCGACCCGGCCGAGTATCGGCAGGCGGACGATGGCATCGTCCGTCGCAGGCGTCAGCGGCAGGGCGGCCTGCATCGTGCGTGGTGCACGCTTGAGGCGGATGCCCCGCGCCCGGCCCGGCAACCGTTCGATGGCTCCGGCCGCTTCCAGCGCTTCGAGGTGGTACTGCGCGGCGCGCACGCTCTTGAAGCCCAGCGCACGGGCGATTTCCGTCTGCGAAGGCGGCAGGCCATCGGCCGCGATGCGCTCGGCGATCAACAGGAGGATGGCGTGCTGGGTGTCGGTGAGGCTCATGGCGCTTATTAGTATTACTACCAACAGCACAAGTCAACCATGTCGATGCGGGCTGAGTGTCCGCCACGCGCAAATCGGGGATTTCAGCGCTCCAACCGGTTCAATCGCGCCAAGGTGCGACGCCACTCGCGCGCCTCCCTGGCCGGGATGCTGGAGCCGTAGGTGCCAGGCTCTCGGATCGAATGGGTGACCAGCGACATCGCCTGCACCACGACTTTGTCCGCGATCTCGATGTGGCCGGCGATGCCCGCCGCGCCGCCGATCAGGCAGTAGCGGCCGATCTTCGCCGAACCGGCCACGGCGACGCAGCCAGCCATGGCCGTATGCGCGCCGACGACGACGTTGTGGCCGATCTGGATCTGGTTGTCCAGGCGCACGTCCTCTTCCAGCACGGTGTCGTCCAGCGCGCCGCGGTCGATGGTGGTGTTGGCGCCGATTTCGCAGTCGTCGCCGATGCGCACGCCGCCCAGTTGCGGCACCTTGATCCAGTGGCCCTCGTGCATCGCCAGGCCGAAGCCGTCCGCGCCCAGCACCGCGCCCGGATGGATGCGCACGCGCGCACCGAGCCGCACGCGGCATACGAGGGTGACGCGTGCGATCAGTTCGCAGCCTTCGCCCACTTCGCAGTCCTCGCCTACGACGCACCCCGGCCCGATCCGCGCTCCGGCCCCGATGCGGCTGCGCGCGCCGATGCGGGCGTGCGGACCGATGCCGGCGGCCGGGTCGACCCGCGCATCGGGCGCGACCACGGCACTGGGATGGATGCCGGGCACGAAGGCTTCGCGTGGCTCGAACAACGCCGCGATGCGGGCGAAGGCGGCGTAGGGATCGCGCGCGATCAGCGCATCGCCCGTCCAGTGCTCCACATCCTCGGCGCGAAGCACCAACGCGCCGGCCGCGGTATTGGACAGTTCGCGCCGGTAGCGCGGATTGGCGAGGAACCCGAGGTGTTCCGGGCCGGCGCTGGCGAGCGTGGCGACGCCGGCGATGGCGCGCGATGGCTCGCCGCGCAGTTCCAGGCCAAAACGTTGCGCCAGTTCGGCAAGCGCATGGGCCACGTCAGCGCGCTCCGGCCCGGTGCTGGCGAGCCAGGCGTTCGAGCACGTCGTCGGTCACGTCGATGCGGCCGCTGACGTAGGCCACCGGGCTGGTGACGATGAGGTCGTAGCCCTGCTCGCGGCCATGCTCGGCGATGGCGTCGTTGATCTGCGGCCAGGCCTTTTCGGTTTCCTCGTCCACGCGCGCCGCCAATTCGTCGCGGAGACGCTGGCGGGTGCGCTCGATGGAGCGGCGCAGGGCCTCGGCCTGGCGCGACAGCGCGGCGCGTTCGTCGGCATCGTCGGCACGCGCGACACGCTGGTCCAGCTCGGCCAGGCGCGCGGTATCCACGCGCAGTTCGGCATCGCGCGCGTCGAACTCCCGCTGCATGCGGCCGCGCGCGTCCAGTATCTGCGGGGCGTGGGTCAGGAGCCGCTGCATGTCCACATAGCCGATCCGCACGCCGCCCTGTGACCATGCGGGCGTGGCAACGGCCAACGCGAGCCAGCACGCGAGCGCCGCGCACCCGCCCCGCAACCAGTGGCGGCGTGGCAACGACTGCGGGCCGGCGGTGGATGCGGGCATGGCGCGCTCCAGCCTCCCTCCCGGATCAGAACTGGGTTCCAAACGAGAATTGCAGGCGCTCGGTGCGGTCGTCGCGATCGGTCATGAACGGATACGCCAGATTCAGCACGATCGGCCCCACCGGCGCCTGCCACTGCAGCGACACGCCCACCGAGCCGCGGTATTCGCGGAACTCGAAGTCGTCGGCGCTGCGGTAGACGTTGCCGAAGTCGATGAAGGCCGACAGGCGGGTCTGGTCCGTGTCGAACAGCGTCGGGAAGATCGCCTCGATGGTACCGGTGGTCTTGAGCGCGCCGCCGAGCGGCTGGCGGTAGGTGCTGAAATCCGAGGTGCCGTAGGGGCCGAGGGTGTTGTCCTCGAAGCCGCGGATCGAGCGCACGCCGCCGGCATAGAAATTCTCGAAGAACGGCAGGCCATCGGCCACCACGGTGCGGGCGAGGTTGCCTTCCTCGTCGTAGATCAGGCGCGTCACCTTGTCGCCGTAGCTGTCGCCGTAGCCCAGTTCGGCCGAGGTCATCAGCACGACGTGGCGATGCACCGGCCAGTAGCGTGCGAACTGGTAGTAGAGCTTGTAGTACTCGACCGTGGAACCGGGCAGCGCCACTTCGGCCGCCACGCGCTGGTAGGTGCCGCGTGTGGGATTCCAGTAGGCGTTGCGCGAGTCGCGCGCCCAGGAAAGTTCGGTGCGCCATGCATGGAAGGTGCGCTTCTCCAGCGCGTCGATGTAGTCGATGATCGATTGCGGCGTGTAGCCAGCCATCGGGGTGATGGTGTTGTAGTCGATGCCGAACGACAGGCCCACGGTATCGGTCTCGGTCAACGGGAGACCGAAGATGGCGCGTGCCATGCCGCTGTCCGCGGAATAGTTGGCGATGTTGAAGTTGCTGTAGTCCGACTCGCGGTAGGACAGGTTGTACCCCACCGAAATGCCGTCGCGGGTGAAGTACGGATCGAAATAGCTGATGTCGTAGCGCTCGGAATAGTCGTTGCGCTGCGCCGCGACGGAGACGCGGTTGCCGGTGCCCAGGAAGTTGTTCTGCGTCACCGAGAGCGAGGTGATCAGGCCGCCGAGCTGCGAATAGCCCAGGCCCACCATGAAGTTGCCCGAGGTGGTTTCCTTGACGTTGAACACCACGTCCACCTGATCGTCCGAGCCCGGCACCTCCGGAGTCTCGACCTCCACTTCGCTGAAGAAGCCCAGGCGGTTGAGGCGGATCTTGGAGCGGTCGATGGCGGCCTGGGAGTACCAGCTTCCCTCGAACTGGCGCAGTTCGCGCCGCATCACTTCGTCGCCGGTGCGGGTGTTGCCGGTGAAGCGGATCTGGCGCACTTGCACGCGCTTGCCCGGCTCGACGTAGAAATTGATCTTGACCGTGCGATTGTCCCGATCCACGGTCGGTACCGGCGTGACGTTGGCGAAGGCGTAGCCGATGTTGCCCAAGAGCGCGACCATGGCGTCGGAGGTCAGCTCCAGCATGCGGCGCGAGAACACCTGCCCTTCGCGCACGAACACCAGCTTCTCCATCTCCTCCTGCGGGATCACCGTGTCGCCGGTGACGATGGCTTCGGAGATGGTGTAGATCTCGCCCTCGCGCACGTTGGTGGTCAGGTGGATGTCGCGGCGGTCGGGCGTGATCGAGACCTGGGTCGATTCCACGTCGAAATCCACATAGCCGCGATCCAGGTAGTAGGAATTGAGCTTCTCCAGGTCGCCGGAGAGCTTCTCGCGCGAATACTGGTCGTCGCGCCGGTACCAGGACAGCCAGTTGGTGGTGTTGGACTCCCAGCCCTCGCGCAGCTCCTTCTGCGGGTAGGTTTCGTTGCCGACGATGTTGATGTGGCGGATCTTGGCCGCCCTGCCTTCCTTGATGTCGATCTGGATATCGACGCGGTTGCGGTCCAGCGGGGAGATCGAGGGCTGGATCGAGACGTTGTACTTGCCGCGATTGTTGTAGGCGCGGGTCAGCTCTTGCACCACGCGGTCCAGTTGCAGGCGGTCGAAGGTTTCGCCCTCGGCCAGGCCGATTTCCTTGAGGTTGCGGGTCAGCTCCTCGGTCTTGATGTCCTTGTTGCCGATCAGGGTGATCTTGTTGATCGCCGGACGCTCGGTCACGGTGACCACCAGGATGTCGCCCTGGCGGTCGAGCTTGATGTCGTTGAAGAAGCCGGTGCGGAACAGCGCCCGGATCGCGCGCGCGGCGGCGGCCTGATCGACCTGGTCGCCACGTTCCAGCGGCATGTAGGTGAACACCGTGCCGGCGGAGATGCGTTGCAGGCCATCGACGCGGATGTCGCCGATGGTGAACGGCTCGAAGCTCTGCGCGTGCAGGGATGGGGCCAGCGCCAACGCGGCGAGCAGGGAGACGGCGGCGATACGCTTCATCGTGACATCCGGAAATGGAGCGACGCTGGGCGCCGCGGGGAGAGGGAAATGGAGGAAAAGGGTGCGCAGGCGAGCGCCTCGCGGGCGCGCGGTGCGGCGAACCCGTGGGCGCAGGTCATGGAGCGTGGCCTTGAATCAATGGTCTTCACCGGGCAAAGGGTAAGCGCAGAAGGGGTCAGGACGACATCAGGCGCAGGATGTCGTTATAGAACGCCAGGCCCATGAGCCCCACCAGAAGGACCATGCCCACGAACTGGCCCGCGATCATCGTGCGCTCGCCGACCGGACTGCCCTTGACCATTTCGATAAGGTAATACAGGAGATGACCGCCGTCCAAGATCGGGATCGGCAGCAGGTTCATGATGCACAGGCTCAGGCTGAGCATGGCCAGGAACGACAGGAACCAGGCCAGCCCCATCTGGGCCGAGGCATTGGCGTACTGGGCGATGGAGATCGGCCCGTTGAGGTTGTCCAGCGACATCGCGCCGCGCACCATGCGCCAGACGATGCCCAGGGTGGCGCCGGTGAGGCGCCAGGTTTCCTCGAACGCCGCACCCACCGCGTCCACCGGCCCATAGCGCAACAGCGCGTCGTGCTGGGCCGACTGGCGCGGCGCGGCGATGCCCAGCAGCCAGCGCGGCGGAGACATGCCGGCATCGAGCCTGGGCTGGATATCCGCCTCGCGGCGCGCGCCGTCGCGCTCGAACACCACGCGCAGCGGCGCGTCCTCGCGCGCCTGGGCCTGCACGGCGCCGACGATTTCGTCCCAGCTGCGCAGACGCTGCGTGCCGATGGAGACGAGCCGATCACCCGCACGCAACCCGGCCTGCTCGGCCGCGCCGCCCGCCGCCACGTCGCCGACGAGGGGTTCGAGCAGGAACTGGCGCGGCACGATGCCGATGTCGCGCAGTGCCGTGGCCGGCGCGGGCGCGGTATCGAACCTGGACAGGTCCAGCCGCAGCGTGGCGCTGTCGCCGGTACCGCGCAATACCTCGACCTCCACCGGCCGGCGATCCACCGCCGCCGTGGCCAGCGCGATCTGGGCGTGCGTCCAGGTATCCATGCGCTGGCGGTCGATGGCCACGATGCGGTCGTCCATGCGCAAGCCGGCCTGCGCCGCGATGCCCTGGGTCTGGCCCACCAGCGGCAGGAAATCGGCCTTGCCGACCACGAACATCGCCCACAGCAGCGCCACGCACAGGATCAGGTTGAAGATCGGCCCGGCCGCGACGATGGCAAAGCGCTGGTACACGCTCTTGCGGTTGAACGCCTGCGGCAGCAGTGCCTCCGGCACGTCGGCCTCGCGCTCGTCGAGCATGCGCACGTAGCCGCCCAGGGGAATCCAGCCGATCACGTATTCGGTGCCGTCGCGCCCGACGCGACGGAAGATCGGCCGCCCGAAACCGACCGAAAAGCGCAGCACCCTCACCCCGCAGCGGCGCGCGACCCAGTAATGGCCGAACTCGTGGAAAGTGACGAGGATGCCGAGGCTGACGATCAGCCACCAGATCCAACCCGCGTACTGGAACATCGGTGCTACGCCTCGCTTCGTGTCAGTTCGTCTGCGAGCCGGCGCGCCCGCGCATCCAGGTCCAGCAGGGAGGAAAGATCGCCGGCACGACAATCGTGCAGGCGCGCCAGCGCCGATTCCAGCACGGCGGGAATCCCAAGGAAACGCAAGCGGCCCTGAAGAAAGGCTGAAACCGCCACTTCGTTGGCCGCGTTCAGCACCGTGGTCGCCGCCGGACCTTCGCGCAGCGCCTGCCGCGCCAGGCGCAGACAGGGGAACGCGGCCTCGTCCGGCGGCTGGAAATCGAGCCGCCCGATGGCGGCAAGATCCAGCGGCGGCACGCCCGCGTCGATACGCTCCGGCCACGCCAGCCCGTAGGCCAGCGCGGTGCGCATGTCCGGGTTGCCGAGCTGGGCCAGGGTCGAGCCGTCCACGTAGTCCACCAGCGAATGCACGATGCTCTGGGAGTGCACCACCACGTCGATGGCCTCGGGCGCGGCATCGAACAGCCAGCGCGCCTCGATCACTTCCAGTCCCTTGTTCATCAGCGTGGCCGAATCGACCGAGATCTTGCGGCCCATCCGCCAGTTCGGATGCGCGCAGGCCTGTTCCGGCGTCACGCTTTCCAGCCGCTCGCGGCTCCAGCCGCGGAATGGCCCGCCCGAGGCCGTCAATACGATGCGCCGCACGCCCGGCCGCGCCGCCGCGCCCATGGCGGGCGACGGCAGGCACTGGTAGATCGCGTTGTGCTCGCTGTCCACCGGCAGCAGCTCCGCGCCCGATTCGGCCACCGCGCGCATCAGCAGCGCGCCGGCCACCACGATGGACTCCTTGTTCGCCAGAAGGATGCGCTTGCCCGCCTGCGCGGCGGCCAGCGTGGAGCCCAGCCCGGCCGCGCCGACGATGGCCGCGACCACGGTGTCGCAGGCATCCGAGCCCGCCACCTCGGCCAGCGCCTGCGCACCGGCCATCGCGCGCGTCGCAAGCCCGGCCTGCGCCAGCCCCTGGCGCAATGCGGCGTAGTGCGCGTCGCCGGCGACGATGGCGATGTCCGGGCGGAAACGCGCGCACAGCGCAACGAGGCCGTCCACGTCCTCGTTCGCGCTCAATACACTGGCGCGAAAGCGGCCCGGATGCCGCGCGACCACATCCAGCGCGCTGGCCCCGATCGAGCCGGTGGCCCCGAGGACGGCGATCCGCCTCACAGCCCGAACCACGCCTTGAAGATCGCGAACACCGGCAGCGCCGCGAGGATGCTGTCGATGCGATCCAGCATGCCGCCGTGGCCGGGCAGCAACGCGCCCGAATCCTTCGCCCCGGCCTGGCGCTTGATCACGCTCTCGAACAGATCGCCCAGCACCGAGGCCAGCCCCGCGATCAGGCTGACGGCGACGAACACCGGCAATTGCGCCAGCGCCACGCCCAGCACCGGGGCCATCGCCATCGCCAGCACCACCACGCCGAACAGCCCGCCCCAGAACCCGGCCCAGGTCTTGCCGGGGCTGATCGAAGGCGCGAGCTTGGCTCCGCCGAAGCGCCTCCCCGCGAAATACGCGAAGGTATCGGCCGCCCATACCAGCATCAGCCCGTACAGCGCCCAGGCCGCGCCCTCGGCATGCAGGAGCGCGAAGGCGCACCACGCCGGAATCACCAGCAATGCGCCGATGCCGAGCTTGAGCGCGCGGTTGGCCGGCGTGTTCGCCTTGCCGAATGCGGGAACGCGCAGCCACGCCAGCGCCGCCAGCCACCAGACCACGCCCGCCAGCGCCGCCCACGGAAACAGCGGCCCGCCGCGCCACGCCAGCCAGGCCATCAGCGCGGCATGCGCCAGGAGGATCAGCGCGCGGCCGGCATGGCTGTGGATGCCGATCAGCCGTGTCCACTCCCACAGGCCGCCGAGCAGGGCCGCCGCCACCAGCGGCATCAGGAAGCTCGTCGGCAGAAGCAGGATCGCCGCCAGCACCAGCGGGGCCAGCACCAGCGCCGTGATTACACGTTGTTTCATACGCAAGGCTCCTGGCCGAGCTGCTCGGAGATCATGCCGAAGCGCCGCTCGCGCCGGGCGAACGCCGCAAGCGCCTGCCTGAGCGCGGCGGCATCGAAATCCGGCCACAGGGTATCGGTGAAATACAGCTCGCAGTAGGCCAGCTGCCAGAGCAGGAAGTTGCTGATGCGAAGATCGCCGCCGGTACGGATGAAAAGATCCGGCTCCGGCAGGTCGTGCAGGGTGAAATAGCCGGCCAGCCGCGCCTCGTCGATGTCCTCGGGCGCGAGCCGCCCGGCGGCCACCTCGCGCGCCGCCGCGCGCGCGGCCTGCACGATGTCCCAGCGCCCGCCGTAATCGGCGGCGATGTTCAGGTGCAGGCGGCGGTTGCTCGCGGTCGACGCCTCGGCCCGTGCCATGCGCGTGCGGATGTCCTCGGCGAAGGACTCGCGCGCGCCGATGAACCGCACCCGCACGCCGCGCCGGTGCAACTCGTCCACCTCGCGGTCGAGCGCGCGCAGGAACAACTGCATCAGCGCCCCCACTTCCTCGGCCGGGCGCCGCCAGTTCTCGCTGGAGAACGCGAACAGCGTCAACGCCTCCACGCCCTCGGCAAGACAGGCGTCGATGCAGGCGTTCACCGCGCGCGCGCCGGCCCGGTGCCCGATGCTGCGCGGCCGGTGCCGCGCCTTCGCCCAGCGGCCGTTGCCATCCATGACGATGGCGATGTGGCGCGGGAGCCGGGCATCGGGAGTCGGGGATCGGGGATCGTTCAAGGGCAGTCCAAGCGCCGTGTCGCCAGTCTGTGGGCGGGGAACGGCATGGACGACTCTCCATGCTCCATCCCCCGTTCCCGGCCGTTCAGACCGCCATCAACTCGTCTTCCTTGCCCTTGACCACGGCATCCACTTCCTTGACGAACTTGTCGGTCAGCTTCTGGATGTCGTCCTCGGCGCGACGCTCGTCGTCCTCGCCGATCGACTTGGCCTTCTGCAGTTCCTTGACCTGCTGCAAGGCATCGCGGCGCACGTTGCGGATCGCCACCTTGGTGTTCTCGCCCTCGGCGTGCACGTGCTTGGAAAGCTCGCGGCGGCGTTCCTCGGTGAGCGGCGGCAGGTTGATGCGGATCACCGTGCCGGCGGTATTGGGCGTCAGCCCCAGGTCGGAGCCGTAGATGGCCTTCTCGATCGCGCCGACCATGCCCTTCTCCCACGGCGTGATCGTCAGCGTGCGCGCATCGGCCACCGACACCGTGGCCACCTGCGAGAGCGGCATGTCCGATCCGTAGTAAGGCACCTTGAGGTTGTCCACCAGCGCGCTGTTGGCGCGGCCGGTGCGCACCTTGGTCAATTCCGACCGCAGGGCGTCGATCGACTTGGCCATGCGGGCCTGGGCGTCGTTCTTGATGTCGTTGAGCATGGGCCGAAGTTCCGTAGAGAAATGGTGGGCGACCGGAAATTATAGCCAAAGCGGCGGCGATGCACTGCCGCATCGCCGCATGGATGGACGTCGCCGCCCCCGGCTGTCAGGATGCCCGCCCCGCGCCACGGGCGCAGCACGCACACTCACTAACCGCCATGAGCGACCTGCCCTCCTGTCCGCAATGCCAGTCCTCGTACACCTACGAGGACGGCGGGTTTCTGATCTGCCCCGAATGCGCCCACGAGTGGAACCCGCAGGCCATGGCGGCCGGCGAAGACGCCCGCGTGGTGAAGGATGCCAACGGCAATGCGCTGGCCGACGGCGACAGCGTCACCGTCGTCAAGGATCTCAAGGTCAAGGGTTCCTCGCTGGTGGTGAAGGTCGGCACCAAGGTGCGCAACATCCGCCTGGTCGACGGCGACCACGACATCGACTGCAAGATCGACGGCATCGGCCCGATGAAGCTCAAGTCCGAGTTCGTGCGCAAGGCCTGAAGCAACCCGCCCCGCACGGCAGCCGGCTCACCCGCGGCAGCCGTGCCAGGGACCCGGTCGCGGCCGAGGCCGCTCCTACCCCCGCCCGTGCACCAGCGTGCCGATCGCCTTGCCCTGCACGATGCGCTTGAGGTCGCCGGGCCGGGTGATGTCGTAGATGCGCAGCGGCAGGTTGTAGTCGCGGCACAGTGCGATGGCGGCGGTGTCCATCACCTGCAGGTCGCGCGCGATCACCTCGTCGTAGGAAAGCTGCTCGAAGCGGCGCGCGTCCTTCTTCTTCTTCGGGTCCGCGTCGTAGACCCCGTCGACCTTGGTGGCCTTGAGCAGAAGGTCCGCGCCGATCTCCACCGCGCGCAGCGCCGCCGCCGAATCGGTGGTGAAGAACGGATTGCCGGTGCCGGCGGCGAACAGCACGATCCGCCCCTTTTCCAGGTGCCGGATCGCGCGGCGGCGGATGTAGTCCTCGCACACCGCGTTGATCTTGATCGCGCTCATCACGCGCACCTTCGCGCCGAGCTTTTCCAGCGCATCCTGCATCGCCAATGCGTTGATGACCGTGGCCAGCATGCCCATGTGGTCGCCGGTGACGCGGTCCATCCCGGCCGAGGCCAACCCCGCGCCGCGGAAGATGTTGCCGCCACCGATCACAAGGCCCAGCTCGACGCCATCGTTCTGAAGCTCGATGACTTCTTTCGCCAGACGGCCGATCACATCCGGGTCGATGCCGTAATCGGCGGCCCCCATCAGCGCCTCGCCGCTGAGTTTGAGGAGGATGCGGCGATACTTCGGCGCGGCGGCGGCGTTCATGCGGGGCTCCGGGGACACAAAACGGCGGGATTGTAGCGGAGCCGCCGCCCCGGCAGACCACTTCCGGCGACAAATCGCTTCAGCTTCATTCGCGCCCGCCCCATGCCTTGCTGCAAACTCACCGCATGGACTCCCAGCTGCCCTACCTCCTGCTCTCGGCGGCCTGCGTCGCGATCATCGCGCTGTCGTTCATCGCCTTGCGCGCGCGGGCGCGCCTGCACGCATTGCGCGAACACACGCAGGCCCAGCACCTCCAGCGCGAAGCCGCCCTGCGCGCCGAAGCCGTCGCGGCCGAACGCGAACGCATCTACAGCGACCTGCACGACGACATCGGCGCCAAGCTGCTCGGCCTCATCCACGGCGCGCAGAACCCGCTCCAGGCGGACTCGGCCCGAGCCATCCTCCAGGACCTGCGCGACGTCGTCACCCGCTCGCGCGGCACGCCCGGCACCCTGGGCGACGTCCTCGCCGACATCCGCGGCGAAGCCACCCATCGCCTCGCCGCCGTCGGCATCGGCCTTGCCTGGGAGGAAGCCGACGGCCTGCCCGACCCGCCGCTGGACACCGAACGCGCCTTGCACCTGCACCGCATCGTGCGCGAAGCCATCAGCAACACCATTCGCCACGCCCAGGCCCAGCGCCTGCGCGTGCGCCTGCGCTGCTCCGGCGACCAGCTCGGCATCGAGCTGACCGACGATGGCGACGGCGTGGATACGCAAGCCGCCCGCCCCGGCGCCGGCATGCGCTCCATGCGCAGCCGCGCCGCCGAACTGGCCGGCGACATCCGCTGGACACCCGGCACCGAAGGCGGCACCAAGGTGCTGCTGTCCATGCCGATTCCCGCCAATACGCCTTCTCCCCCACCCGTGGCGGGGGAAAGGGATGGGGCACGGGGACAGCATCCATGACCACCTACCCCCGCGCCCTGATCGTCGACGATCTCCCCTCCAGCCGCGACTGGCTCGCCCAGGCGCTGCACCTGGCCTTCCCCGGTATCGCCATCGACAGCGCCGCCAACCTCGCAGACGCCGCGCGCCTGATCGAACCGCCACCGCCGCTCGCCCTGATCGACCTCGGCCTGCCCGACGGCTCCGGCGTCCAACTGATAGAACGCCTGCGCGGCCACACCTTGTGCATCGTCGCCACCGTATTCGATGACGACGCCCACCTCTTCCCCGCCCTGCGCGCAGGCGCCGAAGGCTACGTCCTCAAGGACCAGAACCCCGACGCTCTCGCCGACATGCTGCGCGGCATCGCCGCCGGCCAGCCGCCGCTGTCCCCTTCCATCGCCCGCCGCCTGCTGCGCCACTTCGCCCCCGCCCCGCAGCAAGCCCAGGCACCCGCCGAGTCCGACCTCACCCCGCGCGAAACCGACGTCCTGCGCCTCACCGCCAAGGGCCTCACCCGCCAGGAAGTCGCGCAACTGCTCCAGCTCTCCGCCCACACCGTGGCCGGCTACCTCAAGGACATCTACCGCAAGCTCAGCATCGGCAGCCGCGCCGAAGCCACGCTGGAAGCCGCACGACGGGGACTGGTGGAGTAGCACCCCTCCCGTGAGGCGCCGCGCCACTGCGGCCACAAGCCTTGGACAGTACGGCGCCCGAGCGCACATCACAGTCCCGACGCCATACCTACCTTCTCTTCTGCCCGGCCCAGCGGGCGAAAAGCCATCCCGGCTCCCTCACCACACCCCACGCTTGCCTCACCGCTGTCGCAAAGTGTCTAATAGTGCCCCATCACGTCACCGCCGCCCGCGGCACACACTTCCAACCTCCCTGCGCCAAGGAACGGCCCAAGTGGCACATTTGCCCACGCTACCGCGTACTACAAGCCAGGCCGACGGAAGACACACGTCCCGAGGCCGGAAAGTTCCCCATGTGCAACAAATGCTTGCAAGGCATCCAGCGTATGTTAAGCTCGCCGCGCTTGTGGGGTTCCAGTGCCTTCGGGCTACGTCCGAACAACTTTAGATAAAGGGTGTCGAACATGAAAATCTCTCCCAGGACCATCCTGGCCGCCGCTCTCCTGACCGCACTTCCGATGGGCGGAGCCTTTGCCTGCACCACCGATGCGTGGGACGTGACGACCAACGCCGAAGCCGGCAATCCCAAGGGCCGCAACGGCGAGCCCGCCGTGCCCCGCTACTCCGGCACCTGCGCCCTCAAGGCGGCCACGGCCGGCACCAGCTACGTTACCGACAACAGCCCGGCCAACGAAGCCGTCTACCGCGCCCGGTTCTATGTCTTCACCGGCTCGGCAGCGGGCAACCCCAAGATCTTCTCCGCCACGTCCGAAGACGCCGGCGCCGGCACCGAGGCCTTCAGCATCGCCCTCAGCGGCTCCGCCCTGGCCTTCACCGTGAACGGAACCACCGTTTCGCCCGCCTCGATCCCCGTGGTTGCCAACAAGTGGTACGGCGTCGAGGTTCTGTATCGTGCCGGCGGCGCCTTCTCCGCCAAGGTTCGCGGTAACAATGCCCTCACGGAAACCACCTTCGCCAGCGCTGGCAATGCCGGCAGCGTGAACGTTGGCTCCGCACGCCTCGGCGTTCTCAACGCCGCCAGCAACACCACCTCGCTGGCTTTCGATGCCTTCGTTTCCACGCGCTCCGAAGATACCGAGATTGGCCGCCTGTGCCCGGGTGATGCGAATGGTGACAACATCGTTAACTCCGTTGATGCGCTTGCCGCGATCAATGAGTTCCCGCCCAGCGGCCCTTATGCGGCCGGGCAGCCTGACTGCACCGAGGACGGATTGGTGAACTCAGTAGATGCCTTGTGCGCCATGAACCGATTCGCCGTGCCCGCGCAGCGCAATTGCAGCGTCAGGTAATAACTTTCCTATTGGAGATGAAGATGAATATCTCGCGAATGATCTTTGTGGCGGCGGCTGTTGCATGTGGCGTGGGTTCCGCCTCGGCCGCCGAACTGTTGCTGACCGGCGATTCGAACGCCAAGAAGGGTGGCTCCACGTATGCTCTGGACATTGTGAGCGATGGTGACGTCAGGGGCTTTGACTTCGTCATCCCCGTGCCCAAGGGTGCGAAGGTGGACGTTTCCAAGTGCCTTTCCGCCCTGCCCAAGGGTTTTCAGGGCGTGTGCAAGCACAACGAGGGCGAGATTGCGGGCATCGCGATCTCGATGGAACCCAAGACGCTGCCTGCCGGCGTGCACTCGATTGGCGTGGTGACCATTTCCGGCGCGGCCAGAGCCTCGAAGAACCTGGAAGTTCAGTTCAATGCCGCCGGCATGGAAGCACAGGTGCTTTCTTCCAAAGTGGGTGTCAGTCTCGATTGAGACTGACGACGGGCGTATCAAATCAAGTTTTTTCAATGGAGTGATGTGAAGCCATGAATATCAAGAAAATTACCCTGGCGCTTTGCCCCGCTGTATTGGGGCTGTTCGCAGTGGGCGCGAGCGCACAGTCCATCAACATCGGCTCGGCCTCCGTGCCGACCGGTGCTGGTGGCGCTGCAGCGATTCAGGTGACTTTTGACCACGAAGGTGTGGAAGTTGGTGCATACAACACCGTCTTCTCCTACGACGAGACCATTCTCGACGGTGACCCTGTTTCCAGCTCCGCACGCTGTGTTGTTGATGTGCCCACGTCCACTGTTTCGGTGGCGCGCTTCAGTGCTGATGGTGACCCTCTTGGTGCTGAGACGCTCTGCACCGTCACCTTTAACGTCACCGCTGGCACGGCGATTGGCGTATATCCGCTTGCGCATGATCCCGATCCTGCATCTACCACCTTCGCGGACCTGGCTACCAATCCCGTCGATGGCACGGTGAACGATGGCGCGATCAACGTCGTTGACGTTGGCCCGCCCACCATCTCCTTCGACGAAACGCCGATCGTTCTGTCGGGTGTCTACGGCACCGTTCAGACCGCAACTGTTCCGGTGACCGTCACCGACGGCGGCGGCAACGACCCGGCCGACACGGCTTCGTACACCTGTACGGCTCCGGCCGGCGTCACCGTGACTCCGCTGTCGGGTGGCCCGATCGTCAATGGCGGCACGCTGCCTGACCTGTCC
This sequence comes from Chiayiivirga flava, assembly GCA_037190825.1. Taxonomy (GTDB): domain Bacteria; phylum Pseudomonadota; class Gammaproteobacteria; order Xanthomonadales; family Xanthomonadaceae; genus Denitratimonas; species Denitratimonas flava_A. The sequence goes on from JBBCJS010000043.1 coordinate 58,067, forward strand.
GTCTCCTGCACGCTGGGCGACGCCGAGATCAATGGCAACATCGAGTGCAACGCCACCAACACGGCCGGCAGCGACGTGGACTACACCATCCCCGTGACTTGCGAAGCGGGCACCATGGCTCCCCCGGTCCTGGCTCCGACCCCTGCCGATGGCGGCACGATCAACATCGGCCCCGCCGCACCCGGCCAGACCGGTACCGGCTCGCTGGTCATCACGCCGACTGGCGGTGCGGGCGTCGACCCGGCCACCATCACCTGCGTGGCCGCCGATCCGCTCACGGTCTCCCCGGCCGGCGAGCAGAGCTTCCTGCCCGGCTCCGCCGCGCGCACCTTCTCCGTGGGTTGCCCGCTGACCCTGGAGGCGCAGGACTTCCCGGCTGGCGTCACCTGTAACGGCACCGACGGCGATGGCGACTTCGCGTGGACCTTCGACGTGGCCTGCCCGGCTGGCGTGGTCGCCCCGACGTTCGTCCCGGCCTCCTCGCTGTGGTCCAAGCTCGCCCTGTTCGGCATCTTCGCCGCGCTCGGCCTGCTGGTCCTCGGCCTGCGCCGCAACCACTGATCCACGCAACACGCTGTAACGGAAAGGGCGCCTTCGGGCGCCCTTTCTTTTTGTCCGGCAGGTAAAGTGTCGCCTTCGCTCCCGCGTCGCAGGCCGCCCGTGAACACCCCGCCCCGCATCGCCTTCCTCGCCAGTCGCACACCCGAAGGCCAGGCGTTGCTGGCGGAACTGGAATCGCGCTACGACAACGCGCCGCCGCAGGAAGCGGACATCATCGTGCCGCTGGGCGGCGATGGCTTCATGCTCCAGACGCTTCATCGCCACATGGGCCTGCACAAGCCGATCTACGGCATGAAAGCCGGCACGGTCGGGTTCCTGATGAACCAGTTTCGCACCGAGGGATTGCTGGATCGGCTCGCCGCGACCGAAGCCACCACGTTCAAGCCGCTGGAGATGATCGCCATGACCGATGGCGGCGGTAGTGTCGGGGCGGTGGCGTTCAACGAGGTCTCGCTGCTGCGCCAGACCAAGCAGGCGGCCAAGATCCGGGTGTATCTCAACGGCGCGGCTCGGCTGGAGGAGCTGGTATGCGACGGCGTGCTGCTGTCCACGCCGGCCGGCAGCACGGCCTACAACCTCTCCGCGCACGGGCCGATCCTGCCCCTGGGCAGCGACGTGCTGGCAATGACCCCCATCAGCCCGTTCCGCCCGCGCCGCTGGCGCGGCGCGATCCTGCGCAACGATACGGAAGTGAAGTTCGAGATACTGGACGCCTACAAGCGCCCGGTCAGCGCCACCGCCGATTCGTTCGAGGTGCGCGACGTGATGGAAGTCATCATCCGCGAATCGCGCGACAAGACCGTCACGCTGCTTTTCGATCCGGAACACAACATGGAAGAGCGCATCCTCGATGAGCAATTCACCGTCTGATCCGCGCCAGCCCGACCTGCACCCGCACGACCCGGCCATCGTCGAACTGAATCCACACGCCGCAGCGATGCCGGGCGAGGAACGCCTGGTGGTGGCGCTCTCGGCGCGCGCCCTGTTCGACCTGGAGGAAAGCCACGCGCTCTACGAAGCCGATGGCGTGGATGCGTATTCGGACTACCAGCGCAGCCGCGAGGACGAACCGCTGGAGCCAGGCATCGCGTTCCCGCTGGTCAAGAAGCTGCTCGCGCTCAACGCGCTGGGCAGGCCGGAACTGCCGCGCATCGAGGTGATCCTGCTCTCGCGCAACTCCTCCGATACCGGGCTGCGCATCTTCAATTCCATCGAGCGCTACGATCTGGAAATCGTGCGCGCGGCGTTCACCAGTGGCGCGCCGGTGTGGCCGTACATCAAGCCGTTCGGCGCGCATCTTTTCCTCTCCGCCAATCCCGAATCGGTGCGGCGCTCGCTGGACAACGGCGTGGCCGCGGCAACCATCCTGCCGGCACGCGCCAGCGCCCGCATCGATACGCAACTGCGCGTGGCCTTCGACGGCGACGCGGTGATCTTCGGCGACGAATCCGAGCGCATCTCGCAGGAGGAAGGCATCGAAGCCTTCGCCAAGAACGAGCGCGAACTGGCCGGAACGCCCCTGTCGGCCGGGCCGTTCCACGGGTTCCTGCATGCGCTGCACCAGATCCAGATCGCGTTCCCGCCGGAAAACTCGCCGCTGCGCACCGCGCTGGTCACCGCACGCTCGGCCCCGGCGCACAAGCGCGTGATCCTGACCCTGCGCGAATGGGGCGTGCGGCTGGACGAGGCGCTGTTCCTCGGCGGGCGCGACAAGGGCCCGTTCCTGGAAGCCTTCGGCGCGGACATCTTCTTCGACGACTCCACCCACAACATCGAGAGCGCCGCGCGCCACGTTGCCGCCGGGCATGTGCCGCACGGCGTGTCGAACCGGCGATGAGCGTTCCCGGTAATCGACACGCCGAATCCGCCACCCCGGAATCGCGCAGCGATATCCGGGGCCCAACGGCTTCGGCCCCGGAACGTTGCGCGCAAGGCATCGCGGCCACGCATTCGCGGAGACGGCGTTGGGGCGGTGTGTTGCTCGTCGCCCTATTGCTCGCCGGCTGCGCCACCACGCCCAGGCCGCCGCCCGGCCCCACGCCGGCCGATGTGCGCGCCGACATCGCCCGGCGCATTCCCGCCTCGGCCAAGGACCGAGACGGCTGGGCCGCCGACATCCAGATCGCCTTCCAGGCGCAGGGCATCACGCCGAACCCGGAAAACATCTGCGCCGTGCTGGCGGTGCTGGAACAGGAGTCGGGCTACACCGCCGATCCGGCCGTGCCCAACCTGGCGCGCATCGCGCGCAAGGAGATCGAGGATCGCGCCGCCGCGCTGCGCATCCCCAGGTTCGCCGTCGCGGCGGCCTTGAAGCTCAAGTCCACCGATGGCCGCAGCTACGAGGAACGGCTTTCCAAGGTGCGCACCGAACGCGAACTGAGTGCGCTGTACGAGGACCTGATCGGCCGCGTGCCGCTCGGCCAGCGCCTGTTCGCCAACCGCAATCCGGTGCAGACCGGCGGTCCGATGCAGGTATCCATCGCCTTCGCGCAGGTCCATGCGCGCGGCTACCCGTACCCCGTGGCGGGCAGCATTCGCGAGGAAGTGTTCACCCGGCGCGGCGGCATGTACTTCGGCATCGCGCACCTGCTCGGCTACCAGACGCCGTACACGCGCAAGGTGCATCGCTTCGCCGACTACAACGCCGGCCGCTATGCCAGCCGCAATGCGGCCTTCCAGAACGCGGTGACCCAGGCCACGGGGATTGCGCTGGCGCTGGACGGCGACCTGCTGGTGCCCGGCGCGTCGCTGAGCCAGCCGGGCCTCACCGAAACCGCGGTGCGCACGCTCGCAGGCCCGCTCGGCATGAGCGAGCGCCAGATCCGCCGCCAGCTCGAACGCAGCGACCGGCTGGATTTCAACGACACCGAGCTTCATGCCCGCGTGTTCGCGCTGGCCGAGGCCGCCGCCGGCAAGCCGCTGCCGCGCGCGCTGATTCCCGGCATCCGGCTGGACAGCCCGAAGATCACGCGCGAACTGACCACCGAGTGGTTCGCCACCCGGGTGGATGGGCGGTATCGGCAGTGCCTGGCGCGTTGATCGACAGCCATAGGCCGAGCTGACGAAGGAAACCCCGCGTCACCGCCTCGCCGATGGCCTGATGTTGGGCTTTCTTCGTCAGCCCGGCCTTAGGGAGTGGAGGAAAAAGAAACCGGCCGGAGCGGCATGCACTCCGGCCAGTGGATTCCCCTTGGCCCCTTTTCCGCCGTTGCAGCGCGGAGGGGTCCGCAACGTCAGTACACGTCGTTGACGGTGTTGTAGACGTTGAACTTGCCCGTCGGCGTGATCAGGCGCGGATCGTCCAGCACCGCCTTGAGCTTGCGGGTCTTGTCGTCCACCACCACGATGGCCGAGCGCTGGTCCTTGCCGTTCCACACCGAGAACCAGACCTCGGTGCCGTCCTTGTTGTATTCGGGCTGCACCACGCGCTTGGGCCCTTCGCCCAGCTTGGCCCACTCGGCGATCGGCAGCACCTCGTAGCCCTTGTCCAGATTGCCGATGTCGAACACGGCGATCGACTGGCTGACCTTGGCGTCCGGATGCAGCGTGGTATCCACCCACAGGTTGCGCGACTTGGGATGGGTCTTGATGAACAGCGAGCCGCCGCCCTGGCCCTTGAGCACTTCCACCGCCTTCCATGCGTACTGCGGATGCTTTTCCGGGTCGGTGGCGATCAGGGTGATGTTCTCGTTGCCCAGCGCCGAGGTGCCCCACACCGGGCCGTAGGTGGGATGCACGAAGTTCGCGCCGCGCCCCGGATGCGGGATCTTCTCCACGTCGACCAGGCCGACCATCTTCTGTTCCAGCGAATCCACCACGGCGATCTTGTCGCTCTGGTTGGCCGCCGTCAGGAAGTAGCGCTTGCTCACGTCCCAGCCGCCGTCGTGCAGGAAGCGCGCGGCTTCCAGCGTGGTGACCTTGAGGCTGTCGAGGTCGCTGTAGTCCACCAGCAGGATGTGGCCGGTTTCCTTGACGTTGACGATGAACTCAGGGTGCTTGTGGCTGGCCACGATGGCGGCCACGCGCGGTTCGGGGTGGTACTCCTGCGTATCCACCGTCATGCCGCGGGTGGAGACGATCTTCAGCGGCTCCAGCGTCGGGCCGTCCATGATCACGTACTGCGGCGGCCAGTAGGCGCCGGCGATGGCGAGCCTGTCCTCGTAGCCCTTGAACTTGGAGGTCTCGACCGAGCGCGCTTCCAGACCGATCTTGATCTCGGCCACGCGGTCGGGGACCTTCATCCACAGGTCGATCAGGTCGATCTTGCCGTCGCGGCCGATGGTGTAGATGTAGCGGCCCGAGTGCGAGACGCGCGAGATGTGCACGGCGTAGCCGGTCTTGAGGATGTTGATGATCTTCTTGGTGTCGCCGTCGATCAGGGCGATTTCGCCCGAATCGCGCAGCGTCACGGAGAAGATGTTGTCGATGTTGAACTTGTTTTCCTGGCGCGTGGGACGCTTGTCCTCGGGCACGAACACCGTCCAGCTCGCACGCATTTCCTCGAGCCCCCATTCCGGCGGGTTGGGCGGGGTGTGCTGGAGGAAGCGCGCCATCAGGTCCACTTCGGGCTCGGTCAGCTCGCCGCCGGTGCCGAAGTTGGGCATGCCGCCGGGCGAGCCGAACTTGATCAGCGCCTTGAGATAGTCGGTGCCGCGCGGCTGGGTCAGGTCGGGCGTCAACGGCTTGCCCGTCGCGCCCTTGCGCAGCACGCCGTGGCAACCGGCGCAACGCTGGAAGAAGATCTCGCCGGCGCGGGCGAACTCGGCTTCGCTCATGTCCGGCGCGCCGGGCGTGCGGATCTGCTTCACGTCCGCGCCGCTCAACGCGGTCGGCGCGCCCTCGTAGGCCACCTGCGCCTGGCTCGAGCCCGGGTGCAATTGCCCCTGCGCCGGATCGGCCGATACCGCCAGCGCGTCGCGTTGCGCCTTCACTTCCTCGGCACTGATGCCGCCGCCGGGGTTGCCCCAGGTGTTGAGGATGTAGTTCACCGCGTCGGCGATCTCGGCATCGCTCAGGTGGCTCTGGGCCGGCATCACGCTGTCGTAGGCGACGCCATTGACCACCAGTTCGCCCTGCAGGCCGGTGAGCACGGTGGCGGCGACTTCGGCCGGGGTCCTGTCCTTGAGCCAGTCCGCGCCGGCCAGCGGCGGGAATGCCCTGGCCAGCCCCTTGCCGTCGGGCTGGTGGCAGGCGGCGCAGTTCTGCAGGTAGGTCGCCTGGCCCGTGTCGTCCAATGCGGCGGCGAACGGCGCCGCGCCGATACCGGCGATGAGCGTCAGTGCTTTCAACAGTCGATGGGTAGTCCGTTTCATGGCGGATGCCTGCTCTGGTTGAGGGAAACACGAAGGCCGGCGACCTTCTGCGGCGATTGTTTCCACTCCTGCCCGCTGGCTCCCTGACCTATATCAACCCGCGCGCATTCGCCGCGACGGTTGACCCATGTCAATGCGCTTCGCGTGTGCGCGCCGAGAATGCGAAACAGTTCCATCGCCGGCGTTCCGCCATGCATCTTCGACTGTTCCGCCTTGCCCTTCTCCCCGGCATCGCACTGGCCGATGCCGACGTCGCGGCCGATGCCGCCGAACCCACGGTGCTGGACAGCATCGTCGTGGTCGCCAGCCGCGCCGCCGAGCCATTGAGCCACGTCGTGGCCAGCGTCGCGCAGGTGGAGCGCGAGGAACTGGAACGGCACCTGGTGCGCGATCTGGACGGGCTGGTGCGCTACGTGCCCGGCATCGGCGTCACGCGCGACAACCACCGCTTCGGCAGCGGCGGCTTTTCCATTCGCGGGCTGGAAGGCAACCGCGTGCGCATCCTGATCGACGACATCCCGCTGGCCGATGCGTACAGCATCGGCCAGTTCGCCTCGGCCGGGCGCGACCTGGTGGACCTGGAAGCGGTCGAACGCATCGAAATCCTGCGCGGCCCGGCCTCCACGCTGTACGGCAGCGATGCGCTGGCCGGCGTGGTGGCGTTCCGCACGCGCGACCCGGACGACCTGCTCGCGCGCAGCGGCGGCAACCGGCACATGGGACTGCGCATCGGCTGGGACGGCATGGACGACAGCTTCCTGCGCGCCGCGAGCTGGGCCGGCGAAAGCGCCTCGGCGCACTGGCAGGGCATGGCGGTGATCGGCCGGCGCAGCGGCCACGAGGCCGGCAATCGCGCCTGGCGTGCCGAGGACGGCCCCAATCCCATCGACTACCGGCGCGACAACGCGCTCGCCAAGCTGGCGCACGATGCCGGCGACGCGGGCCGCTACGTGCTGACCTTCGAAGCCAACCGCAACGAGCGCCGGACCGAAGTGAACTCGCTGCGCTTCGGCAGCGGCCGTTACAGCACCACGTACCGCCTGGATGCCGACGACCGCGACCGCCGCGACCGCGCCAGCCTGGCCGCGCAGTGGCAGCCGCGGCGCGCCTGGCTGGAATCGCTGGATGCGCAGTTCCACGTGCAGAACACTTCGGTGCGCCAGGACAGCGACCAGTACCGCCTGCCCGACCCGGCCACGCCGTTCGAATCGCTGCGCTGGCGGCGCTTCGAATACGATGCCGACGCCGCCGGCCTCACCCTGCTCGGCCAGTCGCGCCACGAGGGCGAACGGCTGCGGCACTGGCAGGTGTTCGGCATCGACCTGGCCACGCAGCGCTACAAGGGGCTGCGCGATGGCGTGGAGACCGACCTCGCCACCGGCGCGAGCAGTTCGCAGGTCCTGGGCGAGCCCCTGCCGGTGCGCGACTTCCCCAATACCGATGCCGACAGCCTCGCGCTGTTCTGGCAGGACGAGATCGGCCTTGGCGAACGCCTCGCCGTGATCCCCGGCCTGCGCGCGGAGTGGTATCGCCTGCGCGCCAAGCCCGATGCGATCTTCATCGAGGATTTCCCCGACGCCCATCCTGTGGACATCGACGAACGCCAGATCACCCCGCGCCTCGGCCTGCGCTGGTCGCTGGGCGGCGGCCACAGCCTGTTCGCGCAGTACGCGCGCGGCTTCCGCGCACCGCCCTTCGGCGACGTCAACATCGGCCTGATCCTGCCCGTGTACCACTACGAAGTGCGCGCCAATCCCGACCTGCGCCCCGAGCGCAGCCAGGGCTGGGAACTGGGCTGGCGCCACGTCGGCGACGACCTGCGCGCCAGCGTCTCGGTGTACGAGAACCGCTACCGCGATCTGATCGAATCGCGTGCCAACCTCGGCATCGAGCCAGGGACGGGCCTGCTGGTGTTCCAATCCGTCAACCGCGACCGCGCCCGCATCCGCGGCGCGGAAGCCGACATGCTCTGGCGCCTGCCCTGGCAATCGAACAGCGCCGGGGGCTGGCAACTGCGCGGTGCGCTCGCATGGTCGCAAGGCGACGACCTGCGCCGCGAGCGGCCACTCAACAGCATCGACCCGCCGCGCGCCGCGCTCGGCCTGCGCTTCGAGCCGGACAACGGCATCTGGGGCGTGGAAGCGGCCGTGGTCGGCGTGCGCCGCACCTCCCGCATCGACCACGGCACAGGACCGCTGTTCGCCCCGCCCGGCTACGCTCGCCTGGATCTGTACGCCTGGGCCGAACCCTGGCGCGGGGTACGCATCAACGCCGGCCTCCTCAATCTCGGCGACCGCCGCTACTGGGACTGGTCCAGCGTGCGCGGCGTGAGCGCAACCGATGCCGACATCGGCTTCCACTCCCGCCCCGGGCGCAGCGTGGCGATGAATGTGGCGGTGGCATGGTGAGGAGGTTCCTGCAACCGGCTCCCGCTGCAAAGGCGCATGGCGACATCGCGGACGTTTCGCGCCGTTGCCACGCAGGGCCTCCCGCCTGAGTACACGCAACCGCCTTTGCGATACGCGGTTCCGACACGCCTGCGGCACGGCGAAAACGGCATCGACCGGCAGCGCCCCCGCCTGTCGCCCGTACGCCACATGACCAATGGCACGGTCATGGTTGTGCACGTTCAGGATGTGTTATACATCCGAGGTCGGGGGTGTCCGACAGCCTTTCCGGCCGCAGCGACAACGCCACTGTGGCCCTGTCATCCATCGTCTCAGGTAGATAGTCATGCGCACTCTAGTCACAACGTCGCTGGCCGCGGCCATCGCGGCTGCCGGCATTGCAAGCGGCTGGTATACAACGTCACAGGCCAAGGGCCCGTCCGCCATCGACCCGTCCCAACTGGTCACCCAGAAATCCTTCGACGCAGGCACGTACCTGGTCGAGTTCGAGGAAGATGGCCTGGTCCAGCAACATCTTTCGCGGACCCAGCGTTCCGGCGAGCCCGGCAAGAAGTTCGACGTCGGCTCGGTCGAAACCCAGGAATACAAGAACGAGCTGATGGCGATCCAGGCCGATCACGTGTCCACGATCAGGAGCCGTGTCGGCAACGTGCGGATTTCGCACTACTACCTGGCCACCCACAGCGGCGTCGCGCTGCAACTCGACGACCAGGCCCAGCTCGACGCGCTGCGCGCGCTGCCGTTCGTGCGCAGCGTGGAACGCGAAGCGGAGTACGAGCTGCATACCCATCGCAGCGCCACTTTCGTCGGCGCCGACAAGATCTGGGACGGCTCCGCCGGCGTCACCGCCACCAAAGGCGAAGGCATGGTCGTGGCCATCCTGGATACCGGCATCGACGTCAACCGCCCCTCGTTCGCCAACGATCCGGCCTGCGGCTTCGGCCCCAGCCTGCCCAAGATCAAGAGCTACCAGGACTGCTCCTCCACCGATACCTCGGGCGTCTGCAACGGCACCAACCTGACCGACAACGAGGGCCATGGCACGCACGTGGCCAGCACCGCCGCCGGCAACATCGTCACCACCACGCAGGACCCCGCGCTGCAACCGGAAGTGGGCGACCAGATTTCCGGCATCGCCCCCTGCGCGCAAATCCGCGGCTACAAGGTCTGCGCCACCGACACCTGTTCGAACGCGATGACCCAGGCCGGCATGAACAACGTTCTGCTGGCCGGCGACGTGGATGTCTCCAACTACTCCATCGGAGGCGGCACCAGCCCATGGGGGGCGAGCGACAGCGACCGCAAGAAGCTGGACATGATCGCCGCCGGCGTCCTCACCGTCGCTTCCGCCGGCAACACCCGGCCGGAAGCACCTGACCCGGTCGGCATGGTGTCCCATCGCGGCCCGTGGGTGCTGACCGTGGCTTCGTCCACGCACGACGAGCAAGCCGAATTCCTCGGCATGTCCGTCGTCGGCGGCCCGGTGCATCTCCAGGGCATCTCGGTCGTGCTCGGCAGCACGGTGCCCGCCTATACCGGCGGGGCCATCGAAATCCGCCGCGACCCCAGCAACAACTACGGCTGCACTCCGTTCCCGCCCAACTACTTCGATGGAGTGGCCGCCCTGATCGAACGCGGCGCCCCACCTTCCTCCGAGCCGTGCAGCTTCACCATCAAGATCCAGAACGCCTACGATGCGGGCGCGTCGCTCGTGCTGGTCCGCAACAATCAACCCGGCACGATCATAATGACCACGACGGATGCCCCGGCGGTTCCCGCCTACAGCATCCAGCAGGCTCCGGGCATCAGGCTGGCCGCCCATGTCGATGAAAACCCCGGGACCGACATCGAACTGGGCAACGTTCGCCGCGCCGGCGACATCCTCTCCGACTTCAGCTTCCGCGGCCCCACGCCGGCCCCGCTGGCGAACCTGACCAAGCCCGACATCACCGCGCCGGGCGATGACGTCTATGCCGCCTTGCCCGGCGGCTACGGCTGGATGGGCGGCACCTCGATGTCCGGACCGCAGGTTGCCGGTGGCGCCGCACTGGTCCGCGCCGTGCACCCGACCTGGACGCCGACCGAGGTCAAGTCCGCGCTGATGCTGACCGCCAGCACGACCGGCACCAAGGATGGCGTGAATGGCACGCCGAACATCGGGCCATGGGATGCCGACGACGTCGGCAGCGGCCGCATGAATCTGGCCAAGGCCGTCCGCGCCGGCCTGGTGATGGACGAAACCATCGCCAACTTCACCGCCGCCAACCCGTCCTCCTCCGGCGACGTGCGCACCCTGAACCTGCCGTCGATGCGTGACATGAGCTGCACGCCGAGCTGCACCTGGACCCGCACCGTGCGCAACACGCTCGACACCGCGTCCAGCTGGAACGTCTCGGCCACGGCCAGCGGCATCGCGATCAGCGTGTCGCCGACGAGCTTCAGCTTTGCCGCGGGCGACACCACGCAGACCCAGGTGCTGACCATCACCGCCATGCCGGACGGCAACCAGTCCGCCAAGGCCGTCTTCGGCCAGATCGACCTGGTGGAAACCGGCGGCCAGTCACCCGACCTGCACATGACGGTCGCGGCCAGGGGCATCGGCCCGTACACCAGCAGCCCCGCCATCGCGGTGGATCCTGTCTCGGTCTCGGGTACGGCCGTGGAAGGCGCGACCACCCCGGTCAACAGCACGCTGCGCGTTTCCAACATCGGCGTCCTGTCGCTCAACTGGGAGCAGGCCGACGATGGTGCCGTGCCCCTGCCCGAATCGGTGATCGTCGACCAGCCCCAGGCCGGCAACAGCGGCATCGTCTCGCACTACTCCACTGCCATCTCCGGCGGTGCGAACACGGCGGCCGACTTCACCCTGGACGACCCGACCGAAGTGACGAAGATCGACATGTTCGGCTTCGACAACACCTCCAGCATGGCGACGGTGGCAAGCCTGACGTGGGTGGTCTACCCGGATGTCGGCGACGAACCTTCGGGCAGCTTCGAGAACGGGCACGCCGGCGCCGTATGGCAGTTCAGCACCGGCCCCAATGGCGCGGGCGTCACACGCTCGGGCACGGGCAACTTCAGCCTGGATCTGGCCGCCGCCGGCCAGTCGCTGACCCTGCCGGCAGGACGCTACTGGATCACCGCCTACCCGACCTCCGGCACCACGCTCGCCACCGGCGCGCCGCGCTGGAACTGGTTCATGGCCGACCCCGCCGGCAGCACCGGCTCCAAGCTGCTCGGCACCGCGTTCGGCGCACCCACATGGAGGCTGACCGGCACCGGCGGCCTGGGTACGGCAACCGAAGACGTGGCCTTCCGCCTGAGCGGCAGGCAGAGCGTGCAGTGTGGCGCGCCGTGGCTGTCGCTGAATCCCGTCAGCGGCTCGGTTTCGGCGAGCGGCCACCAGGACGTGGACGTCATCCTCAATCCCACCGGCCTGCCCCTGGGCGCGCACAAGGCCGCCATCTGCCTGGAGAGCAACGGCGCCAACGAGGACTTCACCGTAGTACCGGTGACGTTCAACATCACGCCGGACCCGGCGACCATGGCGGACCTCGAGGTCAATGCCAGCGGCCAGCCCGACCGGGCCACGCCCGGAAGCACCGTGACGTTCCTCATCGACCTGGTGAACCATGGCCCGGCCCCTGCCGAGGACGTGGAGGTCACGCTGACCCTGCCTGCCGCCATCTCGGTGCAGTCCTTCGGCGCGTCCCTGTCGAGGCAGCCCGCCGAGGCCAGCGTCCGTGGCACCAGTTGGGACTGCGACATCGAGGCATCGCCGGTGGTCTGCATCCATACCGGCACGCTGCACGCCAACGCGGAACCCCTGCAGGTGACCGGCCTGGTCAGCCCGTCGGCGCCCGAAGGCGTCGTCTCCACCGCCGTGGCGGTCCGGACCAGCACCTACGAGTCGGACCTCGACAACAATGACGCCACGGTACTGACGACCATCGTGGACTTCCCGATCTTCTCCGACGACTTCGAACCGCTGCAGATGATCGACAGCGGCCCGATCACGCAGGTGGTTCCCACGGGTGGCGACAAGCAGTGGAACTTCGTCACCGGGGAATTCGGCGATTACGGAGATTTCGACGATGCCGATTTCAATCTCTACGCCGGCACCGGCAACGTGCTGATGGCCTACTTCTTCGCCGACGTCGAAGGAAGCGCCGGCCAGAGCGCCGTGACCACCGGCTCCGGCGGTACGCAGGTGGCCGTGCTCCAGTCCGGCGCGGTGGTCGGCCCCGCGTCCAACTTCACCAGTTCCGGCCAGAGCAACATGGCCAACTGGAACGTGGGCACAAGCGGCTACGTCGGCGTGAAGTTCGTGAACGAAAGCACCGGCCAGTTCAACTACGGATACGTGGAACTCCAGACCACCGGAACCTCGGGCCTGCCGGCGACGGTCAGGCGCATCGTCTACAACCCGACAGGCGGCGAGATCACGATTCCGTAACCTGCACCCCGTGCCGGCATCGCCACGCGATGCCGGCATCGGGACGCCTTGCGAGGCGGGGCGCATGCCCCGCCTTTTTTGTTGACGGCAGCCCCGGGGCAAGTCCGGGACAGGCTCTCCGGACCATCGCTGCGCGATGCCGATCGTGCTCCTGGCGATTTCCCGTTCGCCCTCGATCGCATTGCCCTCCGCGCAACTCTCCCGGACCTCGTAAAATGGGCGGATGAATCCAACAAGTTTCGTTCCCGGGCAACGCTGGTTCTCCACCGCCGAGCCCGAACTGGGCCTGGGCACCGTGATGCGGCTGGCGGGCCGCTCGGTGCAGATCGTGTTCACCGGCTCGGGCGTGGTACGCCAGTACGCCTTCGAATCCGCGCCGCTGGCGCGTGCGGAGTTCCGCATCGGCGACACGGTGCGCGTGGATGGGCGCGAGTGGCTGGTCGAGGGCGTGGAACAGGCCGCCGGCCTCATCGCCTACACCGCCGCCGACCAGGTCTTCCACGAGGGCCAGCTCGACGCACAGCAGCCCGTGTCCCAGGCCGATGCGCGGCTGATGTCCGGGCGGCTGGATCGCAGCGACCAGTTCGATTTCCGCCACGAGCTTCTGCACCGTCGCGCCGAGGCGCAGCGGCATCCGGGCTGGGGCGTGCTGGCCGCGCGCATCGACGTGATCGCGCACCAGTTGCGCGTGGCCGAAGTCGCCGCCGACCGCCGGCCGCCGCGCCTGCTGCTGGCCGACGAAGTGGGCCTGGGCAAGACCATCGAAGCCGGCCTCGTCATCGCCCAGCAGATGGCCGCCGGCCGCGCCGCGCGGGTGCTGGTACTGGTGCCCGAGAGCCTGGTGCACCAGTGGTTCGTCGAGCTGCGCCGCCGCTTCAACCTGGATTTCGCGATCTTCGACGAGGAACGCTGCGAATCCATCGAGATGGGAGGCGGCGGGCACAATCCGTTCGAGGACGACCAGGGCGTCATCGCCGCCACGCGCTGGCTGGCGCACGATGCCAAGCGCGCCACCCAGGTGCTCGACGCCGGCTGGGATCTGATCGTCATCGACGAAGCCCACCACCTGGCCTGGGAGCCCGATAGGCCGAGCCCCGAATACGTGCTGGCGCAGGCACTGACCGAACGCACGCCCGCCGCGATCCTGCTCACCGCCACGCCCGAGCAACTCGGCCTTGGCGGCCATTTCGCGCGCCTGCGCCTGCTCGATCCGGCGCGCTACCGCGACCTGGCCGACTTCGAAGCCGAAACCGTGCGCTTCGTGGCGCTCTCGGCCACCGTGGAAAAGCTGCTCGATGGCACGCCCCTGGACGCTGCCGACGCCACCGCCCTGCACGCCATGCTCGGCGAGGACGCGGCGCTCCTGCCCGCGCTCATCGAACGCATCGCCGCCGGCGACGCCGCCGCCACGCACCGGCTCGTGGACATCCTGATCGACCGCCACGGCACCGGCCGGGTGATGATCCGCAACCGCCGCGCCGCCGTCGGCGGCTTCCCGCAGCGCGTGCGCCACGTGCGCGGCATCGATACCGACGTCCACGACCCGGCGCTCGATGGCCGCCTGCTGGCCGAGTTCCTCGCCGATGCCGGCGTCCCCGGCCACCTGGAACCCGAATACGACTACGCCCGCGATCCGCGCCTGGACTGGCTCATCGAAACCCTCGACGCGCTCGCGCCGCACAAAGTGCTGGTGCTGTGCCGCTCGCGCGCCAAGGTGCAGGCGCTGGAAGACGCACTGCGCACCCGCAGCGGCATCGCGCTGGCGCGCTTCCACGAGGACATGAACCTGCTCCAGCGCGACCGCAACGCCGCCTATTTCGCCCAGCCCGAGGGCGCGCGCCTCCTGATCGCCTCGGAAATCGGCGCGGAAGGCCGCAACTTCCAGTTCGCCCAGCACCTGCTGCTGTGGGACTTGCCACTCGATCCGGACATGCTCGAGCAGCGCATCGGCCGGCTGGACCGCATCGGCCAGCGCGGCGACGTGAACATCCACGCCGCCGCCATCGCCGGCAGCGCGCAGGAAATGGTGCTGCGCTGGTACGACGAAGGCCTGGACGCCTTCACGCGCGTCTGCGCCGACGGGCGCGAACTGATGCGCCTGTTCGCCGGCCGCCTGCTGGAACTGGTAAGCGACTATGGCCCCGGGGAAGCCCGCGACGCCGCGTTCGCCATGCTGCTGGACGACACCCGCCGCGAACACGCCCGCCTGGCCGAACTGATCGCGCGCGGCCGCGATCGCCTCCTGGAACTGGCCAGCCGGCGCGGCGCCGACCAGAGCCTGCTGCGCGACGCGCTCGCGCGCGACGACCGCTTCGCCGCCACCGACGATTTCGCCTGGCGCCTGCTGGAACAGTTCGGCGTGCAGCACGAAACACTGGAAACCGACGTGGTGCTGCTCGACCCCGAATACCTCACGCTCGATGCCTTCGAGGAATTCAAGGCGGGCCCGCGCCAGGCCACGCTGGATCGCGCCACCGCGCTGGCGCGCGACGACCTGCTCTACCTGCGCGACGACCACCCGATGCTGCGCTCGGCCGGCGATCTGCTGCTTTCCTCCGAAACCGGCAACGCCGCCTGCCTAATCGACGACGCCCTGCCGCCGCGCAGCGTGCTGCTGGAGGCGGTGTTCGTGCTCGAATGCGTGGCCGAGCGCCGCCTCAACGTCTCGCGCTACCTGCCGCCGCTGCCGATCCGCACCGTGGTCGATACGCGCATGGCCGAACGCGCCGACTTCCAACCCAGCGCCCGCGCCCTGCAACGCGCCGGCGAACGCCCCATCGACCTCACCCGCCACCGCAAGATCCTCAACACCCTGGTGCCGCCGATGCTCGATGCCGCGCGCCGCCTCGCCGCCGCCCACGCCGAAGCCGCCACCGCGCAGGCGCTGGCCGACGCGGAAACCCTGCTCGGCGAGGAAATCGCCCGCCTGGAAGCCCTCGCCCGCGTGAACCCGGCCGTGCACCCGGAAGAAATCGCCGCCCTGTGCGAGGAACGCGATGCCTTGCGCACCGCCCTGCCCGGCGCGCGCCTGCGGCTGGACGCGCTGCGGCTGGTGGCCAGCCCGGATTTCCTGGGATTGCGGGGGTAGAACTTCACCCTCGATGCGAACCGCCGGTTGGACATGAACCGACTCTTAACCTAGACTCGGTCCGATATCTTTCCGCTCATCGACGCCCTTTTCCCGGGCGAATCGAGACGGAACGCACCCGTTCCGAGCCGCATCCAACGGATGGCAGGCCGTGTTGTTGCTATTTGCTAATGCAGGAGTATGGAAATGTTGAGAAAGGCTACAGTGGCACTGGGTATCGGCGCAGCCATATTCATCGGCGCCCAGGCGGACGCAGCGGAGCGGGACACATTCCAGCGGGCCGGCAAAGGCGCGCCCGTCGCGCAAATAGCCGAAGGCAGAAGCGCTTCCGGCTCCGTGCCACAAGGCACCCCCGAATACACCCATACCATCGACATCGGCAACGCCGAATCATGGGGCGACTGGGGCCATCCGAGCAATACGGTGCTTGAGTTGGATCTTGGCCCGGGCGCGGTGGTTACCGGCATCAGCAGCAACGGTACGGTCCAGACCTTCGAGAGCGCGGTATTCCCCGGGTTCTACAGCTATGTCGAGGAAATAGTCCTCGATGTTGCGGCCGCTTCCGATATCGAGGGGCAATATTGCGCCTTTTACTTCATCGGTGATGGCCAAGAGGCCCCCGCTCCCGTCCCTTACGATATCCAGTGGGACTTCACGGATGACTTCGGTGGCGGCTGCACCAACGTCACGCTTGCCGATGGACTGCTGCGCCTGGAATTTTTCGAGGATCTGGAAGACGAAGCCGAGCCGGATGCGCGCTTCGGCAAAGGCAGCACGCTGACCATCCACTACTACGGCGGCAATCCGCCCTCCTCGCCGCCCACCCTCGCACCGCCGGTCGCGTCGGGCTCGGAAACCAGCCTGCCCGGCGGCAACGTCGGCCAGTCGCTGCAACACACCTTCACCATCACCCCCAGCGGGGGCGAGGGCGAAGCGGATGCGGAACTGACCTGCACCGCCAGCGGCGACATCAGCATCACTCCCAATCCCACGGTGCTGACCTTCCCGGTCGGCGGCGGAGCCCAGTCCATCGTCATCGACTACACGCTGGCCGACGAGCCCCTGGCCGGCACGCTCAACTGCGTGGGCGAGGATGGCGACGGCGTCATCGAATGGGCGTTCGACTTCGCCGCTCCCGCGGGCGGCGTGCCGACCACGCCT
>JBBCJS010000044.1:0-10920 GCA_037190825.1 Chiayiivirga flava
GCGCTTTTTCCTGGACGGCCGGGGCCGCGTCCCCAGGCACGCGCGACCGCCTGGAGCGCTCAAACTAAAACGGCCGGGGTTTCCCCCGGCCGTTGGAACAACGCTTCGTGATGTATTGCGGTATCAGAAGCTGTACTTGAACGTGGCCATGACCGACCAACGCGACACGCCGGTATTGCCCTTGTCGTTGTTGTTTTCCTGAATACCCTCGGAATCGGTATTGCCAGAGAAGTGATAGACGTACTTGCCCGTCTCCGGGTCGATACCGGCGTAGTTGGCCACGCGGCGGGTCTGGAAGAAGCCGTAGTCCTCGATCAGGCCCCACTTCTTGTTCAGCAGGTTGCCGATGTTCATGATGTCGAAGGTGAACTCGGCCTTGTGGCCCTGGAAGAACGCCGGGATCTGCTGGCTGACGCGCACGTCGAAGTTGTTGATCCAGCTCGAACGGCCGCTGTTGGCCGGAACCACCTGGCCGGCGTAGCGCGCCAGATCGGGGTTCTGCGCGAGCCACTCGAAGAAGTCGTTCTCCATCTCCGCACCGCCGGTGAACAGCACGTCGCCACGACCGTTCGGAACATAGAACAGGTCGTTGGTGTTGGCACCGTCGCCGTTGATGTCGTTGTAGTAGATGTAGCTGAACGGCAGGCCGGAACGCCCTTCGTAGAACAGGCCGAAGGTGGTCTTGTTGTCGCCGAAGAACGCGTTGGAATACGTCAGCACGCCGGTGAAGCGGTCGCGGATGGCGTAGCGGGAGTTGTACGCCACGTTCTCGTTGACCTGGTGGATCGTGGTGCCGTTCCAGTTCGAGGTGTTCTGCGAACTGGCCATCGGGCTGACCTGGCTGGCATCGGTGAAGGTATAGCCCAGCATCCAGGACCAGTTGTCCTCGGCCAGCATCGGCTTGGACAGGGACAGCGTGAGCTGCTTGCTGTCGCCCTTGCTGGTGTTGCGCGCGATGATGACCTGGTCGATGTTGCTCGGACGGTTGGCGCGGTTGCCTGCATTACGGAAACCATTCTGGATGCCGGTGCCATTGGGGTTGGCGTTGGCCGGATCACGACCCTGGGCGTTCCAGTAGATCATGCGGCCGTCCTGGCCCTGCCAGGTCGGCGCGCCCAGATCCAGGGCTTCCATGTAGATGTCGTTCTTGGTGTTGAGCAGCAGCAGCTCGGCCGACGCCACGATGCCGTGCCACGGCAGCTCGCGGTCGAACGCGAGGTTGGCCTTCCACACCGACGGCAGCGCCAGGCCCGGCTCCATCAGGTCCACGCGCAGGCGCGCGTCGAGCGGATTTTCCGGCACGTAGGGCGGGTTCACGCCCGGCGTGAAGATCGCACCCGGGTTGCGCAGGTCGTAGGAGTTGAAGTTCAGGCCGGTGTTCTGGAACGCGCCGGCCAGCCAGACGTTCGGCGCCGCGCCCTGGAACAGGCCCACGCCACCGCGCAACTGGGTGGAGCGCTCGGTGTCGAAGGTGTAGTTGAAGCCGAAGCGCGGCTGCCACAGCTTCTTGTCGATCGTGGTGCGGTTGTCGTAGCCGTACATCTGGTGGATGGTTTCGTTGTACAGCGGCTCCCTGTCGAACTTGGGAATGTCCACGCGCACGCCGAGCATCAGGCTCAGGTTGTAGTTGACCATCCAGTTGTCCTGGAGGAACAGCGCGGTGTTCTTGGAGACGTAGGTGGCCGGGATGTCGTCGTAGCCACGGCCCGGGCGCGGGGTGCGCACGGTGTACACGCTGGGCGTGCCGGCGGCGAATTCGGCCAGCGAGTTGAACGTGTACGAGCCGTAAATGTCGCGGCCGTAGTAGTTCATGATGTCGTTCTCGGCGTAGTCGATGCCGAACTTCAGCGCGTGGTCGCCCAGGTAGTAGGTACCGGCGGCGAACAGGTTCTTCTCCGTGGTATCGACGACGTTGGCGTGGCTGTTGATCTCGGTGCCGAACAGCAGGCCCTGGTTGCCGAAGTTCACGCGGATCTGCGGCAGGTCGGCGGTGGTGGCGCGGACCGCGGCGTAGTCGCGGTAGGACACCTTGATCTCGGTGGAGAAGTTGTCGCTCCAGTCGCTGTAGAGCTGGCCGACCCAGCTTTCGAAGGTCTTGGGCTGGTTGTACCAGTGCGTGCTCAGCGAGACGGTGCCGGTGGCGATGCCCGGCTGGCGCAGCACGCTCTGCTCGAGCTTGCTGTAGCGCAGCGAGGCGCGGTGGTCGTCGCTGATGTTCCAGTCCAGCTTGACCGCGTACTCCTCGATCTCGGTCTTGTTGTTGCCGCTGCCGCCCAGCGAACCGGCATCGAAGCCCCACACGTCGCGCGCGATGCGCACCGCCTCGGCGATGTCCGCGTCGGTGATCTGGTTGCGGCCGTAAGGCGTGTTCGCCAGGCTGGTGCCCGGCGCGCTGCGCTCGTACTTCTCGTAGTTGGCGAAGAAGAACAGGCGGTCCTTGACCAGCGCGCCGCCGAAGGTGCCGCCGTAGGTGGTTTCGTCGTCGAAGCCGTTGAACTCCACGCCGTTCAGGTCCTTGCGGACCCAGTCCTTGTCGCGGTAGGCGTAGTAGACCGAGCCGTGGAAATCGTTGGTGCCCGAGCGGGTGACGGCGTTGACGACCGCGCCGGTGGCGCCGGCCGTGGTCACGTCGTAGTTGGCCAGGGCGATGTTGACTTCCTCGATGGCGTCCATCGACACCGGCTGGCGCTCGGTCGGCAGGCCGTTGGATTCCAGGCCGAACGGATCGTTGGTGGAAACGCCGTCGATGCGGATCAGGTTGTAGCGCGAATGCTGGCCGCCAGCGGAAATGCGGCCGTCGGCCTTGCTGGTCTGCGAGATGCGCGGATCGATGCGGATGATGTCCTGGATGTTGCGGCCGGCGGACGGCAGCGCGGCGATTTCGCTGGCCGAGACCACGGTGCCCGTGCCCATGTTGTCCGGAGAGAACACCGAACCGCCGACCGAGGCGACCACTTCCACCGCGTCCAGCGAGGTGGCAGCGGTGTCGAGATCCACGTTCAGCGCGGAGGTTTCGCCCAGCGCGAGGTAGACGTTCTCGGTGGCCTCACCCTTGAAGCCGTCGCGTGTGACCGTGACCGTGTACGGGCCGCCGACGCGCAGGCCGCGTGCGGTGTAGCGACCCTGCGCGTCGGTGACGGCGCGGCTGGTCGTGCCCGAGGGGGCGTGCACGATGATGACTTCGGCGCCGGCCAGCGGCGCGCCCTCGTTGTCGGTCACGCGACCGGCGAGGTTCGAGGAGGTCTGCTGCGCGTAGACCGGCGCAGCCATGAGGAGGACGGCAAGTGCGCCGGCGAGACGCTTTACGCGGAACTGTTTGTTCATGTGATATGCCCTGATTGCCTGACGTTGTACGTTTGGGTGCGCGGCCATGCCGCAGAAAAACCAGGACCGCATCGACGCTGCCGCGCCGATGACGGCCAATCCCTCGGACCCGCATTGCTTTGATGCACCGGGAGCCGGCACCGCCGTCCCATTGTGCTCTTAACCATAGTTTAACCGATCTTTATGACGGATTTGCTACTTGGCGACACATCCGCAGACCCGGCGGCGTGTCGCTCGCGACTCCCCTGCGCTTCCGTCGGACCGAGCATGCCACAAGTCCGCCGGGCGAGCGCGTGCCAGCGGGCAGGTCAGCCGGCGAGGTAGGCGTGCACGCCGTCCAGCAGCATCTGCACCGACAGGGCCACCAGCAACATGCCCATCAGCCGTTCGACCGCCGTCAGCACCTGCCGGCCCAGCACCTTGTAGAGGAAGGTGGCCGAGAACAGGATCGCGGCGGTGGCGGCCCATGCGATCAGCAGCGCCAGCGACCAGTCGCCCAGCCGGTTCGGCTCGTTGCTGGCCATCAGGATCACCGCCGCCATGCCGGAAGGCCCGGCGATCAGCGGAATGGCCATGGGCACGATGAAAGGCTCGCCCTCGGTCTGCGGCCCGGCCAGGCCGTCCTGCCCCGGGAAGATCATCTTCAGGCCGATCAGGAACAGCACGATGCCGCCGGCGATGGACACCGATTCCTGCCGCAGGTGCATCGCCGCGAGGATGGCCTTGCCGGCGAACAGGAACAGGAACAGCACCCCCAGCGCGATCAGCAGCTCGCGCGCCAGCACGTAGCGTTGCCGCTTCGGCGGCAGGCCGCGCAGAAGGCTCAGGAACACCGGCACGTTGCCGAGCGGATCGAGGATCAGGAACAGCAGGATCGCGGCGGAAAGGGTGGTCATGCGGACGGCTTCGGGAATCGGGCGGCAGCGCCGAAAAACCGGACGCCCGGAGCCATCGCCCCAGGCGTCCGCACGGATACAGCAGTAACAGGGTTACTTCAGGCGGCCGGCGACGAACTCCCAGTTCACCAGGTTCCAGAAGTGCTCCAGGTACTTGGGACGGGCGTTGCGGTAGTCGATGTAGTAGGCGTGCTCCCACACGTCGCAGGTCAGGAGCGGGGTATCGTCGCCGGTGATCGGGGTGCCGGCGTTGGAGGTGCTGACCAGGCCGAGCGCGCCGTCCGGACGCTGCACCAGCCAGCCCCAGCCCGAGCCGAAGGTGCCGATGGAGAGCTTGGTGAACTCCTCCTTGAAGGCATCGAAGGAGCCGAACGCCTTGTCGATGGCCTCGGCCAGCTTGCCGGTGGGCGCGCCGCCGCCATTGGGCGACAGACACAGCCAGTAGAAGTTGTGGTTCCACACCTGCGCCGCGTTGTTGAACATGCCGCCCTGCGCCTTGCGCACGATGGTTTCCAGCGGGGCGTCTTCCAGCTCGGTGCCCTTGATCTGGTTGTTCAGGTTGGTGACGTAGGTCTGATGGTGCTTACCGTAGTGGTAATCGATGGTTTCGGCGGAAATGTGCGGCTCCAGCGCGTCGCGGGCGTAGGGCAGCGGGGGAAGTTCGATCGCCATCTGGGCTCTCCTTCGATGAGGTTGGCAGGATGCGCGCACGGCGCGCGGCGGTAGCGGCTACAATTCTAGCTCAGCCCGTGCCCGGCCCCGGGCACCTTTTTTCACCTGGAACCCTTGGAACCCTTCAGACGATGAGCGCGACCGACCGCATCCGCGCCGAACTGGATTCGCATCCGGTGGTGCTGTTCATGAAGGGCACGCCCGAATACCCGATGTGCGGCTATTCCGACCGCGCCGCGCAGGCGCTGGAAGCCTGCGGCCTGCCCTACCACGCCGTGAACGTGCTGGCCGACCCGGAGCTGCGCGCGCAGTTGCCGCGCTATTCCAACTGGCCCACCTTCCCGCAGCTTTTCATCGAGGGCGAACTGATCGGCGGCTGCGACATCGCCGTGGAACTGCACGAGCAGGGCGAACTGGCGCGCATGGTCGCCGACGCCGGCAAGGTGAATTGATGGCCCCGGCTCCCGTGCCGCCGCCCGCGCCGGATGCGTTGGCGGGCCGCACGATCCTGGTCTGCGGCGCCAACGGCGGACTGGGCGAAGCGGTGGCGCGCGCCTGTGCCAAGGCCGGCGCGCAGGTGGTGTTGATCGGGCGACGCCTGCCGAAGCTGACCCGGCTCTACGACGCGCTGGTGGCCGATGGCGCGCGCGATCCCGCGCTCTATCCGATGGACCTTTGCGGCGCCACGCCGGACGACTACGCCGCCATGGCGCAAGCGCTGGAGCGCGAGTGCGGACGACTGGACGGCATCGTGCATTGCGCCGCGGAGTTCAAGGGGCTGGCCTCGCTGGAGAACCTGCCGCTGGAGGACTGGTTCACCGGCCTGCACGTCAACCTGAGCGCGCCCTTCCTGCTCACGCGTGCCTGCCTGCCGCTGCTGCGCCAGCGCGAGGACGCCAGCGTGCTGTTCCTGCTCGACGACGCGCACCGCACCACGCACGCCTTCTGGGGCGGCTACGGCGTGGCCAAGCAGGCGCTGCGCGGGCTGGTGTCGATCCTGCACGCGGAGCTGGAGAATTCGCCGGTGCGCGTGCACGGCGTGGAGCCCGGCCCGATGCGCACCGCGCTGCGTGCCCGTGCCTACTTTGCCGAAAATCCCGGCGACATTCCGCCGCCTGAAGCCTATGCGCCTGGCTGTGTTGCCCTGCTCGGGCCACAGGGCGCGAATGTGTCTGGCGCCTTCGCGATGCTGGAAGCCGCCCAGCCCGCCACGCCGCGTGCGCTCGGGCTGGCGACGTTCAGCGGCTAGGATGCCCTGTCGCCTGCAGGCGGGCTCCTACGGTGCATGGCTTTCCGCAGGAGCGGGCTTGCCCGCGATCCCGTCGCTTCGCTTCAAAGATCACGCGCCACCCGGAACCCGACCCGCGCGCTGACCGTCTCGGCCGGCGCGCGGATGCGGAAGGCCGAGCGCGCCTGCTCGGGAGAACTGGCCCAGGATGCGCCACGGATCACGCGCTGCGTGCAGCCGGGGTTGACCCAGGCGCTGCCGTCGCGCGGCGCCCGGGCATAACTGTCGTGCCAGCAATCCTCCACCCATTCGGAGACGTTGCCGTTGAGGTCGTTGATGCCGAACGGGTTGCTGGCGAAACTCCCGACCGGCGCCGGCCCCCAGAAGCCATCGCCGTAGCCTGCGAAGGCATTGCTCCAGTTCCGCCCGCTGGGCGACTGGTCCAGCGCGCCGGTGAGGTTTTCCACGCCCGGCGACGGATCGCCATCGCCCCACGGATAGCGCGTCGTACTGCCGGCGCGCAGCGCGTACTCGAACTCGGCCTCGCTCGGCAGCCGGTACGGCGCCCCGGTTTCCTGCGCCAGCCACTGCGCATAGGCGCGCGCATCGTCCCAGGAGACATGCAGCACCGGCGCATCGGCGGCGGCGGGCTGGCCGGCGAAATCCTCGCCCCAGCTCACCCGGCGCTGCTCCACCAGCGCGCCGCTGCGCTCGTCGTAGACCATCGAGCGCCGCGTCTTCCGCGCCGTGTTGCGATAGCCGGTGGCCTCCACGAAAGCGCGGAACTGCGCGACCGTCGTTTCCGTGCGCGCCAGCGCGAAGCCACGCTCGAAGCGCACCGCATGGCGCGGCCCCTCGCTGGGCTGGCGCCCGGGCTCACCGCGCGAACTGCCCATCGCAAAGCGCCCGACCGGCACCACCACCATGCCCGGCCCGAGGCCACCGCCGGCGAGCGGATCGACCAGCAGCATGCCGGCGTCGTAGGGGCCGTAACGGCGCACGCGCTCGATGTCGGCGCGCGCGGTGGCACCGTCGCGTTCATCGAGCGCAATGGCATCGAGCATCGGCAGCAGCGCCTCCGCACCCGCCACGTCGCCCGACGCCAGCGCATCGCCGATGCGCGCCTTCCAGCGCTGCACATGACGTTCGCGCACTTCCACCACGCGCGCGGCCGTGTCCTGCACCCGCGCGGACGGCGCCTGCACAGAACCGGCGCGCACCTTGCCGGCATCGGCCAACAGCGCATCGGCGCGTTCGAATTCCCCGGCCTGCGCCGCTTCGAGCGCCTGCCGCAGGAGGCCGGCTTCGAGGTTCTCCAGCCGGCGCAGCGCCCCCGCATGCGCGGGATTGATCCGCAACACCTCGTGAAGCTGCGCGGCGGCGTGGCCCTCGCCCGGACCGACGAGGCGACCGGTCGCCACCAACCGATCGGCCCGTTCCAGCCCCGCGACAATGCGCTGCACGCGATCCAGATAGGCCGCCAGCGCCTGCACCCGCGCGTCGTCGCCGTTCCAGCGCTGCAACAGCGGCAGATCGCGCTCGGCCAGCCCCGGCGCATCGTGCATCAACGCCAGCATGTCCCAGTCGATCAACACGCCGGCCGCGCGTCCGGCCAGTCCGGCCATGGCGGCATCGGTGTCGCCGGCATCGCGCGCGGCCAGCAGCAG
Organism: Chiayiivirga flava; assembly: GCA_037190825.1. Lineage (GTDB taxonomy): Bacteria > Pseudomonadota > Gammaproteobacteria > Xanthomonadales > Xanthomonadaceae > Denitratimonas > Denitratimonas flava_A. The sequence continues at coordinate 7,788 of JBBCJS010000044.1, forward strand.
GCGCATGGCGCGGCGGGCCGCGATGCGCTTGCCCGACGCCAGCAGGGCTTCGGCGCGGATGTGGGGCGAATCGGCCGATTCGGAATCGGCGTCCTCGCCCGCGTCCTCGTCCTCGTTCGCGGCGCTGCGCGAAACAGGCGCCGATACGGCGGCTTCCTCCACCTCGGGCACGGGGGCGGACTGCGTTTCGAGCGCGGACGCCGGCAGCGCCGCCTCGGTCGCCGTGTCGCCGGCCGGTTCGTGCGCGGCCTCGCCGCAGCCTGCCAGCAGCACGAACGCCATCCACACCGGCCATCGTGGTCGGAACCCTTCGAACACCCGTCATCGCTCCCTGTGGACCTGAACCGGCCGCTCATCGCATCCGCCCGGCAGCGCGACGGTAGTGCAGCGCCCCGGCATCGGCAACATGCGCGGGCGGATCGGCTTCGGCTATCGTTGCCCGCCCCGCCATTGCCGACTGATACCGATGAGCCACTGGGTCGCCGAACCCCGACAACTTGACGCCCTCGCCCAGCGCCTGGACGCCGCCCCGCTCGCGCTGGACACCGAGTTCATCCGTGAACGCACCTACTACCCCAAACTCGCGCTGGTGCAACTGCGCGCCCCACAGGGCGAGGAACACCTGATCGACCCGCTCGCGCTGCCCCAGGCCGGCGCGCTCGCGCCGATGCTGCAAGGCACGGCACTCAAGATCATGCACAGCCCGAGCGAAGACCTACAGGCATTCCTGAGCGGCTGGAACCTGGTGATCGACCCGATATTCGATACCCAGCTCGCCGCCGCGCTCGTCGGCCTGGGCGCGGGCATGAGCTACCAGGCGCTGGTCGAAGCCCTGCTCGGCATCCACCTGGAAAAAGGCGAAACCCGCTCGGACTGGCTGCAACGCCCGCTCACCGACTCCCAGCGCCACTACGCCGCCGAGGACGTGCATCACCTGCACGCGCTGCACGAACGGCTGGACCGCAGACTCACCGAACTGGGCCGGCGCGACTGGCTCGCGCAGGACTGCGCCCGCCTCGTCGCCGCCGCGCGCGACGACGCCATCGATCCGAACCCCCACCTCACCGCCCGCAGCGCCCAGCGCATGGACCGCGACGCCCAGATCCGCCTGCGCCGCCTGCTGCTCTGGCGCGAAGCCATCGCCCGCAGCCGCGACAAGCCGCGAAGCTGGATCCTGGACAACGAACTGCTCGTCCTGCTCGCGCACCGCGCCCCGCAGCGCAATGCCTTCGACGCCCTGCTCGACCAGCACCCGCGCGCCCCGCGCCGGATGCGCGACGAACTGTGGGAAGCGCTCTCGCGCCCCTTCGACGATGCCGAACACGGCATCCCGCTGGCCGCATCGCCCGACCCGGCGCTGCGCAAGACGCTCAAGGCGATGCAGGCCACCGTGGCCGAGCGCGCCGCCGCGCTCGACATTCCCGAGGGCCTGCTCTGCGCCCGCCGCCATATCGAATCCCTGCTCGCCACCGGCGACTGGCCGGCCGCGCTGGAAGGCTGGCGTTCCGACATCCTGCAACGCGATCTGATGGCGCTGGTGCCGTAACCGGAGGCGGCCTCAACCGGAGGGAGCCTCGAAAACCTGCTTTTGCTCGTCATCCCCGCGAAGGCGGGGATGACGGAAGTTTTTCACCCCTCTCATGTAGAATCGCCGACCGCAACCCATCGCCTCCACGGCCCCGTAGCTCAGCTGGATAGAGCGCGCCCCTCCTAAGGGCGAGGTCACACGTTCGAATCGTGTCGGGGTCGCCATTCCTCCCTGCGATGCGTTGTCCCCTTGGTCGAACTGCCGGCCGCCGGCAGTTCTGCCAGAATACGGGGCTCCCTTCCCCGGCAAGCGCAGGCCGCCTGCCGTCACGTTCCCAAGGAGCCCCACCATGACCGACGTCGTCATCGCCGGTGCCAAGCGCACCGCCATCGGATCCTTCCTCGGCCAGTTCACCGGCGTGCCGACGCCCACGCTCGGCGCCACCGCCATCAAGGCCGCGCTCGAACACGCCGGCATCCCCGCCGACGATGTATGCGAGGCCATCGTGGGCTGCGTGCTGCCGGCCGGCCTCGGCCAGGCGCCGGCGCGCCAGGCCGTACTCGCCGCCGGCCTGCCCACTTCCACCACCTGCACCACGATCAACAAGGTCTGCGGCTCGGGCATGAAGGCGATCATGCTGGGCAGCGACCTGATCCGCGCCGGCTCGGCGAAAGTGATCGTGGCCGGCGGCATGGAATCGATGACCAACGCCCCGCACCTGCTCAACGGCTCGCGCACCGGCATCCGCTACGGCAACGCCGAGATGCTCGACCACATGGCCTGGGACGGGCTGACCAACCCCTACGACAACAAGTCGATGGGCGTGTTCGCCGATGCCACCTCCCAGAAATACGGCTTCAGCCGCGAGGACCAGGACGCCTTCGCCGCCGAAAGCGTGCGCCGCGCGCTGGCCGCGCAGGCCGCCGGCGCCTTCGCCGACGAGATCGCGCCCGTGGTCGTGGCCGGCCGCAAGGGCGACGTCGTGCACAGCACCGACGAGCAGCCCGGCCGTTGCAGCATCGAGAAGATCCCCACCCTGCGCCCGGCCTTCAACAAGGACGGCACCGTCACCGCCGCCAGTTCCTCGTCGATCTCCGACGGCGCCGCCGCCGTGGTACTGCTCTCGGCCGACGACGCCAAGGCGCGCGGCATCGCGCCGCTGGCCCGCATCGTCGCGCACGCCGGCCACGCGCAGGAACCGCAGTGGTTCACCACCGCGCCGGTCGCCGCCATCCGCAACGTGCTGGACAAGGCCGGCTGGAAGGTCGAGGACGTGGATCTTTTCGAGATCAACGAAGCCTTCGCCTGCGTCGCGATGGCCCCGATCAAGGACCTGGGCATCCCGCACGGGAAGCTCCACGTCAACGGCGGCGCCTGCGCGCTCGGCCATCCCATCGGCGCCACCGGCGCGCGCATCGTCGTGACCCTCTTGCACGCGCTGATCCGCAGCGGCGGCAAGCGCGGCGTGGCGGCGCTGTGCATCGGCGGCGGCGAGGCGACGGCGATCGCGATCGAGCGGATCTGACATCCGCGCGGACGCATCGCAGCCCTCAGGGCGACAAGGCCGTCACGGCGACAGGAAAGGCGAGGCGGCTTCCGGGCCGC
>JBBCJS010000045.1:0-18853 GCA_037190825.1 Chiayiivirga flava
GTGGGGGCGGCTGGAACTGGCGCTGGAATGCGACACGGGCGAGGCGGTCTATGAGCCCACCGAAGCAGGCTTCGCCGAAGGCCGGTTCGACCTGACCCGGCTGACGCGGCTGGAAAGCCCGGACTGCCCGTGGGTGAGGCCCAAGTTGACCGATCTGTACGACTTGGAATGGACGGAATTGCCGATACCGGCCTACACCTCGCCGATGAATCCTGTGAATTTCGAAGTGACCTCCATCGCCGATGACGGCACGGTAGTCGGTTGGGGGCTATGGGATGGCTGGAATGGTTTCGTGCGCCTGCGCCCCGGAGAATCTGAATGGGAAAAAATGCTGGAGGAAAGCAGCAAAAATACGGCTCTCATTACACCCGATGGCGAAACGATCTATGCCACTCGCGCCGTAGCCTCACCACCAGAAGAAACGGTTCGTCCTACCTATCATCAGTTGATGAGCTGGAATGAAGCGGAAGGTTGGAAGCCGCTTCCGGGCATGATCTATCCAACCAATGTGATCTATGGAATGTCCCAAAACGGGAAGTGGCTGGTGGGTGAGGGGTTCACTCTCAATGGAAGCGTTTACACCTGGAAGTGGAGCAAGGAAACCGGACAGATACCACTGGAAAGGTGGGCAACACCAACTGCCATCTCGGATGATGGAAGTATCGTCGCAGGCGTGGTGGCGCTCGATACATTCAGGGCAACCATGTGGATCAAGGACACCTGGCAGTTCCTGTTTGATGATGACGGGGTGCAACTTGGCTTTTCCAGAGCGTGCAACAGTGATTGCAGCATGCTGGTGGGGCACTACCAGTACCCATTGGACTCATGGCCCGATACATACCGTGGCTGGTACAGAACCCACTCCGGCAATGTGGTTTATCTGGATATTCCCGAGGGAGCATGGGACAACGCCGCACTGGAAATAAACCGCAGCGGTGACCTGATCATCGGCGGCCAATTAATATGGGAATCCGACTGGGAGCGGCCCATCTCTGAAGGGTGGCTGTGGTCTGAGGACACCGGCACCGTTTCTCTCCGGGATATCCTTGAGGGCGAGGGCGAATTCCAGTTCACCAATCGCTGGGACAGAGGGATCAAAGACATCTCAACGAATGGAAGAAGAATACTTTTTTCAGGGACAAGACCATACTTCCCGCCTTTAGGCCTACCTCATTTCCAGGCAGGGATTCTCCGCCTGATACCCAAGGCATCGCAAGATGTCATCAATCAGCCACATGGAATAACTCAACATGAAATCAGCGAATAGCCATTATGTGAAGCGAACTTTGGCTTTTGCTGCCGCCATCCATGCCCCCCGGATCAAAGCCTGTCCCGTACTTGATGCGGGACCGGGGGCAGGCTCTCCGTGCCATCGCCATGCGATGTCGAAAACTTGTTCCAGGCAGTTTCTTCCGCCCCACCCTGAACCGCCCGCAATTCGCCACAACTTGCCCCGCCGCCTGCCATGCGGGCCGGGAGCGCGGGCTTATACACTTGCGCCATCCCGCCGCCCCGGAATCGCCCGCATGTCCATTTCTTCCCGTTTGCGTTCCTTCCTCGCCGTTCCCGCGCTGGCACTGATGCTTGCGGTCGCAGGGTGCGGCCAGAAGGCGGCGGAGCCTGCCGCCTCCGAGCCGTTGGCGGCCACCCCTGCCCCGACCGACGCCTTCGTGTTGTCCGATGCCGGCGGCGAGGACTACCAGGGCCGCCCGGCATTGCGCCTGCGCTTCTCCCAGCCGCTGGTCGCCGAGCAGGCCTTCGACGAGATGCTGCTGGTGCGCACGACCAAGGGCGCGGAAGTCTCCGGAAGCTGGGTGCTCGACGACGAGGATGCGCGCGTGCTGCGCTTCCCCTACGTGCAGGGCGACACGACCTACACCGTCGCGTTCAAGCCCGGCCTGGCCACGCCGGACGGCCGCACCCTGGGCGAGTTGCCGGACCGGGAGGTGTATTCGGGCAACCTCGCGCCGGTGGCGGGCTTTGCCAGCCGCGGCAGCGTATTGCCGGCGCGCGGCACGCAGGGCCTGCCGATCGTCGCGGTGAACACGCCGGAAGTGGACGTGGAGTTCTTCCGCGTGCGCGAGAAATCCCTCTCCGAGTTCCTCGGCCGCTACGCCAGCACCGAGCACCGCGGCTATTGGGAACTGGGCCGGATCAACGCACTGGCCGATTCGGTGTACGCCAACCGCTTCGCGCTCAACGCGCCGACCAACGTGCGCCAGGTCAGCTTCATTCCGGTGCAGACGATTTCCGAACTGCGCGAGCCGGGCGTGTACTTCGCGGTGCTGCGCCGCGCCGGCAGCTTCGGTGGCGGCTATGAAACCACGCACTTCTACGTCACCGACCTGGGCCTGCATGCGCGCGTGCAGAAGGACGGCCTGTTCGTGCACGCCGCCTCGCTCGCCACCGGCCAGCCGCGCAACGGCGTGGAACTGCGCTTGCAGAACGAGAAGGGCGAAGCGCTGGCGAGCGCCGTCACCGGCTCGGACGGTAGCGCCACGCTCACCGCGCTGCCCAAGCAGCCGCATGTGCTGGTCGCGCGCCAGGGCGGCGAAGTGGCGCTGGTGTCGTTCCGCCAGCCGGCACTGGACCTTTCCGAATTCAACGTCGCCGGCCGCAAGCAGACCGCGCAGGATGTGTATGCGTGGTCCGGCCGCGACCTGTTCCGCCCCGGCGAGGTGTTGCAGGTATCCGCGCTGCTGCGCGACTACGACGGCCGCCTGCTGCCCGAAGCGCAGACGCTCTACGCCACGCTGCGCCAGCCCGATGGCCGCGCCATCTCGACATTGCCGCTGGAACCGCAGGCGCAGGGCTATTACAGCTACCAGCGCACCCTGGCCGAGGACGCGGCCACCGGGCGCTGGTCGGTGGAATACCGGCTGGACCCCAGCGCCAAGGAGCCGCTCGGCCGCTTCGCCTTCCGCATCGAGGAGTTCCTGCCCGAGCGGCTGAAACTGGCGCTGGAATCCTCCGCGCAGCGCCTCGCCCCCGGTGCGCCGCTGCCGTTGTCGGTGGATGCCGATTTCCTCTACGGCGCGCCCGCCGCCGGCAACCGCTTCCTGGCCGAAGTGCTCTATCGCCCCGCCGTGCAACCCATTGCGACGCTCAAGGGCTGGTTCTTCGGCGACCCGACCATCACCTTGCCCAATCAACCCGAGCAGGCCATCGACACCAAGCTCGGCGAGGATGGCGAGCTGCATCAGGACGTGCCCATCCTGCCCGACACCACGCCGCCGGCCGCGCCGTTCGAAGTGATCGTCAGCGGCAGCGTGTTCGAGTCCGGAGGCCGCGCCGTGCGGCGCTCGCTGGTGCGTACCGTGTGGCCAGCCGATGCGCTCGTCGGGGTACGCCCGCTGTTCGATCCCAAGGACGGTCCGAACGCGCACAGCGATGCCGCCTTCGAGATCGTCAAGGCCGATGCCGAAGGCAACTATCGGCCAGCCGAGGGTTTGCAGGTGAAGCTGGTGCGCGAACTGCGCGACTATCACTGGAGTTGGGTGGACGGCAGCGGCTGGAACACCGACTTCACCCGCCGCTACCTGACCGAAACCGACACCACGCTGAGCTTCGACGGCACCACGCCGGCGCAGTTCAGCGCCCGGGTGAAATGGGGTGAATACCGGCTGGAGATCCTCGATCCCGCCACCGGCCTCACGATGCGTTACCCGTTCACAGCCGGCTGGAGCTGGAACGACGACAACCAAGGGCCGGATGCGCGCCCGGACAAGGTCAAGATCGCCTTCGACCAGAGCGGCTACCGCGCCGGCGACACCGCCACCCTCACCCTGACCTCGCCCTACGACGGCCCCGGCGTGATCCTGGTCGAATCCGACCGCCTGCTGCACCGCACCAACATCCAGATGCGCGGCGGCACCACGGTGAAGATTCCGGTGAACGCGGACTTCCTGCGCCACGATGTCTACGTCACCGCGCTGGTGTTCCGCCCGGCCGACCAGGCCAGCCTCACCGGCCCCAACCGCGCCATCGGCGTCGCGCACCTGCCGGTCACGCGCGACCAGCGCGATGCGGCGCTGGAAGTGATCGCGCCCGACCTCACCCGTCCCGGCGAAAACATCGACATCGTCCTCTCCGCTCCCGAGTTCGCCGGGCAGGAGGCCTATGCCGTGGTGGAAGCCGTGGACCTGGGCATCATCAACCTCACCGGCTATCCGGTACCCGATGCGGCCGATTACTTCCTCGCGCAGCGCGGCCTGGGCATCGATGCCTACGATCTTTACGGCCGCGTCATCGGCCCGCTGGAAGGCGAACGCGCCCGCCTGCGCTACGGCGGCGACGCCGCGCTCGCCGCGCTGCCGCAGGCGCGCCGCCCCACCGCCAAGGTGCAGACCGTGGCGCTGCACGCGGAGCCCGTGCGTTTCGATGCGCAGGGCAAGGCGCAGGTCAGCTTCGCCGCGCCGGATTTCAACGGGGCGCTGCGCGTGGCGGCGCTGGCCTACTCGGCCGACCGCTACGCCCGTGCCAGCGACGAGGCCATCGTGCGCGCGCCGCTGGTGATGGAAATCAGCACGCCGCGCGTGATGGCTCCCGGCGACCGCGCCAACCTCACCGTCGAACTGCACAACCTCAGCGGCAAGGACGCGAGCTACCGCGTTTCCACCAACGCCGCCGCGCCGATCTCCATCGAAGGCCAGGTCCGCAACGTCACGCTGGCCGACAACGCCCGCACCACGCTGAGCTTCCCGCTCGTGGCAGGCGCGGGCCATGGCGTGGGCAAGTTCAGCGTCAGCGCGCAGTCGGACGACGCCAGCCTCACGCGCGACTTCGAGATCACCGTGCGTCCGGCCTGGCCGGCGGTGCGGCGCAGCCAGACGCGCCAGATCGAATCGGCCACCACGCTCAACTTCGGCCCCAACCTGTTCGAGGGCCTGGTTCCCGAGTCGGCCAACGCGCAGATCAGCATCGCGGCCATCCCGCCGTTGCCGTTCTCCGAATCCATCAAGGGCCTGATCGGCTACCCCTACGGCTGCATCGAGCAGACCACCAGCCGGCTCTGGCCGCTGGTCAACCTCGATGCCGCCACGGCGCGCAAGTTCGGCCTGGAACCGCTCGACGAAGCCACCCGCAAGGCCATGCTCGACATCGGCTTCTCGCGTATCGCCGCGATGCAGACCACGAACGGCAGCTTCAGCTTCTGGCCGGGCGAAGGCTGGGCCGATCCGCAGATGACCGCCTACGTGGCCGACATCCTCGTCACCGCGAAGGAGAACGGCCTCGCCGTGCCCGAAGCCGTGCTGGAAAAGGCGCTCAAGCGCCTCAACGAGGACCTGCTCACCGGCGGCGAGGGCTACTACGCCTACGAGCACTCCCAGCACCTGCGCTTTGCCGCCAACGCCTACGCCGGCTACGTGCTGGCGCGCGTCAACCAGGCCCCGCTCGGCACCCTGCGCTCGCTCTGGGACAACCAGCGCGAACGCTCGCTCACCGCGCTGCCGCTGCTGCAACTGGGCATCGCGCTGAAACTGGCGGGCGACGAAACACGCGCCAGGGCCGCCGTCGCCGCCGCGCTGGAAAAATCCTCCGACCGACCGCGCTACCTGGGCGACTACGGGTCGGACTTCCGCGACGAAGCCCTGCTGCTCGCACTGCTGAACGAGCATGGCCTGGCGACGCCGGAAAGCGGCGCGCGCGTGATGACGCTGGCGCGCGAGCTGCGCCTGCCCGAACGCGCACGCTACTGGTTCAGCACGCAGGAACGCCTGGCCATCTTCCGCCTCGGGCGCGCCCTTCTGAGCGAACAACGCGACGGCTTGCAGGGCCGCTTCCAGATCGCCGGCAAGCCGCACGCGCTCAGCGGCCGCCCGCTGGTCGTGCGCGAAGTCGGCCTGCCGGAACTGCGCCAGGGCGTCGGCCTGGCGCTGGAAGGCGATGGCCCGTTCTGGCTCTCCCAGGACATCGTCGGCTATCCCACCAGCGCGCCACCGCCGAGCGAAAGCGGCATCCGCGTGCGCCGCGCCTGGTACCGCACCGACGGCAGCCTCTTCACCGGCGACACCCTCACCGAAGGCGAAAGCCTGATCGCGATGCTCACCGTGGAAGCGGACGAGAACGTGCCCGACGCGCTGATCGTGGACCTGCTCCCCGGCGGCCTGGAAATCGAGAACCTCGCACTGGGAGGCAACGACGCCTTCGGCGAACTCACCCTGGACGGCGTGCAGCTTTCCGAACGCGAATACGGCGTCGAACTGCGCTACGAGGAATACCGCGACGACCGCTACGTCGCCGCGGTCAAGCTCTGGCAGGGCAGCACCGCCCGCCTGTTCTACCTCGTCCGCGCCGTATCGCCGGGCCGCTACGTGGTGCCGCCGCCCAGCGCCGAGGACATGTACCGCCCGCAGCTTTCGGGCGTGGGCACGTCGCCGCAGAAAGCCATCACGGTGGTGTCGCCGTAACGAGTGCTACATGCCGTCATTCCGGCGAAAGCCGGAATGACGGAGAGAACGTCATGACCGGCAAGGCGCGACATCGATCACCGCAGCCTCGCCGACCCGGAGAAGCACCATGCGATTGCACACCGTTCTGATCCTCCTGCTCACTCTCGCCTCCCCGGTGGCTAGCGCCACCCAACCACAGGAACGCCCGGATTGGGCCAGGTTCTTCGAACAATTCGACGCCCAGGGCACGCTCGTCATCGTCGATGAGCGCAACGGCAATCGCAGGGTTCTGGTCCACGCCCCTGAACGTGCTGACAAGCGCTTTTCGCCTGCATCCAGCTTCAAGATTCCGCATACGCTGTTCGCGCTCGATGTCGGTGTGCTGCGCGATGAGTTCCAGGAGTTCAAATGGGACGGCGTGGAGCGAACCTTTCCCAGCCACAACGGCGACCAGAACCTGCGCTCGGCCATGCGCAACTCGGCCATGTGGGTTTACGAGCAATTCGGGAAGGAAATCGGCCACGACAAGGCGCGCACTTATCTCACGCAGATCGACTACGGCAACGCCGACCCTTCGGCTGACGCTGCGGCCTACTGGGTCGATGGCAGCCTCACCATCTCCGCGCACGAGCAGGTCGCGTTCCTTGAACGCCTGTATCGCAACGAGCTCCCTTTCAAGGTGGAGCATCAACGCCTGGTGAAGGACATCATCATCGTCGAGGCCGGTCGAAACTGGATCCTGCGTGGCAAGACGGGCTGGGAAGGCCGCATGGGCTGGTGGGTCGGCTGGGTCGAATGGCCGACCGGGCCGGTGTTCTTCGCCCTCAACATCGACACCCCGAACCGCACAGGCGACCTTGCCAAGCGGGAGCAGATCACGCGCGCGGTTCTGCAATCCATTGATGCGCTGCCGAGGCCGTAGCGGGCATGCTCACCCGTGTTCACAAGGAGCCAATCCCATGCAGTTGAGCCTGATCGTTGAACGCGAGGACGATGGTCGCTGGATCGCGGAGGTGCCTGAACTTCCCGGTATTCTGGTCTATGGCGCGTCACAGGCAGAGGCAATGGCCAAGGCCGAGGTCCTCGCGCTTCGGGTACTTGCTGATCGCATAGAGCACTCGGAGGCCGGTCCGCAACCCTTCGAGATCGTCATTCCGGTTGCTGCGTGAGCGTTTGGCCGTAGGTCCGGGCCAAAGCGCTGCTTCGCGCCCTGCTCAATCTTGGCTGGCGCATCAAGCGCCAAACCGGTTCACACCGGACACTTGAGCGAGAAGGCTGGCCTGACTATGTCTTCTCGTTTCATGACGGCGAGGAAATCGGAGCTCGCATGCTGGCGCGCGTTGCCAAGTACACCGGATTGACGCCCGGCGATCTGTAACCGAGGCGTATCGGGCACATCGAAGCGCCCCGGTATAATCGCGGAATGACTCAATCCACTCCTCCTCCCCGCTCCGGCCGCGTGCCGCTCACCCTCGTCCTGATCGCCGCGCTCGCCGCCGGCCTGGGGCTATGGGCGGGCCAGAAGGCGTTCTTCGGCACCACCGCGCTGCCGGAAACGCAGACCATGCGCCTGCTCGATCCGCCGCGCATCCTTCCCGATTTTTCGTTGCGCTCCAGCGGCGATGCCCGCATCGACGCCGCCGCGCTGCGCGGGCGCTGGACGATGGTGTTCCTGGGCTTCACGCACTGCCCGGACATCTGTCCGATGACGCTGGCCGAACTCGCCAAGGCCGAGAAGCTGCTGGCCGACCTGCCGGAAGAACGGCGTCCCCGCATCCTGTTCGTCTCGGTCGATCCCGAGCGCGACACGCCGGAAGTCATCGCCAAGTACGCGGCCTATTTCAGCCCGACGGTGCTGAGCGGCACCAGCGACGTGGAATCGCTCGCCCGTTTCGCCTCCTCGCTGAGCATGGTGTTCGCCAAGACGCCGCTGCCCGACGGCGACTACACCATCGACCACACCAGCTGGGTGGCGGTGCTGAACCCGCAGGCACAACTGGCCGGCTTCATCCGGCCGCCGCTGGAACCGGAAAAGATCGCCGCCGACCTGCGCCTGCTCGTGGAGCGGCACTGAATGTCGCCCGGCATCCTGGCGCAGTACGCGCTGCCGCACCGGCTGCTTTCGCGCCTGGCCTACTTCGCCGCGCGCAGCCAGGCACGGCCGTGGAAGAACCTGCTGATCCGGCAGGTGCTGACGCATTTCGACGTGAACATGGACGAGGCGCAGCAGCCCGATCCCTACGCCTACCCGAGCTTCAACGCCTTCTTCACCCGCGCGCTGAAACCCGGCGCGCGGCAAGCGGATGCCGATCCGGCCACGCTGCTGATGCCTTCGGACGGGCGCATCAGCCAGGCCGGCCGGATCGAGGCCGGGCGCATCTTCCAGGCCATGGGGCAGGACTACAGCGCCGCCGAGCTGCTCGGCGACGAAGCCGCCGCCGCACCGTTCGCCCACGGACACTTCCTCAACGTGTACCTGGCCCCGCGCGACTACCACCGCGTGCACATGCCGTGGCGCGGCGCGCTGCGCGAGACGCTGCACGTGCCGGGCCGGCTGTTCAGCGTCTCGCCCGCGACCGCCGCCGGCGTGCCGCGCCTGTTCGCGCGCAACGAGCGGCTGGTCTGCCATTTCGACTGCGATTTCGGGCCGATGGCGGTGGTGATGGTCGGCGCGATGCTGGTGTCGGGCGTGGAAACGGTGTGGAACGGCGTGAACATTCCCGGATACGCGAACCGCCCGGTGCACCGCGATTTCCGCGGCAAGGGCATCGTGCTGGAACGCTTCGCCGAAATGGCGCGCTTCAACTACGGCTCCACCGTGATCGTGCTGCTGCCGGCGGACGCCGCGACGCTGGACGATGGGCTGGAACACCAGCGCGCGGTGAAGGTGGGCGAACGGTTCGCGCGGGTGGTGGTGCGGTAGGACAAGATTCAACACGCACTCGGCCGTCGTTCCGGCGGTTTTCAACAGACGAATGTCTGGTCAGGCCGGAACGACAGCCTGCTCACCTCACCCAATCCCGCCCTCGCCCTCCACCCGGTTGCGCCCGTTGTGCTTGGCGCGGTACATCGCGCGGTCCGCGGCGGCCAGCAGGGCCTCGCTGGACAGGCGCACGGACGCCGGCTGCGTCGCATGGCCGACGCTGATGGTCAATATCGGATACCTGGCATCGGGCGCGTGCTCGATGCCCAGGTCCATGACCCGCTGGCGCAGCCGCTCGCCCATCATCGCCGCCGCTTCCGCCCCGGCCTCGGGCATCAGCAGCACGAACTCCTCGCCGCCGAAGCGCGCCAGGAGATCCGTGCCCCTGGCCCGGGCGCGCATCGCCTGCGCCACGCGCGACAGGCTGTCGTCGCCGGCCAGGTGGCCGAAGTGGTCGTTGTAGTGCTTGAACTCGTCGATGTCGATCAGCAGCAGCGACAGCGGCACGCCGGCCTCGGCGCAACGGCGGCTCTCGATGTCCAGCGTCTCGACCAGGTGCAGATGGTTGGCGATGCCGGTCTTGGGATCGAGCCTGGCCTGCGCGGCGAGGTTGCGGTTCGCGCTTTCCAGTTCGCGCGTGCGTTGGCGCACCAGCCGCGCCTCGCGCTCCCGGCGACGCCGCGCCAGCGCGCGGGAAATCGCGCGCCATAGCGCGTACAGCACCAACGGCGCGAGGAATGCCGCCACGCCCCAGGCCCACGGCGAGAGATACAGCGGCCGTGGGTGCGCGATGCGCAATTTGGCCGATTCGCTGGACCACACGCCATCGGCATTGCGTGCCTCCACCTCGAACACATGCTCGCCCCAGGGGACGATCGGATACAGCACCGAGCGCTGCCCGCCGGCATCGGTCCATTCCGAGTCGGCCCCGAGCCGGAAGCGGTAGCGCACCAGTTCCGGCGCATCCAGGCTCGAGGCGGCGAAGCCGATCTCCAGGTTGCGCGCATCCGGCTCCAGCCTCAGCGTGGCGGCGGCCGGCTGGCGCTGCCCGGCGACGGAGACCGAATCGATCACCGGCATCAGCGGCTGCATGCCCGAGCGCAGCACGTTCTCCGGGTCGATCCGGGTGAAGCCGGTCAGCAACGGAAACCAGAGCTGGCCTTCCTCGTCGCGATGGCAGGACGGCTGCGCGCCGCCGTTGGTTTCGCTGGGCACCAGGCCATCGGCCGCCGAAAACCCGATCGCCTCCGGTGGCTGCCCGGCGCGGGCGCGCAGCAGTTGATCGTGGCGCAGCATCGCGATGCCTCGATTGCCGCCCATCCACAGCCTCCCGTGCGCATCGAACAGCAGGCAGGACACCACATCGTCGAACAGGCCATTGGCCTCGCGGTAGCGGTGCACCACGCCATCGGCGACATAGTTCAATCCACCGCCGTAGGTGCCCAGCCACAGGCCGTCGTCGTCCTCCAGCAAGGCGCGCACGAAGCGGCTCGACAGCCCCTCCGCCAGTCCCCAGCGTTCCACGATGCGGCCGGCATGAAAGCGCAGCGCGCCCTCGTTGCCGGCCAGCCAGACGCCACCGGCCCGGGCCTGCACGATGCGGTTCACGGCCTGGCCTTCGAGCGCCTCGACCGCTTCCAGCACGATGCCCTCGGCGCTTCGCCGGGCCAGGAACACCGAACGGCCGCCAGCCACCCAGTAGCGCCCATCGCCGGCCGGGTGGATCGCGCGCACCGCCATCATCTGCACGACCTGCGCCTGCGCCAGCACCGCGCCCTGCGCATCGAGCGCCACCAGATAACCATCCGCCGTGCCGACCCATAGCGCGCCATCGGGGTCCACATGGATCGACCAGGGGCAACCCGTGCTGTCGTTGAGCGCCAGCGACACCGCCCGGATGCGCCCGTCCGGCGCGCGATGCCGAAGCCCGTCGCAGGCCAGGCCGAACCATTGCCCGCCCTGGCCGTCGCTGGCCACCGGCAATCCAGGCAGATGGAAGCCGCTCGCCACGTCGTTGAGCAGGGCCACGCGCGCCGGGCGAATCCGGAACAGGCCGCGCTGGGCGCTGCCCAGCCAGACGGTGCCGACGCGATCTGTCAGGACGCTCTCGATCCGCCCGAAATCCCGTTCCGGCACGGGCTCGAGCCGGTCCTGCGCGTCCACGCGATAAGTGACGCCGTTCGCGGCGTTGACCCACAGCTGCCCGTGCGTATCGCGCCACAGCTTCGGCGGACCGGGCGGCAGGCGCGCCAAGCCGGCGGCGCTCCATTGCCCCGTGATCGGCGAATAGCGGAAGACGCCGGAATGAAACGCCGCCCACACGTCGCCGTCGAGCACCGTCAGCGCATGCAGCTTGTCCCCGCCGCTGGCCGCCGGATAGTCCAGTTTCGTCGCGCCGTCGGCGTCCAGCGCCCACAGGCCATCGTCGTCGCCCACGTAGGCGCGCCCGTCCGGGCCGGTTTCCACCCGCACCACGCGCGCGAACCGCTCCTGGATGCGCTCGGCCTGCCGCGTCTCCACGTCGATGCGGAACACGCCGGCATCGGTATGGGCCACCACGATGCCCGACCCGATGGCCGCCAGTTGCCGGACCTCGCAGCTTCCGCCGCATACCGGCAACGCGACGAAGCGGCCGCTTTCGTCCATCAGCGCCAGACCGGCGTTCTCCGTGCCGATCCACAGCCGGCCGCGCGCATCCAGCCAAAGCGCCACGATGCGATCGCTCGGCGGGCCGCCGCGATCGCCGCGGAACACGGCGAAGCGGCTGCCATCGAAACGCACCAGGCCACCGAACGTCGCCAGCCACAGATAGCCGGCACGATCCTGCACGATGGCATTGATGCTGTTCTGCGGCAGCCCGTCCTCACTGGTGAACTGCCGCACCACGTCCTGCTGCGACAGCGCCACCGGCACGCCGTCCGATGCCGCCCGCGCGTGCAGCGGGAGGAGCAGCAGGAACAGCCAGAATGCCCGGAAACCCATCAATCTGCGGTACCGCTGGAACGGGGGTTCGATCCTATCGCAGTCCAGCCGGCCTCACCGTGCCGCGCGTCGCCCAAAAATCACCGGAAGCGACTCCCGGCATCGCGCCGGCGATGGCCCGTAAAGCCCGGCCCGGACTCGATCACGCAGCCGCCGCCATGAACGGCGGCAACACAAAGAAAAGCGGCGGCCCGAAGGCCGCCGCATCGTGAACCCGTGCGACGCGCATCACTCGTCGATGGTCGCCGGCAACAGCCTCGCCGGCTCCGGCTGCGGCTCCACCGCCAGTTCGCCATCGCGCACGCTCACGTCCACGCGGCCGCCGCCCACCAGCGCGCCGAACAGCAGCTCGTCGGCCAGCGGGCGCTTGATCTTCTCCTGCAACACCCGCGCCATCGGGCGCGCGCCCATCTGCGGATCGAAACCGTGCTCGGCCAGCCAGCGCCGCGCATCGGCATCCACGTTCAGCGCCACGTGCTTCTCGTGCAACTGCATCTCCAGCTCGATGATGAACTTGTCCACCACGCGCAGGATGTAGTCGAAATCCAGCCCGCCGAACTGCACCACGGCATCGAGCCGGTTGCGGAACTCCGGCGAGAAGCTGCGCCGGATCACTTCCATCGCATCGGTGCTGTGGTTCTGCTCCACGAAGCCGATGGTGCGGCGCGCGGCCTGCTGCGCCCCGGCATTGGTGGTCATCACCAGCACCACGTTGCGGAAGTTGGCCTCGCGCCCGTTCGTATCCGTGAGCACGCCGCGATCCATCACCTGCAACAGGATGTTGAAGATGTCCGGGTGCGCCTTCTCGATTTCATCCAGCAGCAGCACGCAGTGCGGCGTCTTGACGATCTTCTCGGTGAGCAGGCCGCCCTGGTCGAAGCCGACGTAGCCCGGCGGCGCGCCGATCAGGCGCGATACCGAATGCGCCTCCATGTATTCGCTCATGTCGAAGCGGATCAGCTCGATGCCCAGCTGCATCGCCAACTGCCGCGTGACTTCGGTCTTGCCCACGCCGGTCGGGCCGGCGAACAGGAAGCTGCCGATGGGCTTGTCCGGGTGCGCAAGGCCCGAGCGCGCCATCTTGATCGCGGCGGTCAGCGTGTCGATGGCCTCGTCCTGGCCGAACACCACCATCTTGAGGTTGCGTTCCAGGTTCCTCAGCACGTCCTTGTCGGACGCGGACACCTGCTTGGCCGGGATGCGCGCCATCTTGGCCACGATCAGTTCGATTTCCGGCACGTCGATCAGTTCCTTGCGCTCGCTCTGCGGCACCACGCGCTGGCGCGCGCCGGCCTCGTCGATCACGTCGATGGCCTTGTCCGGCAGGAGCCGCTCGGCGATGTGCTTGACGGAAAGGTCCACCGCCGCGCGGATCGCGTCGGAGCTGTATTCCACCTTGTGGTGTTCCTCGAAGCGCGACTTCAGCCCTTGCAGGATCGCCACCGCTTCGGCCACCGAGGGCTCCACCACGTCGATCTTCTGGAAGCGCCGCGCCAGCGCGTGATCCTTCTCGAACACGCCGCGGTATTCCTGGAACGTGGTCGAGCCGATGCAGCGCAGCTCGCCCTTGGACAGCGCCGGCTTGATCAGGTTGGACGCGTCCATCGTGCCGCCGGAGGCCGAACCGGCACCGATGATGGTGTGGATCTCGTCGATGAACAGGATCGCGTTGTCCTCCTTCTTCAGTTGCGCCAGCACGCTTTTCAGGCGCTTCTCGAAGTCGCCGCGATACTTGGTGCCGGCCACGAGCGCGCCCAGATCCAGCGCGTAGATGGTCGCGTCCTTCAGCACTTCGGGCACGTCGCCCTCGACGATGCGCTTGGCCAGCCCTTCGGCCAGCGCCGTCTTGCCCACGCCCGCCTCGCCCACGTACAGCGGATTGTTCTTGCGGCGGCGGCACAGCACCTGGATGGTGCGCTCGACTTCCTCCTGGCGGCCGATCAGCGGGTCGATCCGGCCTTGCCGCGCCTGCTCGTTCAGATCGGTGGCGAACTCGGCCAGCGGATTGGCGGCCTTCTCGTCGATGGCCTCGCCTTCCTTGGCCGCCTCCGGCCCGGCCTTGGGCGCATCGTGGCCCACCTTCGCCACGCCGTGGGAGATGTAGTTCACGACATCCAGCCGGGTGATTTCCTGCTGGTTGAGGAAATACACCGCGTGCGAATCCTTCTCGCCGAAGATCGCCACCAGCACGTTCGCGCCGGACACTTCCTTCCGGCCCGAGGATTGCACGTGGTAGACCGCGCGTTGCAGCACGCGCTGGAACCCGAGCGTGGGCTGGGTGTCGCGGCTGTCCTCCACCGGCAGCACCGGCACGGATTCGGAGATGACGTTGCGCAGGTCGTCGGCCAGCCGGCCCATGTCCGCGCCGCACACCCGCAGCACGCCGGCGGCGGAGGGATTGTCCAGCAGCGCCAGCAGCAGGTGCTCGACCGTCATGAACTCGTGGCGGCTTTCGCGGGCCTGCTTGTAGCACTGGCCGATGGTGAACTCGAGGTCTTTGCTGAACATCGCAACCTTCCTAGCTGTGGGCGGCGCGCCTGCGCCGCGATGCTGCCGAAATGGGGGCGGTCAAGTCTGTTCCATAGTGCACAAAAGCGGGTGCTGATGGGTACGGGAGAACTCGTTCACCTGCGCGACCTTGGTCTCGGCCACCTCGCGCGTGAACACCCCGCACACGCCCTGCCCGCGCGTATGGACGTGCAGCATCACCTGGGTGGCGCGCTCGCGGTTCATGCTG
This sequence comes from Chiayiivirga flava, assembly GCA_037190825.1. Taxonomy (GTDB): domain Bacteria; phylum Pseudomonadota; class Gammaproteobacteria; order Xanthomonadales; family Xanthomonadaceae; genus Denitratimonas; species Denitratimonas flava_A. The sequence goes on from JBBCJS010000045.1 coordinate 15,035, forward strand.
AAGAACACCTGCAACACCTCCACCACGAAGTCCATCGGGGTGAAGTCGTCGTTGATCAGCAGCACGCGGTACAGCGGCGGCGGCCGCACCTCCGGCCGCGCCGGCGCCAGCACGACGCCGTGTTCGTCTTCGTGTTCGGGGGTCGGAGTAGGATCGTGACTCATGGCGCCAGTATATGGACGCTGGCGCTGCGATCCCAAGCCCTTGGCATCGCGGATGCGGATGATCCAGCGCGCCACACTCGCCTAGGCTCCAAGCAACCCGGACGCCGCAGCGACATGACTCTCCGGCGCGATGTAGTCGGCGATGGCACGGCGACGCCACCTGCCTCGATGCCGGCCGAATGAATTGTCAGGCTGTATCCGGGCAATCCCGCAAGAAAACTACAGCCGCTTCCTGCATGCACACTTGAATGAATTGTTAGGTGCCGCTCTCAGCCTTTGCAGGCGCTTGCAGGTCAGCTGCGTTCTTTCCCTCCGCATGGCGGATCTCCCACTGGCGATGCAAGAAGCCTGTGACCTCGAAGCATCCCGGTATGTCTGCATTGGACAGGGCGATTATGGTCTCGCCTGTGACTGGATAGGTGCGTATATCGGTGCAGATGCCATCCGCGGAGCCGGCGTGCCCCCACCGGAAATTCCTTTCCGGATAACCCGGGCCATATTCCGTGGCGAAGAACCCCAAGCCCATGAACTCGTGCTGGGGCCGGATGGCCTCTTGGAACAACGAGGGTAGCAGTAGTTTCCCGGTCCTCAAGGCTTCGACGAACGTAAACATGTCCCGTGCCGTGGAAACCTGGCCGCCGGCGGGAAACCCTCTCCGTGGAAGGGTCTCGCAGTTCAACTTTCTTTCACCTTCAACCTCAACGTAGCCGGTCGCGATGTCGGCAGCCTTTGCCGTGCAGTCTACAAAAGCCGTGTGATTCATGCCCAGCGGACGGAATATCCTGTCCTGCAGGTAGGTTTCGAACGTTTGGCCTGACAAGACCTCAACCATGCGACCGAGAACCACATGGCCGAAATTTCCGTACTCCTGATTTGACCCCGGTGGAAAGGCGGGAGCACGATGAGCGTGCAGTGACACCATTTCTGCCACTGAGTGGACATTCTGTCGGTTCTTCGCGTTTTCCGTGCCGAACAGGTCGATATCCCCCGCGCCGGCCGTGTGTGTCAGCAACTGGCGGATCGTTATCTGGCTCGCGAAGTCCTTGTTGGGGTAGTCCTTCAATACCTCGCCTACTGTGGTGTCCAGAGACACATGGCCGGCGGCAACCTGCTGGAGGATGGCCACAGCAGTAAACATCTTTCCGGCAGATGCGAGATTGAATCGAGTGTCGATCGTGTTCTCATGATCTTCGCGCTCGTCCCGCTTCCCATATGCGCGCTCGAGAAGAATCTCCCCATCTTTGGCTACAAGCAGCACACCCGAGAAAGTTCCACCCTGGGCTAGCCCCAAGGCAAATCCATCAAGCTGGGCCATCGCCACCGGGCTCGCAGCTTCTTCAGCACCTTCAGTAGCGTTGGCCCAGCCAGGGCTTGCAGCCAGCAAGGCGGCGCCAATCAACGCGAAAAATTCCTTCTTCATTGAGTTTCTCTGATGTCCGGTGCGGCACCTAGCGCCCGAGTTAAGCCGCGCCGCGAAGCGGCGTCGGCTTGAATGAATTGTCAGAGGGCACCATACGAAGGCTCACACCGAACTTCGGAATTGACCGAGTTGGCAATAAAGCATTGTTCATGGGCGAGGCGATGCATGTGGTCAAGTTCCTCCCGACTGGGAAGGTTGGCGCCAGAAAACGCGACGTGCGGTCGCAAAGTGACAAGGGTCATTGCCATGACCCCGCGCGAGTTCTTGTCCATGACACCCACAGCGGAATCTGTATAGCGATCTACTACGAACTTACGCTTTGCAGCAATCGAAAGAAACCACAGCATGTGGCAGCTTGCCAGAGAAGCCACAAACATTTCTTCGGGATCAATAGCAGAAGTGTCCGAATAAGGGATTGGCACAACATGAGGAGAAGACGATCCTGGGACATCGATCCCGGCATCGAAACGCAAGGTGTGCCTGCGGCTGTATTGATTGCCAAGGAAGTCCTGATCGCCTCGTGACCATAAGATTTCAGCCGCATATGTCGCCATGGTGCCCTCTAACTACTATTCGACCCCATGTTTCAGCCAAATCCTTCAGCCCAACCCCGCCACTCATGGGCGAAACAGAGGAAAAATCCTGCTCTAAACATAGGGTTGTTATTATGGTTCAGCCTAACCCGTCAGCCTAATCCTGGAGTGTCACCTGGTAGCCGAAGACTGACCTATGGCAGGGATCGTCACACAGGATGGTGGGCATGACAAGGCGAGGACTGGGCTGGTTTTCGCCATCACAACAGCTCTCGATAAAAGCGAGGGCGCGTTTTTTGGATGAGAGGCCGCAGTGGCGATGAAGGCAACGCCTATGCTCAAAGGCGCTCGTCCGAGGCTTCGCGTGCGAGCAAATATTTCACATCGAACACCACGCCGCCCGGCCTGAGCAGCGCGCGGATGCCCTCGGCACCCATATCGCGGAACTGCCGGTGCGCCACGGCGATGAGTACGGCGTCGTAGGCGCCCTGCTCCGGCCGGGTGATCGGTGCGAGGCCGAACTCGTGTTCGCATTGGGCCGCATCGGCCCAGGGGTCGAAAATGTCCACCTGCGCATGGCAGGCGCGCAGTTCGGCGACGATGCCGGCCACCTGGCTGTTGCGCAGGTCCGGGCAATCCTCCTTGAAGGTGGCGCCCATCACCAGCACGCGTGCGCCGACCGCGTTGATCTGCGCCAGCGCCATGCGCCGCAGCAGGCGCGCCGCCACGTGCGCGGCCATGCCGTCGTTGATGCGCCGTGCCGCCACCACCAGTTCCGGGTAGTAACCGGCTTCCTGCGCCTTGTGGATGAGGTAGTACGGGTCCACGCCGATGCAGTGGCCGCCCACCAGCCCCGGGCGGAACGGCAGGAAGTTCCACTTGGTGCCGGCGGCTTCCAGCACCGCCTCGGTATCCATGCCAAGGCGCGCGAACATGCCGGCGAATTCGTTCATCAGCGCGATGTTCACGTCGCGCTGGGTGTTCTCGATGGCCTTGGCCGCTTCGGCGGTGCGGATGTCCGGCGCCAGGTGCGTGCCGGCGCGGATGATGCGCCGGTACAGCGCATCCACGAACGCGGCGGCCTCGGGCGTGGAACCGGAGGTGACTTTCACGATGTCCGGCAGGCGGCGGGCGCGGTCGCCCGGATTGATCCGCTCGGGGCTGTAGCCGACGAAAAAATCGCGGTTGAAGACGAGGCCGGAGGCGCGTTCGAGCGCCGGCACGCAGACTTCCTCGGTCGCGCCCGGATACACGGTGGATTCGAAGATCACCACGCTGCCCGGCCTGAGCGCGCGTCCGACCGAGTCGCTCGCGGAGGCCAGCGGCGAGAGGTCCGGCCATTTGTGCCGCGTCACCGGCGTGGGCACGGCGACGACGAAGACGTCGTGCCCGGCCAGGTCGGCGGCATCGGCGGACAGGCGCAGTTTCGCCAGCAGCGGCGCATCGGCGGCATCGGTTTCGCCGGTGGCGTCCTCGCCGCGCGCCAGCGCCCGGATGCGCCGGGCATCCAGATCGAACCCCAGTACGTCGAAATCGCGCGCGAAGGCCAGCGCCAGCGGCAGGCCGACATACCCCAGGCCGACGATGGCGATGCGGGCGTGGTCCAGCGTCGGCAGGGAAGCGGAAGAGGAAGCGTTCATCGGCGCAATGATGCCATGCCGCGATGGTCCGCCCCGGCCCCCACGCACCGCCTTGGCGCCCC
>JBBCJS010000046.1:0-48080 GCA_037190825.1 Chiayiivirga flava
TAATTGCTTTTTTATGGAGACCCCTAAACTCCCTCTCCGTCAGATCATACTGACTGGAGGGATTATATGGGTACCGAGGAGCAGAATTGCTCGCACAAGACACCAGAAGCAACAACGAAATTGACAATATAAACGATCTAATCATGGCTGTATGATGATAAATTGAGATTAATCAGGTGAGTATCCACGAATGCCATTTGGGTCCGGCAATCGCGGCGCGATAGTGATGCTGCCATCCACATGCCACCACACATAGGCAGTTGCAGCGTAAACATCGACTCCAAGCCTCTTAGCCACTCCCTTGGCCAACCCCACCATTGCATCGGAACCTGGATCCACTCCCGAGTGGCAAATTACCAGCTCTACGGGCTGTCCTGGCTTGTAGTCAACGTGATTTTTGATGGCATTAGCAAGCTTGTCTTCATATAGTGCTTCGAATGGCTTTCCATTGATCTGATTCTCAGCATACAGGCTGTTGCCGTGAGCACCAACCGAGAATGCACCGCGAGAGCTTGCATACAAATTTGCGGCTGCGTATGCCGGGTCTGAGGGTGAGAAATAGTTGATATTTACCTGTAATCCACTAGGGTCAATATAGCTCACAGGATTGCTCCCAACATAGGCGTAGGTATTGATTCCACCCGCCAGCCCGATGGGATCGGATTGCAGATACCGCCCCGTGGCCGGATCGTAGTCCCGGTGGATGTTGTACGCGAACCCGGTCTCGCTGTCGTGGTACTGGCCGGGGAAGCCGAGGTGATAGCCGCCCAGGCTGTCGGCGATGACGCTGCGGTCGAAGGCCGCCAGCTTGGCGCGCCAGACGGTGTCGCCGGTCTGGTTGGCGACCAGTTCCGGGCGGCCCAGGTGGTCGGTGTGGACCCAGTACAGGGTGTTGTTGCGGATCAGCGCGATGGGCTTGCCGTCGAGGTACAGGTGATGGGTGCGGCGGTTGGAGGTGGTGTCGTGCTCGTGCAGCAGTTGGCCGTTCATTCCGTACACGAAGCGCGTGGTCTGTCCGTTGATCGTCTTGGCCACCCGCATGCCGGTGGCGGCAATCCGGTAACCGGCATCGAGTCCGGGGCCGGTGATCGCGCTCAGGCGGTTGGCGCGGTCGTAGGTGAAGGCGTACTCCGGCGGCGGGGCGCTCTCGAAGCCATCGGCGAAGATGTGGGCACTGCCGAACGGTTCGGCTGCCGTGGTCGCATGGTCCATGTCACCGCCCAGCATCCCGTCCGCCCCGGTGGCTGCCTCTGGCGTATGCCAGTGGCTCAACGGCCCGGTGATGCGGCTGACCTGCCCGGTCGCCCTGTAGCTGTAGCTGCGTTCCAGCCCGCCACTGATGGCGCTGATGCGGTTGCTGGTGGATGAGGTCGCGTAGGTGTTGGTGACACCGTTGTCCGCGTGCCAGCGCCGGTTGCCGCTGGCATCGTAGTCCAGCATCTGGATATCCAGCGCGGAGGCCACGCTGGTCAAGCGGTCCAGGGCGTCGTAGCCGTAGTCGTAGGCACGCGATGGGATCGGCTCGGCGTAGTTGACCATCCTCTGGATGCGGTCGTTGGCGTCGAACGTGAAGCCCAGGCCGTGGCCCTTGTTGGTGGCGATGCCGAACAGCCGCCCGTCGGTGTCGAACATCTCGCGGCGATCGCTGCCGTTGCCATGCACGAGGTGGTACACCGCGCCCTGTCCGTCGGTGCCGTTGCCGACGAAGGCCGCGCTGTTCACCACGGAGTGCATGGTGCCGTTGATGGTGGCACTCATCGCGCTGATGCGGTCCAGGGTGTAGCTGTAATCGACGAAGACGCTGTTGGGATACTCGATCCGGCTCAGCCGGCCGAGGGCGTCGTACTGGAAGCGGTGCAGGTAGCCCTGCTGGCCGGCGATGGTGGGGCGTTGCGTGACCGGTTCGCCATAGGGGGCATAGCCCAGTTCCAGACTCTGGTGCGGGTCGTCGATGCGGCAGATGCGTCCCTTGCCGGAGCCGCAGTTGCTGCCGGTGTCCCATGTGGTCGTGTGGGTGATGGCGGCCGCGCCCAGGCCATAGGTCACCGAGGTCGGACGGCCCAGGGGATCGGCATAGGCATAGGCGATGTTCACGCCATCGGCGCGCACTGCGCTGGTGCGCTGGCCCTGTGCGTTCCACTGCTGGGTCGTGGTGCCGGTGTCCGGGTTGCTGTAGCGCCATATCTGGCCGAAGCCGTCGTATTGCCAGGTGGTGAGGCGGTTGCGCGGGTCGGTGACCTGCACGATGCGGTTCCCCGTGTCGTACTGGAAGCGGGTGATGCCCGAGGCGGCATCGGTCTGCGTCTGGAGGCGATCCAGGGCGTCGTAGGCGAACACCGTGGCCTGGCCGAGACTGCGGGTGATCCGTTCGAGGTTGCCGTTGCCGTCGTATCCGAACGTGGTGTGCTGGCCGGCGTTGCCGCGTTGGGCTCGTACGCGGCCCAGTTCGTCGTAGTCGGTGTAGGTGCGGGCGACCAGGATGCCGGCGAGGCGGACTTCTTCGCGGATGGGATTGCCGGCCAGGTCGTAGAAGCGTTCATGCACGTGCGTGCCGGTCGGAGTGTTGCGGGCAATCGTCTTGAGGCGGCGGGCGGTGTCGTAAGTGTAGGTTTCCGTCACGCCATCCGGCGTGGCGATGGAGGCCAGCAGGCCGCTGGCGGCATAGGTGTACTGCGTGACCTGCGTGGCGCCGTGGCGGAAGGTGCGCCGTTCCCGCACCCGGCCCCGGGCATCGTAGGTGTATTCGATGACCTCCCCGTTGACCCCGACGATCCGGCCCGGCTGGCCGCGTCCGTTGTGCTGGCTGTAGGTGATCGCGTGGTTCAGGCTGTTGCGTACCTGGATCAGGTCGCCCTGGGCGGTGTAGGTGCGCACGATGGCATCGCCCGCGCCGGGCAGCGGGCCATCCTCCGTACGGGTGGCGACCATGCCGTTGGGATGGAAGGTGTAGCCGTAGCTGGTGGTGCGCTCCTGGCTGGGCGTGCCGTAGGGCGCCAGATTGCGCACGGTGACGGACTGGAGGCGGTGGTCCGGTCGCCAGGCGAAGCTCTGGCGATGGTCGCCCTGCAGCGTGACCGCGTTCAGGCGGTTGTTGGCGACATCCCAGTCGAAGGTGGTGGTACGGGCCACCGGCGTCCCTTCGGCCTCGATCACGGTTTGCGGCTGGCCCTGGTCATTGAAGGCCGCGGTCCAGAGGTGGCCCCGGGCGTCGGTGAACGTGTCTGGATAGCCGCGGCTGTCGTAGGCGCGCTGCGTCCACGTGGCCGCGCAATGGGCCGAGGCCAGTCCATCGGTGTGGGTGATGCGGCCCTCGCCATCGAGCGTGTAGACGGTCTGCTTGCCCTGCGGGTTGGTGTGGGTCACCGAGGTCAGGGCCAGGGGTTCGGACAGGATGGCCCGGGCCGTCTCGGCGACCTGCTGGCGCTGGGCCAGTTCGGCGCTGTCCGCGCCCGCTCCGGAGGCCGGGCGCGGAATCTGGCAATAGTGGGTGACCGGGTTGCACTGGCCGCCCGGCGGCGGGGGCGGCGGCGGTGGATTGCTCGGCGGGGTGGAGGTGCCGGTGTACTGGAACGTATGCAGGTGCGTGCCTGTCGGGCCGGCGTGGCGGCTGGATGTCGCACGCCCCTGGGCGTCGTAAGCGAAGGTGGAATGGCGTACTCCCGCGTAGCTCACCCCCGTCAGCGCGCCGGGGAAGCCGGGGTTCTCGTAGTGGTACTGGACCTGCGTGGCCGGTGAACCGGGCAGCGTCACCGAGGCGAGGCGATGCTGGCCGGGGCCGAAGGCGTTGAGGTCGTAGCCATATTCCAACTGCGCCCCGTCCGGATCGGTGACGCGGGTCAGGCGGCCGCTGGTCCAGGTGAAGGCCACGACCCGGCCCGAGGTGTGCGTGACCGATTGCAGGTAGTTGCCGCTGTAGGCGAATGTCCAGCCGATGCCTTGCCGGTTCCGAACCGATTGCACATAGCCGAAGGCATCGTAGACCTCGACCGAGCGATCTTCCGCATGATGCGTGTGGCGGCCATCGGCGTGGGCCACGATGTAGGCCACCGGCGCGGCCTTGTCCTCCTCGAAGCGCTGCGTCGAGGCGTTCCACAGGAACTTGATCCGCCGCCCGTCCGGGCGCTGCGCCCAGAAGGTGTCGATGTCCTGCCTGACGAGCGAGTAGTCGAAACCGCTGATCCAGTGCCTTCCGAACAGGCCAGGATGGGATCCGTAATGGTTGTACGTGCGCCGCAGGGACAGGCCCATTTCTCCGCCGCTGGAGAAATCCACGCTGGACTCGATCTTGTTGCCGGTGACCAGCACGATGGGATTGCCGGCCTGCTCGCCGCAGTCCTTCTCGGCCGCATCGCGCACCTGCTGGTTGTCGCCGGGATTGCCCTGGCCCGGTCCACCACCGCCCAGGCCATCTCCGAAGCTTCCGCCTCCGCCGGGATAGCAGGTGATCCCGTCCGGCTCCCATTGGCTGTGCGTCCGCACGCCGTCGGAGTAGTAGTCGTACAGCGAATAGTTCTGGACGCAGGTCTGGCCGCCGATGTTGAACGACTGGGCGCTGGCGCGGGAGGGCCCTATCGACAGGGCAACGGCGAGCAGCAGCGGCAGAGCCACAAAGGGAGCGATGTGCCGGAAGGGATGGCGACTATCGGAAACGGCACCGGCGGGCAGCGCGGGGGACTGTTGCGGCGTGGAATGCATGGACCTCTCCTGGTGGGTGAGAGAGCCAAGCGACATCCCGCTCCCCGATGGTGACCGGGGAGCTGAGAAGCTCACGTCAGAGAGCCGCACCGGTCTTTGGGCTTGCGCCTTGGACATTCACCGGAGCCTCCCCGGCCCGGGGGCCAGGGAGTGCGCATCACGATCGCACTCGACCGCTGACGTGAGAGTTTCTCAGGCTCCCGGAACGCCCATTGCGGCGTTCCGTGTCGGAGGATAGCGGAAGTGCCGTGCTGCTGGACAGCGCGCGCGAATACGGCGTGTGACCGGGCTCCGGATCGCCTTCGGCGACGAGCGCGTGCCGCTGGCCTCGCCGAAGTTGCTCTACCATGCGCCATGCTCCCGCGCGCCATCCTGCTGTCGGCGATGTTCCTGCTGCACCCGGCGATGCCGGCGGCACAGGAGATTCCCGCCGACCCACCGCGTTTCGGCGCGGTAGGCGAGGCCGGCGGGCTGCCCAGCAGCGTCGTCACCGCGCTCGCCGAAGACAGCACCGGCTTCGTCTGGATGGGCACCGCCCGGGGCCTGGTGCGTTTCGACGGCCACCGTTTCCGCCTCTACGGCAACCACTGGAGCGCCCCGCCCGAGGAGACGTCGCTGTTCGTGCGGTCGCTGCTGGCCGGCGACGACGGCACGCTATGGGTCGGCACGGATTTCGTCGGGCTGGCGCGCTACGACCCGGCCAGCGACCGCCTGCTGCCGGTCGATACGCAGGCTGCGATGCCTGCGTCGTACTCGGTCAACGCCCTTGCCACGGACGCCGAGGGGCGCCTGTGGGCCGGCACCGACGACCAGGGGCTGCTCATGCGCAACCCCGATGGCACGTTGCAGCGGATTCACGACGAGGACGGCAGCGGCCTGCCGGACGATCGCATCGAAAGCCTGCTGATCGACCGCCACGGCGCGCTGTGGCTGGGAAGCTGGAACGGGCTGGCGCGGCGCACGCACGCCGGGACGTTTGCCGCCGTCGACCTCGACGGCCCGGCCGCGCGCATCACCGCGCTGTTCGAAGCCGGCGATGGGCAGGTATGGATCGGCAGCCGCGACGGCCGGCTCTGGCGCGCCACCGCCGACGGCGGCGCGCCCCGCGCCGTGATCGACGACGATACGGACGGGAGCGACGATGCCATCTACGCGCTGCTCCAGGCCGATCCGGGCACGCTCTGGATCGGCCGCGCCAATGGCGTGGAAATCCGCGCCGCCGCCGACGGCGCATTGCTGCACCGCCTCCGGCACCAGCCCGGCAATCCCACCTCGCTGGCCAGCAGCGAGGTACGCGCGCTGCTGCGCGACCGCGGCGGCCAGTTCTGGGTGGGCGGCTATGGCGGCGGCGCACAGCGCCACAATCCCCTCAATACCGCGTTCCGCCTGCGCGACCGCCATTCGCTGGCGAGCATCGACAACCTGAACGTGCGCGCCGTGGCCGTATTGGGCGACGGGCGCATCCTGCTGGGCACGCACGATCGCGGCATCGGCATGTTCGATGCCGCGCTGCGCCCGCTGGACGTGCTGCGCGACGCGAACGGCGAACCGCTGCTGCGCGGCGTGCGCATCACCGGACTGGCCGAAACCCGCGATGGCGCACTGTGGATCGGCAGCGACGCCGGGCTGTTCCGCCGCACCGCCGACGCTGCGCCGCTGCAAGCCTTCGCGCTGGAAACCGGGCGCGTGCGCCGCCTGCTCGCCGATCCGCGCGGCGACCTGTGGATCGCCGCCGAGGACGGCCTCTGGCGCCATCGCCCCGGCGCCGCGCAACTGGAGCGCAAGCACACCGAGGCGGGCGCACCGTTGCGCGGCGACGTCAATGCGCTGGGCATCGATCCGGTCGGTCGCCTGTGGATCGGTGGCGAATCCGGCCTGGCGCTGCTCGCCGATCCCGATGGACAGATGCGCTGGATCGAGGCCGCGCATCCGTCCCGCGGCCACAACCCGGACGTGCTCGGCCTGCTGGCCGATGCCGACGGCAGCATCTGGTTCGACACGCCATCGGGCCTGTTCCACCTGCACCTGGATGCCGGCGGGCGCGAGCGGGTCGAGGCCGTCAGCCAGAAATACGGCCTGCCGGGCCGGCCGTTCGGCGCCAACCTCCTGCGCGATGGGCAGGGCCGGCTATGGACGCAGAACCACGTGCTCGACCCCGCCCTGGGCTGGGTGCTGGCGCTCGGCCCGGCCGATGGCGCGGAACTGGGCTCGGCCTGGTTCCGCGCCTATGCGCAGACCCGCGAAGGCACGCTGCTTTTCGGCGGCACACAGGGGCTGCTCGCCGTACTGCCCGGACAATTCCGCTTCTCCGAGTACGATCCCCCACTGGCGATCACCGACCTGCGCATCGACGGCATCGGCGCACCGCAGGCGCGCGCCCGCGGCGGCCTGACGATGCGACCCGGCCAGCGCAGCCTCGCCATCGAGTTCGCCTCGCTCGACTACAGCGCCCCCGAGCGCACCCGCTACGCCTACCGCCTGCTGGGCGAGAGCGAGGACTGGACCGAGGTCGATGCCGGCTACCGCGTCGCGACCTTCGCCAACCTCGCCCCGGGCGACTACCGCTTCGAGCTGCGCGGCAGCAACCGCTCCGGGCGCCTGGGCGAACATCTCCTGTCCGTGCCGCTGCGGGTACTGCCGGCCTGGTGGCAGACCTGGTGGGCGCGGCTGGGCGGGCTGGCGCTGCTGGGCGCGCTGCTGCACGGATTGATCCATCAGCGCACGCGCTGGCTGCGCGCGCGGCAGCACGAGTTGGAACGCCACGTGGCGACGCGCACGCAGGAGTTGCAGGACATGTCCGCCGCGCTGCGCGAGAAATCGCAGGCGCTGGAAGAGGCCAGCCTCACCGACCCGCTCACCGGGCTGCGCAACCGCCGCTACTTCGCCGCCCGCATCGAGGCCGACGTGGCCGACAGCCTCGCCATCCACGACGCCGCCCGCGGCGAAGGCGCCGACGCCGCGCAGGCCGACCTGCTGTTCTTCATGGTCGATATCGACCACTTCAAGCAGGTCAACGACGACTACGGCCACGCCGCCGGCGACGCGGTGCTGATGCAGGTCGCCCAGCGCCTGCGCACCTGCTTCCGCGATACCGACCACCTGGTGCGCTGGGGCGGCGAGGAGTTCCTCGTCGTCGCCCGCCACACCGACCGGCGACACGCCGCCGAACTGGCCGAACGCGTGGTGCAGGCCATCGGCGGCGCCGCCTTCGAACTGCCCGACCGCCGCCGCCTGCGCCGTGGCTGCTCGCTCGGCCATGCGGCGTTTCCGCTCCAGGACGCGTTCCCGCACCAGGCGAGCTGGTCCGACGTCGTCGAACTCGCCGACCTTGCGCTGTACGCGGCCAAGCGCGCCGGACGCCATGGATGGGTCGGCATCGAAGGCGACAACGGCGAGCCGCTGCCGCCGGGATGGCTGCGCAACCTCCCCGCCACGCTCGACGCGGGACACCTGCGGCCGGTGGGCTCGCTGCCGGAAGGCATCGTGCGGCGCGTGCTGGCCGAGGGCGTGGAATGAAGCGCCTGCCGGGTGCGGCCTAGGCCGCGCCCTTGCCCCGCATCGCCGCCTCGTCGTCCAGCCAGTTCGCGCCCTTGTTGGTCAGGAAGAACACGTACACCAGCAGCGACACGGCAATCGTCGCCGTGGCGTAGATCGCGAACGCATCCACGCGATCGGCGCGCAGGCTGGCCTGGTACAGCAGCGGCGCGGTGCCGCCGAACGCGGAATTGGCCAGCGCGTAGCCCAGCCCCACGCCGAGCGCGCGCACGTGGGTGGGAAAGAGCTCGGCCTTCACCACGGCATTGATCGAGGTGTAGCCGGTCAGGATCACGAAGCCCAGCGTCAGCATCGCGAAGGCCGATACCCAGCTCGTCTGCTGCGGCAGCCACAGCACCAGTATCCCGGTGTAGAGCACGCCGCCCACGCCGAAGAACACCAGGAGGCTCTTGCGGCCCACGATGTCCGACAGCCAGCCGCCCAGCGGCTGCAACAGCATCAGCACCGTCAGCGCGACCAGGTTGACCACCGTGCCGGTCATCGCGTCGCCTCCGGCGAAGATGCCCTGGATCATCTTCGGCCCGTTCACCGAATAGGTGTAGAACGCCAGCGTGCCGCCGGCCGTGATCAGGAAGCACAGCAGCAACGGCCGCCACTGGACGACGAACAGCTCGCGCAGCGAGCCCGCGCGCCGCGCGCCGCCGGCCTTCGCCGCCTGGATGGCGGAGGTTTCCAGCGATTCGTCCATCGTGCGCCGCAGCCAGAACACCACGATGGCCGCCACGCCTCCGATGCCGAACGCCACGCGCCAGCCCCAGTCGGAAATCTGCGGCACGTCGAGCGTGAGCAACATCGCCAGCAGCGTGAGCTGCGCCAGCACGTGGCCGCCGACCAGCGTCACGTAGTGGAACGAGGAGAGGAACCCGCGCCGCCCGCGTATCGCCGCCTCGGACATGTACGTGGCGCTGGCGCCGTATTCGCCGCCGGTGGCAAAGCCCTGCACCAGCCGCGCCGCCAGCAGGATCAACGGCGCGCCGATGCCGATCGCCGCCACCGTCGGCGTGATCGCGATGACGAACGAACACGCCGCCATCAGCGTCACCGACACCGTCAACGCCAGCCGCCGCCCGTAGCGATCCGCGAAACGCCCGAAATACCACGCCCCGATGGGCCGCATCAGGAACGTCATCGCGAAGATCGCCCACACGTACAAGGTGGCGTTCCTGTCCTGCGGCGTGAAGAACTTCGACTCGAAGTACACCGCGAACACCGAGTAGACATACACGTCGTACCACTCGACCAGGTTGCCGGCCGAGCCCTTGAGCGTGTTGGACACCGAGCGGCGCAGGCTGGGTGCGGCAGTGAGAAGAGACTCGGAAGGTTGCGGTGTCGTCATGCGTCGGCTCCCTCCGCGATGGCAAGGCAATGGCGATTCAGTCCAGGATGCTGCGCACCGCATCCAGCGCTTCGTTCACCACGATATCCGGTGCCTTCTCGATGCGCCTGAAACTGCGCGCGCGCGCATCCACCGTGCGGGTCTGATCGCACAGGACGATGCCCTGCGTCGCGGTGCCCGCTCCCACCAGGCTCACGCTGAATCCATTTTCCCGCGAGGCCGTACCGCCCTGGGTGATGGGTGCCACCAGCAGCAGCCCGGATGCCTTGTTGAAGGCATCGGCCGACAGCACCAGCACCGGGCGGGTTCCGCGAACCTCATGCCCCCGCGTTGGATCCAGGCTGAGCGCGAGGATGTCGCCACGCGCGGGGATGCGGCTCACAGCGGTTCCCGCCCGACAGGCCCGTCTTCCAACGATTCGTCACGCACCCAGCGGGCCGGCGACGCGGGGCTGGCAGCCAGCCGGTCGGCCAGAGAACGGCGCACGGGCGTCACGGACAGCGTGCGCCCCTGCACCTGGAGTTCGACGACGGAGCCTGCGTCCACGGCCAGCGCCTGCGCCACCGGCTTGGGAATGGAGAGTGTGATCGAACCACCCGTGCGGCGCAGCGTAGCGGAAAGGGACATGGCGAATACTCAGCGGATGTTTTATCTTGGTAAAACATAGGCGCAGCCACCCGTTCCGTCAAGCGCCGCCCTCCCCCTCGAACCCATCGCGGAAGAACGCCGGATCCACCAGCACCGGCTGCGGCAGCGCCACGCCGGGGAAACGCCCGTCGCCCATCTGCCCCGATGCGTTGTCGCCCCAGCACTTCACCGCGCCCGCCTGGGTCAATGCGCAGGTGTGGAATGCGCCCGCGCTGATCGCCTGCACGCCGCTGGAAAGACCGGCCACGTCCACCGGCAGGAACGCGTTGGCCGTGCCGCCGTTGCCGAGCTGGCCGAAACGGTTGTTGCCCCAGCATTTCACCGCGCCGCCGCTGGTCAGCACGCAGTTGTGGGAATCGCCCGCGCTGACCGCCGCGATGCCCGATTCCAACCCCAGGAAATTCACCGGCATCGGGCCTCCACCCTGGCCATGGGAACTGGCCCCCCAGCATTCGACCCGGCCGCCGGCGGACAGCGCACAGGTATGTTCGGCGCCGGCGCTGAGCGCCTGCACGCCACTGGACAGGCCCTGGACGACGACCGTCTGGTAGTAGCTGTTGTCGCCGTAGTAGCCGAACTGGCCGGACTGGTTGTCGCCCCAGCACTTCACCACCCCGCCGAACGTCAGGACGCAGTTGTGGCGGCCGCCGGCGCTGACGGCGCGGATGTCGTTGAACAGGTCGATCAGGCCGGTCGGCCCGCCGCCTCCGCCGAACTCCGCGTGCCCCCAGTAGCGCACGGTGCCGGCCGAATTCAGCGAAGCGGTGTGGTCCCGGCCCGCGCTGACCCGGGTGATGGTGCCGGACAGTCCGGGCACGGTCGTCGGTGGATTCAATGCGGTATTGGCGGGTACGCCGAGCTGGTTGTAGCGGTTGCTGCCCCAGCACTTCACCGTGCCGGCCACCACGGCGCAACTGTGGTTGTCGCCCAGGCCCAGCGCCTGCGCCGTGCCGCCCAGGCCGGCCACGCTCACCGGCGCGAAGCGTCGCGCATCGGTGCCATCGCCCAACTGGCCGGAGTTGTTCCCGCCCCAGCACCTCACCGCGCCGGCCGTGGTCAGCGCGCAACTGTGCCGGATTCCGGCCTCGATGGCCTGCACCCCGCCGGCCAGTCCCACCACGTCCACCGGCGTCAGGCGGTATGTCGGCCAGGCGACATCGCCGTGGCCGAGCTGGCCGTAGTCGTTGTTCCCCCAGCACCTCAGCCCGCCGCCGGATGCGATGGCGCAGGTGTGGAGTGAACCCGCCGCCAGCGCGAGCACGCCGCTTCCCAGCACCGGCACCGGAACCGCCGTGCGTCGCTCATCGATTTCCGCACCAAGACCGAGCTGGCCGAAATAGTTGCCGCCCCAGCACCGGGCCGTGCCGTCCTGCATGCGCGCGCAACTGTGCTGGTGACCGGCCACGATGCCCGCCACGCCCTGCCCAAGCCCCGATACATCCCCCGGCACGGGACGATTGATGAGGTCGCCGTCGCCCAGTTGCGCATAGAAATTGTTGCCCCAGCACCTGGCCGCGCCACCGCTCGTCACCGCACAGGTATGCAGAACTCCCGCCGCGACGCTCGCCACGCCGCTGCCCATGCCCACCACGTCCACCGGTACTGTCGAGGGCGCCAGGCTGCCATCCCCGATCTGTCCGCCGAGGTTGTAGCCCCAGCACTTCAGACCGTTGCCCGCTGTGAGGATCGCGCAGGCATGGGCATTGCCCGCACTGATGGCCCGCACGCCGGAGGAAAGGCCCCAGACCAGGGTCGGCACATTGCTGTGGGCAGTATTCCCGTTGCCCAGGCTGCCCAGGTCGTTGGCGCCCCAGCACAAGACGGCGCCGGTCGCTCCCAGCGCGCAGGTGTACGCCCTATGGCCCGCGCTGATCGCCTGCACCCCGCTGGCCAGCCCGAACACTTGCACCGGCGCGTGCCGGTCGATGGTGGTTCCGTCTCCCAGCTGGCCGAAGGCATTTCCGCCCCAGCACTTCACCGCGCCCGCAACGGTCAGCGCGCAACTGTGGTCGCCGCCGACGCTGACCGCCAGCACACCGCTTCCCAGACCCACGACTTCCACCGGCAAGGCGCGGTCCACCGTGCCGCCATCGCCGAGCTGCCCTTTCTGGTTGTGTCCCCAGCACTTCACCGCACCGGCCTGGGTCAGCGCACAGGTGTGGGATTCTCCCCCCGCCACCTGCACCACACCGGTCAACGGCGGCAACGATGCCGATGCGGGAAGCGCCAGCATGCCGAACACAAGCCCGGCGGCGGCCCATCGAACGATTCCATGCGGCGATCCTGCCCATGCCATGACCTGTCCCCTTCGCGCGGCATTCCGGCGGCGATGCCGCCCTCATGCCCACGAAGGCGCGGAAATGCGTGAAACCGGCTCAGGTGGCGTCTTTCGCCCGCCTCGGCGGCGGCCGAGTCGCTTTTCGTCATCCCCGCGAAGGCGGGGATCCAGTGACTTCGAATCGTTGAAAGACAAAGACCCTGGATCCCCGCCTTCGCGGGGATGACAGCGTGTTTGGGCAAGCACTGAGTGCGGGAGCGGCGCGAAGCAAAGAAGCCATGCCCTGCCGATGGCAAAGCTCAGCCCATCGGCAACTTCAACCCCTGCTCCTTCGCGCACGCCCTGGCGATGTCGTAGCCGGCATCGGCATGGCGCATCACGCCGGTGCCCGGATCGTTCCAGAGCACGCGCGCGATGCGCTTGTCGGCCGCTTCAGTGCCGTCGCAGACGATGACCACGCCCGAGTGCTGCGAATAGCCCATGCCGACGCCGCCGCCATGATGCAGCGACACCCACGTCGCACCACCAGCCACATTGAGCATCGCATTGAGCAACGGCCAGTCGGACACCGCGTCCGAACCATCGCGCATGGCCTCGGTTTCGCGGTTCGGCGAAGCCACGCTGCCCGAGTCCAGATGATCGCGGCCGATCACGATGGGCGCCTTCAGCTCGCCCTTGCGCACCATTTCGTTGAAGGCCAGCCCGAGCGTGTGGCGCAGGCCCAGGCCCACCCAGCAGATGCGCGCCGGCAGGCCCTGGAAGCTGATGCGCTCGCGCGCCATGTCCAGCCAGCGGTGCAGGTGCGGATCGTCCGGGATCAGCTCCTTCACCTTGGCGTCGGTCCTGTAGATGTCCTCCGGATCGCCGGACAGCGCCACCCAGCGGAACGGGCCGATGCCCCGGCAGAACAGCGGGCGCACATAGGCCGGCACGAAGCCGGGGAAGTCGAAGGCGTTGGCGCAGCCTTCGTCCCTGGCCATCTGCCGGATGTTGTTGCCGTAATCCACCGTCGGGATGCCCCGGGCGTGGAATGCGAGCATGGCTTCCACGTGCGCGCGCATGGATTTCTTGGCCGCGTCGCGCACCTTTGCGGGGTTGGCCTCCTGTTCTTCCAGCCACTGTTCCACCGTCCAGCCGATGGGCAGGTAGCCGTGCACGGGATCGTGCGCGCTGGTCTGGTCGGTCACGCAGTCCGGGCGCACGCCGCGCTTCACCAGCTCGGGCAGTATCTCGGCCGCATTGCCGAGCAACGCGACGGACTTGGCCTCGCCGGCCCGCGTGTACTTCTCGATGCGGGCGAGCGCATCGTCCAGATCGCCGGCCTGCTCATCGACATACCGGGTGCGCAGGCGGAAATCTATGCTGCTCTGGCGGCATTCGATGGTGAGCGAACACGCGCCCGCCAGCGATGCGGCCAGCGGCTGCGCGCCGCCCATGCCGCCCAGGCCCGCGGTGAGAATCCACTTGCCGCGCAGGCTTCCGCCGTAGTGCTGGCGCCCCATCTCCACGAAGGTTTCGTAGGTGCCCTGCACGATGCCCTGCGAGCCGATGTAGATCCACGAGCCGGCCGTCATCTGGCCGTACATCGCCAGCCCCTTGCGATCCAGCTCGTCGAAGTGCTCCCACGTCGCCCAGTGCGGCACGAGGTTGGAATTGGCGATCAGCACGCGCGGCGCGTCCGGGTGCGTCGGGAACACGCCGACCGGCTTGCCGGACTGCACCAGCAGGGTCTCGTCGTCGCGCAGGGTCTTCAGCGTGTCGAGGATCGCGTCGAAACAGGCCCAGTCGCGCGCGGCGCGGCCGATGCCGCCGTAGACCACCAGATCCTCCGGGCGCTCGGCCACGTCCGGGTCGAGGTTGTTCTGCAACATGCGGAACGGCGCTTCGGTGAGCCAGCTCCGGCAGGACAGCGTGCTGCCGTGCGGGGCGCGGACGGTACGGGAGGGATCGTGACGGGGATCGGTGCGGGACATGGCGGATTCCGGAAGAACGACGCGCGGATTATCGCATCGCATTCCCTCCCGCCACGCCGCGACTCAGCCGGGACCGCGGCCCTGCGTCAGATGCGCCGCGATGGCGCGCCGGAACGGCGGCAGCCGGTCGGCGATGCGCAGCGCGGCGGTGCGCAGCAGGCGCGCGCCACGGCGCTCGTCGGTGTAGATGCGCGTCACCCGCCGCGTGGCCGCGTAGATCGGCCAGGCCGCGCGCTGCTGCGCGCGGCCGTAGCGCGCCAGCACGCCTTCGGCGCCGATGTCGCGCCCTTCCCCGAACGCCTGAAGCACCACGTCCGCCAGCCTGGCCTGCGACTGCAATCCCAGGTTGAAGCCATGCGCCGTCACCGGATGCATGCCCACCGCCGCATCGCCGACCAGCGCGGCACGGGCGGTGGCGAAGCGATCCGCGTACACGGAGACCAGCGGGTAGACGTGGCGCGTGCCGATGACGCGCATCGCGCCGAGCCGGTCGCGCGTGCGCTGCCGCATGTCGGCGGCGAAGGCGGCATCGTCCATCGCCAGCACCGCCTGCATCCGCTGCGGCGTCAGCGTCAGCACCACCGAGGACCGCTCGCCGTTGAGCGGCAGCACGGCCAGCGTGTGGCCATAGTCGAACCATTCCAGCGCCACGTGCCCGTGCGGGCGCTCGTGCGCGACGCGGCAGACCAGCATCTGCACGCCGTGATCGTAGGAACGCGCGCCGATGCCCAGCATCCGCCGCACCTGCGAGAAGCGGCTGTCGGCGGCGACCAGCAGGCGCGCACGCAGACTCGAACCGCCTTCGAGCGACACCAGCACGCCATCGTTTTCGCGCACCACGCCCGTCACGCCGCTGCCCGCCAGCAGTTCCACGCCTTCCTGCCCGGCGACCAGATCGTAGGCCGCCTGCCGGATCAGGTGATTGGGCACCAGCCAGCCAAGCTGGCCGCTGCGGCCGTCGGCGGCGCTGACCAGGAGGCTCGCCTGCGAATCGCCATCGAGCACGCGCGCATCGCGCAGGTCCGAGACTTCCGCCGGATCGAAGCGCTGCCACAGCCCGAGCGCTTCGAGGATGCCGCGCGAGGCGTGCGTCAGCGCGATCTCGCGCCCGTCGAACGCAGGCTGCGCGATGGCCTCCAGCGGCTGCCGCTCGACGATGGCGACCGACAGGCCGCTTCCGGCCAGCGAACGCGCGAAGCACAACCCGGCCGGCCCGGCCCCGACGATGGCGATATCGACGTTCATGTTCCCGCTCATCAGTTCCAAGAATCGGCCAACCCTACCCGGCATCGCCCGCCGCCGGATTGATCGGGATCATGGATTGGCTCGCAACGGCACCGATCGGCCGGGGTCACATGCCCCGGAACCGATGCACGAACGCCGCGCTCACCGGCAGCCATTCGCGGCGCCCGCGCAGGAGGATGCCGTGCTTGCCGAGATCGTCGCGGCGCATGCGGTCGATGGCCGCCACGCGCACGACGATGCCGCGATGCACCTGCCAGAACGCATCCGGGTCCAGCCCGGCGAGAAGTTCCTTGATCGGCATGCGGATGGTGGCTTCGCCGTCGTGCGTGACCACGCTGACGTACTTGTCGCGCGCCTGGAAATACAGCACTTCGTCGATGCCGATCATGCGCACGCTGTCGCCCGCGCTGGCGCTGATCCAGCGGATCAGGCGTTCGCCGGCCGGCCGCAGGCGCGCCTCGAGCGCCGCGACCTGCGCGGCGGCATCGCCCGCCGGCTCCCGCAGGCGCGCGCGCAGGCGCTGCACGGTCTGCTCGAGCCGATCCGCCCGCACCGGCTTGAGCAGGTAATCGGCCGCGCCGGCCTCGAACGCGCGGATCGCGTATTCGTCGTAGGCCGTGGTGAACGCCACCAGCGCGCCGGCCGCCACCGCCGCCTTCGCCACGTCCAGACCGCCGACGCCGGGCATGCGGATGTCCAGGAAGGCGACCTGCGGGCGATGCTCGGCGATGGCCTGCATCGCGGCGATGCCGTCCTCGCAGGCGGCCACGAGGGTCAGTTCCGGCCAGGCCCGCGCCAGCAGGTCGATGAGTTCGGCGCGCTGCGGGGCTTCGTCCTCGGCCACCAGGCCGGTGACGGCGTTCGGCGCATGGGTCATGCGGGCTGCTCCATCGGGATGGCGATTTCGGCCAGTACGCCCGCCCCATCGCGGCCGGAAAGCCGCAGCGTGGCGCGCGTGCCGAAGCGGGTTTCCAGCTGCGCGCGCACGTTCGCCAGCCCCATGCCGGTGCCGATGCCGGGCCGCAGGCCCACGCCATCGTCGGCCACGCTCACCACCAGCGACCGGCCATCGCGCGCCGCGCGCAGTTCGATCCGGCCCGGTCCCGGCTTCGGCTCGATGCCGTGCTTGACCGCGTTCTCCACCAGCGTCAGCAACAGCAGCGGCGGATACGGCAACGCGCGCAGCACGGGGTCGGCGCCGATGTGGAACGAGAGCCGGTCGCCGGTGCGCAGCCGCATCACTTCCAGGTAGCCGGCGCAGATGTCCAGTTGCTGGCCGAGGGTGGAATGCAGGCTGGCTTCGCCATCGCGCAACCTGGGAATGGTGGCGCGCAAGTGCGACACCAGCGCATCCAGCGTGCGCTCGGCGCGTTCGGGATCGCGCCGCACCAGCGCGCGCACCGAGGCCAGCGTGTTGAACAGGAAATGCGGCTCCACCTGCGCCTGCAACACGCCCAGGCGCAGGTCGGCATCGCGTTTCTCCGCGCGTAGCGCCCGCACCTGGCGGGCGTGCACGCTGGCCTCCCAGCGCCGGCGTTCGCTGAAGTAGGCGCGCAGTGCCAGCCCGCCGCCGGCGATGCCGTAGATCGCCAGCAGCAACACGATGTTCAGCGCCAGCATCAGGCCGCGGCCGATGCCGCCGGCCTGCGCCGTCGAGTCCCGCGCCCGTGCGATTGTCTCCGGATCGCCGGCGGCGCTGTCGATCAGCCCCTGCACCTGGGCGCTCGCCCACTGGTCGATGAAATACGCCAGCGCCACGCCCGCCAGCAGCGCCAGCACCACGCCCACGCGCTCGCGCGCTTCCGGCCAGCGGCAGTGCCGGACCAGCGTTGCCGCCGCGGGCCCCAGGCTGGACATCAGCAGGAAGGCGACGAACTGGTAAGCACCCGTCACCAGCCCGGCGCGGTAGTCGCCCATGCCTACGCCAATGCCGACCACCGACAGGCAGGCGATGAAACCGATGACGGCGACGAACACCGCGATGCGGCCCGTCAGCCACGGCCGGCTGAACACCGGATAGCGCTGGTAGCGGCTCCAGAGCGTGTTGCCGCCGATCAGCACGTCCGATGGCAAGGGATCGTGCAGCCGATAGCCGGCATCGCCCTGCATGGCCGGATCAATCCTTCTTCCGCTTCGCCCAGGTGGCGACGATGGCAATCGACACGACGATCAAAACGACGACAACGCCAGTGGACATGATGTTTTTCCTCGTGAACCTTCAATCGCGCTTGCCGGACAGCACCTGCCCGCCTTGATGCAGGTCGAGCGACGCCACCTCGCCGGATTCGTCGCGCTTGAACACGATCTCGATGCCGTAGGCGGTCGCCTCGAACGTGTCCTTGGCGCTGGCCTCCAGCGGGAATTCGCCCTGCCCCGTGGCCTGTGCGTGCAGTTTGCCGTCGCGGGCGCGCACCGCCAGTGCGAAGCCGGGCATCAGCGGGTAATCGCCGGCGTAGGCGGCCAATTGTTCGTCCGTCAGCGTCGGCGCCGGCTGCGCCTTGCCATGCTCGGCGATGCGCGTGGCGGCAAACACGCCGCCCATCTGCATCCAGGTGAAGCCGTAGTGGCCGCCGGCTTTTTTCTGCGGCCTCAGCACCGCATCCACCACGTCCGGAAAGAAATCGCCGGCATCGTCGTAGGCCAATGCGAACTCGGGCTGCCCCGCGGCCTGGGCATGCAGCACCCCATCGCGCTGGCGCAGCGTCATCTTCATCGCGCCCTGCAACTGGTACTCGCCCGCCAGCGCATCGAGCAGCTCGGGCGCGGGCGTGGCCAGCTTGCGCGGCTTGCCGAGCGGGAACGAGGCATCGACCAGGTGCAGGCCGAGGCTGCCGAGGCTGCCGATGGAATGCCACGCGGTATCGGACAGGATCACCACGCCGCGCTGCTTTTCCCGATCCACGGAAACGAATGACGAAAAGCCGCCGGTGCCGCCCTCATGCATGTGCACGGTGCGCTCGCCCACCTGCGCCAGCATCCAGTTCATCGCCATCGGCGGCTGCTCGCCGACCTTTTTCTGCGCCAGTTCCAGCGCGGGCGAGATCGGCGATTCGCTCAAGCCGAGATTGCCCTGCACATAGCGCACCATGTCCTCCAGCGTGGCGCGCACGCCGCCGACGCCGGCCAGGTTGGTGGCGAAGTTCCACGCCGATGCCGGCTTCGCATTGGGCGTATGGCCGATCGCAGCGCGCACGCCATCGGGCCGCACGTTGACGTAGGCGCCGCCCATGCCCAGCGGCGCGAACAGGCGTTGCTTCAGCAGCGCCTCCAAATCCCCGCCGGCGCGGCGTGCGACGGCATAGGAGAGCACCATCGAGGCGAAGTTGGAGTATTCGAACGCGGTGCCGGGCGCCGCACTCAACGACACATCGCCGAGCGAGGCCAGCAGCGCGTCCTCGGTGAGGTTGGCGTAGGGATCGCTCATGTCCGTCGTACCCATGCGCGAGGGCAGCGCCGGCAGGCCGCTGGTGTGCGTGACCACGTGGCGCAGCAGGATGGGCCGGCCTTCGAACGCCGGAACCTTCGTGCCTTCGGGCAGGTAATCGGCCAGCGGATCGTCGAGCGAGGCCTTGCCCTGCCCGATCAGGTCGGCCAGCAGCACGGCGGTCATGGTCTTGCTGACCGAGCCGATCTCGAACGCGGTGTCCTCGCCGATGCGGCCGGCATCCTTCGGATCGGCGCAGCGGAAGGTGCGTGCGACGGCATCCTTTTCGATCACCGCCACCGCCATGCACGCGCCGGTGCGGTCGCCGGCGAGGCGCTGGTCCACGAGCGCGGCCAATTGCGCGTCGGTGAGGGCATGGGCGTTCGCGGCAACGAGCGCGATGGCGGCGGCGAGGGCTCTGGCAAGCGGTTTCATCGAAGCATCTCCTTGAGGCGGATGTGCGCAGCGTGCCGCATCCGGCCCGCCCCCGCAGCACCATGCGACGAAACCCGCTCCGGCTACGACGAAAGCCCATATGCGGGCGCCAGCCTCGCGGTTTTGCGCAAGAATGGGCGTTTTTCCGATACCACCGAACGATGCCCCGAGTGCAGCCCCGCCACCTGATCCCGTTCCTGCTGTTGCTGGCGCTGTCGCTCGCGGCCTGCCGGCACGTCCCTCGCCCGGAGCCCGCGAACGCCCGCCCACCGCTGCTGATCCTGGTCTCCATCGACGGCTTCCGCGCCGATTACTTCGATCTCGGGCTGACGCCCACGCTCGCCGCGCTCGCGGGCGAAGGCGCGCGCGCGAAGGCGCTGCGGCCGGCGTTCCCGTCGCTGACCTTCCCCAATCACTACACCCTCGTCACCGGGCTGCATCCGGACCGCCACGGCATCGTCAACAACACGATGCGCGATCCCGGTTCGGACCAGCGCTTCATGCTCAACAACCGCGATGCCGTGCAGAACGCCTTCTGGTGGAACGACGCGCAGCCGATCTGGAACACCGCGCGCCACGCCGGACTGCGCAGCGCGACGATGTTCTGGCCCGGCTCCGAGGCGCCGGTGCGCGGCCATCATCCGCACTACTGGCTGCCGTTCGACGCCGGCATGACGCCCGAGGCGCGCGTGGCCCAGGTGCTGCAATGGCTGGACCTGCCGCCGGGGCAGCGTCCGGACTTCGTGACGCTGTACTTCGATGCGGTCGATCACACCGGCCACCTGACCGGCCCGGATTCGCCGGAGACGCACGCGGAAATCGCACGCACCGACGCGGCGCTGGCGCGCCTTGTGGCAGGGCTGGAACAGCGCGGCCTGTGGGCGGGCACGAACCTCGTCGTGCTGTCGGACCATGGCATGGCCGCGACTCCGCGCGAGCAGGCCATCGCGCTGGACGACCATGTGCCGCGCGGCGCGTTCGAGCTGATGGCGCGAGGCTCCATCGCCGGCCTGCGCGCCGCCGAGGGGCGCGAGGCGGAACTGGACGCGGCGCTGTCGCGACCGATCCCGCACATCCAGTGCTGGCGCAAGCAGGACATCCCGGCGCGGTTCCGCTACGGCAGCCATCGCCGCGTGCCGCCGTGGGTCTGCATGGGCGACGAAGGCTGGACGATCTTCGACCGCCCCCACCTGCGGCGCTTCGGCGTCAATCCGGGCGCGCACGGCTTCGACCCGGCGCTGGATTCGATGGCCGCGCTGTTCGTGGCGCGCGGGCCGGATTTCCGCCGCGGCATCGTGGTGCCGGAACTGGACAGCGTGGATGTGTATCCGCTGCTGGCGCGGCTGCTGCGGATTGCGCCCGAGGCCAACGATGGCGATGCGGCGAGGACGCTGCCGTTGCTGCGCGAGGATCGGGATTTCACGCCGCTGCCATCCCTTCTCTCTCCGGGAGAGTAGCCTGCCCCGGACTTGATCCGGGGACGGACGAGGGTACGCCCGAAGCACCGTAGCCGAACCTCGCAGCAAGGTTCGGATACGCGCTCATTCGCACCCTCACCCCAACCCTTCCCCCGGGGAAGGAGGGGCTTGCTTCACGCGGCTCCACAAGGCTTCCTGCTCGGCCAGCGTCAGGGTGTCGAACGCCCTGCCCGCGGCGGTGGCGAGCGCCTCCATCGCGCGGAAGCGATGCTCGAACTTGGCGTTGGCGCGGCGCAGCGCGGCGCCGGGATCGACCTTGGCGTGGCGTGCGAGGTTGACGGCGACGAACAGCACGTCGCCGATCTCGTCCTCCAGTCGCTCCGGATCGCCGCCGTTCGCCAACTCGGCTTCCACTTCGGCGATTTCCTCGCGCAGCTTGGCGGCGACGGGCGCGATGTCCGGCCATTCGAATCCCGTGCGCGCGGCGCGTTTTTGCAGTTTCAGCGCGCGCAGCCACTCGGGCAGGCCGGCGGCGATGCCGGCGAGCGCGCTGGCGTCGGCATCGCCATCGGTGGCGCGGCGTTCCTCGCGCTTGATCGCTTCCCAGTTCTCGTTCACGGCCCGCGCATCGTCGGCCCGTGCCTGGGCGAACACGTGCGGGTGGCGGCGCACGAGCTTGTCGGCCAGCGCCTGCACCACGTCGAAGAAATCGAAGCTGCCTTCCTCGCTCGCCATCTGCGCGTGGAACACCACTTGCAGCAGCAGGTCGCCGAGTTCGTCGCGGAGCGCGTCGCGATCGCCACGTGCGATGGCATCGGCGACTTCGTAGGCTTCCTCGATGGTGTACGGCGCGATGCTGGCGAAGTCCTGCTGCAGATCCCACGGGCAGCCGTGTTCGCGGTCGCGCAGGCGCGCCATCAGGGCGAGGAGTCCGTCCACTTGGTACGGCAAACTTCCGTCACTCCCGCCTTCGCGGGAATGACGGGAAAGGGCAGGCTTTTCGGGATCCCTTGAGGTCATTGGAGCCAGTCTTTCCACGGCAGCGCCGGATCGCCGAGCGCGATGAAGTCCGGATTGAGCAGCGACTGTCCGCGGTTGTAGCGGAACGGCGCGCCGGAAAGATCAAGCACCGCGCCGCCGGCCGCTTCCAGCACGCATTGTCCGGCGGCGGTGTCCCATTCGCTGGTGGGGCCGAAGCGCGGGTAGACGTCGGCGCGGCCTTCGGCGATGCGGCAGAACTTGAGCGAGGAGCCCAGGGGCTGGCGCTCGTGCTCGCCGATGGCATCGAGCGCCTTCGTGGTGCGCTCGTCCAGGTGCGAGCGGCTGGCGGCCACGCGCAGCGGCGCGGGCGCGGGGCGCTGGGTGGCAAGGCGCATGTCCTGCCCCGTGGCGCTGTCGCGCAACCAGCAGCCGGCGCCCTTCTGGGCGTGGACGAGGTAATCGAGCACCGGCGCATGGACGATGCCCAGCACCGGCTCGCCGTGTTCGATCAGCGCGATGTTGACGGTGAACTCGCCGTTGCGCTTGACGAACTCGCGCGTGCCGTCGAGCGGGTCGACCAGCCAGTGGCGCGTCCATTGCCGGCGGATGGCCCAGTCGATGTCCGCGCCTTCCTCGGAGAGCACCGGGACATCGGGCGTCATCCGCGACAGTTCGCGCAGGATGATGCGATGCGCGGCCAGGTCGGCGGCGGTGAGCGGGGACAGGTCGTCCTTGGCATCGACGGAAAAATCCTGGGCGTAGACGTCCAGAATGGCCGCGCCGGCCTCGCGTGCGATGGCGATGGCGCGTTCGCGCCAGGCCGCCGGATCGGCCGGGCTCATGCCACGTCCTGCGCGCGCGGCGCGTCCTCGGGCAGCAGGCCGCGCTCGCGCAGCGACAGGTACTCGCGCACGATGAACATCGCCGCCAGCGAGCGGCCTTCGGAACAGTCCTCGCGCAGCATCACCCGGTCCAGTTCGTCCAGCCGCCACGGCACCACTTCCAGTTCCTCCGGCTCGTCGCCGTCCAGGCGCTCGGGATAGAGGTCCTCGGCCAGCACCAGCCAGGTCTGGTGGCCCATGTAGGCCGGGGCGAGCGTCATCGCGCGCAGGCGGGTCACGCGGCGCGCGCCGAAGCCGGCTTCTTCCTTGAGCTCGCGCACGGCCGCCTGCTCGGGCGTCTCGCCGGCGTCGATGCGCCCCTTGACCAGGCCAAGTTCGTAGCGGTGCGGGCCGCAGGCGTATTCGCGCACCAGCAGCAGGGTATGCGGATCGCGCAACGCCGCGACCACCACCGCGCCGCGCCCGCGCGGGGCCATGCGCTCGTAGGTGCGCTCCACGCCGTTGGAAAAGCGCAGGTCCAGGCGCTCGACCTGGAAGCGGCCGCCGAAGTCCAGTTCGCGGCGTTCGATGATCTCTGGCAGGTCACGCATGGGTCCATCCCTGAAAACGGGCCAGCACGCCGGCATGCAGGGCCGGCACGGCGGCGAGCACGCTGCGGGTTTCAAGACCGGGCGGCGCGCCGGAAAGATCGGTGAAGACGCCGCCGGCCTCGCGCACGATGACGGCGAGCGCGGCGATGTCCAGGATGTTGACGTCCGACTCGATCACCACGTCCACGCTGCCCTGTGCGAGCAGATGGTAGTGCAGGAAGTCCCCATAGCCGCGCCCGCGGTTGGCTTCGAGCAGCAGTTGCCCGAGCGCGTTCCAGCGCGGGCCGCGCGCGAGCGACTTGAGGTTGCCGGTGGAGACCACGGCATCGGCGATGGCGTCGGTTCGCGCCACGCGCAACGGCGCGCCATCGAGGAACGCTCCGCCGCCGCGCCGCGCCCAGGCCATCTGGCCGAACTGGCTGGCGCAGGAGACGCCCAGCACCAGGTCGCCGCGATGCATCAGCGCGATCTGGGTGGAGAACACCGGGTTGCGCCGCACGAAGCTCTTGGTGCCGTCGAGCGGATCGACCAGCCAGAGGAAATCGCCCTCGCCATCGAGGCCCTGTTCCTCGCCATGGATCGCGTGGTCCGGGAACGCCTCGCGCAGCACCTGCCGGATGGCCTGTTCGGCCTCGATGTCGGCCTGCGTGACCGGCGTGGCATCGGGCTTGAGTTCGGTGTGGTAGTCGCCTCGGTAATGGCCGTCGATGATGCGCGCGGCGGCCTGAGCGGCGCGGCGGGCGACGTCGAGCGCGTGATCGAGGAAGGCGGCTTCGCTCACTGCGAACGCCCGCTCAACCCGCCACTGACGCGGAATTCGACGCTGCCGTCGGCCTGCGGCTGGCCGATGTGGCGCAGCGCGCGCGCCACCTGCGGGTTGTCGTCGCGCGGGCGCAGCGTGGCATGGGCTTCGTAGCCCAGCAGCGTGGTCTTGAACTGGCCCCGCACTTCGAGCGGGCCGCCTTCGTCGGCCACGGTGCCGCCGAAGCCGCCGGCCTGCGGGCCGAAGCTGGCGACGATCGTGCCGAAGCTGGCCTGGTCCGCGCCGCTGACGGCGGCATCGCGCCACGCGGCGCGGCCTTGCAGCGCGGTGGGCACGTTGTTCTGGAGTTGCAGCGTGTCCAGCCTGACATCGACCTGTCCGAGCAGGTTCAGCGCCGGGATGTCGAGCATCGGCTCCAGCCGGCTGGCCGGGAACGAGGCATCCACGTCGGTCAGCCGGATCACGCCATCGTGCGCGCGGCTGACCCGGCCCTTGCCGGTGTAGGACGGGCCATCGAGGATGACGTCGGCGTCGATCGCGCCCGCCAGCAGCGCGCGCGGATGCACGCGCCAGCCGAGCGCGCCCAGGTCGTTGCCATTGCGGATCACGCGCCCGGCGCGTCCCTTCCACACGGTGCCGGAGACATCCTCCAGCCGCACCGGCGCGTTGGCCGGCAGCGCGTGTTCCACCACCAGCCGGGCCGGCAGCATCACCACCACGATCGCGGCGATCACCGCCAGCACCAGCAGGAACAACAGCAGCTTCTTCACGCCCTACTCTCCCGATCTTTCAAGACTCATGCGCGCATCCACGCGGCCCACGCCGGCGGCGCGGTGGATGCTGACATCGCCCAGGCGCACGCCCTGGCGCGATTCCAGTTCTTCCAGCCAGGCCACCAGCGCATCGAAGCCGGCGCCCTCGAAATACACCCGCACCTGGTCGCCGGCCACCGGCTCCACGCGCAGCAGCGCCTCGCCCACCCCGGAGGCGCGCGCGGTGGCGTCCACCAGCGCCAGCAGCGAACGTCCATCGCGCACGGCCAGTGTGGTGCCGCCGTCGAGCGCGCGCAGTTGCGGCGCGGCGGCGCGCATCGCGGACAGGTCCGTCATGGCGGCGGCGACGCGCAATCGCGCCGCGTCGCGCGCATCGCGCAATGGCTCCCAGATCAAGAGCCAGGCCAGGATGGCGGCCAGCACGATGCCGCCCCACGACAGCACGCGCCGGTCGCGCGGCGACAGCCCGGCCCAGAAGCCGCGCAGCGCGTTCATGCCCCGCCTCCGCGCACGCGCAGCTTGCCTTCCACGCCGCCGCTGCCGGGCACCATCGAGGTCAGTTCGGCGGCGTAACCGAGCGTGGCGATGCGCTCGCGCAGTTCGTCGAGCGTGGCCACGTCGGGGCCGCGCACGGTGATGTCGAGCGTGCCGCCGCGGTATTCGAAGGCATCCAGGGTGTAGCGGCCGCTGCCGGAAAGCAGCGGCGCGATGCGGCCGATCATCGCCAGCGCGCCGCCGCCCTGTGCCTGCCCGCTGCGGCGCGAGAGTTCGCCGAGCATCTGCGCGCGCGGATCGACCACGCGCTGCACGTCCGGCAGGGTCTCGCGCAGCAGGGCTTCCATCTGCGCGCGCTGCTCGGCGTACTGGCGGTCGAGCTGCCAGCGTTCCAGTGCCATCGACAGCGCGGCGACGCCGATGCCGGCCAGCGCCAGTCCCGCCGCCCAGGCCCACAGCCGGCCACCAGCCACGCCGCGCCCCTTGGGCGCATACGCGCCGCTCAGGAGATCGGCGCTATCGGCAGGCCACTGCGCCGCGCGCGCGGCAAGATACGCGCCCGGTTCCGCGATGACGGTTCGCACGCCCGGCGGCCAGGCCGGAAGTTCGGGAGCGGCCTCGTTCGACACCACCGTCAACGGCCGCGACTGCCCCTGTTCGGCCAGCAGCGCAAGCCAATCCGCCACTTCTTCGCGCGTGCCCGAGAGCAGGCCGGCGCGGGCATGGCGCAAGGTGGCGACCGGGCCATCGAGCAGCAGCGTCGGGCCTGCGTCGTGCGGCAGCAGGCAACCTTCCGGCAGCAGGCGGTCGGCGCTGACGCCGTGTTCGGCGAGCCGCGCCAGCCAGGCTTCCAGACGCGCGCGGGCCACCACGGCCACGGCCACCGTCTCCGAGCCGCCGTCGTCGAGCAGGGCCACGTGCGCCTGTTCCACCGGCGCGACGAGTTGGTCCTCGATGGCGAACGGCAACGCGCGTTCGAGCTGGCGGCGCTGGCGCGCGACGCGCGGGGCTTCCAGCAGCAGCGCCCCGGACGAGGGCGCCAGCACCAGGGTGTCGTCGGCAACCGTGCCGGGGAACCCGTCGGCCGGGCCGGACAACACGCGCCCGGCACGATCCAGCGCGAACCATTGGGCGCGCTCGTCGTCGAACAGGCGGATCAGGTGGCGATGGGACATGGCGGGCTTCGGTGGAATCCGGGCGATTCTAGCCGCATTTGCCTGTCGACCCGATGGCCTCTCAGCGCCCACCCCGGAGCCGTCACGGAGGCGGTTGCACCTCGAACCCATCGGCAAACACGTCCGTCGCCGCCTCCACCGCGAAATCATCGGGCGGTAACCCGCCTCGCACCAGGCGGACGCGCTGGCCGCTGGTCTTGGCAGGCCCCCCCATGACGCCATCGTCGAAAAGGACGACATAGGCGTACGCGGGAGCCGGGTCGATCGTCGTTGCCGACCAATAGCTGCCCGTGCCCGTTGCGGGGAAGAACGCGATATTGATCGCCGGGCTGTGACAGCCGGTTTCCACCAGGCTTTGCAGTTCGATGATGTTGGGCAGACGCCAGTCGGAAAAGCCGGCATGGGTGGAGACATTGGCGTCGCCCAAAGCCTGCGTCCAGGTGCGCGACAGCAGCGAGCCGGTGCCGCAATCGGCACCCGACCGCCCTTCTGGGCAGTGCTTCCACATCAGGCCGGTGTCGGAATCGACGACCACGCGCTGGCCCGCCACCGGTTCGCTCAGCGCGTAGCGGCCGGCGGGATCGGGCTCGGCCAATGGATTGCCCGCAGGGCAGACCTGCTGCGCCGCCAGTGGTGTGGCGACACACAGCATCAGGAAGGAAAACAGGCGTGACGGACGCACGGCTCGGATCCTTTGCGAGAAGAAAGGAAGGCGCATGTCAGTGCCCACCACGCACCAGCCGGACCCGCTGGTTGTTGGTCTTGGAGAAGCCATGGGCACTGAGCCGTCCGTCGTAGCCGAGGAGCCAGGCGGTGGACGCATCGGGGGCGTAGTTCGTGCCGGTCCAATAGTTGCCGAGCGGTGTGTTGGGGAGCCAGGCCGCGTCGATGAAGGGCGGCGTCTGCGTGCCGTAATCCACCAGCGATTGCAGTTCCTTGCCGGTCGGCAGGCGCCAGTCCGTGGCGCCGCACAGGCCGCCACCAGTGTTGACCGCATCGCGGAACGCGGTGGTGTTGCATTGACCACCGAGCCATCCACCACAGGTGTCGCCACCGAGGAAGCCGGGGGTACCGCCATTGACGGCGCTGTCGGCGTCGTACCAGGTATACGTGAAACCCTGGTGGCGCAGCTTCTCGACGTTGTCCTGCTTCACTTCCCAGATCAGGCCGGTGCGGTTGTCGCGGGTGCAGGCCCAGTCGCCGTCGGCGTTGCCCAGGGGGGCGCTGGCGGGCAGTACGCTGCCGTTGTTGGCGATCTTGGTGTAGTCGCGACCGTAGACGGAGGAGCCGCCGATCTTGTCCATCAGGCCCAAGCTGTCGGCGGCGGCCGCGCCCCGGGTGCAGTCCTGTTCGTTGAATCCCGCGGCTTCAGGGTCGGGAGTGGCCATGGATACGGTGCCGGTGCTGTCACTCTCGTCGTAGCAGACGATCTGGCCGGTATCGTTGAGCGGCTGTGCGGCAAATACAGGAGGGACGCAGGCAAGCAGGGCAAGCGAGACGATGCTGCCGGGTGTGGCGTTCATGACGATTCCCCCCACATTTTCGTGAAACTGGCGGCGATCGATACCTTCCGTGGCGACGCGGCTTTCCCAAGGTGGGCACAGAATAGCCCAACCTGGAGCGTTCTCGGCGCATATCCTTGCAGTTTCGTTATTCCCGCGAAGGCGGGAACGACGAGAATGTACACATTCGCACCGATCTTGCTCTGAAGGCCGATGGCGGTCCGGCTACGATACGGCGGAACCTATGCCATCTCGCCCCGACATGCCTGTGGGTCAAAACCGGCCCCGCGCCCTCGCCGTCACGAATACACCATCGGGGCGGCGGTGCAGCAGGCTGGAATACAGGAACGGGATGTCGTCCGCGACAATCTGCACTTCGAGCGCGAACCAGTCGCTGCCGACGCCGTAGCCGGCCAGCGGCGGAAGCGGCACGCCGAGCTGGGTGAGCTCCTGCGATACCGCATCGAGCGAGTCGTAGCTGGCGCGACCCTCGCGCGACAGCCGCTCGGCCAGCGATGGCGTGATGTCATCGGACAGGCTCATCCACAGCGCCGGGCTGGCGAAGTTGAGGTTGACCGGGCTGCCCGCGGGACGCGCGCAGACTTCCGGCGCGAGCGTGGCGTAGGCCTGCGGCGTCACGGCCGGCAGCAGGCGCAGCTCGGAGACATGCGCGAAGGGCTGGTTGGCGGCGCGCAGCGGCGGGCGCTGGGCAAGCAGCGCGGAATCCTCGGCACCCTGCGAGCGCGGCGTGGCATCGGCATCGATCCAGTCGGTAGCCTGCTGCGCGATCGCCGGATCGAGCCTGAGCGCACGCAACAGGCGCTCGAAGCGCGCGATGGCGATGCTGTCGTCGGCCCCGTCCGGATGCAGGGCGTTGAGATTGAAGCAACCGTTGCGTTCGATGAGCCGGCCGAAGATGCGCACGCCGGGCAGCTCGATCGGCGGCATGTCCTGGTTCCAGATGTCCTGGCGGCTGTCGATGTTCGGCGTCTCGTTGAAATCCTGCTTGAGGATCGCGCCGGCCCAGGCTTCCACGCCGCGCATCAGTTCCCAGCCCTGTTCGGCCCGTTGCAGGTTGCGGGTGCGCGCGAGCGCGGCCTCGCTGCGGTCGAGCATCGCGGCGATCAGCACCGTGGCCAGCGCCACGACGAGCAGGGCGGCAATGAGCGCCGCGCCGCGTTGTCGTCGATGCCCGGTCACGGCGGCGGCTCCTGCGGCAGTTCCAGCACCCGGCGGATTTCGCCGAAGCCCTGCACATCCATCGTCACGCGGATCGCGCGCGGCAGGATTTCGGCGGCGCCGCGCGTCGGCGGCCACTGGCGGTGCTCGCGGCCCTGCGCATCGAGGTAGACGATGTCCAGCGCATCCACGCCATCGAGCAGTTCGTCCTCGGCCGCGCGCGCGCCGGGGGCGTGGTCGAGCGAAGGCCAGCGCAGGCGCAGCAGGCGATCCTCGCGGCGCAGGTAGGACACGCGCTCCATTTCCGCACGCGGCAGGGCGAGCGCGTTGGCATGGCCGTAGCGGGTCAGCTCGATGCGCTGGGCTTCGCCTTCCAGTGCCGGGCGCGGCACGCCATAGGCATCGCGCACGCCGCGCCGCGCCGCGCTGGCGACGTCGCGCTCGATCAGACTGACGGCGAATTGCAGGCGGCCAAGCCGCGCCTTGGCCTCGTTGCCCTGCGCCTGCGCCGCCACGATGCCGCGCAGGCCGCCATAGGCCAAGGCCGCGGCGATGGCGAACAGCAGCACGGCGACCAGCACTTCCAGCAGGGTGAAGCCGCGTTGGCCGGAGGAGCGCTTCATGGCCGGCTCGCGAATCCGCTGAGGCGGGCGGCGATACCTTCGTCGTCGCGCAAGGAAGCGCCCGCCAGGACGACTTCGACATCCATGCGGCGGATGAGCGGCTCCTCGGTGGCGTTCACCTCCAGCGTCCAGCGCCA
This sequence comes from Chiayiivirga flava, assembly GCA_037190825.1. GTDB lineage: Bacteria > Pseudomonadota > Gammaproteobacteria > Xanthomonadales > Xanthomonadaceae > Denitratimonas > Denitratimonas flava_A. Next base: position 30,068 of record JBBCJS010000046.1, read on the forward strand.
GCGCTGGCCAGCCATCGTGGTTTCGCCGGTGCTGCGGCCCACCGCGGGGAAGCCGTCGCGCAGGCGGGCTTCGGCCAGCGCGTTGGCGGCCACCCATTGCGCGATGGTGCCCTGGCGCAATTGCGCGCCGGCGCGCGCGTCCAGCCCCGCCAGGCGCACCAGCGCCACCAGCGCGAGCGAAAGCAGCAGCAGTGCGACGAGCACTTCCAGCAGGGTGAAGCCATGCATCCGTCCGGCAGCGTCATTCCGGCGGAAGCCGGAATCCAGCTCTTTGCTTTCGCTCCAACACCTTGAAAAGCCGGATTCCGGCTTCCGCCGGAATGACGCCTCGATTGGAGGTTTTCTAGCGGCCACGGGGCACCTGCTTGAGTGCAAGCTCGCCATCCAGATGGCCTTCCAGTTCCCACGGCTGCGAAGCGTCGACCCGGTCGATGCGCAGCACGAAGGGCGTCAGTTCGCCGGAGGAGAGGCAGGCGAAGGACGGTTCGCGGCCGGGCTCCTCGGACAGCGGCAATGGGATGCCTTCGCGCAACGCCGCCAGGGCGAGGTCGCGACCGAGCGGCCGGGCGCGCAGTTCGTCGCTGCCGGCCCCGGCCAGCGGGCGCCAGCCATCGAGATCGAAATAGCCGAAGCGCAGGCCGTCGTTCACCACGGCAAAGCCGATGTCGCGCCCGCCGAGCATCGCGCGCTCGCAGGCCAGGCGCACCAGCGCCTGCGCCCGGTGCGCGGCGTTTTCCACCTCGCGCTCGCCGCTGCCGCGGATCGACAGCGCGACGAGGCCGGTCGTCACGCCGACGATCACGACGACGACGAGGATTTCGATCAGCGAGAAGCCGCGCTCGCGCGCCATGCGCGGGCGCGGATGCCGCTCAGTTGTCCCAGTTGGCGACGTCGGCATTCTCGCCCTCGCCGCCGGGCTGGCCGTCCGCGCCGAGCGTGTACAGATCGAAATCGCCGCGCTGGCCGGGGCTGAGATAGGCGTAATCGCGGCCCCACGGGTCTTTCGGGATGCGGTCGATGTAGCCGCCGGCACGCCAGTTGCGCGCTTCGGGCTGGCCACCCGGCCGGCTCACCAGCGCCTCCAGGCCCTGGTTGGTGCTCGGGTAGGCGAAGTTGTCGAGCTTGTACGCATGCAGGGAAGTCGTCAGCGCCTGGATGTCGGCCTTGGCCTTGATCTGGCGCGCCTCGCCCGGCCGGTCCATGACCCTGGGCACGACCACGGCCGCCAGGATGCCGATGATCACCACGACGACGAGGATTTCGATCAACGAGAAACCGCGCGCGGCGCGGCGCGGGTTTACAGCGGGAAAACGGCTCGGGATCATGTGCGGCTCTTTCCTGCGAACGATGCCGGGATTTTAGCCCATGACCGCAGCCCTGGACCTTCGCACGCGCGACCTCGCCGTGCTCTGGCATCCCTGCACCCAGATGCGCGAGCATCCGGACGTGCTGCCGCTGGTGCCGGTCGCGCGCGGCGACGGCGCGTGGCTGGTCGGCGAGGACGGCACCCGCTATCTGGACGCGGTATCGAGCTGGTGGACCAACCTGTTCGGCCACGCCGAGCCGCGCATCGGCGCCGCCATCGCCAGACAGGCCGGCACACTGGAACACGTGCTGCTGGCCGGCTTCACGCACGAACCGGCGGTGCGGCTGGCCGAGCGCCTGCTGGCGCTGGCGCCACCCGGACTTGCGCGGGTGTTCTACGCCGACAACGGCTCGGCGGCGGTGGAAGTGGCGCTGAAGATGAGCTTCCACGCGCACCAGAACCGGGGCGATGCGCGCCGTACCCGCTTCGTGACGCTGACGAACAGCTACCACGGCGAGACGCTGGGCGCGCTGTCGGTGGGCGACATCCCGCTGTACCGCCGTATCTACGCGCCGCTGCTGCTCGAACCGCTGTTCGCGCCCTCGCCCGATGCCTTCGAGGCGCTGCCCGGCGAAAGCGCGGAAGCCTGCGCGTTGCGCCGCGCCGATGACCTGGCCGCGCTGCTGGACGAGCACGGCGACACCGTCTGCGCGCTCATCGTCGAACCCCTGGTGCAATGCGCCGGCGGCATGCGCATGCACCATCCGGCCTACCTGCGCCGCGCGCGCGAACTGTGCGACCGGCACGGCGCGCACCTGATCGCCGACGAGATCGCGGTCGGCTTCGGCCGCACCGGCACGCTGTTCGGGTGCGAACAGGCCGGCATCGCGCCGGACCTGATGTGCCTTTCCAAGGGCATCACCGGCGGCTTCATGCCGCTGGCCGCGGTGCTGGCGACGCAGGCGATCTTCGATGCCTTCCTCGACGATTCGCGCGAGCGCGCCTTCCTGCACTCGCACAGCTACAGCGGCAATCCGCTGGCCTGCGCGGCGGCACTGGCGACGCTCGGCATCTTCGACAGCGACGACGTGCTGGCGCGCAATGCCGTCACGGCGGCAAGGCTCGCCACGCACGGTCGCGCCATCGCACGGCATCCGAACATCGCCGACTTCCGCCAGACCGGCATGATCTGCGCCTTCGAGCTGATGGCGGACCCGGCCACGCGCACGCCGTTTCCCGCCGCCGAGCGCATCGGCCTGCGCGTCTACCGCGCCGCGCTGCGTCGCGGCCTGGTGCTGCGCCCGCTCGGCGACGTGCTGTACTGGATGCCGCCCTATTGCATCGACGATGACGACATCGCCCACCTGGCTCGCGCCACGGGCGCGGCGATCGAGGAGGTTCTGCCATGCGCCTGACGCGCTGCTACATCGACGCCCCGCTCGCCGCAGGCGCGTTCGTGCCGCTTTCCGAGAGCGCCACCGCGCACCTCACCCGCGTGCTGCGCCTCGGACTGGGCGCGCGGCTGGTGCTGTTCAACGGCGATGGTCGCGACTACGACGCCGAACTGGCCTCGCTGGACAGGAAGGGCGCGCGCGCCGAAGTGATCGCGGCGCGCGACGCCGGCACCGAATCGCCGCTGCGGCTGGTGCTGGCGCAGGCCGTGGCGCGCGGGGAGAAGATGGACTTCGTGCTGCAGAAGGCCACGGAACTGGGCGTGGCGGGCATCGTGCCGCTCGTCACCGAGCGCACCGAGGTGCGGCTGGATGCCGAACGCGGCGAGAAACGCCGCGCGCACTGGCAAGGCGTCATCGCATCGGCCTGCGAACAGAGCGGCCGCGCGCGCCTGCCCGCGCTTGGGCAGGTGGCGACGCTGGCGAACTGGCTGGGCGCCACGCCCACGCCGGGACTGGATGCCTGCGACGAAACGCCCGAAAAACGCCTCCCGCTGTTCTATCTCGACCCGGATGCGGAAACGTCGCTGCGGGAGTTGCCGCAGGCCGCACGCAACGGCGCCTGTTTCGTCATCGGCCCGGAAGGCGGCCTGGGCGAACGCGATCTGGCGCAGTTGCGCGTCGCCGGCGCGACCGGCATCCAACTCGGCCCGCGTGTGCTGCGCACGGAAACGGCAGGGCTGGCGTTGCTGGCGGCGATGCAGGCGTTGTACGGCGACTCCTAGCCCGAATACCGCAACCGAAACGCTCCCCGCTCCGGCGCCTGGCTCCAACGGGAGGGATCGGGCGACCAATCGCCGCTTTCGCAATCGAGCCATGCGCGCACGAATTCGCCCAGATCGACATCCAGATGTTCCGCAGCCGCGGCCGCACCGGCATCGTCCAGGTGCGCCGCGCCGACGAAGCGCTTGAACGCCGGCCAGTCGGCGCACAATCCCGCCACGAGGATTCGCCCCAGATCGTAGGACAGCTCGTTGCCTTCGTCGTCGCGCAGATAGGAGGCCCCTGCCCAGAAGGTCTGGATGCGCTCCGTGGTCCAGAACGCACGATGCCTGGACAGCATTTCCTCGGGCCGGTACAGCGCAGGCGTCGGCGAGAGCCTTTGCTCCACCGTTACCGCAAGCCCTTCGTTCAGCCAGGCCGGGATCGGCAGATGCACGAGCGAGGCATGCGTCATCTCGTGCACGATCACCGGCTCGATCAGATCCAGTTGCGCCCCGTTGGTCACGAAGTGCGAGCGGCCCGCGGCAAGATGCACTCCGGAACTCATCGGAAAATCGTCCGCATCGCCATGGAACGCGGACACGTAGCGCTCGTAGTCGTCAACGTCGTCGCAGGCGATCAGGATGTCCTTGCTGCGCTCGGGCGCAGCCAGGCCATCGAGCAGGCGATCGATGCGACGGCGGCTTGCACGCAGATAATCCAGTTTCAGTGACGCGATACGCTGGGGTTGAGTGGTCACCAGCAGCGCGGTTTCCGATTCGACCAGCCGGTAGGCCGGACCCAGCGGGCGGCACAGCCACCCGAGCCAGGCGCGCTCGCCGGCCAGTTGCGCCGCCGCCTGGCGGTCGTCGGGAAACGATTCCAGCCACTGGCTCGCAATGGCCCAATCCGGGTGCGGGATGCCACGATGCCAGCGCGCGTTCTCGCCGAAATCCAGCGACCGCCCATCGTACTCGGCGATGCCCGTGCCACCGCACTCCACTGGAACGCATGGGTCCGCCGAGGCATTCCCCGGGCGCCGCCGGCGCAGCCATCCTCCAAGCATGGGGGCCGGCTCAGGCGGCGCGCAGGGACTCGATCTCGGCGATGCGGGCTTCGATGGCGGCCAGATCGGGGATCACCGCGTCCTCGTCGCGCAGGCGCACGTTCATCAGCACGCCGTCGACAGGCTGGGCGACATCGCCGCCGTCGCCGGGTTCTTCCCGGGTCAGCGCGTCCTGCGACACGGTGACCAGGCGCGGGAAACCCTGGGTCAGCAGGGCGAAGTAGGAATGGCGCGGGTTGCCGCCGAGCGCCTTCAGCACCACGACCTTGGCGCCGAATTCGCCTTCCTCCCGCGACTAGCCGATCATGCGGGCGTAGGAAATCAACTGAAGGCTCCAGCCGCGCCAGCGGATGCGGCCGAGCATCCAGTCCGGCGCGCCGTCGACCGGCTCGGGCGGGGAATAGGTGATCACCTCGGCCACGGTGGCGTTGGGCAGCAGCACGCGTGCGCCGGTGACGCCGATCATGACGCCTCGAATGTCCTGGGAAAGCTGGCTGCTCATCGGATGATGTTCCTCAGCGCACGAAACGGGTGGCGCAACGCTGCGCGAGTTCGCGCGGCGAACCGGTGAACTCGACCACGCCGCGGGCGCGGGCGCCGTCCACCATCGAACTGACCACGCAGGAGGATGGCTCCTGCGCCCAGACCTCGCCACCCTTGGCGGTGAGGTAGACCGCGCCCTCGACGGCGTCGCCGGCCATGCCGCTGAAGACGATGGCGGTGGCCCTGTCGCCGAAGCGGTCGGCGACATCGCGCAGCACGTCGTCGATGCTGGGGGTGTAGTGCGGCACCGAGGCGTGCGGGGCGAAGGCGAGGCGACCGTCGGCTTCCAGCGTCACGCGCTCGTTGGCGGGGATCACCAGCACTTCGCCGGGCACGGCCACGGCGTCGGCGGTGGCGACCTTGACCGGCAACGGCGAGGATTTCTGCAACTGCTGGGCGAGGCGCTCGAAGTAGCCCGACTCCAGATGCTGCACGAGCAGGAACACCGCCGGGATGCCGACAGGCAGTTCGCCCAGGAAGGTGCGCAGCGCATCCGGCCCGCCGATGGAGGCGCCCAGTACGACGACGCGTTCGATGCCGCCGGTGCCGGGCGCAGGCTGGCCCGGTTCTTCGCCGGCGACGGGCGCTTCAACCAGGCCCATCGCGACCAGCAGTGGATCGACGACGGGAGAGGCGTCGTCGGGCGTGGCCGTGTCGAGCGCGAGGGCATCGGGCGTCGCGGCGATTGTCGCGGCGATTCCGGGCGCAGCATCCGCCTCTTCCTCGCCTTCGAGCGGCTCGAGACTCAAACCGTCCAGGCCGCTGAAATCGAAGCTGTGCTTGGCGGCGGCAGGCGCGGGTTCGGCGACGCTCGCTTCCTCGTCGTCCAGCGGCGTCAGCGACAGTTCGCCGAACGATGCCGGGGCCGCTGCCGCATCGGGCTCGGCTGTCGTTTCGACGGCAGGCGCCTGGAGCTCCGCCTGCGGCCGCGGATCGGCCGCAGGCGCGGCGTCCCATCCGGAAAAATCCAGTCCGGCTTCCGCCTCCGCAGCCGGTTCGGACGCCTCGAAGGCATCCAGTTGCGCGGCCAGCGCCGCGACATCGGCATCGAGCAGGGCGGTTTCATCGGCCTGCGCATCGGCGGTCTCTTCGATCGACCATGCGGCGGTATCGAGCGTGGCGGTTTCGGCCTCGCCGGACCCGGCGGCGGGCGCATCCCAGGAATAATCGGCTCCCGCGTCGATGCCATCCACCGACGCTTCGGCAATGGAATCGATATCGAGATCGGGATCGGGATCGGACACAGCCATCGCGTCCACGTCGCTCGCCGAGGCGGTGGCGTCGAACGCCAGGCTTTCGGCGGGCTCGTCGAACTCCCAGCCGAACTCGATGCCGGCCTCGGCAGCGGGGGCCGGGGTTTCGTCGAAGGTCTCGGCCGGCGGCGCATCGTCGCCGGCGGCATCGAGCGCGCGGGCGATGTCGTCGGACAGATCGTCGACCACCAGCGTGTCCAGGCGCTCGCTTTCCACCGGCTCGGGCGTGGAGGCCAGGCGCACGGGGGCCGGCGCGTCGGCCGCTTCCATGGCGTCGTCGAGCGAGGACAGGTCGATGTCCAGCGCCTCCGCCACGACACCGGATTCGGCCGCGACGAGGGTTTCCTCCACGTCGATGGAAACCTCGACCGCCTCGGGCAGCGCATCGACCGGCACTTCGTCGGCCAGGCCCTGCGCCTCGTCGAGGAAGCTGTCCATCGTCTGTTCCGGCGCGAGCTGCGCAGGCGTGGGCACCGGGCCGGGCGTGGGGACGAAGGCGTCGGGCACGACCAGCCGTTCCGCGCCTTCGGGCGGCGGTGGCATGGTGTCCTCGCTGCCGAGCACCTTGGCGGCCAGGTGACGCGCCCAGCGCGCCAGATCCCAGCCCTCCAGCGCGCGGCTGACGTCGGCGTCGTTGAACACGACGTTGATCGCCGGGTCGTCGAACACCGCCTGGAGATGGTCGAGGTCGTCGTCGGCGCCCTCCTCCAGGTTCACGATCACCACGTTCGGTGAAACGCCAAGCACGCCGGTATCCGAAGCGTTGCCCGGCTCGCCCTCGAACGCGACGGCCGCGCCCAATTCCTCCAGTGCATGGCGCAACTGGCGGCGCGCGCCGTCGTCGCGGCCCAGCAGCGCGACGACGCAGGAATCAACCGAGATCGCCACGCTGCACCTTCAGGATTTCTTCCACATTGCGCATCAGGTCGGCCTCCTGGTAGGGCTTGCCGAGGTAACGGTCCACGCCGATCTCGAACGCGCGCTGGCGGTGTTTCTCGCCGGTGCGCGAGGTGATCATGATGATCGGGATGCCGCGCAGGCGCACATCGTTGCGGATGTGGGTGGCCAGTTCGTAGCCGTCCATGCGTGGCATTTCGATGTCCAGCAGCATCACGTCCGGCACGCGGTCGGCGAGTTTCTCGACCGCGTCCACGCCGTCCTTGGCGGTAAGCACCTCGTAGCCATGGCGCTCCAGCACGCGGCCGGTGACCTTGCGCATGGTGATCGAATCGTCCACCACCATGACCAGCGGCACGCGCCGCGCCGGCTCGGCCGGTGCGGCCGGCTCCAGTGTCGCGTCGCGGTGCTGTGCGGCGTAGCGGCGCGCCAGCGGGGCCACGTCGAGGATCACGATGACGCGACCGTCGCCCATGATCGTGGCGCCGAAGATGCCAGGGATGGAGCTGACCTGCGCGCCGACCGGCTTGACCACGATTTCGCGGCTGCCGATGACGTTGTCCACGCAGATCGCCACGCGCAGGTCGCCGGAGCGGGCCAGCAGCAGCGGCACCTGGAGGCTTTCCTCGGCACGCACCGGGGCCTGGCCAAGCAGGCGGCCCAGGTCGTGGATCTGGTAGTCCTCGCCGGCGTAGACGAAGGTCGGTTCACCGGTGGCGAGCTGGGCGTCCAGTTCGTTGCGGTCGATGCGCGCCACGCCCTGCACCGAGGAGATCGGCACGGCGTAGGAGGTATCGCCCTGCTGCACGAAGACAGCCTGCGTCACCGCCAGGGTGAACGGCAGGCGGATCGTGAACACCGAGCCCCGGCCCGGCTGGGACTCGATGTTCAGCATGCCGCCGAGCTGGCGGATTTCGCTGTGCACCACGTCCATGCCGACACCGCGTCCGGCCACCTTGCTGACGCTGGTGGCGGTGGAGAAGCCGGGGGCGAGGATGAAGCTGTAAAGCTCGCGGTCGGACACCACGGCGTCGGGCGCGAGCAGTTCGCGCTCGATCGCCTTGCGGCGGATGGCGTCGCGGTTCAGGCCGCGCCCGTCGTCGGTCACCTTGATGACCACTTCGGAGCCTTCGCGGGAGACGGCGACCTTGATCGCGCCCTCTTCCGGCTTGCCCGCCGCGATGCGCTCGGCTGGGGACTCCAGGCCATGCGCGAGGCAGTTGCGCAGCATGTGTTCCAGCGGCGCGGTCATGCGGTCGAGCACGCTGCGGTCCATTTCGCCCTGCGCGCCCTCCACCCGGAGCTGGGCCTTCTTGCCCAGTTCGCCGGACGTCTGGCGGATGATGCGGCGCATGCGCGGAACGAGCGAGTCGAACGGCACCATGCGGGTGCGCATCAGGCCTTCCTGCAGGTCCGAACTCACGCGCGACTGTTGCAGCAGCAGGGTTTCGTACTGGCGGGTGTGGTCTTCCAGCGTGCCCTGCAGGTTGACCAGGTCGGCCGCCGACTCGGACAGTGCGCGGGTGAGCTGTTGCAGGGTGGAGAAGCGGTCCAGTTCGAGCGGATCGAAGGCCTGCTCGCCGCCGACTTCGGCCTCGCGCTGGTAGCGGGCGACGATCTGCGCCTCGGTCTCGATTTCCAGCTTGCGCAACTGGCCGCGCAGGCGCTCGTTGGTCTGTTCCAGTTCGGCCAGGTTGCCGCGGAACAGGCCCAGCTGCTGCTCCAGGCGGGCGCGGTAGATGGCGACCTCACCGGCGTAGTTGACCAGGCGATCGAGCAGGTCGGCGCGGATGCGGATCTGCTCCTGCGGCGCGCGCACGGCGATGTCCTCGTCGTCCAGCGCGGTGGGCGCGGGCTCGGGAACGAAGGACGGGGCCGCGGCGACGGGCTGCGTTTCCAAGACCGGCGCGGCGGCTTCCGTCGCTTCCGGCGCGGAGATTTCCAGTTCCGGCGTTTCCCCGCGCGCGAGCATGTCCACGCGCTGGATCAGGAGCGCGGGGGTCACCACCGCCTGGCGCGCGGCCACGCGGGCGGTCATGCGGTTGAGGCGGTCGAAGGCCAGTTCCAGCACGTCCACGCCGTAGCGCGGCAGCACGCGGCGGCCTTCGGCGACGATCTCCAGCAGGCTCTCCATCACATGGCCGAGATCGCCGATGGGATTGAGGCCGGCCATGCGCGCGCCGCCCTTGAGCGTGTGCAGGTCACGTTGCAGCGCGACCACGACGTCCTGGTCGCCCGGCGCTTCGCGCAACTGCACCATGAAACCGTCGGCGTGGTCGAGGATGTCGGCGGCCTCCTCGGCGAAGATGTCGAGCAGCTCCTCGTCCATGTCCGGCAGCGACAGCGGCGCTTCCGGATCGGGATCCGAATCGTCCAGGCCGGCAAGGAACCAGGCGGCGATCTGCGCATCGGCGGAGGCATCGCCCGATGCCGCGGGCGCGACGGGCTCTCCGGCTCCGACCGTCTCCTCGAACTCGACGGCGGCGACCAGTTCGGCCTCGTCGGTCGTGGCCGGCGCTTCGTCTTCGATGTCCGGCGCTAGCGTGTCCTCGTCCGCCGCCGTGGCTTCGATATCGAGGTCGGACGAATCATCGGCATCGGCGGCCGGTGCGAAGACCTCCTCCTCGATGACGATTTCGACATCCTCGATCGCGGTGAAGTCGAAGGATTCCTCCGCGTCCGCGACAGGCTCTTCTTCCGAAGCCGCATCGGCGGCGCCGGTGTCCTCCGCGTCCGCAACCGCGGCGGGCTCGTCTTCCAGCACGGCCTCGAAGAAGGTATCCGCCGACACGATGCCGGCGCCCTCGAATCCAGCCGGAGCGTCGCCTGCGACCGATTCGTCCCGGGCGTCTCCGGCCTGGATGGCCTCGGGCTGCGTGGTTTCGTCCTCGACCGATGCCGCCTCGGATGCATCCAGGGCGACGAATGCGGCTTCGGGCAGGGTTTCCTCCTGCGGCGCCTGGTCGGACTGGCCGGCTTCGCTGGCCAGCCAGTTGCGGATCAGGTCGTCCATGTCGGAGGAAGCCGGCGAATCGAGCGAAACGGCCTCGTCCGTCTCCTGCGCGAAGGCAGCGACGGCCTCAGCGGAAACCGGCGCGACAACTGGCTCGCCGAACGCGGCTTCGGACAAGGCGTCTTCCCGCGCCGGTCCGTCGCCCGGCGGCGCGGCATCCTGTTCCCCGGCATCGTCGAACGAGACGAGCGTTTCTTCCCAGGCCGGCGGCTCCTGCTCCACCACGTCCAGGAACGGGACATCGACCGAGGCGTCCAGTTCGGCGTCCTGTGCGGCGAACTCCACCCATTCGACGGTTTCTTCGGCATCGGCATCGGATGCGTCGGCCAGGGCGCCTTCAGCCGCGACGCCCTCCGCCCCGGCGCTTTCCGCGCCCGCGCCGGATTCGGCGTTTTCTTCGGCCAGGAACGCGGCGACTTCGGCGTCCAGCCCTTCCAGGCCGATGCTGTCGAGCGCGAGGCTCTCTTCGCCCAGCGCATCGAGCGCGGCGATGTCCAGCGTCTGGACGGCGAGGTCCTGTACCTCGGCAATCGCCTGCGCCGCATCCTCGTCGGCAACAACCGCGTGCCCGGCATCGACGGTGTCGACGGCATCGAAGTCGAGCGATACCGCCGTGGTGAGCGCCGGCGTTTCGTCGAATTCGCTGGCCAGGTGCAACGGCACGGTCGGCCCGAGCGCTTCGGGCAACAGGTCGCGCTCGGTCGCGATGCGCGCGGCCAGGCCGGACAGCAGCGTCAGATGCGGCGATTCGGCGTCCAGTTCCTCCAGCACGTTGCGCAGGGCGCGCACGGCATCGCCCAGGGCATGGAAGCCTTCCGGCGTGGGCGTGGCGGACTGGGCCAGGGCGCGCTTGAGGTAGCTCTCCAGCGGCGCGGTGACTTCGGTGACGAGCGGCACTTCGGTCATCGCGAACGCGCCGTTCATGGTGTGCACGGCGCGCACCAGCTCGTCGGTCACCGGGTGCGGACCTTCGGCCAGGTAGGCGTCCACGGTATCCAGGTGGCCGGAGACTTCCGGCTTCAGGATGTCGAACAGGACCGAATCTATCGCCGGCACGATGACCTTTCCGGCGCCCTCCTCGACCGTCTCCACCACTTCGGGCGCGGCATCCGGCAGGGTCGGCGACGCTTCGGCGAGCGCTTCCTCGATGTCCGGCTCGGGAATGTCGACAGCGATATCGAGCGGCGCTTCCAGCGCCTCGACAACTTCCGCCTCGATGCCGGCTTCGACCACTGGCTCGACGACATCTTGCTCGACGACATCCGGGACGGTCGCGACCGGCTCGGGTTCGACGGGAGCCGGCACGTAGTGGACCTGCTCGCCCGCGGAGAGGCGGTCGGCCACGTCCTTGATCGCTTCCAGATCGGTGCGGACGCTGCGCTCGCCGCGCAATGCGGCGAGGATTTCCGGCAACACGCCATGCGCGGCCTGCACCAGCACGATGACCGGCTGCGTGGGCTGGATGGTGTGGTCGAGCACGCGGTTGAGCATGTTCTCCACTTTCCAGCTGAACTCGCCCAGGGTCATCGCGCCGACCAGGCGGCCGCTGCCCTTGAGGGTGTGGAACACGCGCCGGATGGACTTGAGCTGCTCCAGGTTGGTCGGGGCTTCGATCCAGGGCGGCAGCAGTTCGGTGAGATTGTCGATTTCCTCGGCGACTTCCTCGACGAAGACTTCGCGGATTTCCTCGTCGATTTCCTCCGAGGCCGCCTCGAAGCCGCCGATGATCGGCCCATCGGGCTGCACAGCCACCGGCGCGGGCGCTTCGGCGACGGGTTCGGGCGCGGAAACTTCCGCGATGACGGGCGCCATGGCGGGTTCGGACACGGGCGCAGGGTCGGCGAAGGCCGGTTCGCTGGCCTGTACGAGCGCCGCGGTGGCGTCGAAGGCGACGTCGCCGAACGGATCGGCAACCGCGGCGGTTTCGACGGCCACGGCCTGTGGCGCAACGCCATCGCCCGGAACACCAGCCTGCGTCGCGGCGGGCAGCGGCCAGTAGCCGAGTTTCTCCAGGCTTGCGCGCGCGGTGTGCAGGATGCGCTCGCGCCCGGGGCGTTGCTCGGCCTGGGCTTCGAGGAAGTATTCGAGGCTGGCCAGCGCGTCGGCGAGGGTTTCCATCTGCGCCACGCCCGGAACGCGGCGCTTTTCCAGCAGTTCGCGCTCGGTGAAGCGGCCGACGGCATCCAGGTAGCCGGCCGACTCGGGCAGTTCGACGATGCGCAGGGCGCCGGCGACCTGGTCGAGCAGTTCCGGGGCTTCCTTGAGCTGGTCGGCATCCCAGCTCGATTCGATGAAGCCGATGAAGCACTGCTTGGCGCGGGTGAAGTTGGCCTGGGCCTCCTTGACCAGCGCCTGCATCACGCGGCGCGTCTCGATGGAGGGCAGCGTGGCGGCCCCCGCATCGCCCGTGGCCGATGCGGGAGGCATGCCGCCGAGGTGCTGGACCTGGTCGTCGAGCGAGGCTTCGACGTAGAGCAGGGCACCGGCGATGTCCAGCAGGGTGGATTCGTCGGCCGGGCGGGTGCCGTTGACGACCGACTGCACCGCGTCGCGCTGTTCCTGCACCACGCGGCGCGCCACGCCGAGGCCGAGCATGCCGAGGGTATCGGAAACGCGCTCGAGCACTTCGATCTGGCTGGAAAGCTGCGCGGCTTCGGCGCCGGGATTGCGCAGGTGCAGGTCAAGGGCGTCCTTGACCCGCATCAGGTCTTCCTTGATGGCGCTGGAGACGGTATCCAGCAGCGAGCGGTTGTGGCCGGTGAGGCTGCTGCGGGCGTGTTCGACCTCCTCCTCGCTCGGCAGCAGCGCGCCGAGGTTGAACACGTTGCGCAGCTCGCCGATGCGGCCGTGCTGGGTCGGCGCGTGCGCGACGAAGTACAGCAGGTTGCGGGTCAGTTCGCGCGGCGGGTCGGCGCGGAAGCTCTTTTCGCCCGCGTCGGCCAGGCGCTTGATCTCGCGCTCGACCTTGCCGACGGTCTGCTTGAGTTGCGGGCTGGGCTCGAACGACTTGGCGCGCAGGGCTTCCAGCACGCCGGCCGTGACCCAGAACAGGCGGCGCGCTTCCACTTCGGCGGTGAGGCCGACGAGCTTGTCGCAGGTTTCGGTCAGGCGCGCGAGGTTGGCATCGATGTCGTCGTTGCGGAACCACTTGAGCAGCGCCACCTGGAACGCGGCGCGCAACTGTTCGGCGCGGCTGCGCAGTTCGGCCTCGGGCAACGGCTGTGCCGGCCCCTGCGCGGCGCCGGGAAGGTCGCGCCCCAGGTCCGGCGTGAACAGCGCGATTTCCGACAGCCCCTTCTCGCCGCGCGCGGCGCGCAGGTCGTTGAGCAGGGGCAGCAGGACGATGGGAATGTCCTTGTGCCCGGTCTGCAGGCGTTCCAGGTAATCGGGCAGCTGCATGATGCCGCGCATCAGCACGGCATAGGCCTCGTCGCGGTCCTCGATGGGGCCGCCGTCGAGCAGGGCCGCGGCCAGGTGCTCCATTTCCTCGGTGACCATCGCCGCGCCGTACAACTCGACCATGCGCAAGGTGCCCTGCACCTGGTGCAGGTAGGTGGCGCAGAAGCGCATCTGGCTGACGTCGGTGGGGTCCTCGACGTAGGCCTCCAGCGCCTGGCGAGCCTGCTTGAGGGTTTCGTCCAGTTCGCCCTTGACCCAGGCCAGCGTGGTGTAGTCGATGTCGTCTTGCGGCCTCATGCCGGGGTCTCTTTCGTGTTCCGGAAGTAAGCCAGGGTTTGCCGCCCGCCGGTCCGGCGCATCTGCGGATGGTTCCAGCCGGGCGCTTCGCCCGGCCCGAGCACCAGCAGGCCGTTGGGTTGGAGCAGACCGACCAGGGCGTCAAGCATCTCGCCCCGGCGCTCGCGCGCGAAATAGATCAGCACGTTCTGGCAGAAGATGATGTCGAGCTTGCGCAATGGCGCGCGCGAGGCGTGCAGCAGGTTGACGCAGGCAAAACCGATGCGCTTGCGCAGGCGCTGCGCGATGCGGAAGTTCTCCCCGTCCGGCAGCGCCTCGACACCCCCGCGGTAGGCCGCGGGGATTTCGGCCAGCCGCCGCATCGGGTACTCGGCGGCCTTCGCCACCGCCAGCGCGGCCTGGCTGACGTCGGTGGCGGTGACGCCGAAACGCCGCGACGGCGCGATGCGGGAAAGCTCCGCATCGAGCATCAGCGCCAGCGAATAGGCTTCCTCGCCGGTCGAGCAACCCACCGACAGCGCATGCAGCGATACCTCGGGCGCGGCCGTCTGGAGCCAGCCCGGCAGCCACTCGTCGCGGATCAGGTCCAGCGAGGGCGGATGGCGGAAGAAATGGGTTTCGTGCACGGTCAGGTGATCGACCAGGCTGGCCCATTCCATCTGCCCGCGCACGCCATCGGTAAGCTCGTCGTAATAGGCGTCGAAATGGGTATGGCCGGTTTCGCGCATGCGCCGACGCAGGCCGGTCTCCAGGAACGGCTTGCGTTCGGGCGGCACGATGACGCCGGTGCGCGCCTCCAGCAGGCGCACCCAGCGGTCGAACTCGGCATCGTCCAATGGACGCATGCCGGTCGCCGGTGCCGATGTCGCAACCGTAGCCATTCCGCCGCAGGCCCCCTATCCGCCCGCGCCTCAGCCCGGCAGCTTGAAGTCGGCGACCGAACGGCGCAGGTCGGCGGCGAGCTGGGCGAGGTTTCCGATCGACTCGGCCGTCTGGCTCGCGCCGACCGAGGTCTGCGTGGTGATTTCCTGAATCACGTTCATCGTCGCGGAGATGTTGGTCGCCGCGGCCGACTGCTGGCGCGCCGCCTCGGAGATGTTCTGAATCAGGTCCGCGAGGTCGTTTGACACCTTTTCGATCTCGCCCAGCGCCAGGCCGGCGTCCTCGGCCAGTCGCGCGCCGGCGACCACCTCGGCGGTGGTCTGTTCCATCGAGGACACCGCTTCGTTGGTATCGGCCTGAATCGTCTGCACCAGCGTTTCGATTCGCTTGGTCGCGTTCGCCGAGCGTTCGGCGAGTCGCTGCACTTCGTCGGCCACCACCGCGAACCCGCGGCCCGCCTCACCGGCCGAGGCGGCCTGAATGGCGGCGTTCAGCGCGAGGATGTTGGTCTGCTCGGCGATGTCGTTGATCAGTTCCACGATCGAGCCGATTTCCTGCGAGCTTTCGCCCAGGCGCTTGATTCGCTTGGAGGTTTCCTGGATCTGGTCGCGGATGGAGTCCATGCCCTGGATCGTCTGGCGCACCACTTCGGCGCCCTTGGCGGCGATCTGCACCGAGCGTTGCGCCACGTCCGCCGATTCGGCCGAGTTCTTGGACACTTCGTCGATGGAGACGGCGATTTCGTTGATCGCGGCCGAGGCCGAGGTGATCTGCTGCGCCTGGTGCTCGGCGGCTTCGGCCAGGTGCATGGCGGTGGCCTGCGTTTCCTGCGCGGCGGCGGCCACCTGCACGGCGGTTTCGTTGATGGTGGTTACGAGGGAGCGCAGCGCCTCGACCGCGAAGTTGATCGAGTCCGCGATCGCGCCGGTGATGTCCTCGGTCACGGTCGCGCGAACGGTCAGGTCGCCTTCGGCCAGCGATCCCATTTCGTCCAGCAGGCGCAGAATCGCCTCCTGGTTGCGCTGGTTCAGTTCCTGGGTGACGCGGAAGCGCTTGACCTGGTCCTTGTACAGGGTGAACAGCAGGCCGAGGATCGCGACGATGGCCAGGACGCCGGCGGCGATACCCACCCACACGTTCGGGAAGGCGCGGCTCGTGGGCAGGTTGAGGAAGGCCTGGTTGAGGTTTTCCGCTCCCAGCAGCAGGTCGGCCGAGGACTGGGAGATCTCGTCGGCGGAATTCTTGACCTCGAACAGGTCGGTCGACGCGTCCAGGATGGTGTCCACGTTCTGCTCGATCTCGCTGTAGAGCGAGGACACGCGCGCCAGCGACTGGCGTGCGGCCGGGGCATCGACGCGGCGGATGTTCTGCTCGGGCAGGCCGTTAAGCAGGCCGCCGAGCACCTGGCTGAACAGCGTGGCGTCGCGCGAGAAGCGGTCGGCGGCGGAGGTGGCGGCGACGCCGCCCTGGCGAATCTGGGTGACGTGGCGCAGCATGCGGTCGGCCAGCACGATCTGGCGGTAGGCGGTGGACATCTGCGAGAACGAGGCGTTGCCCGATTCGCCCATCGCGCGCACCACCTCGTCCATTTCCGCCTGGATCAGCGGCACCGCGCCCGCGAACTGTTCGGCGGTGTCGGTCAGGCCCAGCACCAGTTCCCGGCTTTCCAGGATGCGGCGCGAGCGGTCGTTCATCGGCGCCCAGGTCTCGGTGAGGCGCTGCAACGGCACGCCGACCACCGGCGCGCCCGCATAGGCCGGATTGCCTTCGCCACCGCGGTTGAGGGCATCGACGTTGGCCTGGATGCGCACGCGCGTGCTTTCCAGTTCATCGAACGCGTCCACGCCGCCGGAGGCGGCGTCCTGCGCGGCCTTGGCCACCTGCTGCGACAACACGCGGACATCGGCCACCAGATCGCGCGCCACGCTCTCCTCGGACGACAGCTTCGCCGACCAGAGCGCGTTGCCGAGCAACGCCAACAGTGCCACCACCAGCAGGAAGATCCAGATATTGATCATCCCGCTGCGTTCTTTGCCGGTACCGGCGCCCAATGTGCTCATCGCAAGAACCTCACCCTGGAATACGTCTTCATGCGCCGCATCACGCGGCGGCTGCCTGCCGGAATTCCGGCGTGCGCGTCAACCGTGCCATGTCGAACACGCCCCAAACCACATCGCCCACCCGATACGCCTGCTGCACGAACGGCGCGTATCCTCCCGCGCCGATGTCCTCGCCAGGCGCGAGCTGGCCCATATGAAAATTGCGCTGCCCGAGCAGTTCGTCGATCAGCACCGCGACGTTGCCGCCGCTCTGTCGCACCACCAGCGCGCGCGTGCCGGCATGCTGCACGGTGCGCTCGCCTTCCAGATACTGTTTCAGGTCCACCACCGGCAGCAGCGAGCTGCGCAGGTTGGCCACGCCCAGGAGCCAGGAGTCGGAACCGGGCACCGGCGTCAGCGGCGGCACGGAAATGATTTCCACCACTTCGGAGAAGCTGGCGGCCAACAGCCGGGAACCGAGCCGGAACGCGATGCCGCGCCACAGGCCGGGCGCGTCGATCTGGTCCGGCACGCCGGCCACGTGGCCCAGGCTGCGGTGCTCGTAGTCGAGCAGGATGTCGAATGGCGCGGCTTGAACGGACATCAACACCATCCCTCGCCTTTTTCCGCGGGCGCGGCCGCCGCTGCGCCACTGCATGCAGGCGAAAGCGCCCCGGCCCGGGCATGGGCTGGATGGCAGTGGCCTGCGTTGTCCTGGATTCTTGCCATGCTCCCCCCGAGAGTTGGCGGTTAACCCTGCGGCACGTGCCGCCGGATGGCCGAGAGTAGCTCCTCCCGGGTAAACGGCTTGGTGAGGTACTGCTCAGAACCGACGATTCGCCCCTTGGCCTTGTCGAACAAACCGTCCTTGGACGACAGCATGATCACCGGCGTGGACTTGAAAAGCTGGTTGTTCTTGATCAGCGCGCAGGTCTGGTAGCCGTCCAGGCGCGGCATCATGATGTCCACGAAGATGATCTGCGGCTGGTTGTCGGCGATCTTGGCCAGCGCCTCGAAACCGTCCGTGGCGGTGAACACTTCGCAGCCTTCCTTCTTCAGGAGGGTTTCCGCCGTGCGCCGTATGGTCTTGGAGTCGTCGATGACCATGACCCGCATTCCAGCCAGGTTGCTCGCGTTGCCATCCATCCAGTGGTTCCTCTCGGGC
>JBBCJS010000047.1:0-21140 GCA_037190825.1 Chiayiivirga flava
GCCGCTGCGGCATGGGTCCGTACCAGATGGTAGTCATCGCAGGCGCCGTGGGATTTGGCTGCATACGTATTCATCGCCACGCGGGCCGCGCGCCGCGCGCGGCCCGCGCATCGTCCGTCGCGTCGCGTCGCGGTTTCGCCCATCGCGCCACGCAGCGGGAGGCCGGGTACGGCCGTGGCGGTGCTTGCCGATGAATACGTATGCACGGCAGGGCGCTTTCGATCCGGGCATTGCCCGCCGAGGATCGGGGAATATCCCGCAGCACATTGAAATACATGGAAAAATCTCACCGCGGCCGCGACCGGGTGGGGCGGCTGTCATGTTGCAAGGCAACAATGAAAACGCCTGCCGCTACGCCGAGAATGGCCGCCACTCCCGCTCGCCCCACGGAATGTCATGGCCGAGAAACCCCATCTGTCGTTCTGGCAGATCTGGAACATGTGCTTCGGCTTCCTCGGCATCCAGTTCGGCTTCGCCCTGCAGAACGCCAATGTCAGCCGCATCTTCCAGACCCTGGGCGCGGAGATGGATCGCATCCCGCTGCTGTGGATCGCAGCGCCCTTGACCGGGCTGATCGTGCAGCCGATCGTGGGTTACTGGTCGGACCGGACCTGGACCCGCCTGGGCCGGCGGCGGCCGTATTTCCTCTACGGCGCGCTCGGGGCGAGCGCCGCGCTGGTCCTGATGCCGCACTCGCCGACGCTGTGGATAGCGGCGGGCATGCTGTGGGTGCTGGACGCCTCGATCAACGTCTCGATGGAGCCGTTCCGCGCCTTCGTCGCGGACCAGATGCCGCCCCGGCAACGGCCGCGCGGCTATGCGATGCAGAGCTTCTTCATCGGCACCGGGGCCATCGTCGCCAGTGCCCTGCCGTGGCTGCTGGCGCAGGCCGGCGTCGCCAACACCGCCGCTGCCGGCGAGATTCCCGACACCGTGCGCTATGCCTTCTACGCCGGCGCGGTGGTGCTGCTGGCCTCGGTCGGCTGGACGGTGCTGCGCACCCGCGAATATCCGCCCGAAACCCTGGCGTCTTTCGACGACGCCGAGCCTGCGCAGGCCGCGAACGCGCCGCGCCCGCCCGCCGCCGGGCGTGCCGTGGCGTGGCTGGGGGCCGGCATCGGGCTGGCGGTGTGGATCGTCTTCGGTGGACTGGCGCAGGAGCTGTACATCCTGGCCGCAGGTCTGGCGGTGTACGGGCTGGCCCTCTTGATGCTCGCGCGCTCGCGCGCCGACAACGCCTTCGCGCAGATCATGTCCGACCTGCACGCCATGCCGCTGGCGATGCGCCGGCTGGCCGTGGTGCAGTTCTTCTCCTGGTTCGCATTGTTCGCGATGTGGATCTACACCACCGCCGCCGTCACTCAGGTCCACTTCGGCAGCGCCGATCCCACCACGGCCGCCTACAACGAGGGGGCCAACTGGGTCGGCGTGCTGTTCGCCTCCTACAACGGGTTCGCCGCGCTGGCCGCGCTCGCGATCGCGCCGATGGCCAGCCGCTTGGGTGCGCGCTGGAGCCATCTGTTGAACCTGTGGATCGGCGCGGCGGCGCTGTTTTCTTTCCTCGTGATCCGCGATCCGCACTGGCTGCTGCTGTCGATGGCGGGCATCGGCATCGCCTGGGCCTCGATCCTGTCCTTGCCCTACGCCGTGCTCAGCGACAGCCTGCCGGCGCGCAAGATGGGCGTCTACATGGGCATCTTCAATTTCTTCATCGTCATCCCGCAGTTGCTGGCCGCCAGCGTGCTGGGCCTGCTGCTGCGGGCCCTGTTCGGCAACCAGCCGCTGTACGCGCTGGCCATCGGCGGCGCCTGCTTCGTCGCCGCCGGCCTGTGCATGCTGCGCGTTCCCGAACCGCGCGCGCACCGCGCCTGACCCCGGAGTCTTTCCCATGCGCCGATCCCTCGTCGCCACCTGCTGCCTGTCCCTGCTGGCCGGCTGTGCTCCCGCGCCACCGCCGGCGGACGCTCCCGCGCCGGTGGCGAGCCATTACGGCACGCTGGAACCTTTCGTCGCCAACGCGGTGTACTTCGTGCTCACCGACCGTTTCGTCAATGGCGATGAATCCAACGACCAGCGCGACCAGGGCGGCGCGCGCCGCACCTTCGACATCCCGCTGGAACCGTGCGACGGCGTGGCCGGCAACATCGGCTACCTGGGCGGCGATTTCCAGGGGCTGGCGAACAATCTGGACTACATCAAGGGCATGGGTTTCGATGCGGTGTGGATCACGCCCATCGTGGACAACCCGGACGAAGCCTTCACCGGCGGTACGCCGCCGGGCTGCCGGAGCTTCCTTTCCGACCAGGGCAAGACGGGGTATCACGGCTACTGGGGCGTGAACTTCTACGAGGTGGACGAGCACCTGCCGAGCCCCGGCATGGGCTTTCCCGATCTGGCCGATGCGATGCACGCGCGCGGCATGAAGCTGGTGCTGGACATCGTCGGCAACCACGGCTCGCCGGCGTGGACGATGACCGAAGAGCAACCCAAGTTCGGCAAGATCTTCGACCGCGACGGCAGACTCATCGCCGATCACCAGAACCTGCCGCCGCAACGGCTCGATCCGGCGAACGAGCCGCTGCACGCCTTCTACAACGCCACCGGCGCGGTGGATGCGGAAGCCGGCTCGATCTTCGACGGCAACCTGGCGCAACTGGCCGATTTCGATGCGGACAATCCGGCGGTGCTGGAATACCTGGCTGGTGCCTACGAGCAATGGATCGGGCAGGGCGCGGACGCCTTCCGCATCGACACCATCGCCTGGATGCCGCCGGCCTTCTGGCAGAAATTCACCGACCGCATCCGTGCCGGGCATCCGGGCTTCTTCATGTTCGGCGAAGCCTACGACTACGACGCCGGCACCATCGCCAGCCACACCTGGCCCGGCCATGGGGAAGTCAGCGTGCTGGATTTCCCGATGAAGCAGGCGATGGACGAGGTGTTCGGCCGCACCTCGGCAGGTTATGAGCGGCTGGCCCCGGCGCTGTATCTGGAAGATGGCCCCTACGCCAACCCCTACGAGCTGGCGACCTTCTACGACAACCACGACATGGCGCGCATGGACGCCAGCGACGAAGGCTTCATCGACGCGCATAACTGGCTGTTCACCGCGCGCGGCTTCCCGGTGGTCTACTACGGCTCGGAAACCGGCTTCATGCGCGGCCGCGCCGAGCACGCCGGCAACCGCAACTACTACGGCCAGGAACGCATCGACGCCGCATCCCGGAGCGCCATCTTCGACAACCTGCGCCGCATCGCGCAGGCGCGGCGCGAATCGGTGGCGCTGCAACGCGGCCTGCAACTGACGCTCGAACTGGCCGGCGACCGCGCCGCGTTCTATCGCGTCTACCAGCACGAAGGCGAACGCCAGAGCGCGCTGGTGCTGCTCAACAAGGGCGATGCGCCGGCGCGCTTCGCGCTCGGTGAGGACCTTCAGCCGGGCCGCTGGCGCAATGCCTTCGATGGGTCGGAGATGGGCGTGGAAGCCGGCCGGTCGCCGGAACTGGACGTGCCCGCGCACGGCGTCGCGGTGTGGCTGCTGGATGCGCCGGTCACCGATCCGGCGCTGCGCGAACGGCTGGACCGGCTCATGAGCCGCCGTCTGCGCCGCACGAGCGACGGATGACCAGCCGCGCCGGCAGCATCTCGCTCGTCGCCGGCTCGCCACGGATGCGTTGCAGCAGGCGCTCCACCAGCACTTCGCCGGCGCGCTTGGTGTCCTGCTGCACCGTCGTCAGCGCGGGCGTGGTCAGGCGCGCCATCGGGATGTCGTCGAACCCGGCCACGGCGACATCGCCGGGCACGCCGATGCCGGCCGCCTCGAGCGTGTGCAGGGCGCCGATGGCCAGAAGGTCGCTGGCGGCCAGTACCGCATCGGGCCTTGCGCCGCGTTCGAGCAGCCGCGCCATCGATCGCCGGCCGACTTCCTCGGTGGAGTCGGTGGCATCCCCGTGCAGCGCCGGATCGACCGCAATGCCGGCCGCGCGCAGGGCCTCGCAGTAGCCCGCGTAGCGGTCGCGGAACTCCGGGCAGTGTTCGGTGGCGTTGCCCAGGAAGGCGATCCGGCGATGCCCCAGGCGCAGCAGGTGCTCGCACAGGTCGCGCGCGCCCTGCACGTTGTCGCAACCCACCGACAGGCCCGGCTGGCCCTCGACCACCGCGCCCCAGCGCACGAAATGCGTGCCCTGGGCTTCCAGGTTCGCCAGCTTGCTGCGCGCGACCAGGTAATCGCCGTAGCCCAGCAGGATCAGGCCATCGGCCTTGTGGCTGTCCTGATAATCGGCATGCCAGTCTTCTGACAGTTGCTGGAAGGAAATGATGAGGTCGTGGCCGGTGCGGGCGCAGGCGCGGGTGATGGAGGCCAGCATCGACAGGAAGAACGGATTGATCAGCGACTCGTCGCAGGTGGGGTCCTCGAACAGCAGCAGCGCCAGCGTGCCCGAGCGCTGCCGGCGCAGCGCCGAGGCGTGATTGACCACCTTGTAGTTGAGCTGCTCGGCGACTTCCCGCACCTTGCGCTGGGTATCCAGGCTCACCAGCGGGCTGCCGCGCAGCGCGCGCGATACCGTGGACTGGGAGACGCCCGCGTGGAAGGCGATGTCGAAGGAGTTGGCCTTGCCTTTCATGGGGGAAACGTCGCCGACGGGTCCGTTGGAATCTACCGAAAGCCCGGGGCAGCGTCCTGCTGCGTCGCAGCAAGCGCGCGGCTTGCCCGGTGCCGGGCACACCCGGCACAGTGCGGTGTCGAGGGCGCGGAAGGGCGGGGCATGGCTGGAGCATTGCGATGGATGGGGGCGCCGCTGTGGCTGCTGCCGCTCGCCGCGGCGGCGGCGGGAGATTTCGCCTGGCCCGAGGGCCGCAAGGCGGCGGTCAGCCTGGCCTATGACGATGGCCTGCCTTCGCAGCTGGAGCATGCCGTGCCGGCGCTGGACCGGCGTGGACTGAAGGCCACGTTCTACCTCTCGCCAGGCGACATGTCGCCCGATCACCTGGAGGCTTGGCGGGCGGTGGCGCGCAACGGCCACGAACTGGGCAATCACGGCCTGTTCCACCAGTGCGCCGGCTCGCGCCCCGGGCGCGAATGGGTGCAGCCGCATCGCGATCTGAGCGCCACCACGGCGATGCAGATGCGCGATCAGGTGCGGGCGGCCAACCTGTTCCTGTACGCACTGGATGGCCGCGGCGAGCGCACTTTCACCGCGCCCTGCGGCGAGCGCTCTGCCAGCGATGGCGATTACGTGGATGGCCTGCGCGAGCTGTTCGCCGGCATCAAGGTGACCGACGGGGCGCGTGCGGTCGGGAGCATGACGGAGTTCGATCGCCACGCGGTATTGATTGAAGCCCCGGTGGAGGCGAGCGGGGCGGAACTGATCGCGCGGGTCGAGGCGGCGGCGCGCGGCGGCACGCTGGCCGCCTTCACCTTCCACGGCATCGGCGGCGATTACCTGCCGGTATCGGCACAGGCGCACGAGGAACTGCTCGATCATCTGGACCGGCATCGCGACATCTACTGGACCGCCACGTTCCTGGATATCGTGCGCTGGGTGCGTGATCGGGAAGCGGCACAAGCGCCTGCGACAACGGAGGATGCGGAATGACTCGCCAATGGGGAAACCCGAATAGCCGCCTTCGCGGGAATGGCGAGAAAAAGCAGGTTTATCAAGCTTCCCGCTGGTGGATATGCGCCGCGCTGCTGCTGGCGGCAACGATGGCCTGGGCCGGTCCGGCACAGGTTCGCATCGTCGAGCAGGATGGCGCCTATCGCCTGCTGGTCGATGGCGAACCGTACTACGTGCGCGGCGGCGGCGGTGCCGGCATCGAGCTGCGGCACCTGCCCGCGCGCGGCGGCAATTCGTTCCGCACCTGGAGCAGCAGTGGCGACGAAGCCGCGATGCGCACGGTGCTCGACTGGGCGCAGAACAATGGCCTGAAGGTGACGATGGGCATCCAGGTGGGCAGCCAGCGACATGGCTTCGACTACGGCGATGGCGCCGCGGTGTCGCGCCAGCAGGCCCGCATCCGCCGCGAAGTCGGGCGCTACAAGGATCATCCGGCCGTGCTGATGTGGGCGGTGGGCAACGAACTGAACCTGGAATACTCCGACCCGCGCGTCTGGAACGCTTTCGAACGGATCACGAAGATGATCCACAAGATCGACCCGGCGCATCCGGTGATGACGACGCTGGCCGGTTTCGACCGCGAACTGATCGGCGAGATCAAGGCGCGCGCGCCCTCGCTGGACCTCATCGGCATCCAGCTCTACGGCGACCTGCCGC
The DNA here is from genome assembly GCA_037190825.1 of Chiayiivirga flava. Classification (GTDB taxonomy): domain Bacteria; phylum Pseudomonadota; class Gammaproteobacteria; order Xanthomonadales; family Xanthomonadaceae; genus Denitratimonas; species Denitratimonas flava_A. The sequence goes on from JBBCJS010000047.1 coordinate 6,276, forward strand.
AGCTGCCGGAGAAACTGCGCGACAGCGGCTGGACCGGGCCGTACATCGTCACCGAATGGGGACCGACCGGGCACTGGGAAAGCCCGCTCACCGCCTGGGGCGCGCCGCTGGAGGACCACGCCTCGCGCAAGGCGGAACTGTTGATCGAGCGCTACCGTGGCGCGATAGAGGCCGATACGCGGCAGTGCCTGGGCTCCTACGTGTTCCTGTGGGGCCAGAAGCAGGAACGCACGCCCACCTGGTACGGCCTGTTCCTGCCCACCGGCGAAGCCACGCCGCGCGTGGATGCGATGCAGTACCTGTGGACCGGAAGCTGGCCCCGGAACCGCGCACCGACGATCGAGCCCGCGCGCATCGGCGGCCGCGAAGGCCGCGAAAGCGTCGTGCTCGCCCCCGGCAGCGGACACGAAGCGCAGGCTCCGGCCCTCGACCACGACGGCGACGCGCTGCGATGGCGCTGGTACGCGCTGGAGGAAAGCACCGCCACCAGCACCGGCGGCGACCCCGAAGCCGTGCCGCCACGGGTGGAACTGGACGTGCAGGACATCGGCGAAGGCCGCATGCGCTTCACCGCGCCGCGGCGTCCGGGCAACTACCGCCTGTTCGTCGAAGTGCACGACGGGCACGGCCATGCGGCCTATGCCAACGTGCCGTTCCGCGTTGGGGAGTGACGGCTTTTCTCCCTTGGCGCGAACCGGGTTTCGCATGGCGACCGCGATGCCGGCTTGACGGGCCGGGCAGGGCGGCGTAACGTGCGCGCCGCCAACGGTTTCCATCGCTTCATGCAGATGAAGCGATGGGATTAAAAGGGAAGCCGGTGCGGCGCGGGAGCGATCCCGGGCCAATTCCGGCGCTGCCCCGCAGCGGTATTTGGAAACGATCTTCGCCAGAAGCACTGGGAAACCGGGAAGCGGCGAACAGTAGGTGGCCGGCATCGCCGGCCGTGTCCATGAGCCCGAAGACCTGCCCTGGCCGGAGCGAAAGCTCCGCCCGACCTGGACCTTCGCGGGAAGGCCGGTTGCCGCGCCTTTCCAGAAGGCGCGGTGCCGTGCCGTCCGCGTCGTTCCGGTTCGCCCGAGAGGGCGAAGGTCATCGGGAGTCCGCGCGATTGGCGGCGTGGATTCCGTGCGTCCTTCGTTCCTCTGTGTCCTGCCCCCGCAACGCACGAGGAATCGCACCACCATGTCCACCGTTACCTGTCTGGGTTTTCCCCGCATCGGCCCCAGGCGCGAGCTCAAACGCGCGCTGGAGACCCACTGGCGCGGCGAGGCCGATGCCGCCGCGCTGCATGAAGCCGCCGCCGCACTGCGCCGCCGTCATTGGCAGTTGCAGAAGGCCGCCGGCGCCGATGCCGTGCCGTGCAACGATTTTTCGCTGTACGACCACGTGCTCGATACCGCCGTGCTGTTCGACGCGATTCCCGCCTCGCACCGCGCCCTGTTCGAGGCCGATCCGCTCGCCGGCTATTTCGCGCTGGCGCGCGGCCACCAGCGCGATGGGCTGGACCTGCGCGCGCTGGAAATGACCAAGTGGTTCGATACCAACTACCACTATCTGGTGCCGGAACTGTCCGCCGGCACGGCGTTCGCGCTGCGCCCTGGCAAGCTGCTCGGCGAATTGCGCGAAGCGCGCGCGCTGGGACTGGAAGCGCGGCCGGTGCTGCTCGGGCCGGTGTCGTTCCTGCGTCTTGCCAAGTCCGTGGACGGCTCGGATCGCTTCGCGCTGCTGGATCGCCTGCTGCCGGTCTATGCGCAACTGCTGGCGCAGTTGGCCGATGAAGGCGTGGCATGGGTGCAGATGGACGAGCCGTGCCTCGTCACCGATCTGGACGAAACCACCCGCGCCGCGTATCGCACCGCGTTCGCGGCACTGGCCGGGGCGAGGACGCCAAGGCTGCTGCTGGCGACCTATTTCGGCGCGCTCGGCGACAACCTGGAACTGGCGGCCAGCCTGCCGGTCGCCGGCTTGCACGTCGACCTGGCGCGCGCGCCGGAGCAACTGGATGCCGTGCTCGCTGCGTGGCCGGTGGAACGCGTGCTGTCGCTGGGCCTGGTCGATGGCCGCAACATCTGGCGTGCCGATCTGGATGCGGCGCTCGCGCTGGCGCGGCGCGCGGGCGAAGACGGGCGGGAACTCTGGCTGGCGCCGTCGTGCTCGCTGCTGCATGCGCCGGTCGATCTGTCGCTGGAGAAATCCCTCGACCCCACGATCCGGAGCTGGCTCGCGTTCGGCGTGCAGAAGCTCGGCGAACTACGCACGCTGGCCGATGCGCTGGCCGGCCGCGAATCGGCCGATGCCGGGCTGGCGCATGCCCGCACCGCGCTGGCCACGCGCCGCCTTTCGCCGCGCGTGACGCGTTCTGCGGTGCGCGAACGGCTGGCCGCGCTGTCGCCCGATGCCGGCGCGCGCCGCTCGGCCTACCCGCAGCGCCGCGCCGCGCAGCAGGCCGTGCTGCGCCTGCCACCGTTCCCGACCACGACGATCGGCTCCTTCCCGCAGACCCTGGCGGTGCGCGAGGCACGCGCGAAGCACAAGTCCGGCAAGCTCTCCGAGGCCGACTACGTCGCATTCCTGGAAGCGGAAACCGAGCGCTGCGTCCGCGCGCAGGAAGCCATCGGGCTGGACGTGCTGGTGCACGGCGAGTTCGAGCGCAACGACATGGTGGAATACTTCGGCGAGCAGCTCGACGGCTTCGCGTTCACCAAGAACGGCTGGGTGCAGAGCTACGGTTCGCGTTGCGTGAAGCCGCCGGTCATCTACGGCGACGTGAGCCGGCCGCACGCGATGACGGTGCGCTGGTCCAGGTTCGCCCAATCGCTGACCGAGAAGCCGATGAAGGGCATGTTGACCGGCCCGGTGACGGTGTTGCAGTGGTCCTTCGTGCGCGACGACCAGCCGCGCGCCGATACCTGCCGGCAGATCGCGCTGGCGTTGCGCGACGAGGTGCTGGACCTGGAGAAGGCCGGCATCCGCGCCATCCAGATCGACGAGCCGGCACTGCGCGAAGGACTGCCGCTGCGGCGCGCCGACTGGGCCGCGTACCTGGCCTGGGCGGTGGAGTCGTTCCGGCTCGCCGCCGGCGGCGTGGCCGACGCCACGCAGATCCACACCCACATGTGCTACGCCGAGTTCAACGACATCATCGAGGCCGTCGCCGCGCTCGATGCCGACGTGATCTCGATCGAGACCTCGCGCTCGCGCATGGAACTGCTGGATGCGTTCGCCCGCTTCGCCTATCCGAACGAAATCGGGCCCGGCGTGTACGACATCCACTCCCCGCGCGTGCCGGATCGCGCCGAGATGCTGGACCTGCTGCACCGCGCGCTGCGCGTGCTGCGGCCCGAACAGCTCTGGGTGAACCCCGACTGCGGCCTCAAGACGCGCGGCTGGACGGAGGTGACGCAGGCGCTGGAAGCGTTGGTGGATGCGGCGCGCGAACTGCGGCGGGAATACGCCGAGGCATCGGTGGCTTGAACCACGCCGCCGCCGGTCGCGTTCCGGCCGGCGGCGGCGCGCGGGATTCGGGTCCGGCTCATCCAGCGCATGGCCGGCTGCGCCATACTCCCGCGCCTCCGCTCCTTGTTCCGACACGATGCACATCGTCCACCTGATCCTGACGCGCCGCTTCGCCGGCAGCGAACGCCACGCGGTCGAGCTGGCCAACGCCCAGGCCCAGGCCGGACACAGCGTCGCGATGGTGCTGCGCCGTACCGCCACCGAAGCCCGCCCGGACGCGATCGCGCACCGGCTCGATCCGCGCGTGGCGGTGGAAACCGTAGGCGACCTGCTCACCGTGCAGCAGGCGCGCCGCATCGTGCGGCGACTGCGGCCCGACGTGGCGCACGCGCACCTCAATCGGGCCTGCATGGCCCTGCACGGGCTGCGCGGGGAATGCCTGCGCGTCTCGACCCTGCACATCGAGTACAAGCCCCGCCGACACGCCGACCTGGACGCATTGATCGCCATCGCGCCGTGGCAGATGGATGCCATTCCCGAGCCGCTGCGCGATCGCACCGTGCAGATCGACAACTGGACGCAGGCCGCGCAGGCATCGCCGGATGCGCGCGAACGCATCCGGCGCGAGATGGGCATCGCGCCGGATGCGTTCGTGTTCGGCGCCCTGGGCCGGATCGAGCATGCCAAGGGGCTGGACGTTCTGGTCGAAGCCTGGCGGCGCGCGGCGTTGCCGCCCGATGCGCGGCTGATCGTGGCCGGGCAGGGCGGGGCGTTCGACGCGGTGCGCAAGGCCGCGCCGGCGGATGTGCCGATGCCCGGTTTCGTCGCCGCGCCGCACGACTGGCTGGCGGCGTTCGACGTGTTCGTCAGCGCCGCGCGGCGCGAGCCGTTCGGGCTGGTGCTGCTGGAAGCGATGAACGCGCGGCTGCCGATCCTGGCCAGCGCCAGCGAGGGCGCGCGGCACCTGGCCGAGGTCATCGGCACGCCGCTGCTGCCGATCGGCGATGCCGCCGCGCTGGCCGCCGCGCTGCGTTCGGCGCATGAAACGCGGATGCCGCGGCGCGACTATCCGATGCATCGCTTCGACATGGCCGCGCGCGTGGCCGACGTGGAAGCGTTCTATCGCCGCGAACTGGCGCGGCAACAGGGGAGCCCCATGCGATGACGGCCTGTTTCGATGCGCGCGCGCTGCGCTTCCTGCGCCAGTTGGCGGCCAACAACACCCGCGCCTGGTTCACCGCGCACCGCCAGGAGTACGAGCGCTTCGTGCGCGAGCCCTTCCTGCGCCTGATCGTCGACCTGCAACCGGCGCTGGCGAAGATCAGCCCGCATTACCGGGCCGATCCGCGCCTGGTCGGCGGCTCGCTGTTCCGCATCCATCGCGACGTGCGCTACACGAACGACAAGTCGCCGTACAAGCCCTGGCAGGGCGCGCGACTGTTCCACGAGCGCCGCCGCGAAACCCCGGCGCCGGCGTTCTACCTGCACCTGCAACCGGGCGGCAGCTTCGTCGGCGCAGGCGTGTGGCAGCCCGAGCACGAGGTGCAGAAGCGCATCCGCCAGTTCATCTTCGACAACCCCGCCGGCTGGGAAGCCGCGGCGCACGCGCCCGCGCTGCGCAAGCGCTTCGCGCTGGACCGGGACGGCGCGATGGTGCGCCCGCCGCGCGGCTTTCCCGCCGACTTCGGTTTCATCGACGATCTGAAACTGCGCAGCTGGGCGCTGTGGCGTCCGCTCGACGACGCGACGATGACCGGCCCGGGCCTGCGCCGCCTGATCGAAGCCGACCTGCGCGCGCTCGCGCCGTTCGTCGATTACCTGTGCGCGGCACTGGATCTCGAGTTCTGAGGACAGGCGCCGCCGCACCGCGTTGCCGCGATGCGGCGTGCGCCGGATCAGGGGTGCGTATCAGGGGTGCGCGTCGAACCAGCCCACCACCGCGCCGGGCGATTGCTGGAACCATTCGTGCCTGCCCAGGGAGATGGTGATGCGATCGGTCGCGATGCCGTTCAGCCGCAGGCGGTCGTAGTAGCTGTCCATCGTCCACCACGGCACTATGGAATCGAGGAAGCCGTGGATGAAGCGGGTGGGCGGGTGGTCCTGCGGCAGGATCAGCGGCACCACGCAGGCCGGGCCACTGCAGGTGGCGTAGGAGGCCGAGTGCACCACCAGGGCGCGGAACTGGCCCGGCCAGGTGACGGCCATGCGGCTGGTGTTGTAGCCGCCGCTGGAAATGCCCACGGCGTACTTGCGCTGCGCGTCGAGCGGGCCGAAGACGCCGATCGGGATGGCATCGAACACGTAGTTGAGGAAGGTGTAGTCGGTGCTGTGTTCGTACAGCGCGCTGGGCGCGAGGATGTTGGTGTGCCAGGCCAGGTCCGCCGGGGCACGCGGTGCGACCACGGCGTAGCCCGCGTCCAGCAGGGCCTTGATGGTGCGCGCCTCCCAGTAGCCGCCGAAGGGGTCGTTCTTCTTGCGCGAGAACTCCACCGGGAAGAACGAGCCCTGGTACATCAGGACGACGGGCCAGCCGCCCGCCGGCGGCGTTCCCAGCGGCACCTGCCAGAGCACCTCGCGGTAGGTCGTTGCGCTGGATGGGATGTGCACGCTCTGGTAGGTGCAGTCGATGCGCTCCTGCACGAAGAAGCTTCCCGGCGTGATGGTGCAGCGGGAAGCGGCCGCGGCCTGGGCCGCGAACAGGCACAACAGCAGTACGAAGATCTTTCTCATGGGTTTCTCCCTCGGATGGCTTTTGTTGTATTTCGCGCCTCTTTCGCGCTGGTGTTTCCCCTGTTTCTTCTGCGTGGTCATGCGCTCCCGGGCCAGTAGGGCGCGCGCAGCTCGCGCTTGAGCAGCTTGCCGTTGGCATTGCGGGGCAGGGCGTCGCGCCGCTCGACGGCGGCCAGGCGCTGCTGCTTCCCGAGCCGGGCGTTGGCCCACTCCAGCAGCCCGCGTTCCTCGATCTGGGCGCCTTGCGCGAACACGACCAGCGCCAGCGGCGCTTCGCCCCAGCGTTCGCTCGGCACGCCGATCACCGCGCAGTCGCCGACCTCGCGATGCTGCATGAGCACGGCTTCGAGGTCCGCCGGATAGATGTTCTGCCCGCCGCTGATGATCACGTCCTTCTTGCGGTCGGTGATGTAGAGGAAACCCGCCTCGTCCAGCCGCCCGATGTCGCCGGTGCGCAGCCAGGTGCGTCCGCGCTCGTCGGTCCAGAGCGTTTCCGCGGTGGCCCGTTCGTTGCGCCAGTAGCCGGCCATGCGGAAGCGGGTGCGCATGACGATTTCGCCTTGTTCCCCCGGCGCGACCGGCCTTGCGTCGTCGTCGAGGATGCGCAGGTCGCCGCCGGGAAGCGGCTTGCCGACGGAGGCGACGCGGCCTTCGGCCTGTTCCGGCGCCAGCGCGGTGATGGCGCCTTCGGTGGTGCCGTAAAGCTCGATCAGCGCGTCGGGGAAATGCCGCAGGAGTTCGCGCTTGATCCGCTCGGGCAGGGCCGAGCCGACGCTCATCATCGAGCGCATGGACGAAGTGTCGTGCCGGCCGAAGTCGGGGTGTTCGAGCAGGCGCTGGTACTGCACCGGCACCATCGCGGTGTGCGTGGTGCGTTCGCGTTCGATGGCCGCCAGCGCCTGGCCCGGATCGAACTTCTCCAGCACCACCAGCGTCCCGCCCACGAGCGTGGCGCACAGCAGGCTGGCCCAGGTGATGTTCGAATACAGGCCGGTCGCCACCAGGGTGCGCGCCGCGCTGTCGTAGCGCAGCGCATGGGCGACGTCGTGCGCCCAGTCGATGCGGGCGCCGTGCGCGTGCGCGATGCCCTTGGGCTGCCCGGTGGTGCCGGACGAGTAGATGATGTTGCAAAGATCGTTCGCGCCGATCGCCACGTCCGGATCGTGCGCCGGGTGCGGGGCCCGCCAGCCGGCGAGCGCTTCCCAGCCGGCCGGCATCGCGCCCGGTTCGCCTTCGATGAGCCGCAACCTGCATGGCTTCCGGACGTCGCCCGCGATCCGCGCCACGTGCGGTGGCGAGGCGAACACCGCCGCCACGTCGGCATCGGCGAGCAGGGCATGGATCGCATCGTCGGCGATGGTGGTGTTCACCGGCACCACGACGCTGCCGGCCTTCATCGCGCCGAACATCGCGATCAGCGTGTCGGCACCGTTGTCCATGACCACGCCGACGCGCTCGCCGCCGCCGCAGCCGGCGGCGAGCAGCCCGTGGGCGATGCGGTTGGCCTCCCCGTTCAATTCCCCCCAGGTCAGCGTGCGCGGCCCGGCGACGAGCGCCGTCCTGTCCGCGTGCCAGCGGCCGTTGAGCGAAAGGATGTCGGGAAAAAGCGGGTGGTAACCGGGCATCGGCCGTTCCGCTAGTAGCGGTAGGTGAGCGTGGCCGTGTACGTGCGCGGCGGGCCGTAGAACGCCAGGACCGAGTTGTCGAACAACGCCCCGACGAAGGGATAGCCGCCGATCCTGTAGACCTCGTCGGTCAGGTTGCGCCCGGCCAGCCCGAGCGACCACTTGCCGCTCGCCGCCGTCCACACGGCGTTGAGATCGACCAGGGTGTAGCCGCCCTCGTCCAGCAACGGGTTGGGGAACTCGAACTGGTGGTAGCTGGAGCGGAACGAGGCCGATGGCGTGATCGCGAGCGTTCCGCCGAACAGCGGCGCGCTCCAGGTGGCGCCCAGGTAGCCCGTCCAGCGCGGCGTGTTCTGGAACACCGCCGTGTCCGAGACGTCGACGTAGCCGCCGGCGTTGATGTCGAAGGTGGTGAACTCGTCGAAATCGGCCTTGACGTAGCCCACCGAGGCGAAGGCGCTGAAACCGTCGCTGACCTTGGCCGTCAGCTCGAACTCGGCGCCGTAGATGGTCGAGGCGCCGGCGTTGTCCACGAAGCTGGCGATGTTGTTGCCGGCCAGCACCTGGATGGTGACCTGCTGGTCGGTGTAGTCCGAATGGAACAGCGCCGAGCCGAAGTGGAAGCGTCCATCGGACGAGGAACCCTTGAGGCCCAGTTCGAAGGTCTTGACCGTCTCCGGATCGTAGCCGTCCACCGTTTCCGGCGTCAGGCTGGCATCGCCGCGCATGTCGAAGCCGCCGGACTTGAAGCCCTGGCTGTAGGAGGCGTAGCCGGTGAGCCTGTCGGAGAACTCGCGCGAGAACGAGATGCGCGGGGTGAACTGGCTGAAATCGCGGCTGTTGGTGTAGAGCGTGTTCAGCGCGATCGGCGTCGCCGCCGCGCCGCCGACAAAGGGCGTGCGCTGCGCGCCCAGGAACGTCGCCCGATGCACGTGGCCGGTGCGCTCGTCGCGCGTGTAGCGCGCGCCCAGCGACAGGCGGTTGCGGTCGCTGAGGTCGATGCTGACGTCGCCGAACACGGCATAGCTTTCCGTTTCCACGTAGCCGCCCGTGCCGATGGCGATGCCGGCCAGCCCGAGGATCGAATCGAACGCGCCCTCGGCCTTCGCGTCGAAGTAGTAAAGGCCGGCGACGCCTTGCATGCGCTCGCCCTCGAACAGCACCTGGAATTCCTGCGAGAACTGTTTGTCGGCGTAGTAGCCGGGCGATTCGAGCGTGGGCAGCGGCGTGCCGTCGAAGTCGATGACGGTGTCGGTGTCGCCCTCGCGGCGGGCCGTGATCGAGCGGAAGGTCCAGGCGTCGTTGATGTACCAGTCGGCGGTGAAGGAGATGCCCTCGGTGCGGACCTTGTTGGCATCGCCCAGGCCGGCGCGGGTGTCGTAGAGGCCGGGCAGCACCTCCGAGCCGGGCATGGCGCCGGTCACTTCGCGGTGGCCGTGGCGCGGGTTGGAGTCGTCGTTCAGGCGGTCGTAGGCGAGGCGGAAGAACCAGTCGTCGCTGGGCAGGAACTCGGCGCTGATGCGGAAGGCGGTCACGTCCTTGTCGTAGTGCTCCGCGCCCGTGGTCAGGTTCGTGCCGAAGCCGTCGCGGGTGTAGCGCGCCACCGAGGCGCCGATCGAGAACAGGTCCGTCACCGGCAGCGCGGCGGTGCCGATGGCGTCGAGTTGGCCGTAGGAGCCCGCGGAAAGGCGGCCTTCGAAGCGCGGTTCGCTGCCGAGCTTGCGGGTGACGTACTTGATCGCGCCGCCGATGGTGTTGCGCCCGTACAGCGTGCCCTGCGGGCCGCGCAGTACCTCGATGCGTTCCACGTCGTAGATGTCCAGCACCGCGCCCTGCGGACGGGCGATGTAGACATCGTCCACGTAGAGGCCCACGCCCGGCTCGAAGCCCCACAGCGGGTCCTGCTGTCCCACGCCGCGTATGAAGCTGATCAGGGTGGAATTGGAGCCGCGCGCGACCTGCACGGTGGCATTGGGCGTCTGCGCCTGGACGCTGGTGATGTCGGTGGCTCCGGTCAGCTCCAGCCGCTGGGCGTCGAGCGCCGTCACCGCGACGGGCACGTCCTGCAACGATTCCTCGCGCCGCCGCGCCGTGACGACGACCGAGTCGAGCTGTGTCGCCTCCCTGGCCTGCGGTTCCGTGCCGGCGTCCTGCGCCGTGGCCGTGCCGCCGAAGACCATGCCGCCCAGGCCGGCGCACAGCGCCGCCGCCAATCTGCTCCGCTTCATCGGATTTCCCCTCCCTTTGGGAATTAATCAATCGAGTGATTAATTTTTTGCGAGCATGTCAGCGCGCCCCCGGCCTGTCAAGCGGGCCGGCGAGAATTGCGGTTGCCGATGGCGGTGAAGTAGCTTCTTCCGGGTTGCGGCCACGCCCAGGAGAACCCATGCCATCGAATCGGACGCAGGCCACGGGCGCGGGCGGGCGGCGTGCAGGCCGCGGCGCGCCCAGGAAGTCCGCAGGGCCGGGGCGGCCCTCGGCGGCGAGCGGCGAAGGCGATCTGCGCGAACGCATCCTCGATGCGGCCGAGGAGCAGTTCGCCAGGCACGGATACGACGGCGTTTCCACGCGCGCCGTCGCCGGCCTGGCCGGAACCACCAGCGCGATGATCCACTACTACTTCGACACCAAGCGCGCGCTTTTCGATGCCGCCATCGCGCGGCGCGCGAACATCCTCAACCAGGAGCGGCTCGATGCGATGGACGCCTACGCCCGCCAGGCCGGGGACGCGGTGACGGTGGAAGGGGCGATCGGGGCCTTCCTGCATCCAGTGATGGAGAAGCTGGAGTCGGGCGGGCCGGGCTGGCGCAACTACCTGGCGCTGGTGGCCTGGGTCGGCAACATGCACGACTGGGGCGGCGAGGTGATGACGCGCTCGTTCGATCCGGTCATCCGGCGGCTGGTGGAGATCATCCACACCGCGCTGCCCGATGCGCGGCAGGAGGATCTGTACTGGGCCTACCACTTCCTTTCCGGCGCGCTGATCCTCACCGCCTCGGGTACCGACCGGATCAACCGGCTGTCGAAAGGCGAGTGCAGCTCGACCGACATCGCCGCGCTCGAGCCGCGCATGGTCGAGTTCGCCGCGGCCGGCTTCAAGCAGGTGTGCGGACGCGCGAAGGCACGCGGCGGCGCGGCGAAGCGGGCGGGCGCCGCGAAATAGCTCCGGCCGGCATCGGCCCGGGCGGTTCCGGATCAGGCGGCCACGGACGCAGGCGCGGCGATGCGGCCGCGCAGCGAGTTGCTCATCGCCTCGGTGATGGTCACGTCGACGAAGCGGCCGATCAGCGCGCGATGGCTTTCCGGCGCGACCGGGAAGTTCACGTAGCGCATGTTCTCGGTGCGGCCGGTCAGCTCGTTCGGGTTCTTGCGGCTCGGGCCTTCCACCAGCACGTTCTGCACGCTGCCCACCATCGCCGCGGAAATACGCCTGGCGTTGGCGTCGATGGCCTGTTGCAGGGTCGTCAGGCGCTGTTTCTTGACCTCGGCCGGGGTTTCGTCCGGCAGGTTCGCGGCCGGAGTGCCGGGGCGCGAGGAATAGATGAAGGTGAAGCTCGCGTCGAAGCCGATGTCCTGCACCAGCTTCATGGTCTTGTCGAAATCGGCGTCGGTTTCGCCGGGGAAGCCGACGATGATGTCGGTGGCCACGGAAATGTCCGGCCGGACCTCGCGCAGCTTGCGGATGCGCTGCTTGTATTCGAGCGCGGTATAGCCGCGCTTCATCGCGGTGAGGATGCGGTCCGAGCCGGCCTGCACCGGCAGGTGCAGGTAGTTGGCCAGTTGCGGCACGTCGCGGTAGGCCTCGATCAGCGAGTCGGAGAACTCGGTCGGGTGCGAGGTGGTGAAGCGGATGCGGCCGATGCCCTCGATCTGCGCGATGGCGCGGATCAAAAAGCCCAGGTCCGCGATGCCGCCGTCGTGCATCGGCCCGCGATACGCATTGACGTTCTGGCCCAGAAGGTTGACCTCGCGCACACCCTGCGCGGCCAGTTGCGCCACCTCCACGATCACGTCGTCGAACGGCCGGCTGATTTCCTCGCCGCGGGTGTAGGGCACCACGCAGTAGCTGCAATACTTCGAGCAGCCTTCCATGATCGAGACGAAGGCCGTCGGGCCTTCGGCGCGCGGCTCGGGCAGGCGGTCGAACTTCTCGATTTCCGGGAAGGAGATGTCCACCTGCGGCTTGCCCGACTCGCGCTTGGCGCGGATGAGGTCGGGCAGGCGGTGCAGCGTCTGCGGGCCGAACACCAGGTCCACGAACGGCGCGCGCTTGATGATCGCCTCGCCTTCCTGCGAGGCCACGCAGCCGCCCACGCCGATGATGACGTTGCGGTTGCCGGCCTTGAGTTCCTTCCAGCGCCCGAGCTGGCTGAACACCTTTTCCTGCGCCTTCTCGCGGATCGAGCAGGTGTTGATCAGGATGACGTCGGCCTCGGCCTCGTTTTCGGTCAGGGTCAGGCCGTGCTCGGCCGCGAGCACGTCGACCATGCGGGCCGAGTCGTACTCGTTCATCTGGCAACCGTGGGTCTTGATGTAGAGCTTGCCGGACATGGGGAGTCTCGCGGGCGGGGTGGAGCGGGAACCGCGCATTGTACGTTGCGGTCGATGTACGGGCCATCGCAAATATCGGCCCGGCTTGGCTTTTTCCCGCCAATGGTCAAAACTTGCCCCGTGAAATCCCCGTTCTCCCCCGTCCGCACCGTTTTCGCCGCGCCCGCATGGCTGCTCGCGGCGGCGCTGCTTGCGCCCGAAGCGCAGGCCAATGCGCTGTACCGCTGCGTGGACAAGAACGGCGTCACCGCCTACACCAGCAGCCGCGCCGGTTACCAGAACTGCAAGCTGGTCGGGAACTTCCCGGCGGAGCGCAGCGCTCCGAAAGCGGCCGCGCCCGCCGCCACGGCGACGGCGCCTCCGGCGGCGGTGGAGTTCCGTACCGCGCCCGGCGAGACCGAACCCAAGGCCGTGCCGAAAGTCTCCGGCGCCACGCCGACGGTGACGCGCGGGGCGGTCTACAAGTTCGAGAAGAACGGCGTCACGCACTACACCAACCGCCGCCCGGCGGGGCAGCGCGCGCAGGTGCTGTTCACCTACATCGAGACCTGCTTCGCCTGCGGTGTCACGCCCGGGCTGGACTTCAACTCGGTGGGCCTCAACCTCACCGCCTACGCCGAGGAAATCGCCGTCGCCATCGCGCAGCACGGCGTGGACGAGGCGCTGGTGCGCGCCGTGATCCATGCCGAATCGGCGTTCAATCCCAACGCCATCTCGCGCGCGGGCGCGCAGGGCTTGATGCAGCTCATGCCCGCGACGGCGACGCGCTTCGGCGTCACCGACCCGTTCACGCCGCAACAGAACATCGCCGGCGGCGTGGAGTACCTGGCCTGGCTCACCAGGCGCTTTGGCGGCGACCTGACCAAGATCGCCGCCGGCTACAACGCCGGCGAGGGCGCGGTGGATCGGTACGGCGGCGTGCCGCCGTACCAGGAAACCATCCGCTACGTGGAGCGCGTGGGCATCCTGCGCGAGCGGTACCGGGCGGAACTTGCGGCCAGGGCCGGCGCCTCCGCTGCGGTATCGGCGCCCCGGATCGAGTCCGGGGCAGGCTCCGCGGCGCTGGTGGGCGGCGGCTGAATCAACCGGGCCGCGTCGTCGGCCGCTGGATCAGTTGCAGCCGCGCCTCGAACGGCACGCCGGCGCGCAGGCCGGTCAATGCGATCTCGGTGCCCGGCGCGAGCGCGGTTTCGCGGCTGCGCAGGTCGAACTGGTCGATGATGTCGATGCCATCCAGCGTCAGCAGCACGTCGCCGGGGCGCAGTCCGGCCTGTGCCGCCGGGCCGTTGGCATAGAGCGCGTTCAGCACCACGCCGCGCGGCGTATCGGTGGGCAGCGCGCCGGGCAGGGCGGGGGTGTCCACGTATTCGGCCCCGAGCCAGCCGCGCACCACGATGCCATGCTCCACGATCTGCGCGAGCACCGCGCGCGCGGTCGCGGCCGGGATCGCGAAGCCGATGCCTTCGGCGTCCATGCTCATGCGCCCGAGCACGAAGGTGTTGATGCCGATCAGGTTGCCGTAGGCATCCACCCGCGCGCCGCCGGAATTGCCGGCGTTGATCGCCGCATCGGTCTGGATGAAATCCACCGCAGGGAACGACTGGGCGTTCTCCGAGCCCCCGAGCAGCGCCTGGCTGCGCGCCAGGCCCGAGACGATGCCCTGGGTGACGGTCTGGCCGAGGCCGAACGGGTTGCCGATGGCCAGCACCACGTCGCCCACGCGCAGCGGCGCGGTCGATTCCAGCGACATCGCCGGCAGATGGTTGCCGTCGATCCGCAGCACGGCCAGGTCGGTGTCGCGGTCGGTACCCACGATGCTCGCGGCGGTGACGCGGCCGTCCCACAGCACGATCTGGATGTCGTTGGCGCCGGCCACGACGTGGTGATTGGTCAGGATGTAGCCGTCGGAGGACACCAGCACGCCGGAACCCTGGGCGCGTTGCAGGCGCTGGCGCGGCAGGCCCAGGGTGATGCCGGAGAAGCGCTGCACGGTGGGATTCTGGATCAGGATCGGGCGTTCGGTGACGAGCTTGTTGACGTACACGCTGACCACGGAAGGCGCGGCGCGCTGCACCGCATCGGCATAGGACACCGGGCCGTAGCCGATCTCGTGGCGGGGCGTGGCCGCGGGATCGGGCGCGGCAACGGGAGCGGACAGGCCCAGCCGCGTGCGCAGGCGCGGGCCGGCATCGGGCACCAGCAGGCCGATGACGAAGGCCGCCGCCAGCCCGAGGACGGCGCACTGCAACAGGAAGCGGGGCAGCGGGGAGCGCGAGGTCATGACGCGGCGGGAGAACGGCGGGAAAACAGGGCGCGGGATTGTCGCATGCGATGCCCCGGCGTTGTGGATGCTCTGAACCTTCCGTTAAAATGAACCGCTTTGCGGCAGCCGAGAGCCACCCTAACAGCCCCGGCGGTCGCCTTCGAATCCCATTTTCGTGTGACTTGTGGAGAGCCGAATGGCTAACCAAGGCGTCAACCCAGGCCGCCTCCGCTTCCTCAC
>JBBCJS010000048.1:0-3635 GCA_037190825.1 Chiayiivirga flava
GTCGTCGGTGTGGCGGTTCATCGGGCTGCTCCTGGGCGGTTCTCGGGGGGATTTTTCAGGCTGGCGGCAACAAAAAAGCCGCCAGGGGGCTGGCGGCTTCGGGGGATTTCGTTTGCGGTCTTGTCAGAACACGCGAACACCACGCTGCGCCAGCACGTTGGGCGTGCGGTAGAAAAAGTACCAATAGCGGCGGGCGGGGGTGTTCATGGCGGGCATTGATAGCACAGCTTTTCGCCCGCGGGAACCTTTATGACGGATTTGGCTGGAACTTCCGGGCCTCGGGCATAATCTCAGCCTCATGCGCCCGCTCCATGCCCTGCTCAAGCTGCTGCTGCTCGCCGCCGTCGCGTTCGACCTCGGCGGCGGCGCATGGGCGATGCGGGCGATGGCGAGCGTCGATCAGACGCCTGGTGCGGTGGAAGCCATGCCCTGCCATGGCGATGCGAGCAGCGATGTCGCCGCGACGCCGCACCATCACGGCGATGTCGGCTGCGTACTGGGCGATTGCGACTGCGGCTGCGCCGTGACCAGCACCGCGCTGCCAGTGCCCGGCGCGGCCCCCGCCCTTGCCGTGCCGGATGCCCGCTACATCGCATCCCGCAACGGGCACGTACCCGACGAATTCTCCAGCCCAGGGTTGCGGCCTCCGATTTCCGCCTGAGGCAAAGGCTTACGCCCGCCTTCTGTCGTCATCCCAGCCTTCGCCGGGATGACGGAAATCGCATCGCCCTGCCCGCTACTGGCACGGCTATCGTTCCCCTCGCGGAGAATCTCCATGCCCCACCGTTTCCCGCCCACCGCGCACGGCGCGGAGGCACTTTCGCGACGCCGCTTCGTTCAGGGCATCGCGCTTGGCGGCCTCGCCGCCGCTGCCGGCCTGCCCACCTTCGCGCAGGCCCGCACTTCGCAACTGCCGCTGGCCGGCCAGCCGCTCGTACTGGACGGCCCGGAACTGGATCTTTCCGTCGGCGAATCGCTGGTCAACTACACCGGCCGCGCACGCCGCGCCATCACCATCAACGGCAGCCTGCCAGCGCCGATCCTGCGTTTCCGCGAAGGCGACGAGGTGCTGATCCGCGTGCGCAACACGCTCGACGTGGATACCTCGATCCACTGGCACGGCATCCTCCTGCCGGCCAACATGGACGGCGTGCCCGGCTTCAGCTTCCACGGCATCCATCCGGGCGAAACCTTCACCTATCGCTATCGCCTCAGGCAGCACGGCACCTACTGGTACCACAGCCACTCCGGCGCGCAGGAGCAGGTGGGCATGTACGGCGCGATGATCGTGGAGCCGCGCGGCGCCGCGCCCAAGGCCTGGGACCGCGAACACGCGATCCTGTTCTCCGACTGGACGGACCTCGATCCGCACCGCCTGCTCGCCCGGCTCAAGAAGAGCGCGCACTACTACAACCGTCGCAAACGCACCGTGCCGGATTTCTTCGCCGACGTGCGCGAGCACGGCTGGGCCGCAACCCTCGAAGACCGCAAGGGCTGGGGCCGGATGCGGATGAGCCCGAGCGACCTGGCGGACGTGAACGGCTTCGAATACACCTTCCTGGCCAACGGCATGACGCCGGCGAGCAACTGGACCGGCCTGTTCGAACCCGGCGAGCGGGTGCTGCTGCGGCTCATCAACGGCTCGGCCATGAGCTACTTCGACCTGCGCATCCCCGGCCTGAAGCTCACCGTGATCGCCGCCGATGGCCAGCCGGTACAGCCGGTCACCGTCGATGAAATCCGCATCGCGGTGGCGGAAACCTACGATGTGATCGTGGAACCCGCCGAGGACCGCGCCTACACGATCTTCGCGCAGAACTACGACCGCACCGGCTATGCCCGCGCCACGCTCGCGCCGCGCGCCGGCATGAGCGCGCCGGTTCCCGAACTGGACAAAGCCGTGTATCTCACGATGGCCGACATGGGCCACGACCATGGCGCGCATGGCGATCATTCGCAGATGAACCAGGATGCCGATCCGCATGCCGGCCACGAAGGCCACGATGCCCATGCCGGCCATGCTCACCACGGCTCGCATGCAGGCCACGAAGGCCACGCCATGCCCGGCATGGCGATGCAATCGCACCCGGCCAGCGAAACCGGCAACCCGCACGTGGACATGCAGACGATGACGCCCGCGCCCAGGCTCGACGACCCGGGCGTCGGCCTGCGCGACAACGGCCGCGACACCCTCGCCTATTCGCAACTGCGCAGCGCCTTCCCGGACCCGGACGGCCGCGCGCCCACGCGCACCATCGAACTGCACCTCACCGGCCACATGGAGCGCTTCTCCTGGTCGTTCGACGGCATCAAGTTCTCCAACGCCGAACCCGTACGCCTGACCTACGGCGAGCGCGTGCGCTTCGTGCTGGTCAACGACACGATGATGGAACACCCCATCCACCTGCACGGCCTCTGGAGCGACCTGGAGGACGAGAACGGCGAGTTCCTCGTGCGCAAGCACACCATCACCATGCCGCCCGGCACCCGCCGCAGCTTCCGCGTCACCGCCGACGCGCTCGGCCGCTGGGCCTTCCACTGCCACCTGCTCTACCACATGGAAACCGGCATGTTCCGCGAAGTGCGGGTGGAGGAACCGGCATGAAGCGCCTCGTCCCGACCCCGATCTGCGCGGCACTGGCTTGCGCGCTGGCCGGCAACGCGCTGGCGCAGTCGCACGATCACGCCCATCACCACCATCACGCCACCAAGGCCGGGCCCACCAAGGAAAAGAAGGTGGACGAGCACGATCATTCGGCGCATGCCGGGCATGACCACGCAACGCACGACCCTTCCGAGCACAGCGGCCACGATCGCTCCACCCATGCGGGGCATGATCGCTCCACCCACGCCCACCACAACCCATCCGGCCCCGCGTTCCCGCCCATCACCGACGCCGACCGCGCCGCCGCCTTTCCGGACCTGGGCGACATGACCATGGCCGACCACGGCATGGACGACGACGCGATCTACTTCAGGACCCTCTTCGACGGCCTGGAATGGCGTCGCGCCCGCGACGACGGCAGCGATGCCTTCGGCTGGAACGCCACCACCTGGATCGGCCGCGACATCGACAAGCTCTGGCTGAAAACCTCGGGCGAACGCCGTGCCGGCCGCACCGGCAGCGCCCGCGTCGAAGCCCTGTGGGGCCACGCCGTCGGCCCGTGGTGGGACACCGTCGCCGGCATCCGCCACGACAGCCGCCCCGGCCCTTCGCAAACCCGCGCCGCGCTTGGCGTGCAGGGGCTGGCGCCGTATCAGTTCGAGGTGGACGCCATGCTCTACCTCGGCGGCCCCGGCAAGGCCGAACTGCACCTGGAAGCCGAATACGAACTGCTGTTCACCTACCGCTGGATCCTCACCCCCTCGCTCGCCACCGGCCTCGTCGCCGAAAGCGACGCACGGCGCGGCGTGGCATCGGGCTGGAACGGCATCGAAGCCGGCCTGAAACTGCGCTACGAAATCCGTCCCGACCTTGCGCCCTACGTCGGCTACGTCTGGCACGGCGGCGGCAAGGTGCACGAGGAAGAAAAGGGCGGCCAGTGGGTGGCGGGGTTGCGCTTCTGGTTCTGATCCCGGCGTATGTCGCCGGCCCCCCGCCCAAGCGCCGGGCCCCCCCCAAGTACCCACGCCCC
>JBBCJS010000049.1:0-68679 GCA_037190825.1 Chiayiivirga flava
CCGGCACGGCCTGCCAGGCCACGTCGCCGCGCTGGCCGTCCTCGTCCAGGGCGTAGAAGGCGATGTCCACCGTGGCCGGCTGGCCGAGGGCGTAGACGAAGCGCGTGGCCGCGGCGCAGACGTAGCCGGTCTGGGTGTCGACTTCGGTTTGCAGTTCGATCAGGCGCGGGTATTGGTGGACGACGAAGGCGTCGAGGTCCGGTGGGGTGTCGTAGCCGCCGAAGCCGCCGATGATGCCGCGGCCCAGCGGCACGGGCGCGGTATCGGAGGTGAGGGCGTAGGCCGAGGTGGGGTTGACGATGTAGCGGGCGGAGTATTCCTGCCCGGGCTCGAAGCGCAGGCCGCGTTCGAGCACGCAGGCCGCACCGGCCGGGGCGTCGGGGAGGTGGCAGCCGCGCAGTTCGCGGCCGTCGGCGTCGACGATCTGTAGCGTGATGCCGGCGGAGACGTATTCCTGCGGCAGGATCGGCGCGGTCAGGCGGATCGGGTGGGTGCTGTGCTGGTAGGGGTCCAGGTCGATGGCGCCGGGTTCCAGCGTGGGCGCGGGGAGGTCGAGGGCCCAGGCGGGCGGGAGATCGGCCGTGATCGTGACAGGCAGAAACACCAATATGTCATGGACAAAATTCAGGCGGACATCCATTCGCGTCGGCGAAGGGCCTGCTATCAGGTCGAACTCCATTTCGCCCACGCCCAAAGGGCGAAACGGCGAGACCGAACCTCCGCTGACGGTGATGAGAGAAGCCGAATTCCCCGCGAGTACATCCCAATCGACATCCAGCAAGCGCCAGCTTGCCCCGGCAGAACCCAGCCTGACACTCGCACTGTATTCAGAGGTTCCGACAACTTGGAGATAGCGTGGTGATGGCAAGGTTTGGTTGAGACGCCCGATGTCATACACCGGGGAGGTACTCCCCCAGGGCAGGACGGTGTACTCCCCAGGCGCTACGCATTGGTTGTCCGAGTGGACAGACAGCATGTTGAGCGTCGACAGAACCTGATCGATGCTTCCGGCTTCCGATATTGCCCGGAGCGTGATCTGGGTGTTGTAGATGCTGCTGGGCACCAGATTGACGAACAGGCCATCGTGGCCGGTGACGGCCTGGATCTGCGAATTCGCGCAATCCAGACCGGCATAGGTGTGACGTCGCTCAGGGCACTGCCCTGGCAGGAAGACCGCGCTGCCGGGATAGTCGAAATCGCCATCGCACTGCGGGCCGGTGTAGGTATCGCTCACGCTGATGGCCACTGCGTGATTGGATACCTCGTTGTCGTAGGCATCGTAGGCGTGCAGTTCATAGGGCTTGAACGCCAGGCCGGGCGACAACCCATGCACATTCTCTTCGTGCTGCTTCCATTCCAGCCGCACCGCTTCGCCGGCCACCATGTGGCTGTAAAACGGTTCCCCGGGCATCAGCGGGCCGTCGCGCGTTTCCACCGCCAGATCCACGACGCTGGTATGGGAACGGCGATAGTTGACATCGCCTTCCAGGCGAATGAATCCGCCTTCGGCTCCGGTACCGCGATAGGGCGCGCGTAATTGGGCTTCCGCGATACCGCGATGATTGGTCAGTGCAAAGACCACACTGCCCTCGCCGAGGGCGGACCGCAGACTCGCTCCGCTCCGGGTTACGCGGAACTCCACGCGCGCGCCCTGCACCGGTCGGCCGCCGCGATCGGTGACGTAGGCGCGCAATGGTTCGGTCGCCCATTCGCCGGCGGCCACGACCTGGTGCTGCGCCCGTGCATCGAGCTGTACGAGGAATGCCGAGAGCGGATCGTCGTTGGGCTCGGCGGCGTATGGGTCGGCCAGGATTTGCGCCAGGTCCTGGAAGTACCAGAGGCCGGGCGGGATCACGGTGACGCCGCCGGCGTAGTCGCCGGAGAGGAAATAGCCGGCTTCGCCGTCGTCCGATTGCACGCGCCAGGCGGAACCCGTCCATGCGCCCTGGGTCAGCGGGTCGCGTGGGATGTCGATGGCGTAGCCGCGCGCGAGCCAGGCCTGCACCTGGGTGCGCACCGGGGCCGGGTGGGCGGCGAGCGTGCCGGTGCCGTCGCCAGGGGACAGGTGCAGTACCGGGATGCCGCGTTCGGATGCAAGCTGCAAGGCACGGTCGGCCGAGAGCGCATCGACGGCCCAGAGCTGTTCGTACAGGTGCGATTCCAGTGCGCTGCCGTGCAGCGCACTCAGGCGCAGCCAGTCGGCTTCGTCGCCGGCCTGCCCGCGCAGCGAGATCGGCTCGACCGGGTGCGCGGCGGCATCGAGCGCGACGCCGTCGAAGGCGAAGTGGTCCACCAGGCCGAGTGTGCCCTGGGCGCGATATTGCGGCAGCATGAGCGCGACCGAGGGCAGCGGGTGCAGCAGGCGAACGCCGAGGATCGCGGCGCTGTCTCGGTCGGCACGCACCCATTCCTGCACGTAGCGTTGCGCGAAGGCGCCGAGCAGGCGGCTGGCGACGAGGTCGCTGTCCTGCGCGTCGGGTTCGGTGTCCACGGCCGGATCGCCGGAGGGGTCGATCGTCGCCACGGCCAGCGTGCCGGCGAGCAGGGTTTGCGACAGCGCCAGTTCGCCGCCGGGCGCGGCGAGGACGAGTTCGAGGCGATTGACTTGGCCGGCCTCGACGATGCCCTGCCCCGCGCCGGCTGGATGGCCGCCGATGGTGAGCGTCGGGCGCAGGCGGACGAGGTAGGCCGGGAAGCCGCCCCAACCGCCGCGGCGGTTGGCCAGGTGCTGGTCTTCGACGGTAGCGGGTAGGTAGGAAAGCGCGATGCGGTGCGAGGCCATCTGTGGCAGCGCCAGACGCTGCTCCAGCAGTACCGGCGCGTCGCCCGCCTCGCCGCCACGCACGCGCACGGTGAGCCACTGGCGCTGTTCGTCGAGCAGTTCGTGCAGTTCCAGGTTCACCGCGACCACGGGGTACGGCGTGCTGGCCGGCAGCACGCCGAGCGGGGCGGCGTCGGGTACGTGCGATCCGGGCAGGTCGGCGAGCGAGCGCGGCGGCTGTTGCGCCGCCAGGGCGGCGGCGAGGCGCTGGCGCAGCGTTTCCCACGGCAGGCCGTCCTGCGGGGCGGAGAGGTACTCGGTGACGAACGCGGGCACGTCCAGCGGCCATACCGAGGCCAGCGGCGTGCCGGGCTGGAAGGTTGCGGGCTTGAGCGCCGGCATCAACGGGACCCAGGTGGGCTCGTCGGCATGGGCGACGCTGCCGCGGTAGTTGCCGAACGGCACCCGTGCCGAGACCCAGACGTGCTCGATGCGGAATGCGGTGACGCGGCCGGCGGCAATCACCGGCGTGTGCGCGATGCCGGCGGCGGCCAGGGCGGTGCCGACCTGCGCCTCGGGCACGCCGATCTGCGCGGCGAGGTCGGCCAGCGGAAGTTCGACGACGCCGGTGACGTAGCGGGCCGGCGTGCGGCTGGCGCGAAGCAGCGCGATCAGGAGGCTGGCCTGTTCGGCGTCGTTGCCGGCGCCGCGCCGCAGGGTTTCGTCCACGTGCTGGGCGGCGCCGGCGCGCCACTCGGTGCGGACCTGGCTGCGCACGTAGTCGAAGATCGCGGCGTAGTCGTTGTCCAGGCGCGCGGCCTGTTCGCGCACGGCGGCGGACAGCGGGGCGTCGGGGGTGCCGGCAAGGTCCTCGGGCAACACTGGGACGTGGGCCGGGGTGGCGTAGCTGGGTGCGACGTCCGGTTGCAGGCGCGGCGCACGGGGTGCCAGGCGCGGACGGTGTACAGGCGGGGGCGTGGCGCCGAAGGTGCGCGCGGCGGGTTCGGGATGAGCGGCGGCCAGGGCATCAAGGGCGGTCTGGCGCGCCTTCGCATTGCCGGGTGCGTGTGCTGCGGCATCGAGCGCGGACAGCAACGGCCCGACGCGTTCGTGCCAGCGGGTGCGGGCCTGGGCGAGGCGCGCGCGCACTACGTTGGAACCATCCAGCGATGCGGACTGGCGCTCGATGCGGTCGAACTCGGCTTCGACCAGCAGGGCGGTGGCGCGCAGGGATTCCAGCGATGGGGCCAGTCGGGAATCGTCGGTGGCGGCCTTGCGTGCGAGGGCGGCGCGCAGCGCGGTGACTTCGCGCTGGAATTGCGCGAGCGGGGTAGCGATGGTTTCGGTGGTGCGCTTGGTGGCCGTACCGCCGTGCGCCCGGGCCTGGGCGGCCTGGGCGGAGGTGTCGCGGCCGGAGAGCAGGGCCTGGACGAGGGCGGGTTCGGGAGCTTCGTTGGCCGCGTCGGATGCCGTGGCGGGAAGGACGACAGCCAGGGCGAGGGTGAACGCCAGCAGAAAGGGTGTGGTTCTGCGGAATCCGGAGGAATTGGGCGTCTTCAGGCCGCTGAAAGAGCAAAGGCACTGGGTCCCCGCCTTCGCGGGGATGACGGCCTGCCGGCCGTTTGTATCGTCGAATCGCACTGTTTCCTCCCCCCGGGAAGATGTATTCGCAGAGGCCGCGCGCCGGGCGTGGCGGGTTCGAAGCAGGGTCAGCATGGGCCGCCCTCCCTGCGCAGCACGCGGGGTATCGCGATGGCGGCGAGCAGCAGGGCCAACAGCGCCATCCAGCGTGCGTCGCCGGTCGGGATCGGCGTGATGCGTGGCGGCGGACCGCCGGTGATGGCGACGGTGGTGGCGGCGAGCTGGACCTCGGTGCCGGGCGCGGCCGGATCGGGCATGGCCAGCAGGCGCAGCACGGCGTTGCCCAAGGGCCAGCCCTGTGTCGATGCCTGGAGCGTGTAGGTGGTGCCGGCGTGCGGGGCGAGGGCCAGTTCGCGGGCATCGAGCACGACGACCTGTCCGTTGGATAGCCGCGCGACGACACGGACGGGCAATGCCGCGATGGGTTCGTCGGCCTCGTTGTGCAGACCGATGCCGAGCGGCAATGGCAAGAGGCGGTCGTGCGTGGCGGGAGCGTCGAGTTGGCCGCGCAGCAGCGCTTCGCCGCGCCGTTCCACCGTGATGCGTACGGTGTCGCCGAGGTTGCCGGCGGCATCGGTGGCGCGCGCGGCGATCTCGTTGTGGCCGAGCGCGAGCGCGACGCGCGGCACGAGGAACGCGCCCTTCTCATCGGCCTGCGCGGCGTAGGTCTTGCCGGCGGCGGAGAGTTCGACCGCGGCACCGGGCTCGGTGAGGCCGGCCACGTCGACCGCCGGGCTGCGCAGGATGCTGCCATCCACGGGCGAGGTCAGCACGACCGCCGGGGGCGTGGTGTCGATGGTGAAGCGGACCGAGGCTTCGGCCCGGTTGCCGGCGGCATCGACGGCGACGACGCGCAGTAGGTGGGCGCCATCGGCGGCGACGACCGTGCCGGATACCCAGGGCAGGCCGTCCAGCGTCAGCGTGGCGTGCATCGGCGAGGCGTCCTCGACGACGACGACCGGCGTGACGGGCGCGTTGCGCAGTTCGCCATCGGCGACGCCATCGATGGCGATCTGCGGTGGCGTGGCATCGAACACGACGGGCCGCTCGGCCACGTCCGAGAGGTTGCCGGCGGTGTCGGCGGCGCGCGCCTGCAACGTGGCGAGGCCGTCGCCGGGGGGCGGCAGGCTGCCGCTCCACGGCTGGCCGGGCTTGGCCTGGACCAGCGCGATCCATGCACCCGTGCCGACGCGCGCTTCGACCCAAGCGATGGCCGAGTGTGCATCGCTGGCGGCGACTTCGACCGCGGCGGCGGCGGCGTGGTAGCTGTCGATCGCCGGTTCGACGAAGGCGACCTGCGGTGGCGTGGCGTCGACGACGTCGATGCCGGAGGCGGCCAGTGTGTGCCAGGCGCCATCGACTTCGACCGCGAGTTCGGCGACGTGAGTGCCGAGATTCCAGTCCGCGGACGCGGCGGTGGCCGTGCCTTCGACGTGCCCGTCGGCAGCCAGCTCCACGGTCGCCACCTGCTCGAACACCGTGACCTTGCCGCCGGCGCGCTGCACCCGCAGGCGCAGCGGCAGCGGCGCGCGGACGACACCGAGGCGTTCGTCGATGCGGTAGGCGAGGTCGAGTCCGGTGCCGAGGGGGAGTTGCGCGGGCGTGGCCGAAAGCTGGCCGTCGAGGCCGAGCGCGGTGGCGCTGCGGTAGACGGTGATCGCCGTTTCCGGGCTGATCCGGCCGAGGCGGTCGGTGGCGACGGCGCGCAGCGTGTTGGCGCCTTCGTGCAGGTCGACCGCGTCGATGCCGTAGTGGCCGTCGGCGTCGGCCGTGACGGTGTGCGTCGAGGCGTCGCCGGTGACGGCGACGCTGGCGAACGGCCGCGTGCTGCCGCCCAGCGGTGTCATCGCGGTCAGCAGGATGGCGCCATCGGCCGGGGTGTCGATGCTGACGAACGGCGCCTCCAGGTCGAGCTCGAAGCGCAGCGTGCGGGTGGCCGTGAGGCCGACGGCGTCCTCGGCCTCGGCCTGGAGCACATAGGTGCCGGTGGCGTCGATCGGCGTGCCGTTGACATAGGGCGCACCGTTGAGGGTCAGCGCCAGGGTGCCGGGGTTGGCGTCGAGCACGTCGACCTGGGCCTGCACCACGCCACCGTAGAGGCCGCCGTCGGCGACACCGCTGACGACGATCTGCGGCGGCGTGCTGTCGACGATGAAGCCGATGGGCGCGGACACGGTCTCGTTACCGGCGGCATCCACGGCACGGAAGCGGACCTGGTGCGGGCCGTCGGCCGGCGCGGCGTCGCCCTGCCACTGGCCGGCCTCTGCTGCGGCGAGCGGCAGCCAGGCACCGCTGTCGATGCTGGCGGCGACCGTGGCGACGACATCGTCGTCGGAGGCCAAGGCGCGCAAGGCGACCGGCGTGCGGGATAGCGCGCCTTCGGACGGTGCCAGCGGCGTCAGCGCGGGCGGCGCGCGGTCGACGATCGCGACCGTGGCGCTGTGCAGCACTTCCCAGTCGTCGTCGAGGAAGACCGCCAGTTCGAGCGTGACGCCGCCGAGCGGCCAGCCGGCGGTGGCGAACGCGAACGGATGCGAGACGCTTCCGCCCGAGGCCAGCGCCACATCCGCGGCATGGGTATCGAGCGTGCCGGACGCACCGAGCGCGCGGATGCGCAGCGGCAGGGCGGCATGGCCCTGCGCAGTGCCATTGACGAGCGTGGCGGTGGCGTCCAGTGCGGCACCGCGCGCGATTTCGGCGGTGGCCGGCAGCACGCTGCCGGTGAGTTCGCCGTCGACATGGAGTCGCTGCACGGTGATCTGTGCCGGTGCCGAAACGTTGCCTGAGGCGTCGCGCGCGACGGCGGACAGCAGGTTGCCGCCCGGCGCCAGCGGCACGGCGTCGAAGACCGCGATGCCGTCTGCGTGGGCCGTGCGCTCGGTCTGCCACGCGCCGACGGAGAGCGTCACCTGCGCCTGCGCTTCGGTCTGCACCCGCACCCCAATGCTCGCATCGGGCACGATGGTGCCGTCGAGTGGGTCGACGATGGCGACCGGCGGCGGGGTGGCGTCGAGCGTGAAGGTGAGCGCGGCGTCGCTGCGGTTGCCGGCGGCATCGATCGCCAAGGCGGTGAGCACGTAGGTGCCATCCTCCGCGACGCTGTCGCCGGACACGAACGGCATGCCGTCGAGCCAGACCGAGAGGCGGTCGGGATGGGCATCGATCACCGAGACCTGCAGGGTCAGCGGCTGGTTGCTCAACTGGCCGTCGCCGACGCCCTCGATGACGATCTGCGGCGGGGTGCTGTCGGCGACGAAGCGCAGCGGGGCGGCGACACGCTCGTTGCCCCAGATGTCCTCGGCGCGGATCACGATCTCGTGCTCGCCGTCGGCGAGCCCGGCCAGCACCGCCTCGTAGCGGTTGCCCTGGGCGCCGAGCGGGCGCCAGTCGCTACCGTCGATGCGATAGGCGGCAACGGCGACGCGCGAGTGCCGGTCCAGGATGTCGGCGGCGAGCAATGCGGGCGAGCGGTGCGGGATCGCCGGGTCGGGTGACAACGCGACGATCTGCGGCGCGAGGCCGTCGACGGCGGCGAAGCCGAGTTGCGCCAGCACCTGCCACGCGCCGTCGCCGGCATGCGCTTCCAGCACGGCGAAGTAGCCTTGCGGACGCTGCGGCAGCGGATCGAGCGGCAGTTCGCCATGCAGCGCCTGGCCGGGCGCCAGCGCGCCCTGCGCCTGCTCGCTCAAGAGCGGCTCGCTGCCGCTTTCCTCGCGCAGCACGACACGGGCCTCGACGCTGGCGAACGCGACTTCGCCGGCGTTCTCGACGCGATAGTCGAGTCGCGGCGCGCTTTCGCCGAGCACCATGCGCGGGCTTGGGGCGAGCGCGAGCGTGCCGGCGAGCCGGACCGCGGGCGGTGCCTGGGACAGCACGACCTCGCGCTCGATGGCCTGCTCGATGCCGGAAGCCTGGAGCCGCAGGCGCAAGCGCGCGGTGCCGGGCGCGGCGGCGGACGTGGCCCAGGCCGCGTTGCGGCGCAGCGTGTAGCCGGGCATCAGCAGGCCGGTGCCGCCCTGCCACAACAGCGTCTCGGCGCCGGTGGCATCGACTGCGGACAGGCGCAGGTTCGCATCGGCGAGGACCTGGTTGCCAAGGAGATAGT
Organism: Chiayiivirga flava; assembly: GCA_037190825.1. Classification (GTDB taxonomy): domain Bacteria; phylum Pseudomonadota; class Gammaproteobacteria; order Xanthomonadales; family Xanthomonadaceae; genus Denitratimonas; species Denitratimonas flava_A. Next base: position 8,508 of record JBBCJS010000049.1, read on the forward strand.
CAAGGCCGAACTGGACCGCGAGCGGCTCGCCGATCGTCGCGGCCGGCGCGGCCGGTTGCAGGTGCAGGCGGATCTGGCTGAGCGCCTCCAGGTGCAGCGGCAGCGTGCGCGTGTCCACCAGGGCGCCGCCGGCATCGAACAGTTGCGCCTGGAGCTGGTAGGTATCGGCCAGCAGGCCGGCTTCCGGCAGCCAGCTCCAACGCCGCGACCAGGGCGTGGCGAATTGCAGTGGCCCCGCGGCTTCGTGCAGCAGTTCGGCGACCGGCGTGGCGGCGGCGTCGAGCACGCGCAGCCGCAGTTCGCCGACGAAGCCGCTGGCGCCCGCGACCGTGACGTGGCCGCCGAACGCGGTGCCCGGCGCGGCCGTGGCGCTGTCGGCGCTAAGCGAGAGCTCGACGCTGCCGGCCTCGGACAGGCGCAGCGTAGCGATGGCGACGTTGTTGGTTTCGTCGCTTTCGACGAGCGCGTTGGCCGGGTCGAGTTCGATCTGGAGGCGGTAGTCGCCGGGCTGGTGCAGCGTGCCGAGCGGCAGGCTGAAAACGCGTATCGAATTGGACGGATCGAATTCCCCGAGTTGCACAAAACCGGGAAGCTCGCGGTGGCTGCCATCGGGCGCGACAAGCAACGCACGGCCGGTGATGCCGTAAAGGTATGAAGCGGTGCGGATGCGCATCGTGACGATGGCGCCGTAGTCGCGCCCCGGCTCGCCGGCGGCGGGCACGAAGCGGATGTCCTCGGGCGAAACCGACAGGTCCGGCAGGTTCGGATCCGCGCCGACGTGAAGCTCGATCGGCACCGAGCGCTGGCTGCGCACGCCGCTGGACCGCACGGCGACGGCATCGACGCGGTTCAGGCCGGGCACGGCCGGAACGTTGCGGGCGCAGAAGCGGCCGGCGGGATCGATGAGGTAGCCGCTCGCATGGGAGGTGCCGGGCCGGTGGGCCAGCAGGTGCCAGGATCCGGACCATTGCAGCCGGTGCCCGGAACCGAATGCGTACAAATGGAACGGGATGCTGCTTTCCAGCGCGCCGGTGGAGGCATCGACGATGTCGACGCGATCGTGCAGCAGCAGCGCCACTTGGCCGGCATCGGGCGACCAGGCCACGGCATGGACATCCTGGGTGCGCGTGGCGATCTCGCGCTCGACGCCCGACAGAGAAACGGTGCGGACGCGATCCACGCCGGATGCCCGGTCCACGTACAACGCGCTGCCGTCGGCGACTGCGACGTCGATGACGCCGCGCAGGTCGCGTCCTTCCAGCACAGGAACCGCCGTCAACGCCTCCGGATCGATCCGGTACAGGGCGGAACTTCCCCGCTGGGCCCATGCGTCCTGGCCGTTGGACGTGTATCGCAGCGCGACGATATCGGCGGCCTGGTCGAACGGGATGTGTTCAGCCTGGTAGGCGGCGCGATCGACACGCCACAGCTTGTGGCTGCCGTCGTTGTTGCCGACGACGAGGAGGGTGTCCTCGTCCGGCGAGACCGCCAGGCGCCTGACGTCGTTCACCGGCATCGACACGGAATCGAACGTTCCCTGATCCCGCCGCCATACGACGGCCTGGCCGTAGAAGTTAAGGCCGTACAACCGGTTGCCCGTGGCGTTGAACGCGAGTTCGCTCCAGCCGTAGTACATGCGGTCGACCGGAACGGGCTCGCCTCCCCCCGCCGGGACCAGCCGGCCGCTGTGGATGAGGGTTTCCAGCACATGGCGGCCTTCGGGGGTGAGGCGCCTGTCATAGACGTAGTCCTCGCTCCAGAGGCTGTGCACACCGATGTCGGCCGTGACCGGAGCCTGCGACGCGGTTTCGACGCCGTTGACCGAGACGCGGACGTGGGTGCCCGGCTCGGCGATGCCGCAGACATCGTAGGTACCGGCGCGCCACGCCACGGGCCGCCCGGGGACCGTCGGCCAGGTCAGGCGCGGCGTGGCGGGCGTGCTGACGTCGCGCACTTCACCCCAGGCCGGGTCGCTCAGTTCGCCGGCGTTGCCGCTGGCATCCAGCGCCTGCACGCGGTAGTAGACGCGCTCGCCGTAGGCCAGGCCGGTGTGGAGGTAGGCGGTATCCGCCACTTCGGCCAGTTCGCGGTACGGATCGGTATCGCCGTGTTCGTCGTGGCTGTGGAACAGCCGGTACGACACCGGCGGGGAACCCGGTCCGGCCGCCCACTCGATCCGCAGCGCGGGTTGCCCGGGCTGCGCCTGGACCCGCAGGATCGTCGGCTTGCCGGGCACGTCGCCGCCGAGCGAGAGTTCGATCTGGTTCGAGGCGTCGCTGCGGTTGCCTACGTGGTCCACGGCGTGCACGACGTAGCGGTGGGTGCCGTTGGGGAGCGACGCATCGCGGAAGCTGCGCGGCTGGCCGGCATCGACCTGCGCGATCCGCAGGCCGTCGCGCGACAGTTCATAGTGCGACAGGTCCGGGGCCGCCGATTCGGTCCAGTCGAGTACCGCGTCGCGGCCGTCGAGGGTGCCGCTCAGCACGACCGGGCCGGGCGCCTGCGCGTCGCCGACCTCGGCGATCCACGGCGCCGAGCGCGCACCTTCGAAGCCGAGCGTGCTCAGTGCCGCGACGGTGTACTCGTGGCGTCCTTCCGGCGGCGTGTCGGCATCGGAAACGCCCGCCACGAAGACCCGCTCGCGCAGCGATATCTCCGCGAGTACCGCCTCGCCACCGTAGCGCTGGGCGCGCAACGGGCGCAGCCGCAGGCGGTCGGTCGGGTAGGCATCGGGCAGGCGCAGCAGCGACAGCGCGCCCGCGTTGTCGCGCACCGAGGCGATGCGGTTCCAGCGGCCGTCGAACCAGCCGTCGAGGTCGAAGTCGCGCGCACTGTTTTGCGCGTCGAGCCACTGCACGCGGACGGTGCCGACCAAGGCCGGAACCGCCCATTCCAGTTCCAGCACGCCATGCAGTCCGTCGTCGAGCGCGCCGGCTTGCAGGCGCCACACCGTGGACGGATCGCCATCGACGGCACCGGGCACGGGGGCGCCTGCGCTGGTGGCGGCGAGCGCCTGCGGCAGCGGCGCATCGTCCTGGAGCGCGACGCCGTTGCGATGGACACGATAGCCGGCCACGTCGCTGCTGGCGCTCGGGCTCCAGGCGAGCGTCACCGTACCGTTCTCGATGCTTCCGTCGAGCTGGCCGGGCGGCTCGGGCACGATGCCGCGCGTCACCCAGGTGATCGCCGGCAGACTGCGATTGCCGTCGCCGTCGCGCACGCGCAGCGTGATCTCGTTGGGGCCGGGATCGAGCGCAAGGGCCTCGAACACGAACGCCGCGTGGGCCGGCACCGGGCCGGGCGTCGATTCACGCGTGCCGGCCGGCGATTCGATGCGGACTTCGGCATCGCCCGCACGGGTGCCGCCGAAGCCGGCCAGCGTGGTGGCATCGTCGGCGGTGGGCGTGAAGGGAGCGGATTCGATCTCCGGCACGAACACGTGCGCGGTGCTTTCTTCCGAAGGCGCCGAGACGTTGCCGGAAACGTCCTGCGCCAGCACGCGATAGACGTGCGCGCCGAGCGCGCGGCCCATGTCCGTGAAGGCCAGGTCCGCGAGCGGATCGGCGTGCAGGCGCAACCAGGCGCCGTCCGGCTGGAGCCGTTCGATCAGGTAACCGGCGAGGTCTTCCTCGGCATTCGCGTTCCATTGCGCCGTCACCGTGTCGCCATCGGCGCGCGCGACGAGGCCGGCCGGCGGTGCCGGTGGCGTGAGGTCGGCGTATTCGATGCGGACGACCTGCGGCTGCGGGTCGGCGAGGCCGCCCTGGTCGGTGGCGATCGCGGTGAGTTCGTAGTGGCCATGATCGCGCCCTTCCGGATCGAAGGTGGTGCGCCAGGGCCGTTCGGTCAGCGGCGCGCCCAGGTCGGTCCACACAATGTCGCCGATGGCGCGCCAGGCGAACCGGACCTGCGCGATGTCGCGCTCCTGGCTGTCGGCGGCCACTTCGATGGCCTGCTCGAAAACGAGGCCATCCTGCGGGCGGACGATCTCCACGTGCGGCGGGTCCTCGTCGCGGACGACGCTGGCCGGGGCCGATGGCGGGCTGACGTTGCCGGCCAGGTCGATCGCGTAGACGCGGTAGACCAGTTCGCCGTCGGGCGGCCCTTGGTCCAGGTAGGCGTTGTCGGGGATGGCGAGCGGACGCAGGTCGGCGGGCAGGCTGCCGCCGAAGTCGACGAGGCTTCCGTTGCGATACAGCAGGTAGCCGAGCAGGTCGGGCTCCGTGTTCGGATCCCAGGTCGCCTGCACGTCGGGCGATTGCAGCGCCGCGGTCAGCCCGGTCGGCGCTGCCGGCGGCAGGTTGTCGGCGACGACCTGTATTTCGTGCTGCGCGGTGTTGCCGGAGCGGTCGGCGCCCACCAGGCGCAGGCGCAGCGGCGTGTCCTGCGCGAAGGCGCGCGTGTCCCAGCGATGCAGCAGGCCGTTGCGCACCGGCGCCTCGCCGCGGCGCAGCAGGCTGGCGGCACCCGAATCCGGATCGACCAGAGACAGTTCGAACCAGGCGAAATCGTCCTCGCTGTAGGCGATGCCGGACACCTCCACTTCGCCGCGCACGCGCTCGCCGGTGCCGGGTCGCAGGATCGCCACGTCCGGCGGCGTGCGATCCATGCGCACGGTCGCGATGTTGCTCGGTCCGCTCTCGTTGCCGGCATGGTCGATCGCGGTGACGACGTAGTTCCACACGCCTTCGGCCACGTCGGCATCGAGCGCGGTGCGGATGGCGACGGGGTCGTCGAAGAGGTAGTCGCCTTCGCGATAGACATGGAACCCCGCCAGGTCGGGCGCATCGCCTCCCTGCCAGGCCAGGCGCACGTGGATGCCGCCCTCGATCTGCGCGGTCAGCGCGACGGGAACCGGCGGCGGCACGGTGTCGACGATCAGGCCGATTTCATCGACGGATTCCAGGCCGACGGCGTCGGTGACGACCAGCCGGACCCGCACCTCGCCCTGCATGGCGAGTTCAAAATTGGCCAGGGAGTTGTCGCGAACCGGCGAATCGCCGACGAAGACCGTGGACCAGGCGCCCGCTGCCGCATCCTGCGGCGTGGCGACATCGATGCGGTACTGGACTAAGTTGGCATCGTCCGCGATTCCTGCCAGCCAGATGCCGCCGGTTTCCTCACCGTCTTCGGGCGCAAGGATGACCGCTTCGGGCGGAGTGCCATCCACCGTCAAGACGACTTCCGCGACGCTCTCGTTGCCGGCTGCATCGACCGCGCTCAGGCGCAGCCTGTACTCACCATCGGGCACCTGCGATTCCCAATAATGTAGCAGTCCCGGGCCAACCGGTTCGGCGCCTTCGGCCAGCAGGATCGCGCCAGCCGGATGGGCGAGCGGAATCGCTTCCAGGCGCCAGGACGCCAGGTTCGGATCGGCCACGCTGCCGGCCACGTCCACGACGCTGCCGGGCGTGCCCGCCAGGATGGCGCCGTCGCCGGGCGCAGTCAGCGCGATCACCGGCGACGTGCAGTCGAGCGCGAATTCGCGGATTTCCTCGCTGCGGTTGCCGGCGGCGTCGAGGGCACGGATTTCGAGGCGGTAGCCGCCCTCGGAAAGAGTATCCAGCCCCAGCACGTCCACGCTGCCGGCGTCGTGACCGGCACTGCCGCCGGCCTGGCTGCCGGCCTGGTTCAGGAGAAGGGCGTCGTACTGGACCAGGTTGGGATCCTGGACATCGAAGGAAACAGCGCCATCGCAGGCGGCGAAAGCGCCCGATGGCGCTATCGAGGAGAGCCGCGGCGATACGGTGTCCACGCCCACCATGAGTTCGAGCTCGTCCAGATTGCCGGCGATCTCGGCATCCGTGGCCGCGATCAACACGCGGTATTCGCCGTCGGAAGCCGTGCCGCTCGCAAGCCCGCCATCCCAGGGAATGCGTACCGTTCCGGAATGCGCCTGAAAGCCATCCGCCAGCACGCGCAAAGTCGCGCCGCCGGTATCGACCACCGCGATGCGCAGCGACGCGGCCCGTCGCAACAGGATTTCGACCTCCGCGAGATCGAGCACGCCATCGCCGTTGGGCGAGAACAAGGTGGGACGCATGCGTGCCCCATCCATCACGACAGGCCGCTCGAGCAGCTCGAAGGGACGTGTCCACTCGGTCCGGTTGCCCACCCTGTCGATGGCAGTGAATCTCAGGAAATGCGGGCCCACCGCGCCGAAGGTGTGCCATTGGGCCAGCACCCTCGGGTTCGGCACGGGCGCAGGGCTTTCCACCAGTTCGAGCCAGGGGCCGTCGGGACTGGTTCCGATCGCTATCCGATAATTCAGCAGGTGAGCATCCCGCACGCTGCCGGTCACCTCGACCGTGGCCACGCGAAGCTCGGCGGCATCCCCAGGGTGATGGATTTCGAACTCGGGCGGCGTGCTGTCGAGCGTCAGGAAGCGAACGATTTGCCTGGTGTTGCCGCAGTCGTCGGTGGCGGTGAAAGCGACGCCGTAGAGGCCATCCTCCAAGTCGCTGCCGGTGGCGTCCCATGTCGGATCGAAGGCGCCCAGCAAGGACGGTTCGTGCATGAACCGCAGCAGAGGTTCGCCCACGAGACGGTATTGAGCATCGGTGCGCTGCGCCCGATAAAGATCCGCAGTCACTTCGAGGGGTTCGCGTGCCCAAAGGAACCAGTGCGCAATACGGTGTTCGGCGTTCTCGTCGGCGGACACAGCGACGCGCTGCGGATTGGAAACGCCAGCGATCACCGGTTCCGGAGGCTGGCGCTCGGACAACTGGGCATTGGCGTCGAACTCCACATCGGCGATCGAACACACTTGTGCACCGGACCAGTCGTAAGCGCGCAACCGAATCCTGGTAGGACTGTTCTCCTCAATGGCGTTTGCCTGAACTTGACCCACCCCGCCCAGGAATGAACCCCGCTCGGGTGGTGCTCGCAAGGTCTCCAGCGGCTCACACTTGCTGGGATTCTGCGGATGACGACTGCATTGGGCTGCCTCGAAAAGCAGTGGCGAACCGACACCATCCGCCAACTCCGTGAGCCACTCGAGCCTGGTATCGGTAAATACCTCGCCCAGGATCGCACCACTCATACCGTCGTTCAGACACACACGGCTTCCCGATACGGGCTGGTGCAAAAGGACGTAGGGCGGGGTTCGATCGACCGGGAAATATGTGGCGACGGAACCCTCTTCCCCGTTGGGCCGCCGATAGCGCAACTCGACCCGTGTCTCTCCCTCCGGGAGGTCGGCGGTAGAAAATACGATACCGTCTTCCGGAAAATCCCCTAAAACCCCTTCGGCCAGTAGCACAGGTATTTCCTGCCGGGGGTCCACCAAGCTCAGCGTAAAACTCGATTCCGGAGTGGCGTCAACGTGCGCTGTCACGCGAACGGATTGGGTCGGCGTGGCATTGCATTCTTCCGCCACGACAGGATGCACCCTCACCCCCGCATCCGCACCCGATTCGCCTGACCCTTCTTCGCCACCGCCCCCTAGAGGAACCTGAAACGATGCGGAAAATACGCGTCCATAGCCATCGGTCACGAAGAACGTACCGTGGCAATTGGATTCAACCTCCCTGAATTCATATTCCACCGGACCGGCGTTTGACATTTCCCATCCAGGCCTGGGTCGCATTACCTGGCCTGCATGATCATCCAGGGTGATATACGGGTTCGACTGAGGTGCCAGCAATCTAGCACTCGCCCCGACCTGACACTTCCCCAGAACTCTCCTCGCCGCTAGTTCCACGCCACCAACCCGGAAGCGGAAAGCATTGGATGTCCTCAGTCCATCCTCGCCGCGCATTCGCAAGCGGACGGAAACGTATTTATTTTGATAGAGCGAAAAGTCACCACGTAATTCGTACAGCCCCTCCCCCACTGGTGCCGGCGTATCACTCGACATGGTGTGCCAGGTCAAGGCCGCACCCCCTCCCTCGTTGACGGCCACATCAACCAGAACTTCATCGCCAGGAGCAATCCCGTTCGCAATAAATGTCAGGGGAACATCCGGGCCAGGGAAAATGACTGTTTCCACAAGCGGCCCAAGCGGGCCATACGGCCGACCCGCATGAATCGGCCCTCCCCCCACTTCAAAAGGTGTCTGGTGCCAATTCTCGGGAGTCTGCGTTCCTTTGTCGGCAGAAATCAGGAAAAGCATCGAACCGGGAGGATCGAATATCAGGTCCGTGCGATTGCCCGCAACGTCGCGAGCGACGATCCGGTACTGGAACATGCCCGACCTGTCGAGCCCCCTAAGCTTGGCCTGGCCGGTGGGGTCGCAACGTTCAAGCTGCCCAGCGTCGTTCCATTCCACGTCGCCGACCCGTCGGCGTTGCAGGAGAATGTCGAGAGACGTGCTGCGCCAATTCCCGTAGTGGTCGTCCGCGCAGTATGTGATGCGATATCCCACCGGCGGGTAGATCGGGCTGATGCCGGCCTCCAGCGTCGGATGCCGAGTATCCACCAGCACTCCGATCCGGAACCCGGCCGACAGTTCCACCCAGTAGCGGCCGTCCGGCACCATGAATCCGAGGGTGTCGCGGCCATCCCACGTCCATGTCCGTGCGCCAAGCTCCTCGATGCCGTAGGCCAGATCCTGCTCGAACACGACGCGCGCGGCTTCGTCGACGATGCGGAAACGCTGCTCCGTCGCACGTACGACCTCGAAGCTCAGTTCCAATGCGTCCTGTACGCCATCGCCGTTCGGAGAAATCGCGCGGTGGTTCTGGATGAGCTTGACGATCGGCGAGCCGATGTGGACCTCGGCCGATGCGTAGCGGCTCGTTCGGTTGCCGGCCCGATCGACGACGGTGAGGCGGAACAGGTAGGCCCCCGGCTCCGGCGGCGCCCAGGTGATGAAGTCGTCGAATAGCACTTCCTCGCGCGTTGCGGGAATCAGCGCAAGCCAGTCGTCCGGTGCGTAGGCGTGGGCGTAGTCGATGCTGAAGCGCTCGAAATTGCGGTCGGCCGCCAGGCCGGACAAGTGGACCGCGCGGCCATCGCTGCTGGCGCGCAGCACCACGCTCATCCGGTCCAGCGTGCTGAAGACGGCGTCTAAGCGGCTCCAGTCGCCCGGCGTGCCCAGTTCCAGGCGCGATTCACCGGGCCAGGGACGCAGCACCCGCGCGGCATGCGTCCACGGCCGGGTCAGTGCGCCGGCGATCTGTTGCACGCGGCCATCGCGACGCAATGCGGCGCCGTTGGCGTGGATGAACTGCGGCCAGGATTCGGGCGGCAGGATGGTTCCCGAGGCGGCGTCGACCTGCGCCGTGGGATAGCGTTGCCGATCCGCGGCTTCGGCCAGCGGCCAGCGGGTCAGGCCACCATGACTGTCCGCCTCGCCCGCAAGCGATACGCGCCAGAAACCGACGGCTCCTTCGCAATAGGCGGGATAGAGGCTGCCCGAACTCCCCTCCGGATAGTGACTCAGCACTGCATCGCCATGCGCGATGTAGAACTCCCCGGCAACGGGATCATAAGTGGCGCGTTCGAAACGATCGCGCCCGGCGAGATGGCGCCAGGGCGGCGCGATCGTTTCGGGGCAGATGTGATGCGGTCTCACCACTTCGCCGGCCAGGCGCTGCGGGTTGGCGTAGCTGCCGTAGTCGGTGTAATTGCCCACCAGCCCCGTCGTGGGCAACGGCACGCCCTGGAGGGGCTCGCCGGTGGCGGTGAAGCGGCGCATCAGTCCCGTGGCGTGATCCTGCACCCAGACCTGGTTCCGGGTTTCCAGCCAATAGGCGCGAAGCAGCGCGATGTCACGGCCGGTGCTGAATTCTTCGCCCAAGAGATTCGTTCCAGGGGCGGATGGGTCGGCGGCGGGAGCGCCGGAGCCCTCTTGCGCCGACTCGGCCCTGAGCATGCCGCCGCATGCGCTGCCTTCCGGGTAGACCTCGATCAGGCGGCGACGATCGCCGCTGCGCAGGTCGAACAGATCGACGAATTCCTGCCCGCTGCGCTGGATATGCATCAGCAGGCGCGGTGCCTCCGGTTGCAACTGCGTCCGGCTCAGGCACGCGCCCCAGGGAATGTCGATCTGGAGGCTGACCAGGGGCTGCGCGGCATCCGCCGGGACGAAGGTGGTCGGGACCTGACCGCCCAGCACGGCGCCTTCGGGATAGATCCGCAGCACCGTCTCTTCCGCTGCGCCGCGGCGCAGCGGGGTGAGGCTTCCGGCGGCGAAATCCACGACCCATCGTTCCCGGTGGCTTTCCGCGCTGCCGACCACGGCGCGCTCCGTGTCGAAAGCGCCGAGGAAGGCCGGGGCACTTCCTATCGTCGAGGGAAGCTCGACGACGCGACGCGGCGAATCGGTGGACAGCGGGGGCTGCGTCCACAGGACCAGGCGTGCCGGGCCGGAGGCGGGCTGCTCGCGCATCAGCAGCCACAACTCGCCGGTATGCGGGGCGAACGCCAGTTCGTGCACGTCGATGGAACCCAGGCTGTTGGCGGCGGCGTAGCGATCGAGCCAGCGGCGCGAGACGACCTGTTCCAGCCCGCCCATCAACACGTGGCTGCGGAACACGCCGCGCTTGCGGGCTTCGGCTTCGTTGGCTTCCGAGCCGACCGCGTAGACATACTCGTCGCCGGCACTGCCCTCGGGCGGGCGCTGCCACGGGTTGGCGCTGGCCGGCAGGTTGCGCAGCACGGCACGGTCCGTATGCACGGCTTCGAGCGCCATCGGGCGGTCGGTGTCCAGTTCGACCTCGACGCGTGCGGCGATGCCGCCGTCGTTGCGCCGGGCGAGCAGGGCATAACGCCCGTCGGGCGCGATGTTGCCGGCGTCGCTGCGTCCGTCCCAGGTGGCGGAAACGCGGTCGGCGTGTGCGACGAAATGGTCGCGCAGGTCGGCGACGTGGTGGCCGCGCACGTCCTGGACGAGCACGGTGGCGATGTCCGCCGCCGGCAACACGAACCAAGCGGTGGTGCGGTCCCGGACGCCGTCGCCGTTGGGCGAGAAATGGCGTTCGCTGACGAAGGCGTCACCGCTCTGGGTGGAGAGCGGGAGCGTGGCCTCGTTGTTGGTTTCCCGGTGTTCGCGCTCGAGGTTGTCCGGGTCGATGGCGACCGTCAGCAGGTCCGCGCCGGGCGTCTGGCCGAAGGTCCAGGTCCATTCGAGCAGGTGCGTGGCGCCCGGTTCCAGCCCGGGCACCGTCAACGCGGGCGTCACTTCGACGCTGTCCTGCGGGCCACGCTCGAACAGGCGCGCCAGTACCGGCTGGGTCGGCTGCTCGCCCGTGTTGGACACTTCCACGGTGGCGCGCACTTCGACGCCGAACACGGGAGAACCGGGTTCGACCTGGATGCCCCCCGGGGCCACCGCCAGGTCGCCGAGCCTGAGCGCGGTGGTCTCCCGGATGCCGACGTTGTCGTCCTCGTTGCGCTCGACGATTTCCCCGTCGCTGTCGGCGAACACGAACAGCGCGGCGTCGCCCCAGGCCGGGTAGTCGGGCACGTCAATCCGGACCTGCGTGGACGTTTCGCCGGCCAACCCGTCCATGAGCCTGGTCACGGCCAGGCGCAGGCCGCCGGTGCGTGGATCGCCCAGGTAGAGGCCGGCGTTGAACGGCTCGGCGCCGTCGCGGCCGAGGTTGCGGATGGTCGCGAGCAGCGTGAGCGGGCGCCCTTCGCGCGCGGGATCGGGATCGAGCAGGATCGACCCGAGCTCGACGACGAGGTTGGGTTCATCGCCATTGGCGACCTCCACCGTCAACCCGGCGATGTTGTTGGTCTCGTCGAGTTCGGCGACGACATCGTCCGGATCGACGACGACGCGCAGCGCGTGGGTTCCGGGACGATCGGGGCGCCACAGGAATTCGTGCTCGCTCGTCGCCCCGGCCGGCACGGCGAGCGGCAGGCTCAGCAGCCGCTCCCAACGCCCGGCGGTCTCGCGCTCGAGCACGACCTGCGTCGCCGGGGAATCGCCCGCGCCCCGGTTGCGGACGGGGGCGCGGATGCGCACGTCGTCGCCGTAGGCGGGATGGTCGGGCACGAAGGAGAGGTCCTGGTCGCCGAGCATCAGATCGATGCCGTCGCCATAGGGCAGGTCCAGGACGAGCGTGTTGTTGGTCTCGTCCGCCTCGGCGACGGCATCGTGCGGATCGGCGACCAGCTCGAGCCGGTGCGGCGCGAGTTCGGCGATGTCGAAAGCCAGCGAGAACGCCGCCGTCGCGTTGGCGGGAACCGCGACCATGGCGTCGGCCAGGGGCTCGCGCGCCTCTCCGGCGCGGCGATACAGCGCAAGCGGCAGCGCCGCCATTGCCTGGTTACCGAGGTTGCGCACCACGCCGGCGACTTCGATGCGCTGGCCCAGGTTGGTCACGGCCGCTGCCGACAGCGCGACGTCGGCGGCGTACAGCGCCGCATCGACGCCGGCGTGTGGCGGTGCCACCGCGATGTCCAGCACGGCGGTGTTGTCGATCTCGCTGGCCTCGACGACGGCGTCGTCCACGTCGATCGCCGCCACCAGCGTGGTGGCCTCGCCGATGTCTGCGGCCTCGACGCGCACGGCCACGACCAGCGTCTCGCCGGCGAGCAGCGCGGGCACGGGGTACGGCGCGCCCAGCGGCACGCCACCGGCATCCGGCGCGGCATGCAGGAACCATTGCAGCGTATTGGCGGGAACCGCCTGCCCTCCGTTGTTGCGCACGCGCACGCGCAGCGTCACCGGCTCGCCCAGGATCGGTGCGGCCGGCAACGCCTGGGCATCGGTCAGCGCGTAGTTGGGCTGGGTCTGCAACGCCACCCCGAGCACGGAGGCGGCGGTGACGTAGACGCTTCCACCCCAGTCGCCCGCGCTGCCCTGACTGGCGAGCAGGCCGGCGAGCAGGTTGGCGCGCGGTATCGCCGGCAACTCGAGCACGCCCGCGTGCAGCAACAGTTCCGCGGACTCCCCGATCGGCGTGCCCAGCCCTGCGCCGAGCCGTTGCAGCAGCCAGTCGCGCGCCCGGTCTCCGGCGGCGACGTGTTCGGGGGACGAAGCGCGCAGCAGCGCACGCGCCACGAACGTGGAAATGCGCGCGCTCGAAGGCCCGGAGACGGCGTGGCCGAAGCCGCCGTCCTCGTTCTGCACGAGGGCGAGAAAATCCGCCAGCCGGCGGCGAACGGGAGGGTCGAACAGATCGCGCTCGGCGTCGGCGCGCAGCGCCAGCGAGGTATCGAGTACGGCGGGCTGCCAACCGGGCCGAATCCCGATGCCGCTGTCGCGCGTCGGCTCAAGCAGGGCCAGATCCGGCGGCGAAGGCGCGACCGCGTTTCCGAACAGCCGCCACGCCGCATCGTCCGCATGGCGCGGTTCCCGCGCGCCGAGCCAGGCGCGGCCGGCATCCAGGGCCGGATGCCCGGGATCCACCTGCGCGATCGCGGCCAGTGCGATGGCCGTGTCGCGCACCGAGGTGCCGGGCCGGTCTTCCCAGCGTCCGTCCGGGCGCTGGCGCGCGGCGAGCCAGGCGACGGCGGCGGAAACGGGGTCTGCGGGCGTCGGTGCGGCCGAACCCTCGAGGGGCGCCGGGGCGGCCACCGGCGCGTCGGTCGATCCGAGCCTTCCGATCGACAGGCTGGCGCGACCGGCGGTGATGGACTGGAAATAGGATTCGAACGCCAGGCGGAAGCGTTCGAGCTGCACGACGACCGCCGGATCCACGCTCTCGCCCGGCCGGGTCACCAGCAGCAACGCGGCGTTGAAGCGGCGCTGCGACCGGTCGGCCGCGGGAATGCGCGGGCCCTCGGCCTTGATCACGGCCTGGAGCGGGACGGTTCTCGCGCTGCCGCCGGTTTCGGTGCCGACCACGGGCAGGTCGGTGGAGGCGAGTGTCGATCCCTGCACCAGCCGCATCGGCGGCACTTCGGCCGGAGCCGCGAAACCGGCGAGGTAGAGATCCCAGGGGCTGAAGCGCGCCTGCGCCTCGCTGATCCGGAACCGCCCCGGCGCCGTTTCCTCCCAGCGCGCGCCGTACATCACCGAGGCATCGGTATCGGCCAGCAGGCTCCAGTGGGCGTCATCCCTGCCCAGCAGCGCGGTGCTGTCACTGCCGTCGGTATCGCGGAAACTGATCCGCACGCCCCAGCGATGCATGATCTCGTGCGCCAGCGTATTCAGCGGCGCGGCGAACCCGGGGTTCCTGGCGTTGAAGTCGTAGCGGCCCAGCGCCGCCATGTCGATGTAGCCCTGGAGCCGGCCGCCGCTGCCCATGGCCTGGCTGTGGTCGTACACCGCATTGCCGATGCCCCGCACGTCGTTGCGGACCGGGTTGTAGAACGCCAGCGCATCGCCGGTGGGAAATTCGAACGTGGTGAATACGATGAGGAAATCGTAATCGTCCGCGTGGTGCTGGTAGAAATGCCGGGCGACCTGGGCGCGCGCCTCGCTCAGGCCACGGTCGTAAGCGCCGCCGTACTCGACGACCGCGACGTTGCCCATGTCCCGGAACCCGGTGACGGCCTTGGCATCCGCCGGAAGCGCGGCGAGCTTGGCGGCGTCCAGAGGTTCGACGCAGTGGTGCAATCCCTGATTCCCGGCCACGTCCGCCGAGGCCGGGACGGACGACGCCAGCGCGATGACGATTCCCGCGATGCGATGCGACAGGCTCATCGTTCCTCCGATGCGCCGACCGCCGGCGGATGGTCCTGGCCACGCGTCAGGACGGTCATCGGCACGGGCGTCTCGGGCGCGCGACTATCCGGGACATCGGCCGGCAGCGAATGTCCGGTACGCACGAAGAATCGCCCCGCGGGCATGCCCTCGCCGGAACCGGCCTCGACCAGGACGCCGGACGCGGCGATGTGCACCAGCCGCCACGGCGAATCGCCGACGGGCCCTCCGATGGCCACCGAACGCAGTTGCCCATCGATGGAAAACACGGCCGATTCAGCCGCGGAATGGGCTGCGACGACGCGGACCGGCTCGGGCGTTCCCTGCGCGGATGCGCAAGAGAACCACGCCAGGGACAACGGCAATACCCATCTGGCGATCGGAAACCGCGGCCTGTACGCGTACCAAGCCGAATCGATGCCACAAGCATTGGCGCTACGCATGTTTTCCCCCTGACCTGACAGATACCGGTTCGCTTTCCCGGACACGGGATTCACGGGCGTCCAAGGCGACCCAGCCGCAGGCATATTCAAGCCCGTCGATGCCGCGCCACGTGGCGAATTCCGGAGTAGCGAATCGATACTCTCACCGACCTCCATGGCCCTGCCATAGGAGATTTCTTAAATCTGCGATAGGAATTTCCCCAAGAGATATCCAGACAGACTCGCTGGCATTTCCCCGGCCGCGCAGGCGCCTGACCAGGGTGTCATCGATACCGGGCGATGTAGGAGTGGGTTCCGGACCGGGGTCAACGGAAGCGACCAGGCGTGGTTACCCGGTGAGCGGGGCAGCGGTCGCCGAGTGGTCGCGCAACGAGCGACAGGGCGGGCCTGCGATGCCGAACCCCATGTCCCCCATGGCGTTCGAGGCGGCCCATCCAATCTGGCCGCTGCATCCGTCTACAGAATTTGGAAGCGTGCCGCTTTTCTTTGGCTCGTGGCTGGAAAAACGGCCACAGGCCGGGCCGGCCTCACCCCACCGGCGGCTTTTCGTTCGTGGGCGCGGCTTCGTAGCGCTTTTGCGAGTCGAGGATTTCCTGGCGGGCGGCGGCGGCGTTTTCCCAGCCGTCGATGCGGACCCACTTGCCCTTTTCCAGATCCTTGTAGTGCTCGAAGAAATGGCCGATGCGTTCGAGCCAGTGCGGGGAAACCTGGTGGATGTCCTCGATGTGGGCGTAGCCGGCGAAGATCTTGCCCACCGGCACGGCGAGGAGTTTTTCGTCGCCGCCGGCCTCGTCGGTCATCTTCAGCATGCCGACCGGGCGGCAGCGCACCACGGAACCGGGCACCAGCGGCAGGGGCAGGATCACCAGCACGTCGACCGGGTCGCCATCGCCGCCCAGCGTGCGGGGCACGTAGCCGTAATTGCAGGGGTAGCGCATCGGGGTGGAGAGGATGCGATCGACGAACATGGCGCCGGAGGCCTTGTCCACTTCGTACTTCACCGGCTCCGAATCCTTCTGGATTTCGATGATGACGTTGATTTCGTTCGGCACGTCGCGGCCGGCATCGACCAGACCAAGGCCCATGGCTGACTCCTCAATGACAGGGCCGCCACGTGGCGGCGGAATGCGGGCGCGCAAGGATACGGGATTGTTTGCTGCGCTGCATCATGGTGCGCTGGCCCGCCCCGGAGAGCATCTTCGTCCGTCATGCCCGCGCAGGCGGGCATCCAGCGTCTTGGAATACCGAGGAAAGTCACTGGGTGCCCGCCTGCGCGGGCATGACGGATAGCTACCGATACCGCCGCAAGGCCTCGTCGTGGGCCAGGTGGGACAGCGCGCGCAGGCGGGCGACACGGCCCCAGGCGATGGCGGCCACGCCCAGTTGCGCGAGGGCGAGCGCGCCGAGGAAGGCCGGCCAGCCGATGGCGTGCACCCTTATCCGCGCCAGCGCGATGGCATAGACGACGACCAGCGCGATGGCCACGACGGCCAGATACAGGCCGAATGCGGGCAACGGGCGCCGCGCCAGCAGTTTCACGCCGCGCCACCATGCGCGCAGCGCACCGCCATCGGCCGGGCGCACGACGATGAAGGCGCGCGCCGCTTCGATGCTGGCGTGCGCGAGCACGAAGGCGAGTGCGCCGATGCCGAGCGCGATGCGCTCGCCGGCCAGCGCCGAGGTTTCCAGCGTGGCGACGGCGGCATGCTCGGCGGCTATGGCCGAGGCGGCGCCGAAGACCAGCAGGACCAGCCCGAAAGGCACGGCCGCCCAGAGCAGCAGGCGGAACTGGCGCGGATATTCGGCCAGGCCGCCGACGATGAGCTCGGCCAGTTTCGGCGCACGCACCGCACGGGCGGCGACGATGGACAGGCCCGAAAGCCACGGCGCGAGCAGCAGCGCGACGACGAACGAGGCCAGCAGCGCGGCGGAGATGGCATCGGTCGCGTCGTCCAGCGTCGCCATCAGGTCGCCGGCCTGTGCCAGCGTCATGCCCTGCGCCAGCGTGGCCGCGTCGGGACGAAGATCGAGCGCCTCGCCCAACGCCGTGGCCAGCGGCGCGATGCCGAGCCAGGTGGGCAGCGCCAGCGCGAGGACCCACAGCAGCCACACGCGCCATTGCGCGGCAAAGGCGAGCGCCTCGCCGAGGGCGCGGCCGGCATGGAAGGGAGGGAATCTCGAAGAACCGGCATTCATGGCGGCGGCCTCACAGGGATACCAGGAGGGCCAGCAGGCCATTCCACAGCGCCGCCGCATCGGCGCTCCAGCGGCGCGAGGCGACGGGGTCGGGATCGACGCGGCGGGCGTCGTCGAGGCGGTTGGCGTCCAGATGCCGCACGCCATCGGGATCGAGCGTCAGCGCGGTGGCGCGCGCGGGCGTGGTCAGCACGGCGCGGTGCCAGAGGCGTTCATCGTTCCAGTCGAAGGTCTGCTGGCTGCCGTCGGCGAAGTCCACGCGGTAGCGTTCGGGCGTGGTGTCGTCGCGGCGCAG
Source organism: Chiayiivirga flava (assembly GCA_037190825.1). Lineage (GTDB taxonomy): Bacteria > Pseudomonadota > Gammaproteobacteria > Xanthomonadales > Xanthomonadaceae > Denitratimonas > Denitratimonas flava_A. The sequence goes on from JBBCJS010000049.1 coordinate 25,987, forward strand.
CAGCAAGGTGGTGATGTAGGGGAACGGGCCGCCGTGGCGCGCATCGGCATCGGGGTTTTTCTCTTTCCACTGCGCGCGCGCGGTTTCGATGGCGGCCTCGCGCGTGGCTTCGGTGATTTCCGCGAACCGGCCTGCCTCGTCCGGTGCGTAGCCCAGCAGCGGCCTGGCTTCGCGGCTGGCGAAGCGCACGATGCGCGCGCCGGTCTTGCGCGCGTCGTAGACGTGGCGCTCGAACATGTCCTCGACCAGTTCGCGCTGGCCGGTGCCTTCGGCCAGCGCTTCGCGCAGGTCGGCGGTGCTCGGGTGACGGAACTTCCAGCGCTCGTAGTAGAGACGGAAGGCGCGTTCGAGCGCTTCGCTTCCCACGCGCGCTTCCAGTTCGCGCAACATCACGGCGCTGCGCGAGTAGATCGTGCCGTAGCTGCCGCTGGAATAGCGATCCCACGAACTGCGCCCCAGCCCATCGTGCGGCATGCGCAGGCCGGCGGCGATGCGTTCGTAGTCGAACGGATCCAGCGCCGGATCGATGCCCAGCGCCTTGATCCAGCGCGGCATGACGCGCAGGCCCTGCGGGTGGCGGCGCGCCAGCATGCGCTGGTTCCAGAACTCGTTGAGGCCCTCGTCCAACCACGGTTCCTCGAACTCGTTGCTGGCGAGGATGCCCTGGAAATAGCCGTGGCCGAACTCGTGGATGGTGACGAAATCCAGCCCCGCGCGCTCCCAGGTATCGGGGGCCGGATCGCGGAAGCCGAGCGCGGTGAAGAAGGTGGGGTATTCCATGCCGCCGGCTTCCATCGCGTTGTACGGCGGCACCACGGCGGTGACGCTGCGGTATGGATACGGCCCGAGCGTGCGCGAGAAGTAGTCCAGCGAATCCAGCGTGGCCTGCAATACCGGCGGCGCGCTTTTCTCGTACTCGGGCGGGTAGAGCACCTGCACGGAGACGTCGTGTCCGTCCAGGCCGCGCCAGGTGGCGGTCAGGGGTTGCGCGAAGTTGGCGTCGGCGGCCCAGGCGAAATCGTGCACGTCGTCCTGCACGTAGCGGTGGCGGGTGCGGCCGTCGGCCTGGTGCGGCTCGCCGGCCAGCGTGCCGGTGGCGCCGACGCGCACGTCCGAGGGCACGTCGAGGGTGACGTCGAAGCGGCCGAAATCGGCGTAGAACTCGCTGTTCATGTGGAACTCGTGCACGTTCCAGCGCAGCGTTTCCGCGCCGCGTTCGCCCGGCAGTTCCAGCACCGCGATCTTCGGGAACCACTGCGCCATCAGATGGAAGCTGCCGAACCAGCCGGTACGCGCGACCACGCGCGGGAGCTGGTCGAAGAAATCGATGTCCAGCACCAGCTCGCCACCCGGCGGCACGGGTTCGGGCAGGTCGAGCCGGGCGACGGTGCGGTCGGTGGCCGGGCCGCCATCGGGCTGCACATGGCGCCACGGCACCTCGACACCGCCTTGCGTCACGGCATCGAGCCGGATGTAGCCCCATTCGCCTTCGCCGATGGGCACCTCGCTGCGGAAGGTGAAATCGCGCTCGCGCGACTCGGTGAAGAAGGTGCTGCCTTCGCCGGAGAAGGCATTGAGGTAGAGGTGCAGGTAGACGCTGCCGATGGCGCGGTCGCTGCGGTTGCGCCAGGTCATGCGCTGGCGGGCCTGGATGGTGTGCGTCCCGGGATCGAGCCGGGCCTCGATGACGTAGCTCACCACCTGGTCGGACAGCGTGGCTTCCTGGCCCGTGCGCGGCCCGCCCCAGGCATCGGGCGCGCTCGGCGTGCGTACCGCCCCGGCGGTGGCGGGCGCGAACGGGATGTCGTCCGCGGCCTGCCGGGCCTGCGCCGGTGCGGCCAATGCCACGCAGGCGAGAAGGAAGGCGACGGCGGAACGCGGGCAAGGCATGGTGGAAACTCCGGCGGCGGCGCGGCAAGCCTGTCGCAGCGGCCGCCCCGTGGCAAGGCGGCCGCTGCGGGCGTTGCCGTCAATCCAGATAGTTCTGCTTGATCGCCGTCAGCAGCGGGTTGTGCTGGCCGGCGGGATTGGTCGGCACGTAGCCCTGGCTGATCGTCCAGATGATCGCGCCGCCCAGTTGCTGGGCGCGGGCGTACTGGCTCTTGGCCGCGATCGACTGCGGGGTTTCGTAGGTGACGAGGTTGCAGCCCTGCGGGCCGCGCTGCACGGCCGAGGTCAGCCATGGGGCCTGCGCGGTGGCGTCGTAGTTGGCGGTCATCTGCGGCAGGTAGCTGGCGATGATGTTGCGATAGCTCATGTCGCCGTCGCTGGTGATGAAGTTGGCCGGCGTCACCGCCACGCGCGGCTGGGTCACGCCGCGGAAGCAGTTGCCGTAGAAGCCGAAGCCCACGCCGAGCTTGGCCGCCGGCACGCCGCTGTCGCGGTAGTACTGGAGGCTGGAGGACACCGAGCTGGGCGTGTTGGCGCCGTGCCCGTGCAGCGGCGAGGCGAACCAGCTGTGCCAGCCCTCGTAGGCGGCGGCCATTTCGTAGGTCATCGCGTTGATGCGGTCGAGCGAGGGTGCGATGGCCTGGAGAAAGGCCGCTTCGCCTTCCGGGCGCGGGTTCCACTGCATGTTGGTGTTGATCCAGTCCACCGGCATGGTCAGCAGCATGCTCGGCCGCGCCGCGCGCAGGGCCTGGGCGAGCGCGAGCAGGTTGGCGTGGTCCTGGGTGTGGATCGGCTCCCAGTCCAGGTCCAGCCCATCGGCGTCGAACTGGTCCATCGTGGCGAGCAGGTTGGCGACGAAGGTGGCGCGGTTGGCCGGCGTGGCCGCGGCGCGCCAGCCGTTGATCTCGCCGGCGCCGCCCACCATCAGGATGGCCTTGCGGCCGGCCGCGTGCGCGGCGTTCACCGCCTGCTGCGCCCAGATCGGGCCGTTCACGGCGTCGATGTCGAAATGCTTGGCGATCGTGGCGTTGGCGTTGGGAATCACGCGGCCGACCATCAGGTGAGTGAGGCCGGAAAAGTCGATCTGCGCGGCGCTCTGGAGCGTGCGCTCGTAGCCGACGTAGTAGCCCATCACCCAGCGCCCGGACGAAGGCGGCGTGCCGCCGCCGCTCTCGAAGCCATCGGCGAACAGCGGCGGCACCGGCTCGGGCGGCGTGGGCGCATCGCCGGCGATGAAGTTCCAGATCGCCGTGGCGGGGCGTTTCGCCGCCGCGCCGCCGCTGCCCCAGATGGAATGGCCCATGCCGGGGATCGCGCACCAGTTCACGCGGTGCGCGCACCCGGTATAGGCCACGCAGGGCGAGGGGACGAAGCCGGTGGTGGCGGCGGCGCAGTTCTGGGTGGCGAGGTAGTTGTTGCGGACGTTGACGCCATCGTTATAGGTCACGCCTCCGACGTTGTCATTCATGCCCCAGACGAAGATCGCCGCCGGCAGCGCGCAGGTCACGCCGCCGTTGCCGGTGTAGCCGAAGTCGCCATTCACCGGATACAGCGAGCCGGAGTGGATGCCCAGGCCCCGGATCACGTTGCGGCCCAGGCGGCAACCCAGCGCATTGGCCATCGTGGCGCCGCCGCTGAAGCCGACCAGGTACACCCGGCCGGTATCGATGCCGAAGGAGGTGTGCAGGGAGGCGATGATCTGCTGCACGAACTGGCCTTCATGCGTGCGCCCGGCATCGGACCAGTACTCGAAGGCGCTGCCCGCCGACTTGGGATAGGCGAACACGGCCTGCCCGGCGGCCGGGGTTTCGATGGGCAGCGACGAACGCATGTTGGCGCTGTTGCCGCCGTCGCCGTGCATCGAGATCACCAGCGGCAGGGGCGTGGCCGGCATCGGATTGGGCCGGGCCAGCAGGAAGGTGCGGTTGGTGCCGCCGATGTTCAGCGTGCGCGTCTCGGTGACGTACTGCGCCGCCGCATCGGCGGCGAAAAGCCCCAGGCCCGCGAGGGCCGCGAGGGAGAGAAGAAAACCACGGAAGATCGACATGCCGGAAACCCCTCTTGAGAACGTTCATTGGGGAGATACGCGAAATCGCGCCCAACCCCGACATGCCGGCGCGGCGGCATGCCCTTGCCTGTATGCATTGGGAAAACGGCGGCGGCGATGACATGGGCGATGCCGGAACCGTTTTCCCGCCGCCCAACGAACGACGCCCCGGCACGGGACCGGGGCGTCGCGGGTTCACGCAATGCGGCCGGGTGTCAGAGGATCGGCACCAGCAGCAGCGCCACGATGTTGATGATCTTGATCAGCGGGTTGATCGCCGGGCCGGCGGTGTCCTTGTAGGGATCGCCCACGGTGTCGCCGGTGACGGCGGCCTTGTGCGCTTCCGAACCCTTGCCGCCGTGGTGGCCTTCCTCGATGTACTTCTTGGCGTTGTCCCACGCGCCGCCGCCGGTGCACATGGAGATGGCGACGAACAGGCCGGTGACGATGGTGCCCATCAACAGGCCGCCGAGCGCATCGGCGCCCAGGAACACGCCGACGAGGATCGGGATCACCAGCGGCAGCAGCGAGGGGACGATCATCTCGCGGATCGCGGCGCGGGTGAGCAGGTCCACGGCCTTGTCGTACTGCGGCTTGCCGGTGCCTTCCATGATGCCGGGGATTTCGCGGAACTGGCGGCGCACTTCCTCCACCACCGCGCCCGCCGCGCGGCCCACGGCCTGCATCGCGAACGCGCCGAACAGGTACGGGATCATGCCGCCGATCAGAAGGCCGATCACCACGTCCGGGTTGTTGATGGAGAAGTTCACCTGCGCGCCGGATTCCTCCAGCTTGTGCGCGTAGTCGGCGAACAGCACCAGCGCGGCCAGGCCGGCCGAGCCGATGGCGTAGCCCTTGGTCACCGCCTTGGTGGTGTTGCCCACGGCATCGAGCGCGTCGGTGGTCTTGCGGATTTCCGGGTCCATCCCGCTCATTTCGGCGATGCCGCCGGCGTTGTCGGTGATCGGGCCGTAGGCATCCAGCGCCACGATCATGCCGGCCATGGAGAGCATCGAGACGGCGGCGACGGCGATGCCGTACAGACCGGCCAGTTCGTAGCAGCCCCAGATGGCGGCGGCCACCACCAGCACCGGCGCGGCGGTGGACTTCATCGAAACCGCCAGGCCGGCGATGACGTTGGTGCCGTGGCCGGTTTCCGAGGCCTTCGATACATCGCGCACCGGCGCGTATTCGGTGGCGGTGTAGTACTCGGTGATGACCACCATCAAGGCCGTCAGCACCAGGCCGATCAGCGCGCAGTAGAACAGCGGCAGGCCGACGGCGCGCTCGAACAGGTTGTCGGTGACGAACCAGAAGGCGATGGCCGCCAGCAGGCCGGACACGCCCAGGCCGCGGTACAGCGCGTTCATGATCTTGCCGCCGTCGCGCGCCTTCACGAAGAAGGTGCCGATGATCGAGGCCACGATGGACACCGCGCCCAGCACCAGCGGATACAGCACGCCGCCCCAGCCGTAGACGGCGTAGCTGATGCCGGCGATCAGCATCGCCGCGATCACGGTGACCGCGTAGGTCTCGAACAGGTCGGCCGCCATGCCGGCGCAGTCGCCCACGTTGTCGCCCACGTTGTCGGCGATCACCGCCGGGTTGCGCGGGTCGTCCTCGGGAATGCCGGCCTCGACCTTGCCCACGAGGTCCGCGCCCACGTCCGCGCCCTTGGTGAAGATGCCGCCGCCCAGGCGCGCGAAGATCGAGATCAGCGAGGAGCCGAAGGCCAGGCCGATCATCGGCGTCAGCGCGCCCTTGAGCGTATCGGCCGACGCCGCCTGCCCGCGGATCACGAACCAGAAATACCCGGCCACGCCGAGCAGGCCCAGGCCCACCACCAGCATGCCGGTGATCGCGCCGCCCTTGAAGCTGACGTTGAGCGCGGGATTGAGGCCAAGCGTCGCGGCCTGCGCGGTGCGCACGTTGGCGCGCACGGAGACGAACATGCCGATGAACCCGGCCACGCCCGACAGCACCGCGCCGATCAGGAAGCCTATCGCGGTGGGCCAGCCCAGCGCCGGCACGAAGCCGATCACCACGAACAGCACCACGCCGACGACGGCGATGGTGGTGTACTGGCGGCGCAGGTACGCGCCCGCGCCTTCCTGCACCGCCGCGGCGATCTGCCGCATGCGCTCGTTGCCCGCCGGCTGGGCAAGAATCCAGCGCGTCGAAATGACCCCGTACAGAATCGCCAGCACCGCGCAGCCCAGCGCCAGCCACAAGCCGTATTGCTCAAGCATTCCAGAATCCCCGCATCGTGAAGGAAGAACGCCCGCGTCGCCGCCACCCCGGCCCCACGCGAGTCCGCGAGCCAGTATCGCACCGCAGCATAAAGAGACAAGGCGCGGCGCAGCATGGCTGCCGATCAGGGCGATGCCGCCTCGTACAGTTCCAGCGGCAGGCCGTCCGGGTCGGCGAAGAAGACGAAGCGCCGGCCGGTGTACTCGTCGATCCGCACCGGCTCGACCGCGATGCCCCGCGCTTCCAGCCCGGCCTTGCACGCGGCCACGTCGTCCACCTCGAAGGCCAGGTGCCGCAGGCCGCGCGCCTCGGGGTACGAGGGGCGCGGCGGCGGATCGGGGAAGGAGAACAGCTCGATGCACGAGCCATCGGGCAGGCCGAGGTCGAGCTTGTACGAACGCCGCGCCTGGCGGTAGTGCTCGGCCAGCACCTTCAGCCCGAGCACCTGCGTGTAGAAATGCCGCGAGACGGCATAGTCCGAGCAGATGATCGCGGCATGGTGGATGCGCTTGAGCACGTGGTCTTCAGGATCCCTCGAAAGCCCGCATTGTCCCCGTTCCCGCCCGGCCTGGCATGCGTCCGTCGAAGGCCGGGGGAATGACGCGGGGCTTCGCGGGCCGCCTCAATGCCCGCCGCCGTCGATCCGCTCCAGCTCGATGCCCTGCCGGCGCAGCGCGCGGGTCGCGAACACCGCGTAGAACGCCAGGTAGGCGAAGCAGGCCACGCCGACCCAGAAGCTCGCGTGGATGCCGACGTGGTCGGCCAGCGTGCCCTGCAACCAGCTGATGATGCCGCCGCCCATGATCATCATGATGAGCAGGCTGCTGCCCTGGTTGGTGTTGCGCCCGAGGCCGGAGATCGCCAGCGCGAAGATGCACGGCCACATCGTGCTGCAGAACAGGCCCACGCTGATGAAGGCCACGGCGCTGGCCTTGCCGCCGGTGAAGATGCCGATCAGGAGCGCGACGATCGCGCACAGCGCGAAATACAGCAGCATCCGCGCCGGGTTGCCGCGGCTGGCGAGCGTGGCCACGATCATCGCCACGATGATGAAGGCGTAGCCGAAGAACTGCCCCACCTCGTGCCGCGCGATGGCGTTCACCGCCAGGAACACGCCGAAGGCGACGAACGGCAGGATCAGCGTCAGCATGCGCTTGGCGCCGGCGCCGATCTCGAACGCGCCGGCCGCGCCGGTCCAGCGCCCGATCATCAGGCTGGCCCAGTACAGCGACACGTAGGGCGCGAGCTGGCTGGTCTCGATGCCCAGGTCCTCTTCCAGGTAGGCCGGAAGGTTGGAGATCGTGGCCACCTCCACGCCGACGTAGACGAAGATCGCGATCATGCCCAGCACCAGTTGCGGGTAGGCGAACGCGGAGGTGCGCTGCACCTGCCGGCTCTCGTCCTGCACCTGGGAGGCCTTCACCGCATCCAGGTCGATGCGGTTGGGCACCGAGGAGAACTTCAGGAACGCCGCCACCAGGAGAAAGGCCGCGCCCAGCACCAGGTACGGATACTTGACGCTCTCGATGCTGGCCTCGTTGTTGCCCAGGGCGATGCTGCCGAAGATCGCGAAACTCACCAGCAGCGGGCCGATGGTGGTGCCGAAGCTGTTGAGGCCGTTGGCCAGCGTCAGCCGCTGCGCGCCGGTGCGCGGCGGGCCCATCACGATCGCCAGCGGATTGGCCGCGATCTGTTGCAGCGAGAAGCCCAGGCCGACGATGAACAGGCCCGACAGCATCAGGACGAACGAGCCGGCGTTGGCCGCCGGATAGAACAGCAGCGTGCCGAGCGCGGAGATCGACAGGCCCAGGCAGATGCCGTTCTTGTAGCCGATCCGGTTCAGGAGGTCGCCGCCGGTGACGCGCGATACGGCCACGTAGATCAGCGAGCCGACCGTGTAGGCCACGTAGAACGCCACCGCCACCAGCTGGCTCTGGCCCTGGCTCAGGTCGAAGGCCTTCTTAAACACCGGGATCAGGATGTCGTTGCTGGCCGCGACGAATCCCCAGAAGAAGAACACGGTGGCGAGCACGCCGAATTGCGACCAGCGGGTCTGTTGTATGGTCATGTTGCCCTCCCCAGGGTCAGGATGCGGCCATCCTCGCGGTGGCCTTCTGTGATTGTTTTGCCGGCTTGTACCGGCTCGATGACAACGCTGTCAACCGTGCCGGGCACGATCCCCGCCCACCCGTCGCCGGTGCGCGGGTTCATGGCCCGGCCTTGCCCAGTCCGTTCTTGCCCAGCGCCGAGTCCGCGCGCTGCCGGAACAGGCTCAGCAACGGCGAGGCCAGCAGCGTGGTGACGAGGGTCATGCCGAACAGCATCGTGAAAAGCGCCGGCCCGATCAGCCCGGCATCCAGCCCGATCTTGATGACGACCAGTTCCATCAGGCCGCGCGCGTTCATCAGCGCGCCGACGGCGAGGCTGTCGTGCCAGCCGTGGCCGCTCAGGCGCGCGCCGGCGGAGCAGCCGACGACCTTGCCCGCGATCGCCACCGCCAGCACCAGTCCGAACATGCCCAGGCCCGCGCCGGCGAAGGCGTCGGGCGTGGTGTTCTGGCCGGCGAGCGCGAACAGCACCGGCATCAGCAGCACGACGGCCAGCGGCTCGATGCGCCGCGCCAGCGCGCGCAGCAGGCGGTCGTCGCGCGGCAGGCAGACGCCGAACAGGAACGCGCCGAACACCGCGTGCAGGCCCACCCATTCGGCGAACGCGGCGCAACCGAGCAGGCCGGTCAGCACCCACACGAAGGACGACGCGGCCCACGCCTCCTCGTCGTCGCCCGGACGCAGCAGGCGCGCGTAGAGCGGCCGCAGCACCAGGAAAGTCGCGGCGACCAGCACGATGCCGCCGGCCAGCGCGAGCGGCGCACCGCCGCCGCCGCTTCCGCCGGCCAGTGCCAGCACCAGCGCGAGGAACACCCAGACGAAGGCATCGTCGATCACCGCCGCGCTCAGGGCCAGCCGGCCCGGCGTGGTGTGGGTGAGGCCGCGGTCCTTGAGGATGCGCGCCAGCACCGGGAAGGCCGTGACCGACATCGCCGCCGCCAGGAACAGCGCGAAGGGCCAGAAGCCCACGCCTTCGGGCGCGAACGCCGGGTACAGCACCGGCGCGATCGACAGGCCCAGCGCCAGTGGCAGCACGATGCCCGGGATACCGATGCAGAACGCCGAGCGGACCTGGGCACGGCTGCCCTGCGGCGCGCGCAGCTCGACTCCGACGATGAACATGAACAAGGTCACGCCCAGCGTCGCCAGCCCCGACAGGGCCGGCAGCGAGGGTTTCGCGAACAGCGTCCCGTGCAGCTCCGGCAGCCACGCGCCGAACACGAGCGGGCCGAGCAGCAGGCCCGCCGCCATCTCGCCCACCACCGGCGGCTGTCCGATGCGCCTGAGCGCCATGCCGCACAGCCGCGCCGCGACGAGGATGACGGCAAGCTGCGCCAGCAGCAGCGAGGCCGCGCTCATGGCACGTTCTCCGGCTTGGCGGCGGGGGCGTAGCTGCGCAGGTAGTCCATGTGCGCCGGCAGGATTTCCACGTTGCGCAGCGTCTGGTTGCGGATGTCGCCCAGGAAGCGTTCCAGCTCGGCCCGGCTCATCGCGTCGGCGGTCGGGTGATAGCGCCTGGGCGTCACGCCCTGCCCCATCATCACCTGGATCCAGGAGTTCTCGCCGAACAGCTCGCCGGGCACGTGGAACACGTTGCCGGTCTCGCGGAACAGATCGATGCGGTGTCGCAGGCTGGGCGGCAGCGCCATGTTCGCCATGTACTCCCAGTACGGCGTGTCGCGCCGGTTGCTCAGCGCATAGTGCAGCACCACGAAATCGCGCACGTGCTGCAATTCCGAATCCAGTTGCCGGTTGTACTGGTCGATGGCGCTTTGGGTGACCACTTGCGGGAAATTCTGCAGCAGGTGGGTGATGCCACGCTGGATCAGGTGGATCGTCGTGGATTCCAGCGGCTCGATGAAGCTGCCGGCCAGGCCCAGCGCCACGCAGTTCTTTTCCCAGCAGCGCTCGCGCCGGCCGGGCCGGAAACGCACCGGCCAGGGCTGCTTGATGATTTCGCCTTCGATGGTGGAAAGGAAATGCGCGCGCGCTTGGTCATCGGTGGTGTACCGGCTGGAATAGACGATGCCGTTGCCCACCCGGTGCTGCAACGGGATGCGCCACTGCCATCCGGCGGTCCAGGCGATCGCGCGCGTGTACGGCACCGCATCGCGCACGGCGGTGGTCTGGGCGGCCAGCGCACTGTCGTTGAGCAGCCAGTGCGACCAGTCCTCGAACCCCACGCCCAGCGTCTTGCCCATCAGCACGGCGCGGAAGCCGGTGCAGTCGATGAAGAAATCGCCTTCGACGACAGCGCCGTCCTCCATCTTCAATGCGGTGATGCAGCCCGATTCCGCATCGGTCAGCACCTGGGCGATCTTGCCTTCCACGCGCCGCGTACCGTGGCGCTCGCTCATCTGCCGCAGGTACTTCGCGTACAGGCTGGCGTCCATGTGATAGGCGTAATTGATGCCGCCGCGCGGCAGGTGCGCGAAACGGTCCACCAGCGCCGCCTTCAGCTCGAAACAATAGTCCTCGTAGCCGCTGGCGATGCCTTCGCGGCGTCCGCGCAACCAGAAGTGCTGGAAGCCGGCCGTCCGCTGATCCTTGCCGCTGAAGCCGAAGGAGTGGATGTAGCGATGCCCGATATCCAGCCAGTTCTCGAACGAGATGCCGAGCTTGATGGTGCCCTGCACGGCGGCCATGAATTCCTGCTCGCTGATGTCGAGCATCTGGTGGAAACTCAGCAGGGTCGGGATGGTGGCCTCCCCGACGCCGACGGTGCCGATTTCCTCCGACTCCACCAGGGTGATGTCCAGCACCTTGCCGAGCAACCTGGAGACGGCCGCCGCCGCCATCCATCCCGCCGTGCCGCCGCCGGCGATGACCACGCGCCTGATCTGGCGATTGTCGATGGCGTCGGTGTCGTTGTTCACGGTCAGGTTCCTCGAAGGTCGCGGCATTAGCGGTTGATGCGTTTGAGCAGGCGCGCGCGCAGGTCGCGGGCGCGGTTCTCGTCCAGCGCGGACAGTACGCCGCGGGCCGGTTCGGGAATGTGCGCCGCCGTGTGGGCATCGGCCTCGAACACGTAATGACGAAACACCTCCTGCCAGATGGCGCGCTGGTGCGGCGGCAGGTCGCGCAAGGTCATCAGCGCGTACATCAACACGTTCATCGGGGTGTCCATCCACCCCGGCACATCGCGCCACCAGTAGTTGACCAGCACGTTGAAGGGTTCCAGGCCCTCCATGTGATGCCACCACATGGAGGGAATGAATACCGCGTCGCCGGGCTCCAGTTCGGCCACCTGCGCGTGCCGCATCGCCTCGGCGAAGCGCGGGAAGCGTTCAAGGTCCGGTGCGGCGAAATCCACCAGGCTGGTGGCCTGCCCGGCCAGGGTGAAATCCAGCGGGCCGATGTACAGGTTGCGCAACTGCTCCGGCGGGAACAGGGTGACCCTCCGGCGTCCGGCGACAACGCAGGCGATGTTGTCCGGCACGTCCTGATGCGCCGCGATGCGGGTGCGGTTGCCGATCCAGATGCTGGCCAGCGGATCGCGTCCGCCCAATGGCAGGTTGTTCTCGGCGCGGAAGCCCGGCAGCCAGGTGTCCAGCGTGGTGGACGCCACGTAGATCATCGGCGGCGCCTCATCCGCCGCGTACTTGAGCAGGGTATCGAGCACGACCCGCAACGGGATCCGTTCCTGGCGGAAATTGATGCCGCTCATGTCCTCGTTGTAGAACACGCGCCCACCGATGTCCGGCGCGCCGACCGTGGCGACCACCGGCGGCGCCTGCGGGTTTTCGAGGCGACGCAGGTAGGCCGCCGCCGCCTGCATGGACTCACGCGCCGCCGCCACCATCGGCCAGTGACCGACCAGGCCGCGCCACACCACCGGCGCCGTTGAACACAGGACGGTGTCGGACAGGCCGTCGCGCCCGTCGGCGCGGACTTCCCGGATGGGTTCAGCGCCCGCCAGCACGGCTTCGGTTCATCCTCTCGATCAGGTCGCGGAAATTGGAGACCGAGGCCACCGCCATGAACACCGGCTCGAGATGGCCCGCGGCATGCAGTTCGCCCAGCACCGCCGCATCCAGCGCACGCAGGCGATCCTCGTTGATGGTGTAGTAGCCGGCCAGGCGATTGACGGAACCGTCATCCAGTTCCACGTCCAGCACGAACGATTCCAGCAGCTCGTGCGCCAGCAGCGCATCGACGAAGGCCGGCACGCGCTCGAACCCGTTGTGCAGCGTCAGCAGCACCGAGGTGATGCGCTCCAGGTACTCCGTGTTGCCGCCGTGTTCGCGGAACAGCGACTGTCCGTTTTCCGTGCCGACGCGCGGACTGTCCAGGTCGATGTGCACCGTCAACTCGTCGCCGCCGCGCCCGATCAGGAACGGCTGCCGCTCGATCGCCAGCGGCAGGTAGGGCGCATCCCAGTGCCCGCCATCCAGGGACTCGCCACCCAGGAACAGGTTGTGCCCCTCCTGGAACCCGAGCAGCGCGACCGGGGACAGCGTGCCATGGCCATCCTTGCGGAACACGATGGGGTAGTACGCCTGCAGGTCGCGGAACTCGGCGGGAAAGGTCGCCGCGAAGGCCACGTCGTCCCCCAGCGCCGCGCTGCGCCGGGTGTCGATGCGCAGGTGCCTGTGGTCGATGTTGTTGAGCTGGACGTGTCGGGTCATCGGGTCTGGAAGCTAGATGCGCGGCATGCCGCGGGTATTCACATGATCGAGCATCTCGCGATGTCCGGGTAACGCGGCCAGCATCCTGCGCGCGATGTCGGCCGATTCGCGGAAATAGCCTTCGGCGCGCGCCACGTCGTCCATGCGCCGCGTGGCCGGACGCTTGTCGGGCATGAAACCCATGCCGTACAGGATGAACTGGTAGCTGGCCGAGGGGAACACTTCCTCGACGCGGTTGAGGTCGTAGCGGGACGGCGGCTGGTGCCGCCAGAGCGCCATCAGCTCGCGCAGCCGCTCCGGAATCGTTTCCGGCCTGCGGTTGTCGCGCCAGTATGGGCTGCCGTCGCGCTTGCTCAGCACGTAGTGCAGCTTGAGGAAATCGACGATGCGGTCCCAGCGGTAGCTGAAGGTGTCGTTGTAGCGCCTGGCGACGATGTCCACCGCCGCGCGGGTGGCGGGCATCTGGTCGGCGAGCATCCCGGCGGCCAGTTCCACCATCACCAGCGAGGAGGCTTCCAGCGGCTCCATGAAACCGCTGGACAGGCCGATGCCCACGCAGTTGCGATGCCACGCGCCGCGCCGGAAGCCGGGCCGGATGGTGATCCTGGGCAGGGTGTGGATGTCCTGCTCGCGGCCGCCGGTGGCCACGATGTAGCGCCGCAGCGCGGCTTCGGCGGCCTCGTCGGTGGTGTGGGTGCTGGAATAGACATGGCCGATGCCGCGCCGGCTCTGCAGGCCGATGTCCCAGATCCAGCCGGCTTCCTGCGCGGTGGAAATGGTCTGGCAGGCGATCTCCACGCGTGGATCGACATACGGCACCTGCACCGCGATGGCGCGGTCGTTGAACAGCACGTGCTTCTGCGATTCGATCTCGATGCCGTAGTGCTGGCCGATCAGCAGCGCGCGCATGCCGCTGCAGTCCACGAACAGGTCGCCTTCGATCGCGCCGTGGTCGCGGGTCTGCAACGAGGCGATGTCGCCGTTGTCGTGCGCATTGACGCCGATCATGTGGTCGGACACGTGGCGCACGCCGAGTTTTTCCACGCAGTGCCTGCGCATGAACGCGCCCAGCTTGGCGGCGTCCAGGTGGTAGGAATAATTGGCCACGCTGGCCCATTCGGGCGTGGCGAACTGCTTGGGCGCCTTGCCCGCTTCGCACAGGTGCGCCTGGAAGCAGGTCAGCATGCTGAAGGGCACGTCGCTGTGCGCCATCCAGCCGGCCGCCAGGTGCGTGTCCAGAAAGCCCGGCGGCAGCACGAAGGGATGGTGGTAATAGTCCCCTTGCACGTCTTCGCGCCAGTTCACGAACTTGGAGCCTTGCTTGAAGGCGGCGTCGCACTGGCGGATGAACTCGGTTTCGCTGACGCCGGTCCGGCGCAGGGTGTCGCGCATGGTCGGCCAGGTGCCTTCGCCGACGCCGATGGTCGCCACCTCGGGCGATTCGATCAGGGTGATCCGCAATCCGCTTTCCGACGCGGCGTCGTGCTCGGCCGCGAGCACGGCGGCCGTCAGCCAGCCGGCGGAACCGCCGCCCAGGATGACCACGTGCCTGACGGGATGATCCACGTGCCTACCTCATCATCGATGGCGCCGGAGCGGGACCGTGCACCCGCTCTCGCCCCCTGGCAAGGACGAAACCGCCGTAACCCGGCGGCTTCGCCGACCCCTCGCGGCCCGTGACCGGGCCGCGATCGCCGTTTCCCCGGTCTATTCGAAGTTGTAGCGCAAGCCCAGCATGTAGCGCGGGCCGGTCTGGGTGCCGTAGAACAGGATGTTCGGGTGACGTTCGCTCAGGCGCTGGATTTCGTCGGTCAGGTTGATGCCTTCGAACTGGAGCGTGAGGCGGTCGGTGATCTTGTAGCCCACGCTCAGATCCCACTGGCCGTATTCCTCGACATACACCGGGTTGTTCTTGGCCGGATCGGCGGGATCGCCGTCGTACTGGCCGCTGAGGAACTTGTCGCGCCAGTTGTAGGCCAGGCGCACCTGCCACTTGCCCCTGTCGTAGAAGCCGACCAGGTTGGCCGAATCGCTCAGACCGACCAGCACCTGCTGCGGACCCTTGGCGGCGTTGTCGTACGACAGGCTGGCGCTGTCCACGATGGTGTAGTTGGCCGCCACGCCGAAGCCGCTGTCGCCGAACATGTGCTGCACGTTGAACTCGTAGCCGTTCAGGCTGTGCGACCCGGCATTGGCCGGCGTGGTGATGCTGAACACCGTGAGCGGATCGCCGGGTTGGCCGGTGATGACGCCGTTCGACCCCGCCGAGCTGTCGACGCCGGGCTGGCCGTCGAAGTTGTCGAAGATGTACTGGCGGATGCAGCCCACGTCGGCCTGGCCGCAGCCGCCGGCGATGGCCGCGTTCCAGTACGCCCCGCCCACCGGCGTGGGCAGGCTGAACAACGTGTCCTGGAACGAGCCCGCGCCGTGGTCGATGTAGTTGGAGATGTTCTTGCGGTAGTAGCTGACCGAGAAGTAGCTGGCGTCGGCGTAGTACCACTCCCAGGACAGGTCGATGTTCTTGGAGAGCAGGGGCTTGAGGTCGGGGTTGCCCGCTGCGCCGCTGCCGCCGTTGACGCGCAGCACCGTGCCGACGGTCTGTCCGCCCTGGATGTCCGCCCAGCCGGGTCGGCCAATGGAGTGACCGTAGCTGGCGCGCAGCACCATGTCGTCGCGCAGCTCGAAGCTGGTATCCAGGTTCGGCAGCCAGTACTGGTATCCGCCGGTCATGGTGGTGAACGCCTTGTCACCCATTTCGGCGAAGAACTCGTTGTCCGCCACCCATAGCACTTGGATCGGCGTCGTCACCTGGGCGCTGGACTCCACGTCGGTCTTTTCGTAGCGCACGCCCAGCGCGATGTTGACCGGAATCCGGCTCTGGATGCTGGTACCCCATTGCAGGTAGGCGCTCTGGGTCTTCTCGGTGGTGCGCAGGTCGGCGCGGTCGAAGTCGTCCGGGCGACGGGCCAGATCCGGCCGCCCCGTGAACTCGCCCAGGGCCTGGCGCATGCGCTCGTAGTCGAACACCAGGAAGTCGGCGCTGAAGCGCGGATCGTCATGCCCGGAGAAGGCATCGAAGTAGCGCGCCATGTTGTCGATGTACCAGAAGCTGTCGTCCCAGTCCGAGGCCAGACCGATGCCGCCCCAGTCCGGATTCTCGTTGATGCCCCACGCGGTGCGGTTCTTGACCCTTGTCTCGGCCACGCCGAACTTCAGGTTGGAATAGTCGCCGAACTCGAACGTGCCGCCCAGGCGCCCCTGATCGACCTCTCCGAGCGAATAGCCGTTCACGAACTGGCGGCCGGTGACGCGCGCCTGCGAGGGATGCACGCCGCTGACGCCCGGCGGCAGCACGATATTGGTGATGGGCAGCTCCCCATCGAACCAGACCGTGGTATCGCCACGCATCCAGGCTGCGGTGCCTATGTTCCCCATCGAACCCCAGTCGCTGTCCGGCTTCAGTTCGGCCTCGGAGCTGTGGTAGTCGAACTCCAGGCTCAGCGAATCGTTCACTTCCCAGGCGACGTTGAAGCCCAGCGAATCGTTCACCGCCTTGGTGGCGCTCTTGCCGCCCGCCATCGCCAGGTCGCCGCAGCCTTCGTAGGTGCCGTCGGGGTTCTGCGTCCCGGTGCAGTTGATCAGCTCGCGGTAGAAGATCGGACCCGCCGCCGGACCGTCGGTCCAGGCGCTTTCCACGCCGACGAAGTTGAACCACACCGACATCTCGTTGCGCTGCTGCTGGATCTTGTTTTCCGAATAGGTGTAATCCAGCGTGGCGGTTATGCGATCCGTCGGCGCCCATTGCAGCGTCACCTGGCCATTGGTGCGCTGACGCTGCACGCCGTTGACGCTGTAGTTGAGGTTCTGCGGCACCGAGTACAGATCGGTCGGGCCAGGCAGGTTCTCGTTGCCCGGCGTCCCCGGCGCGATCGCACCCCAGCCGCCCTCGCCGCCGAAATGGGTGCGCCAGCCGCTGGTCACGCCGACCTGGTTGTAGCCGCTGTCGCGGCTCTGGTGGCTGCCGGTCAGGGCGATACCGAATCGCCCGTCGGCGAAGGTCCGGCTGAAGATGCCGGATGCCTCGCCGGTCCAGTCGCTGCCCTGCATCGTACCGGGCAGGTTGCCGTTGGAGGTGTCGTGGACGGCCTTGAGGCCGAAGTTGGCCAAGGGGCCGCTTTCCAGCGGGCGGGCGGTCTTGATGTTGATGGTCGCACCGATGCCGCCGGTCGGGTTGGACGCCAGGCCGGTCTTGTAGATCTCGACGGCGGACACGGCCTCGGAGGCCAGGTTGGCGAAGTCGAAGGCGCGCGAGTTGTTCGTGGAAAACCCGTTCAGCAGCGCGCCCGGCATCTGGCGGCCGTTGAGCAGCACCAGGTTGTGGTCCGGCCCGACGCCGCGCACCGTGACCTTCGAACCTTCGCCGCTGGCGGTGCGGTCGATCGAGACGCCGCTGATGCGTTGCAGCGACTCGGCCAGGTTGGTGTCCGGGAACTTGCCGATGTCCTCGGCGACGATGCCATCCACGACGCCCTGCGCATCGCGCTTGAGGTTCATCGAGGATTCCAGGCTGGCCCGGATGCCGGTGACGACGATGGCATCCAGCTCGGTGGCTTCGTCCGCCTCGGTGGCCGACCGGGTCTGCTGCCCCTGCGCCGCAGCCGAATGTGCGAGCGCCAGCAGCAACGCCGACGCCAGGAGCCGCTTCTTGGGCATGCCCTGCGACTGATTCATGTAGCTACCCTCCCCAGGATATTTTTTTGGAATCGCGATGTGCGTGTTCGACGGACACGGTGCGCCCGTTGAGGGCATTGGAAGCCAGTGTGACAGCGCTGTCAAACTGCATTGCAACATGCTTCGTGCCGCGAGTTCCGGAGGCATGCGGGCGGCCTTCCCGAAGCTGGAATCAACCCATGGCGATGGACCTGGAAGGGTTCGAAAGAGCGCCCGGGAAAGCCCTTCTCCGTCATTCCGGCGAGCGCTGGAATCCAGTTTCCTCAACAGGTTGAGCAAGCGCCGGATCCTGGCCTGCGCCGGGACGACGAGGCGGTCGGATGTTCCCTGGATTCCCGCGTCGCCCCGGAACCTCCCCGGGATGCCCATGAGCATCCATGGCGCAAGGGAGCGGAAGATTGCTGCAATACAGCATCTCCGTGCCGCAACCGGCGCCCATGCGGGGTCAGTCGCGCGTCGGCGCCGGCCCGGTCGAGCGGCGCAATTGCAGGCCGTAGGGCACGTCGACGATGCCGCCGGTGTGGCGTTCGCGGATTTCCTTCAGCAGTTCCAGCCCGGCCAGCCGGCCCATCTCGCGCGTGGGCTGGCGCACCGTGGTCAGCGCCGGATAGATCTGGCGCGCGATCGGGGTGTCGTCGAAGCCGCAGACCGACACGTCGCCCGGCACCGACAGGCCGCGTTCGAAGGCGGCGCAGATCACGCCCGCCGCCATGTCGTCGTTGGCCGCGACGATGGCGCTCGGCGGCTGCGCCAGGTCGAGCAGGCGGTTGGCCGCGACGACGCCCGATTCGTACGAGAACTCGCCATCGACCACCAGCGTGGCGTCGTAGCGCAGGCCCGCCTGCTTGAGGCCATCGCGGTATCCGGCCAGTCGCCAGACGCTGGCGCCGTGCGCGGGATGGCCCTTGATGTGCGCGATGCGGCGATGCCCGAGCGAGACCAGGTACCCCACCATCTCGCGCACCGCGTTGCGCTCGTCCAGCACCACGCCGATGCGGCGGTGCTGTTCCTTCGGCGAGATGCTGGCGTAGGGAATGTCGAGCGCGTCCAGGCGCGCCAGCAGGGTGGCGTTGTCGGTGAGCGGCGGCGTCAGCACGACGCCATCCAGGCGCGATTGCAGCACCAGCGCCTCGGCCTGGTCGACGACATCCCGGGCGGTATAGGCCAGCGGCGCCAGCATCAGGTGGTAGTGCTGCGACTGGCAGGCATCGAGCACGCCCTGCTCCACTTCCATCAGGTAGTTGCCCGACGGGTTGTCGTACAGCAGCGCCACCAGGTACGACCTGCGCCCGGCGAGCACGCGCGCCGAGGGATTGGGCCGGTATTGCAGCTTCTGCACCGCCGCCTCGACCGCCAGGCGCGTGGCCTCGGAGACGTTGGGTTCGTGGTTGAGCACGCGCGAGACGGTCTTCATCGACACGCCCGCCGCCGCTGCGACATCCTCTATGCGTACGCGCTCGCCGGCCAATCCCGTTCGCCTTGTTGGGTCATCCAGTAGGCGGTGATGTTAGCGCCTCGTCGCTTTCCATCGCCATCGCGGCGGCGCCGAGCAGGCCGGGATGCGGGTGCACGATCGCCAGCGTCGGCACCTGCGCCATCGTCGGGGAGAAACGGCCCTTGTGCTCGAAGCGCTCGCGGAAGCCCGAATGCTGCAGCCGGCCCACCAGCTTGGGCACCATGCCGCCGGCCAGGAACACGCCGTCCCACGCGCCGAGCGTCAGCACCAGGTCGCCGGCGATGGCGCCGAAGATCGCGCAGAACACGTCGAGCGTGCGCACGCACAGCGCATCTCCTTCGTCGGCCAGCGCGGTGATGTCGGCCGGCCCGAGCGTGCCCGGGTCGAGGCCGGCGATGGCGCGCAGGGCGCGATGCAGGTTGACCAGCCCGGGGCCGCAGATCAGGCGTTCGTTGGAGACGCGGCCGAACTGCCCGGACAGGTGCCGGAGAATCTCGATCTCCTCCGGCGTGGTCGGCGGAAAGCTGACGTGGCCGCCCTCGGTCTGCAACGGATGGCGATGGCCGTCGCGGATCAGGAGGCCGCCGACGCCCAGGCCGGTGCCCGGCCCGATCACGGCGTAGGTGCGCGGCGTGGACATGGGCGCCGGCGTCCACGGCGCGCCGCCAATGGCCACTACGTCGTCGGGTGTCAGCAGCGATGCCGCCATCGCCTGCGCGGCGAAGTCGTTGATGAGCTTCACGCCGGAAAGACCCAGCGCCTCGCAGGTGCGCGCCCGCGAGATCACCCAGGAATGGTTGGTGATGCGCGCCTCGTCGCCATCGATGCGGCCAGCCACCGCGAGCACCGCGCGTGCGGCTTCGGCATCGACCTCGTCCAGGTAATGCCGCGCCGCATCGGCCAGCGACGGGAAATCGGCGATCTTGAACTCGCGCACGCTGCCTTCCAGCAGCGGCGCGCGCGTATCGCCCAAGGTCAGCGCGAAGCGGGCCTTGGTGCCGCCGATGTCGGCGAGCAGGACGTGTTCGTTGCCGCTCATGGAATCGCCAGTATCCGGGAAATCTGTGGATTGGATTGGGTGTGCATGTGCTTTTCCCCTCTCCCCGACCCCTCCCCGCGGAGGAGAGAAGGGTTTGGGAGCCGTGGCACCTGTTGTGAACCGGAGTCGCTCTAGCGCACGGGGCAATCGGCGCCGTGGTCGAAGTCGGTACTCGCGGCCACGCGGGTCAGCGCGATGCGGGTACCCGCCTGCGCATGCAGCGCGAACGGCATGTCGAGCCGGGCGGTATCGGCGCCGGCCACGCGCAGGCAGCGCAGCGGCACGCCCAGGCGCGTCCATTCGCCGCGCGGCAACGCCGCCAGCGCCTGGCCGAGCGGTACCTGCGCCGCGCAGCCCGCGCCGCAGCCGGCGATCAACGCCGCATCGCCGCCTTCGGGGAACGCGTCCACGCGCAGGGTCGCGACCACGAAGATATCGCCATTGGTTTCGCGCACCAGGTCCAGCGGCACGTTGCTGCGCAGTTCCAGCGCGGCATCGCCGGCCCAGGCGAACAGGCGCGCGCCTTCCTGCACCTCGTAGTTGATCGCGCTCATGTCCAGCGAACCATCGGCCGTGGTCGCGGCCGGATGCACGATGTCCATGGCGCGGCCGTCGCCGCCGACCAGCCGCAGGGTCAGGCCGGTGGTCGCCACGCCGCGCTCGAACCAGGAGTTGGTGCGTGCGGCGTTCGGATCGATGCCGGGATTTTCGGACAAGGTGGCGAGCGCACCATCGTCGGCATAGCCGAGGCCGTAGCCGAACGCGAACTGCGGGTCGTAGTCCGGATCGCCGACGTTGTTGGCGTGCTGGTCGGCGCGGCGCGGCCAGGAAAAGCTCAGCTTGCCGGTGAAATCGAACTGCACGCGGCCGCCGGCATCGCGCAGCAGCACATCGGCGACGCCGCCGCCTTCCGAACCGGGCAGCCACGCCGCGACGAAGGCGTCGGCGGCGTTGATCTCGCGGTTCATCCACAGCGGGCGGCCGCTGAGGAATACCGCCACCACCGGAATGCCGTCGGCCTTGAGCCGCCGGATGGTTTCCAGGTCGCCGGACTTGCCGCCCTTGAACATCAGGTCGGGCAGGTCGCCCTGGAACTCGGCGTAGGGCTGCTCGCCGAACACCACGATGGCCGCGTCGGGCTTCTGCGTGTAGCTGCCGTCGGCCGAGTAGGTCGCCCTGCCGCCGGCCGCTTCGACCTGCGCCTTGAGGCCGTCCCAGATCGAATCGGCATTGGGGAAATCGGCGCGCGTGGTGCCGTCGCCCTGCCAGGTCAGCGTCCAGCCGCCGGATTGCTGGCCCACGTCGTCGGCCGCCGTGCCGACCACCAGCAGATGCGAAGCCGGCGACAGCGGCAGCACGCCGCCCTGGTTCTTCAGCAGCACGAGCGACTCGCGCACCGCGCGCCGCGCCACGGCGCGGTGTTCGGGCGCGCCGAGCAACTCGAACCTGCCGCCCAGCGCACGCTCGGAAGGTTTCGGCTTCTCGAACAGCCCCATGCGGAACTTCACCCGCAGGATGCGGCGCACCGCATCGTCCAGGCGCGCCATCGGCAGCGTGCCGGCCTTCGCATGCGCCAGCGTGCTCTCGTACAGGCCCTTCCAGCTGTCGGGCGCCATCGCCATGTCCAGGCCGGCCTCGAACGTGATCGGGCAATCGACGTTGGTGCAGCCGCGCACCTGGCCGTGGCCGTTCCAGTCGCCGACGATGAAGCCGCCGAAGTTCATGCGTTCCTTCAGCACGCCGGTCATCAGCGGCTTGTGGCCGTGCAGCTTCTCGCCGTGGAAGCTGTTGAACGAGGCCATCACGCCCTGCGCGCCGGCGGCGATGGCGGGCACGTAGCCGGCGGCATGGACGTCGCGCAGCTCGGCCTCGCTGACGGCGGTATCGCCCTGGTCCTTGCCGGCGGTGGTGCCGCCGTCGCCGAGGTAGTGCTTGACCGTACTCATCACGTGGTGGTCGTCGAGGAACTCCGGCGTGCCCGGCCGGCCTTGCAGCCCTTCGACGAACGCCCCGGCGAAGCTCGCGACCAGCTCGGGCGATTCCGAATAGCCCTCGTAGGTGCGGCCCCAGCGGTCGTCGCGCGGCACCGCGACGGTCGGCGCGAAGGTCCATTCCATGCCGGTGGTGCGGGTCTCGATCGCGGTGATGCGGGCGATCTCGCGCAGAAGCCCGGGATTGCGCGTCGCGCCCAGGCCGATGTTCTGCGGGAACAGGGTCGCGCCGACGATGTTGCTCTGGCCGTGCATCGCGTCGATGCCCCAGAGGATCGGGATCGCCTTGCCGCCGCCGCGGGTATCCATCGAGGCTTCCCAGAACGCATCGGCCAGGTCCAGCCAGGCCTGCGGCGGGGCGTTGTACTGGCGGCCCGGATCGGAACCGCCGCCGGCCAGGATCGAGCCGAGCCGGTAGCGGCGCACGTCCTCCGGCGTGATGCTGTCGATGTCGCCCTGGATGATCTGGCCGACTTTTTCCTCGATGCTCATCGTGGCCAGCAGCGCATCCACGCGCGCTTCCAGCGCGGCATCGTGCGGCAACGGCCAGGCGACCTGCGGCCAGTGTTCGGGCACGATGCCCGCCGAGGCGGCCGGCTCCGCTTTCCCCGTGGCCGCATCGGCCTCCGGCTTCGGCGCGCCGCGCCCGCACCCGGCCAGCAGCAAGGCGGCGAGGGTCAATCCACAGGCCAACGGGAGCAGCGGCGGACGGTTCGGAAACATGGACGTAAATCCCTGGAAAAATGGCGTGGCAGCAGCTTTGACAACGCTGTCATGCGTCGTAGACTAGCGCGGCGTCGCGCACAATGCTTGCTGCATAGCGGCAAGCCGGCGCCGGACCGGACACGCATGCTCTCCATGGCCGGTGGCAACCGCCGGTTCCGATCATCCACCCGTTCAATCCTCCACGAGTCCGCCGCCGCATGACCAGCCGCCTGATCCCCGTCGATCCCTTCGTCCTCACCGTGTTCGGCGCGACCGGCGACCTGGCCCGGCGCAAGCTCCTGCCGGCGCTGTTCCACCGCGATGCCGACGGGCAGCTGACCGATCCCACGCTGATCGTCGGCGTGTCGCGCCGCGACATGGACGACGAGGCGTTCCGCGAACTGGCGCGGCAGGCCATCGGGGAGCATGTGCCCGGCGCGGATGCGGACACGCTCGCGCGTTTCCTCGCCCGGCTGCGCTACGTCGCCGCCGATGCCGAGTCGGATGCCGGCTGGAGCGGTCTGGCCGCGCTGCTCCAGGCGCGTCCCGCGTCCGGACAGGTGTTTTACCTGGCCACCGCCCCGGCGCACTTCGGCCCGATCTGCGAACGGCTCGGCCGCTTCGGCCTGGCGCAGGGCCGCGTGGTGATCGAAAAACCGCTCGGCCGCGACCTGGCCTCGGCGCAGCGACTCAACGACGCCGTCGGCGCGGTGTTCCCCGAGGACCGCATCTACCGGATCGACCATTACCTGGGCAAGGAAACGGTGCAGAACCTGATGGCGCTGCGCTTTGCCAACGCGCTGTTCGAGCCGTTGTGGAACGCCGCGCACATCGACCACGTGCAGATTTCCGTGGCCGAGAGCCTGGGCGTGGAAGGCCGCGCCGACTACTACGACCACGCCGGCGCGCTGCGCGACATGGTGCAGAACCACCTGCTGCAACTGCTGTGCCTGGTGGCGATGGAACCGCCGAACTCGCTCGACGCCGATGCGGTGCGCGACGAGAAGCTCAAGGTGCTCAACGCGCTCAAGCCGATCACGCGCGAGGACGCCCACCTTTTCACCGTGCGCGGCCAGTACCGCGCCGGCGCCAACGGCGGAGGCGCGGTGCCGGGCTATCTGGAGGCGCTGGGCAGGAACAGCGCCACCGAAACCTTCGTCGCGCTGAAGGCACAGGTGCAGAACTGGCGCTGGGCCGGCACGCCGTTCTACCTGCGCACCGGCAAGCGGCTGGCGGCGCGCAGTTCGGAAATCGTGGTGACCTTCCGGCCGATCCCGCATTCGGTCTTCGGCGCGGCGGCCGGGCCGCTGACGCCGAACCGGCTGGTGGTGCGGCTGCAACCGGACGAAGGCGTGAAGCTCTGGCTGATGATCAAGGACCCCGGCCCCGGCGGCATGCGCCTGCAGGAAGTGCCGCTGGACATGAGCTTCGCCGAGGCCTTCGACGTGCGCCACCCGGATGCCTACGAACGCCTGCTGCTGGACGTGGTGCGCGGCCAGCAGACCCTGTTCATGCGCCGCGACGAAGTGGAGGCGGCGTGGCGCTGGATCGATCCGATCCTCGATGCCTGGCGCGCCAGCAGCGAACCGCCCAAGCCCTACACCGCCGGCACCTGGGGGCCGTCCGCGTCGATCGCGCTGATCGAGCGCGACGGCCGCACCTGGACCGAGGACACGGCGTGAGCGCTGCGCCGCTGTTTCGCGAATTCCCCGATGCGGCGGCCCTGGCCGAAGCGCTCGCCGATCATGTGGCCGCCGCGCTCGCGCGCCGTATCGCCGCCGAAGGGCTCGATCGGGCTTTCCCAGCCCCCCCACGCGCGGCACTGGCCGTTTCCGGCGGCCGCACGCCACAGCGCTTCTTGGCCGCGCTGTCGGCAAAGGAAATCGACTGGCGCGCGGTGGACGTGACGCTGGTGGACGAACGCTGGGTCGGCGAGGACTCGGAGCGCTCGAACGCGCGGCTGGTGCGCGAGCACCTGCTGCGCGGCCCTGCCGCGGCGGCGCGTTTCGTGCCGCTTCACAACGACGACCCGACGCCGGAAATGGCGCGGGCGCAGATCGAATCGCG
The DNA here is from genome assembly GCA_037190825.1 of Chiayiivirga flava. Lineage (GTDB taxonomy): Bacteria > Pseudomonadota > Gammaproteobacteria > Xanthomonadales > Xanthomonadaceae > Denitratimonas > Denitratimonas flava_A. Next base: position 50,899 of record JBBCJS010000049.1, read on the forward strand.
CATCGCCTCCATGCCGCTGCCTTTGGCCGCCGTCGTGCTCGGCATGGGCGAGGACGGCCATACCGCCTCGCTGTTTCCCGGCGGCGACCGGCTCGACGCGGCGCTCGATCCCGCCGGCCTGCGCCGCGTCGAGACGATGCGCGCGCCGGCCGCCGGCGAACCGCGCGTCACGCTGACCCTGCCCGCCATCGCACAGGCCGATGCGCTCGCGCTGCACATCGAAGGCGACGCCAAGCGCCGCGTGCTCGAAACCGCGCTCGCCACGCCGGCGGCGTCCGCACCCATCGCCGCCGTGCTCGCACGCAGCGTTCATCCGGCGACCGTATTCTGGTGCCCGTGAGCGCGTCGGCGCGCCCATCAGGAAAATCACGATGAACTCCCAGCCAGCACTACACGCCAGGGTCGCCGAGATCACCGAGCGCATCGCCCGGCGCAGCCAGGACGGCCGCGCGCGCTACCTCGAACGCATCGCCGCCGCCGCCGACCACCGGCCGCACCGCCGCCGCCTGGGCTGCGCCAACCAGGCGCACGGCTTCGCCGCCTGCACGCCGGGCGACAAGGCCATGCTGCGCCAGGGCGACGGCCCCAGCCTGGGCATCGTCACCGCCTACAACGACATGCTCTCCGCGCACGAGCCCTACGAGCGCTATCCCGACCTGATCCGCGCCGCCGCGCGCGAGGCCGGCGGCGTGGCGATGGTGGCCGGCGGCGTGCCGGCGATGTGCGACGGCATCACCCAGGGCGAGGCCGGCATGGAACTGTCGCTGTTCTCGCGCGACACCATCGCGCTCTCCACCGCCATCGCGCTGTCGCACCAGACCTTCGACGCCGCCGTGTTCCTGGGGATCTGCGACAAGATCGTGCCGGGGCTGGTCATCGGCGCGCTGTCGTTCGGCCACCTGCCGGCGGTGTTCATTCCCGCCGGCCCGATGCCCTCGGGCCTGCCGAACAACGAGAAGGCGAAAGTGCGCCAGCTCTTCGCCGAAGGCAAGGTCGGGCGCGACGCGCTGCTGGAAGCCGAGGCCAAGTCGTACCACAGCGCCGGCACCTGCACCTTCTACGGCACCGCCAACACCAACCAGATGCTGATGGAGATCATGGGCCTGCACCTGCCCGGCGCCTCCTTCGTCAATCCCGGCACGCCGCTGCGCGATGCGCTGACGCGGGCCGCGACCGCGCGCGCGCTGGCGATCACCGCGCTCGGCGATGCCTACACGCCCATCGGCCATGTGCTCGACGAGCGCGCCCTCGTCAACGGCATCGTCGGCCTGCACGCCACCGGCGGTTCCACCAACCACACCCTGCACCTGGTCGCGATGGCGGCGGCGGCGGGGCTGTGCATCACCTGGGACGATTTTTCCGACCTCGCGGAAGTCGTGCCGCTGATGGCGCGCGTCTATCCGAACGGCAGCGCCGACGTGAACCACTTCCACGCCGCCGGCGGCATGGCCTTCGTCATCGGCGAACTGCTCGCCGCCGGCCTGCTGCATCGCGACGTGAACACGGTCTGGGGCAAGGGGCTGGATGCCTACGTCAGCGAGCCTTTCCTCGGCGATGACGCCGCGCTGACATGGCGCGACGGCCCGGCGCGCAGCGGCGACACCGCCGTGCTGCGCGGCACGGCCGAACCGTTCGATGCCACCGGCGGCCTCAAGCTGCTCGAAGGCGAACTGGGCCGCGCCGTCATCAAGGTGTCGGCCATCGCGCCCGAGCGCCACGTCATCCAGGCCCCGGCGCGCGTGTTCCATTCGCAGGAAGCCTTGCAGGAAGCCTTCCGCGCCGGGCTGTTGTCGGATGATTTCGTCGCCGTGGTGCGCTTCCAGGGGCCGAAAGCGAACGGCATGCCGGAACTGCACAAGCTGATGCCGCCGCTGGGCGTGTTGCAGGACCGCGGCCAGAAGGTCGCCCTCGTCACCGATGGCCGGCTCTCCGGCGCCTCGGGCAAGGTGCCGGCGGCGATCCACGTCACGCCCGAAGCCGTCGAGGGCGGGCCGATCGCGAAAATCCGCGATGGCGACCTCGTGCGCGTGGATGCCGTCGCCGGCACGCTGAGCGTGCTCGTCGACGCTGGCGAATGGGCCGCGCGCGCGCCGGCCACCCAGCGTCTTTCCGCCTCGCACGTGGGCACGGGGCGCGAACTGTTCGCCTGCTTCCGCAACGCGGTCGGGCCCGCCGACAAGGGCGCCAGCATCTTTCCGGGACCGCAGCCATGACGCACGCGCCGCAGCAGGGACTCACCGCCATCCTCGCCCGCGCCCCGGTGGTGCCGGTGGTGATCGTCGAAGCCATCGAGGACGCCGTGCCGCTGGCGCGCGCGCTGGTCGAAGGCGGGCTGCCGGCCATCGAAGTCACGCTGCGCACGCCGGTCGCGCTGGATGCGGTGCGCGCCATCGCGGCGGAAGTCGAAGGCGCGCTCGTCGGCGTCGGCACCGTGCTCGATCCCGCGCAGCTCGCCGCCGCCGAACGCGCCGGCGCGCGGTTCGCCGTCTCGCCCGGCCACACCGCGCGCCTGCTCGATGCCGCCGCCGCCGGCGCCGTGCCGCTGCTGCCCGGCGTCGCCACCGCTTCCGAAGCCATCGCGCTGATCGAACGCGGCTACGGGCTGGCGAAGTTCTTTCCCGCCGAACCGGCCGGCGGCCACGCCTACCTCGCCGCGCTGGCCTCGCCCTTGCCGCAACTGCGCTTCTGCCCGACCGGCGGCATCACGCTGGCCAGCGCACCGCGCTATCTCGCCCTGCCCAACGTGGTCTGCGTCGGCGGCTCGTGGATGCTGCCGCGCGAGCGCATCGTTGCGAAGGACTGGCCGGCCATCGTCACCGCGAGCCGGGCTGCGGCTGCGCTGGTGCCTTGATCCGAATACCGCTCAATCAGGCAGAGCACCTACCTCCGTCATTCCGGCGAAAGCCGGAATCCAGTTTTCCTGTGAAATCAAAGTCAGGTGCTGGATTCCGGCTTTCGCCGGAATGACGGACCTGTAAAGACCTGCTCCAATCCCACTCTAATCCGGCAACCGCTGAAACGGGCAGAAGAACTCCCAGGTCGCGGGAAACTGCGCGGTGGAAATGACGTGGCCGCCGGCGAAGGTGGCGTAGTCCAGCGTATCGCCGCTGCTCCAGCCGGCGGCGAGGAAGGCGTTGCGGTCGGCCTGCATGTGAGACAGGTACGCATCGCTCGTGCCCACGCGCAGAATCACCGGAATCCTGCGGGACACCTGCGGCAGGAAGCTGGCGCAGGACGGCTGACCGGAGCCGTTGCAGACCAGCGCGGCAAGGACACCGGCGCTGACGCCATAGGCGGCGAAGGTGCGGATGTCCGGCGCGGTGGCGCGCTGCTTCAGCGCCAGGTCGTGCATCACGTGGCCGCCGGCCGAGAAACCCCAGCCGTGGATGCGGCTGCGGTCGATGTCGTAGTGCGCGGCCACGTCGTCGATCAGCGCCAGCATCGTCGGATAGTCCGTCGCCGGCACCCAGCCGCCGCTCGCGCCGGAAGCCACCGGCGCGGCGACGATGAACTTTCCCGCATCCGCCGTGGTGGCCCAGGCCGTACGCAACGACTGCGCCGCCGAAGGCGCGGTGCCCGCGCCGCCCGCGCCATGCAGCACCATCAGCAATGGCACGGGTTCGGGGAAGGGATAGCCCGTCGGCACGTGCAGGTAATAGTCGCGCCACTGCCCGCCGACGAACACGCTGCGCGTCTGCGCGCCCGGATACGCACCGCCGCCGCCGCCGGAGGGTTCGCTGTAACGGGCGTCGCCACCCATCTCGAAGCCATCGGAAAACAACGGCGGTTCGCCCGTGCCGCACACCCAGGGCGGCAGCCGGCCGGTGGATGCGGCGTGCGCCGGCAGCGGGACGAACGCGGCAAAGGCCGCGAGCAAGACACCCAGGCGGGAGAGCGGAAGCGTGGACATGCCGGCCACTGTCGAAGCGGCCCGGCGCCGACGCAAGCCCCGCATCGCACGGCGGCGGATGGTCGGTATCATCCGGGCGATGACCTCCACGCCAGCGCCCCGGCTTCCGCCCTATTCCGATGCCCTGACCGGCCTGCGCGGCATCGCGGCGCTGTGGGTGCTGGTGTTCCACCTGTGGCAGTTCATGGGCGGGCCGCGCCTTGCCGTCGGCCCCGTCGACTTCACGCCGCTGGCCGCGCGCGGGCATTTCGGCGTGGATCTGTTCTTCGTGCTGTCCGGTTATCTGATCGGCGGCGCGTGGGTGATCGCGCGGCTGGGCGGGCCGGCGGTTCCGATGGGCACGTTCTGGAAGCGGCGCTTCCTGCGCGTGTTTCCGGCCTATTGGGCGCAATGGGCGGTGCTGGCCTTGCTGGCGTGGTGGTCCGCGAAACCCTTCCCGCTGGATGCGACCGGTGCCGTGCTCAGCGCCACGCTCACCTTCAACCTGGTGCAGAACGAGGCCGCGCTCAATCCGGTGTGGTGGTCGCTGCCGGTGGAATGGAACTTCTATCTGGTGGTGCCGCTGATGGCGCTGCTGTTCGCCACGCGACGGGCGCTGCCGCCGCCGCTGGTAGTGCTGGTACTGGCGAGCGTGGTGTTTCGCGCCGTGCTGTGGTGGTCGATCCACGCGTACGGTGCCGATGCCGTGGAGTTCTACCGCTGGGTGATCCAGTTGCCCGGCCGCCTGGACCAGTTCGCGCTCGGCATGCTGGCGGCGCATGCGCTGGCGCAGGGGCGGGGCGGTTCGGAACGCATCCTGCTGCTGGCCGGCGGCGTGGCGACGCTGGTGCTGGTCTGGCTCGGCCATCGCGCCGGCAATGTCGTGGACCGTGCCATCGCGCCGTGGCTGTTCTTCCAGTTCGCCCTGTTCGGCTGCGCGTTCGCGGCGTTGGTGGCCGCGGCGGCGCTGTCGCGAACGCGCGCGGTGCGGCTCCTGCTCGCGAACCGGCCTCTGGTGTTCCTGGGCACCATCAGCTACAGCCTCTACCTGTGGCACTACCCGGTATTGCAGTGGCTGCGAAGCTGGGCGCGGGCGCAGGAGATACCGCTGTCGGACTGGCGCTGGGCGACAGGCGCGGTGGTGTGCGGCATCGGCCTTTCCGCGCTGAGCTATGTCCTTACCGAACGCCCCTTCCTGCCCCGCCGTCGCGGTGCGGCACAGCGGCGTGACGAGGAAACGCCTGCCGGGGAATACTCACCACGGGTCAACGACGAGGTACGGCAATGAATCCCTGGGTCGCACTGGTGGTATGGAGCACGGTCTGCGTGGTGCTGGCGACGGTCATCGTCACCGGCTGGATGCGCGGAAAGCACAAGATCGCGGCGCCGGCGGTGACGGGCCATCCGATGTTCGAGCGCGCCTACCGGGTGCAGATGAACACGCTGGAGCAGGCCGTGATGTTCCTGCCCGTCTTCGCGCTGGCAGTGCAGTTCGGACGCGACGACATCGCCTGCGTGCTGGGCGCGGTGTGGGTGCTGGCGCGCATCGGCTACATCGTCGCCTACCTGCGCAACCCGGCTTCGCGCGGGCCGGCCTTCGCCATCGCGGTACTGGCGCTTTTCGGGTTGCTGATCCAGTCCGGCTGGGGCATCGCGTGGCGCTTCGCGCTGGGATGATGCCGAGATGAGCGATCCGACGCCGGTCAGCCGCTTCATCCGCCCGCGCAACGCACGCGGCGGCATCGCGCAGGCCTTGCTCGACCTGGCCGGCAAGGTGCCGCCGTCGCAGGTGCGCCGCAGCGCCACGCCGGCCGATTGCGCCCGCGCCATCGCGCGCCGCGCCACGCTGAAAGCCTCGGCCACCGCCGGCGCGCTCGCATTGCCGCCCGGCCCGCTGGGCTGGGCGACCATCGCGCCGGAGCTATACGCGGTGTGGAAGATGCAGGCGCAGATGGTGGCCGACATCGCCGCCTGCCACGGCCGGCACCGCCAGTTGCGCCGCGAGGAAATGCTGTACTGCCTGTTCCAGCACACCGCCGCCGGCGCCTTCCGCGACATCGTGATCCAGATCGGCGAACGCTACATCGTGCGCCAGACGCCGCTCTCGGCGCTGTACGCCATCGCCAACAAGATCGCCCTGCGCATCGCCCAGCGCGGCATGACGCGGGTCGGCACGCGCTGGCTGCCGATCGCCGGCGCGATGGCGGTGGCCGGCTTCGTGCTGCTGGACACGCGCCGCGTCGCGGCGACGGCCACGTCGCTCTTCGGCAGCGACGTGCAGTACGAGAAAGACGCCATCGACGGCGAAGTCGTGCCGGCGGCGAAGAAGAAGCCCGCCGCCAAGCCGCGTGCGCCGCGCAAGCGCAAGCCGGCCGGCCACGACGGCTGACGGGGGACGCGCGCCGGCTTCTGTGCCGATCCCCCCGCGCCGAACACGAAAACCGCATCGCGCGCGCCAATCCGTATCCCGGCCGCAGCAAGCGGCCAAGCTCCGCTCTACAATGCCGCCCGCCATGCGCCGCGCATGTCGGAGATCGTCGTGAAACCCATTCTCAGCCCTGAACTTCCGCCGGCCGGTTCGCCGCTGGCGGCGTTGACCGCCCTGTACGCCGCCGACGAAGGCGCGCACCTTGCCGCGTTGCTGGATGCGGCACGGGTGGACCCGGAAACGCAGGCCGCGATCCAGACCACCGCCGAAGCCCTGGTGCTGCGCGTGCGCGCCAAGGCCGAGGACCAGGGTGCGATCGAAGCCTTCATGCGCGAGTACGACCTGTCCAGCGAGGAAGGCGTGCTGCTGATGTGCGTGGCCGAGGCGCTGCTGCGCATTCCCGACCAGGACACGGCAGACCGCCTGATCCGCGACAAGCTCGGCGATGCGGACTGGGAAGGGCACCTGGGCCAGAGCGATTCGGTGCTGGTGAACGCATCGACGTGGGGCCTGATGCTGACCGGCCGGCTGGTCAACCTGGCCGACGCCACGCGCCGCAGTTTCGGCGACGCGCTGCGCCGCCTCGTCGGGCGCGCGGGCGAGCCGGTGATCCGCCTCGCGGTGCGGCAGGCGATGCGCATCATGGGCCACCAGTTCGTCATGGGCCGCAGCATCGAGGAAGCGCTCAAGCGCGCGCGCAAGGGCGGCAACGCCGCCTATCGCCATTCCTACGACATGCTCGGCGAGGCCGCGCTGACGCAGGCCGATGCGGATCGGTATTTCGAGGCGTACCGGCTGGCGATCCTCGCCATCGGCCGCAGCGGTCCGAACGGCAGCTTCGCCGGCGGCGACGTGTTCGCCGCGCCGAGCATCTCGATCAAGCTCTCCGCGCTGCACCCGCGCTACGAGGTCGCCAAGCGTGCCCGCGTGATGGGCGAACTGGCGCCGCGCGTGCTGCAACTGGCCCAGCTCGCCAAGGCGCAGGGCATCGGCTACACCATCGATGCCGAGGAAGCCGATCGTCTCGAACTGAGCCTGGAACTGATCGAGGCGGTGTACTCGGACGAATCCCTCGCCGGCTGGGAAGGCTTGGGCCTTGCCGTGCAGGCGTACCAGAAGCGCACGCCGGCCACGCTCGACTGGCTGATCGCGCTGGCGCGCCGCGTCGGACGTCGCATCCCGGTGCGCCTGGTGAAGGGCGCGTACTGGGATTCGGAGATCAAGCGCGCGCAGGTGGACGGCCACGCCGGCTACCCGGTGTTCACGCGCAAGCCCAACACCGACGTCAGCTACCTGGCCTGCGCGCGCAAGATGCTCGCCGCCACCGATGCGCTGTATCCGATGTTCGCCAGCCACAACGCGCAGACGATCGCGGCCGTCAACGAATTCGCCCGCCTGGCGCTGGGCCGCAGCGGCGGCGGCGAGTCCTCGCCCTACGAATTCCAGCGCCTGCACGGCATGGGACAGGACCTGCACGACGAGGTCGTCTCGCCGAACGCGCTGAACACGCCGTGCCGCGTCTACGCGCCGGTCGGCAGCCACGAGGACCTGCTGCCCTACCTCGTGCGACGCCTGCTGGAAAACGGCGCGAACTCCAGCTTCGTCAACCGCATCACCGACCCGGCCGTCGCGCCGGCGGACCTGGTGGCCGATCCGGTCGCCACCGTCGCCGGTTTCGACTTCAAGCCGCACCCGCGCATCCCGCAACCTGCCACCCTGTACGGCGAAGAAAGGAAGAACTCCATGGGCGTCAACCTCGCCAACGATGATGAACTGCGCCGCCTCGCCGATCAGGTCAACGCGGCGGTGAAGCCGTGGCACGCCGGGCCGCTGGTGCCCGGCGCGCAGACCGCGGGCGCGGCGCAGGCCGTCACCAATCCGGCGGATCGTCGCGAACAGGTCGGCACCTGGCAGGCCGCCGATGCCGCCACCGTCGAACGCGCGCTGCAGAACGCCGCCGCGGCGCAGCCGGGCTGGGATGCGTTGCCGGCCACCTCGCGCGCCAAGGTGCTCGAACACGCCGCCGACCTGTTGCAGGCGCGCCTGCCGCAGTTCATCGCGCTGTGCGTGAAGGAAGCCGGCAAGACCCTGCCCGATGCCATCGCCGAAGTGCGCGAGGCCATCGACTTCCTGCGCTACTACGCGCAGCAGGCGCGCCTGACGCTCGCCCAGCCGGAAACCCTGCCCGGCCCGACCGGCGAATCGAACCAGCTCTTCCTGCACGGGCGCGGCGTGTTCGTCTGCATCAGCCCGTGGAACTTCCCGCTGGCGATCTTCACCGGCCAGATCGCGGCGGCGCTGGTCACCGGCAACAGCGTGATCGCCAAGCCCGCCGAGCAGACCAACCTCGTCGGCCATGCGATGACCGCGCTGCTGCACGAAGCCGGCGTGCCGGCCGACGTGCTCCAGTTCGTGCCCGGCGACGGCGCCACCGTCGGCGCGGCGCTCACCGCCGATGCGCGCGTGGCCGGCGTCGCCTTCACCGGCTCCACCGACACCGCGCGCGCCATCAACCGCGCACTGGCCGCGCGCGATGCCGCCATCGCCGTGCTGATCGCCGAAACCGGCGGCCAGAACGCGCTGATCGCCGATTCCTCGGCCCTGCCCGAGCAACTCGTCAAGGACGCCGTCCAGGGCGCGTTCGGCTCCGCCGGCCAGCGCTGCTCGGCCACGCGCATCCTGTTCGTGCAGCGCGACATCGCCGACAAGGTGGTGCGGATGCTGGCCGGCGCGATGGCGGAACTTGCGGTCGGCGACCCGGGCCTGCTCTCCACCGACATCGGCCCGGTGATCGACGGCGATGCGCTGGCGATGCTGCAGAACCACGCCGAGCGCATGGAGCGCGAAGCCACGCCCATCGCCAGCGTCGCGCTCGGCGCCGAATGCGAGCACGGCACCTTCTTCGCCCCGCGCGCCTACGAGATCGACGGCCTGGCCCGCCTGCACCGCGAAATCTTCGGCCCGGTGCTGCACGTGATCCGCTACGACGCCGACCGGCTGGACGCGGTGATCGACGCGATCAACGCCACCGGCTACGGCCTCACGCTCGGCATCCACAGCCGCATCGACGAGACGGTGGAGAAGATCTCCCGCCGCATCCGCGCCGGCAACTGCTACGTCAACCGCAACATGATCGGCGCGGTGGTCGGCGTGCAGCCGTTCGGCGGCGAGGGCCTCTCCGGCACCGGCCCCAAGGCCGGCGGCCCGCACTACCTGGCCCGCTTCTGCACCGAGCGCACGCTGACGATCAACACCACGGCGGCGGGCGGCAACGCCTCGCTGCTGACGCTGGAGGATTGAAGGTTCTTCCGGACAGCCGCCGGGCTTTGAGCCGGCGGCAAGGGCGGCTAGAGTCCGTCCATTCCGACCGCGAGGGCTGCAACCCATGATCGAGCTTTTCTACTGGCCCACGCCCAACGGCCACAAGATCACGCTGTTCCTGGAAGAAACCGGGTTGCCGTACACCGTGGTGCCGATCGACATCGGGCGCGGCGACCAGTTCAAACCGGAGTTCCTGGCGATCTCGCCGAACAACAAGATGCCTGCGATCCTCGACCACGCGCCCGCCGACGGCGGCGCGCCGATCGGCGTGTTCGAGTCCGGCGCGATCCTGCTGTACCTGGCCGACAAGACCGGCCGCTTCATCCCGGCCGACCTGCGCGGGCGCACCGCCACACTGGAATGGCTGTTCTGGCAGGTGGGCGGACTCGGCCCGATGACCGGCCAGTACGGCCACTTCCACGTCTACGCGCCCGAGGACATCGGCTACGCCAAGGCACGCTACGCCAGCGAAGCCGGGCGCCTGCTCGGCGTGCTCGACAAGCGGCTGGAAGGGCGCGCCTTCATTGCCGGCGACGATTACGGCATCGCCGACATGGCCGCGTATCCGTGGATCGACGTCTATCCCAAGGCCCCGATCGATCTGGCCTCCTATCCCAATGTGCAACGCTGGCGCGCTGCCATCGCGGCGCGCCCGGCCACGCAACGCGCCTACGCCTGGGAGGGCAAGATTCCACGCACGCCGATGGACGATGTCCAGCGCGCGATCCTGTTCGGCAACGTCCGGCCCGCGGGCTGACGCCCTGGAGTACCTCCCATGCCATTCTTCCGCTTCATCGCCGCACTGTCGCTCGCCATGATCCTTCCCGCCGCCCAGGCCGCCCAGCCCACGCCACGGAACCTCACGCTGGAAGCCATCGCCGGCGACGTGCCACTGGCGGGCCCGGCATTGATGCAGCCGCGCATCGCGCCCGATGGCAGCCGCGTGACCTTCCTTCGCGGTGGCGAGGCGGATGGCTATCGGCTCGATCTGTGGGAATACGACATCGCATCGGACCAGACCCGCCGGCTGGTCGCGGCCGACGACGTGCTGCCGGGCGCGGAAGTGCTTTCGGACGAGGAAAAGGCGCGGCGCGAGCGCCAGCGCATCGCGGCGTTCTCCGGCATCGTGGCCTACCAGTGGGCGCCCGATTCGCGCCGGCTGCTGTTCCCGCTCGGGGGCCAGTTGTACCTGTACGACCTGGACGCCAGGCCCGGCGAGGCGGTGCGCAAGCTGACCGCGGGCAGCGGCTTCGCCACCGATCCGAAGGTTTCGCCGAAGGGCGGCTACGTCAGCTTCGTGCGCGGGCGCGACCTGTGGGTGGTGGACCTGGCCGGCGGGCAGGAGATCCGGCTGACGTTCGATGGCTCGGACACCATCGGCAACGGTGTGGCCGAGTTCGTCGCCGACGAGGAAATGGACCGCCATACCGGCTACTGGTGGGCGCCAGACGACAGCGCCATCGCCTATGCGCGCATCGACGAATCCAAGGTGCCGGTGCAGAAGCGCTACGAGGTCTATGCCGACCGCACCGAGGTGATCGAGCAGCGCTATCCGGCCGCGGGCGATCCGAACGTGGGCATCGAACTGTTCGTGGCGCGGCCCGGCGAGTTCCTGAAAGCGCCCGGCTCGCGCGAGGCGTCGATCGACACGCGCAGCGGCAAGCGCCCGGTGAAAGTGCAGGAGCGCATGGGCCCCCCCGCGCCACGGCGCATCGATCTGGGCCCGGACCCGGACATCTACCTGGCGCGCGTGGACTGGCGCGATCCACACCACCTGACCTTCCAGCGCCAGAGCCGCGACCAGCGCACGCTGGAACTGATCGAGGTCGATCTTTCTGCCGACACCCAGCGCACCCTCGTCACCGAAACCAGCGCCACCTGGGTGCCGCTGCACAACGGCCTGCACTTCCTGGAGGACGGTGGCTTCGTCTGGCAATCCGAGCGCAGTGGTTTCGAGCATCTGTACCGCATCGCCACCGATGGCACTGCCACGGCGCTGACATCGGGCGACTGGGTGGTCGATGCGCTGCTGGGCGTGGACGAGGAGGCCGGGCTGGTCTATTTCAGCGGCACGCGCGAATCGCCGCTGGAGTCGCACGCCTATGCGGTGCCGCTGGCCGGCGGCGAGCCGCGCCGGCTGACGCAGGGCGCGGGCATGCATGCGGTGGTGTTCAGCGGCAATGCCAAGGTGTTCGTGGATACCTTCTCCGGCCCGGCACAGCCGCCGCAGAGTTCGCTGCATCGCGCCGATGGCGAGCGCCTGACCCGGCTGCTGCGCAACGATCCGTCCGATGCCGCGCATCCATATGCGCCGTTCCTGGCCGCGCATCGCCCGGTGGAATACGGCGAACTGGCCGCCGCCGACGGCAGCGCCCTGCATTACGGGCTCATCAAGCCGGCCGGCTTCGATCCGTCGAAGAAGTACCCGGTGGTGGTCTACGTCTACGGCGGCCCGGCGGCGCAGACGGTGCTGCGCGGCTGGCCGGGCCGTGGCGACGCGCTGTTCGGCCAGTACCTGGCGCAGCGCGGCTACGTGGTGTTCACGCTGGACAATCGCGGCACCCCGCGACGCGGGGCGAAGTTCGGCGGCGCGCTGTTCCGCCATCAAGGCACTGTCGAAGTGGACGACCAGGCGCTCGGCGCGAAATGGCTCGCCAGCCAGCCGTGGGTGGATGGCTCGCGCATCGGCGTGTTCGGCTGGTCCAACGGCGGCTACATGACGCTGATGCTGCTGGCCAAGGCGTCGGACACCTACGCCTGCGGCGTGGCCGGGGCGCCCGTCACCGACTGGGCGCTGTACGACACCCACTACACCGAGCGCTACATGGATCATCCGGCGGCCAATCCGGAAGGCTACGCCGCCTCGCGCGTGTTCGCGCACCTGGACGGCCTCGCCTCGCGCCTCCTGCTGATCCACGGCATGGCGGACGACAACGTGCTGTTCACCAACAGCACGCAGTTGATGAGCGCGCTGCAGCAGCGCGGCATCCCGTTCGAACTGATGACCTATCCGGGCGCCAAGCACGGCCTGCAACGCACCGACCTGCTGCACCGGCTGCGCCTGACCGACGACTTCTTCGCGCGCTGCCTGAAGCCGGGGGAATAGGGCCCGCCGACATGGACATCTTCAAGCGTTTCCACATCGAGGCCGCGCACCGCCTGCCGAACGTGCCCGAGGGCCACAAGTGCGCGCGCCTGCACGGCCACTCCTTCCTCGTGGAAGTCCACGTCCGCGGCGAACCCGGGCCGCAGACGGGCTGGGTGATGGACTTTTCCGACATCAAGCGCGCCTTCCAGCCGGTGTTCGACCGGCTCGACCACCACTACCTCAACGAGGTGCCGGGGCTGGAAAACCCGACCAGCGAGAACCTGGCGCGCTGGATCTGGGACCAGCTCGCACCGGCGCTGCCGCAGCTTTCGCGCGTGGTGGTGCATGAGACGTGCACCTCCGGCTGCGTGTATCGCGGGCCGGGGCGTTGACGCAGCGCGTCATGCCTCGATTCACGCAGGGCAGCACGAAAAATCAGCAGGTTGACCAATTAATGAACTAAACATAAATGGATTGGTTGCCAATTTTGTTGCATTGCACAAAAGATCGGATTAGGCTTCGCCCACACTCCAACCCAGAAGGGTAACTGTCATGTCCGACCTGTTCGCCAACAATCCGTTCGCTTCCGCGGCCCGCCAGTTCGCCCAGTCGGCGCTGAAGGCCAACACTCTCGCGTTCCAGGGCTTCGAGCGCATCGTCAACCTCCAGCTCAAGTCGGTGGAAGCCAGCGTCAAGTCGTCGGTGGCCTTCCTGAGCGAAGCCTCCGAAGTGGCCGACCTCGAAGGCGCCAAGGCCATCTGGCCGAAGGGCGCGTCGCTGGTGAAGGACTCCTCCGAGCAGATCTACTCCACCAGCCAGGAAGTGCTGGGCCAGGCGCTCAAGACCTCCGAGGCCATCGGCCAGATCTTCCGCAGCCAGTTCCAGGCCGCCAACGACAGCCTGACCAAGGCTGCCACCAAGGCCACCAAGGCCGCAGCAGCCGGTTGATCCGGTTGCGCGCCTGAACAGGGCAAGCGCGTCGCCGCCCTCCCTCCCTCAAATTTGCGGCGACGCTTTACCACCGGCGAGGCTTGGCTTCGCCGGTTTTTTTATGTCCGGGTTTTGCTGAAAGCGCTTCCGCGGTCGCAGGGCCGGCGTCACCGCAAGTCGCGGCCCGATATCGGCTTCATCGCGGTGACGCCGGCCTCCTGCGCCGGACGAACCGAGGCGAGCCTCCCTTCGGCATCCCACGCTTTCCGACCCGTGCGCGACACCGCATGAAGCGGCGGGCGGGCGCCGCGTCGACCATGCGGATATCGGGCCGCGACCCGACGTGGCACTCGGCCAACCGCCTCCGCCAATCTCCGCGCATGAAAAAAGCCCGCCTTTCGGCGGGCTTTCTATTCGAAGCTCAAGGAGCTGGATCCCGGCCTCCGCCGGGATGAAGCATCGGCATGCCGCGCGCCGCGCGCGCGGGCCGATGCTTCACTTGATCTTGCCTTCCTTGTAGATCACGTGCTTGCGAACGACCGGATCGTACTTCTTGATCTCGATCTTGTTCGGCGTGTTCTTCTTGTTCTTGTCGGTGGTGTAGAAGTGGCCGGTGCCGGCCGAGGAGGTCAGGCGGATCTTGTCGCGCTTGGATGCCATGGTCGCAGCTCCTTAGATCTTCTCGCCCTGCTTGCGCAGTTCGGCCAGGACGGCGTCGATGCCGTTCTTGTCGATGGTGCGCAGGGCATGGTTGGAAACGCGCAGCTTCACCCAGCGGTTCTCGCTCGCCACCCAGAAGCGGCGCTCGTGCAGGTTGGGGAGCCAGCGACGGCGGGTTTTGTTGTTGGCATGCGAGACGTTGTTGCCGGTCTGCACGCCCTTCTTGCTCACTTGACACACTCGTGCCATGACGCACCTCGAAGGTTCTGTGGTGTCCCCCTTGGCCAGGGAGACGGCGGCCCCACCGCTTTGGCGGTGCGCGATGCGGGTTGCGGAACGCTTCTGGCGGCATCGCGCTGCCGACGGGTTTCCGGCTCGGCCGGACGAAGCGAGCCGCGCATTATGCCTGCACGATGGAAACCATGCAAATCAGCGCATCGCGGGGGTATCGCGTCCCTTCGCCGGCAGGAGCCGCCGGGCGGGCCACGCCATGGCCGCGCCGATCAGCGCACCCAGCCAGTGCGACTCCTGCACCACCCACGCTTCCACGCCGCCGATGCCTTGCCACACCAGCTTGGCGGCCACGAGGACAAGGCCCAGCCAGGCCAGACGGCCGCCCCGCACCAGCAGCAGCCAGACCAGCCAGCCATGCAGCAGGCCGGAAAGGCCGACGTACCAGTGCAGCCCGGGAAGCGCCGTCAGCAATGCAAGGCCGAGCGCCGGCATCAGCAGGGATGAGGTCAACAGCAGCGGCGCCAGCAAGCGCCAGCGCATGGCGGCCACCGAGAGCACCGCCAGCGCCGCCAGGTTCATTCCGGCATGGCGCAGGTCCAGATGCATCAGGTGACCGCTCCACAGCCGCCACACCTGCCCGGCCAGCAGTGCGTCGCGGTCCAGCGCGCAGGCGTTCCACAGCCCCGGCCAGTACAGGCCGGCCAGCGCCGCGAACGCGGCAATGGCGACTACCGCCGCCGCGCCAGCCACGCCGCCGCCGCGCCCAGCAGCAACAGGGCAAGCTCCCACGGCGCGATCGCGCCGCCGCCGCCGTCGGAACGCTTGTGCCAGTCGCGGCCCGAACCGCGCTCGACCAGCCGCACCTGGCCTTCCTCGCGCACGCGCCGGTCGAAATCGGCGATGGCCTGGTCAAGATTCCCGATCATCTGCGCCATCGCCGCCGAGAAACTTTCGCCCGCGAGGCGATGCTGCACGTCGCCCACACGCACCGCGGTGGACGAGGCATTGCGCTGGTCCTGGCCCGGTGCGCGCAGCAGCAGGGTACGGCTGGCCACATCGAACACCGCGGTTTCCACGAAGGTGCTGACATCGTTGTTGTTGGCGCGCACGGTGTAGGCACCCACGATGGTCCAGTACAGGAACGAGGCCGCCGACTCCTCGCTGCGCAGCACCTGGTCGTAGGACACCAGCGCGACGATGTCCACGCCCTGCAACCGCGCCACCTGGGCCAGGTTGTCGAAACCGCCGCCGGGGCGCAGGTAGGTCTGCGGCACGATCTCGATGCGCTCGATGAAAGGCTGCTGGCGGAACGCCTCGCGCACGGCTTCGAGCAGGACCTGCTGCTCGGCCGCGCCAACGCCCACCGGCACTTGGCGCGAAGGCACGAACATCAGCCCCACGCGCGCCGGCAGGCGAATTTCGGGGATCCCCTCGACCGCCGGCTCGAACGGCTTGCCGGAGGGATACAGGTAGTCCACCACGCTGCTGGAAACGCCGCTGCGCGGCGAGGTGCCGCTGAAAAACGTGGCGCAGCCGGCCAACGTCGCCACCGCCAGCAACACGCCGGCGCGCCATGCCCAGCCCTTCTTCCCACCGCATCGTTCCATGTCGTCACCTTTCCCGCGCCAGGATCAAAACGGGCGACAGTCTATCCGGGACGGCGGCGGCTGTTTTCCGCGCCCGGACAGGCCCGGTCACGGGGTCACGCGGTGCCGCAACCACCGGATGGCGCGGCCTGCAACCTGATAAGATGAGAACGCTTATCGTTCCCTTTTCAACCCATCCCAAGGAATGACCATGTTCAAGCGCAGCCTCCTTTCCCTGATCCTTGCCGCCGGATTCCTCGCCCAGCCCGCGCTGGCCGATTCGGAGCGCCCGCACCACTACAAGGGCGAGCCGTCCGAGACGCTGGAACAGGCGGTGAAGAACTTCTCCGAATACAACACCCGGCTCGAGGCCGCGCTGGCGGAAGAGCCACTGGACCTGGCCAAGCTCGATGCGATCCACCAGCTCACCTATACGCTGGAAAACGCGCTGGACAAGATCAAGGCGGACCTGGGCGAGCTTTCCGAGACGCTGGAAGCGGTGCACAAGGCTTCCGAGCACGGCGA
The DNA here is from genome assembly GCA_037190825.1 of Chiayiivirga flava. Taxonomy (GTDB): domain Bacteria; phylum Pseudomonadota; class Gammaproteobacteria; order Xanthomonadales; family Xanthomonadaceae; genus Denitratimonas; species Denitratimonas flava_A. The sequence continues at coordinate 67,560 of JBBCJS010000049.1, forward strand.
TGCGGAAACCGCAAAGCGCGAAGGCGCGAATTACCTTCGCGTGTCGCGCACGCTGGTGAAGTAACGGCGGTCGCGGGCAAGCTCGCTCCTACGCAAACCGGCGCGCTGTAGGAGCCTGCTTGCAGGCGACAAGACGCGTTCAGCGCCGCAGGCTGGGCTGAGCCCGCGAACCCCGACCCGTATGTCCGCCGGTCAACCGGCCGCCAGCAATGAGATGTCGGCAACGCTGAGGAAGCGCCCGGCGATGCGCTTGAGCAGGGCGAGGCGGTTGGCGCGCACGCGCGCATCCTCGGCCATCACCATCACGCCCTCGAAGAAAGCGTCGATGGGTTCGCGCAACTGCGCCAGGTGCTTGAGCGCGCTGACGTAGTCGCGCTGCGCCAGCGCCGCGTCGGCGGCGGCTTCGACGCCCTGCAAGGCTTCGGCCAGGCGTTCCTCGGCCGGCTCCACCAGCGCGGCCGGGTCGATGGCGTCGGACACGTCCCCTTCCACCTTGCGCAGGATGTTGCCGATGCGCTTGTTCGCCGCCGCCAGCGCCGCGGCCTCGGGCAATGCGGCGAACTGGACGATGGCATCGATGCGGCGGTCGAAGTCGTACGGCGAGGCCGGCCCGAGTTCGGCGACGGCGTTGAACTGCATCGCCGAGACGCCCTTGTCGGCGTAGTAGCCGCGCAGGCGGTCGAGGATGAAGTCGTAGAGGTCGGCGACATCGGCCTGCACGTTCTTGCCCGACAAGCCGGCGTTGGCGACGGCGAGCAGAGCCTTCAGGTCGAGATCGAAGCCCGATTCGATGACGGTACGCGCCAGACCCAGCGCATTGCGCCGCAGCGCGAACGGATCCTTGTTGCCGGTCGGCTTCAGGCCCGCCGCGAAACCGCCAGCCAGCGTGTCCAGCCGCTCGGCGATGGCGAGCACCTTGCCCAAGGGCGAGAGCGCGATGTCGTCGCCGGCAAAGCGTGGCCGGTACGCCTCGTCGATCGCCAGCGCCACGTCACTGGATTCACCCGCGGCGGCGGCGTAATGGCGGCCCGCGATGCCCTGCAACTCGGGAAACTCGTTGACCATGCGCGATTGCAGGTCGTTCTTGGCCAGTTCCGCCGCGCGTCGCGCCTGCGCAGGC
>JBBCJS010000050.1:0-48290 GCA_037190825.1 Chiayiivirga flava
GACGCCTCCCTCGTCGCCGCCCCCCGCACCCCGGTCGGCAAGGCGCCGCGCGGCGCAGTCCGCAACACCCGCCCCGACGAACTGCTCGCGCACGTGCTGCGCAGCGTGGTGGCGCAGGCGCCGGGCATCGACGTATCGCGCATCGACGACGCCATCATCGGCTGCGCCATGCCCGAGGCCGAGCAAGGCATGAACGTGGCGCGCATCGGCGTGCTGCTGGCCGGCCTGCCCAACACCGTCGCCGCCCAGACCATCAACCGCTTCTGTTCCTCCGGCCTCCAGGCCGTGGCGCTGGCGGCCGACCAGATCCGCCTCGGCAACGCCGACCTGATCCTGGCCGGCGGCACCGAGTCCATGAGCATGGTGCCGATGATGGGCCACCGCCCGAGCCTCTCGCCGAGCGTGTTCGACAACGAGAACATCGCCATCGCCTACGGCATGGGCATCACCGCCGAGAAGGTTTCCGAAGAATGGAAGGTGAGCCGGGAGGACCAGGACGCCTTCGCGCTCGCCTCGCACCAGAAGGCGCTCGCGGCGCAGGCCGCCGGCGAGTTCCGCGACGAGATCACCCCGTACGAAGTCGTGGCCGATACGCCGGACCTGCGTACCGGCGCGATCAAGAGCAAGCGCATCCTGGTGGAAAACGACGAAGGCCCGCGCGCCGACACCACGGCCGAAGGACTGGCCAAGCTGCGCACCGTGTTCCGCGCCGGCGGCACCGTCACCGCCGGCAACAGCTCGCAGATGTCCGACGGCGCGGCCGGCGTGCTGCTGGCCTCCGAGCAGGCGATCAAGGATTACGGCCTGACCCCGCTGGCGCGCTTCGTCAGCTTCTCGGTGGCCGGCGTGCGCCCGGAAGTGATGGGCATCGGCCCGATCGCGGCGATTCCCAAGGCGCTGAAGCAAGGCGGCCTGACCAAGGAGCAGATCGACTGGATCGAGCTCAACGAAGCCTTCGCCGCGCAGGCGCTGGCGGTGATCCGCGATTGCGGACTGGACCCGTCCAAGGTCAACCCGCTCGGCGGCGCCATCGCGCTCGGCCACCCGCTCGGCGCGACCGGCGCGGTGCGCACCGCGACCATCACGCACGGCATGAAGCGCCACAACAAGAAGTACGGCATGGTGACGATGTGCATCGGCACCGGCATGGGCGCGGCGGGAATTTTCGAAGCGGTCTGAACCTCGAACCAGGCTCGCGCCCGGGGCACCCTCGACTCCGCCAAGTTGTGGGTGCCTATCCGGCTTTGTACCATGCGCCGCTTGTCCGACTCCGCCACTGACCGTTGACAGCTTTCCGGCAACCTTCTTCCGTTCGCAGACCCTTTCGTTTCCTGCACGCGCTCGTGCTGATCGGACTGGTGGGCATCCTCATACTCCCGGTCCACGTCGCCTTCGGCTATCTGGGTTGGTCGGGCCTCCGGATTCCGCACCTCCTGGGCACCGTCGCCCTGTTGGGATTCCTTGCACTGGCGCCCAGCCTCATGCCGCGCTGGCTGGCGACTGCGCTATTGGCGCTGGCGCTGGCATCGATGCTGATCGTGCGGCTCGGATTCTTCGGCCTGGTGGAATTTTCCGGTGCCGGCTTCACCAGCGAAGTGTTCATCCACCTTGAGCCCACGTCCTTTGTCGTTGCGTGGGAACAATATCGCGCACTGTGCCTCCTTCTGTTCGCGGCACTGGCCAGCACTCCTTTTCTGGCCTGGGCGCTGGTCCGGGGAATGCCTCGATTGCCGCGCGCGCGCGCATGGGCTCTGGCCATCGTGGCGCTGGCCTGCGCCGGCTGGACGCATGCCAGCCTGCCTGAATGGATGCTGGCCAGCGAGGCTCGCGCCTGGTACGGGCCCAAAGCGCTCGATCTGCCGGAAGAGGAGCTGCAACGCTGGCGCGAAAGCGGCTTGATCGAGATCGACCTGCCGTCCAAGTCCGCCATCAGCGCCAGGCCCGCCAACCCACCGCGCAACCTGATCCTGGTCTATCTCGAATCGCTCGGCCAGCGCGTGATCGACCACCCCGACTACCCGGGGCTGATGCCGAACCTGGCCCGGCGCATGCAAAGCAACAGCCTGCTGCACGACTACTTCACCGCCAGCTTCATCACGATCGAAGGCATCACCAACTCCCAGTGCGGCACGCTGTTCCCGTTCGAACGCGGCAGCGATTCGCTTGCCGGCTACGACGGCATGGCGGAAGAGCAGGCCTGCCTGGGCGATGTCCTGCACCGTGCCGGCTATGCCCAGACCTACCTTGGCGGCGCCGAGACCAGCTTTGCCGGCAAAGGGCGTTTTCTGTCCATGCACGGCTATGACCGCGTGTTCGGCTTCGACGAATGGCAGGAGAAGGGCCTTGCGTCGCGCCCCGGTGGCTGGGGCCTGGGCGATCCCGACCTGTTCGAGCAGGCGGTGATCGAACTGGAACGGCTTCGCGCCGACGGCAGGCCGTTCAACCTGACCCTGTTGACCATCGGCACCCACCTGCCCGGCTTCAGTTACGAGGAATGCGACTCCTACGGCAGTGACGAGCAGTTCATCGAAGCGCTGCACTGCACCGACCAACTGCTCGAGAGCTTCCTCGCCCGGATCGAGGCCGACGGCCATCTGGACGACAGCGTCGTGGTGGTGACAGCCGACCATCACGTGTTCCCCAACCCACAGATGAAACGACTGTTCGGCGAGGACGCCATCGAGGATCGGCGCCTGCCGCTGGTGGTGCTCGACAAACAGATGCCCATGGCAAAGGCGGCCTCCGGCGCCGGTTTCGACCTCGCGCCGACCCTGCTCGACCTCCTGGGCATAGACACGAACGCGCGTTTCGCGCTGGGGCGCTCCCTGTTGCGCCCCGACTCCGGGCGTGACTACTTCCCCACCCGGTATCGCGACATGTTCCAGGGCAATCGGATCACGCCCGCCGACGGTGCCTGCGACAAGGAAACCCCCTCGCCCCCGCTGTCCAGCTGCGAAAAAGACGCACTGCTGACCGTGCTGCGCATGCAGAACACCCGGTTCTCCCTGCACACCTCGACGCAATTGGATTGCGCCGTATCGGAAGGCATTCGCATCCAGATCCCCGACGCGGAGGGAAAGCCGATCCGCTTCCTCATCAACGGCGAGAATCAGGCGGACCGCTTCACCTGGAACGCGCGCGCCGGCCAGCAGAACGAACGCGGGCTGTTCATCGCCGGGTTCTCGCCGGAAGGCGAACTGCTGGATCGCATCTTCGTGCGCGAGCACGAGGCGGACGGCATGCAGGCACTACCGTCCATCGATGGCGCAAGCCAGCACCTGGTGGCATGGCGCAGCGGGCGCGGCGTGCCGCCGCCATGGCTGGCCGACCAGGCCGTGGTGCATGTCGCCGCAGCGATAGACGCACACGGACGGATCCACCACTTGCCGCGCCTGGATGTCTCCGATGGCGCCGAGTTCGTCCTCGCCCCCGAGGCCTGCACGCTGTGGCAGGACGAATCCATCGCATCCGAGGCGCTGGAACGGCAACTGGACGCTTCCATGCCTAACGCGAGGCGCCTGGACGCCGATTCACCGTTCTGCCCCGTGCTGCAATGGGGACCGGCGGAAGTGTTCGCGGGCGAGCGCTTCAATCCGCAGCCCGACGGCTCCTCTGCATTCTGGCTCAAGAGCGACTGCGCGCCGCGGCGCGCAATGCTCCGTTTCGACGGACGCCTGATCGAAACCGTGCGTCGCCTTCCCACGCTCACCGCCGCGCTGAACGCCGATGCGTACCTGATGCAGGAAGGCGAATGGCCGCTGGAACTGTACGATCCCGATACCCGCCAGCACCTCCCGCTCGGCATGCTGCGCGTACTGCCGGCACGCAGCCCCGTGGAGTTGCCGACGCCCCCCTCGCCGACCTGGCCGGAGGCCCCGGCCCGCATCCAGCCTCCGGTTCTGATCGCGCACGCGGGCGGTGCCCTGCACGGCCGCACCTACCTCAATTCGCTTGAAGCCCTGTCGCACAATTACGGCCTCGGCCATCGCGTCTTCAAACTGGACTTTTCCTGGACCAGCGACGGCGAACTCGTTCTCATCCATGACTGGGAAAAAACATGGCGGAACCTGTTCCCGCAAGCCGATCACGCGGCGCCGCCCGATCGGGAAACCTTCCTGCGCGCGGCCATGGTCGACGGCCAGACCCCGCTCGACCTGTCGCGCCTGCGCGACTGGATGCTCGCGCATCCCGATGCCTGGATCGTCGCGGACATCAACGGACAGATCATGCTCGCCCTGCAGATGATCAAGGCCAGGCTCGGCGACGTGCAGGGACGCATCATCCCGCAGATGCATCACGCCTATCGCTACCCGGAGATCCGCGCGCTGGGTTACGAGCAGGTCATTTTCAGCCTCTACGGCACCAGCCTGGATACCGAAAGCCTGCTCGACTTCGTCCGCGGCACGCCGCTGTTCGCAGTCGCCCTCGATCCCGAACAGCACCCCGATGCGGCTCAGTTGATGGCGGCACTGGCGCAGGCCCGCACCCCGGTCTACGTCCACACCTTCAACGAGCCCGGCGACCTCGCCCGTTTCCGGGAACAGGGCGCGCATGGCCTGTATACCGATTCCCTCTACCTCGGAAAGGATGGGAAAATCGCATCCCAGTAGATCGGCCCGGCGTCGCCTTCAGGTACTATACTGCCCCACAGTACCCTGACCCTCCGACGATGCCGCACTCCCCGGAAGAAAAGAAGAAGGTCCTGGCTCGCGTGCGCCGCATCCGCGGCCAGTGCGATGCGCTGGAACGCGCGCTCGAAGCCGGCGCCGACTGCGGCCCGGTAGTGCAGCAGATCGCCGCGATCCGCGGCGCGGTCAACGGACTGATGTCCGTAGTGATGGCAGCCCACATCCGCGAGGAATTCGGCCAGCCGGCCGCCTCGGACGCGCAGCGCGCCGCGCGCGTGGCCGGGATGGCCGCGCTGGTGCGCTCCTATCTCAAGTGACGCCCCCCAAGGAGGAAACCCCATGAAATCCCGCGCCGCCGTCGCCTTCGCCGCAGGCGAACCGCTGAAGATCGTCGAGATCGACGTCGAGCCGCCCCGCAAGGGCGAAGTGCTGATCCGCATCACCCACACCGGCGTCTGCCATACCGATGCCTTCACGCTGTCCGGCGACGACCCGGAAGGCATTTTCCCCGCCGTGCTCGGCCACGAGGGCGCGGGCATCGTGGTGGAAGTGGGCGAAGGCGTGACCAGCGTGAAGCCGGGCGACCACGTGATCCCGCTCTACACCGCCGAGTGCGGCGAGTGCCTGTTCTGCAAATCCGGCAAGACCAACCTGTGCGTGGCGGTACGTGCCACGCAAGGCAAGGGCGTGATGCCGGACGGCACCACGCGCTTTTCCTGCGATGGCCAGCCGATCTACCACTACATGGGCTGCTCGACCTTCTCCGAGTACACCGTCGTGGCCGAAGTCTCGCTGGCCAAGGTGAACCCGGAGGCGAACCCCGAGCACGTCTGCCTGCTCGGCTGCGGCGTCACCACCGGCATCGGCGCGGTCCACAACACCGCCAAGGTGCAAGCCGGCGATTCGGTGGCCGTGTTCGGCCTCGGCGGCATCGGGCTTGCCGTCGTCCAGGGCGCGCGCCAGGCCAGGGCCGGCCGCATCATCGCCATCGACACCAATCCCTCCAAGTTCGACCTGGCCCGCCAGTTCGGCGCCACCGACTGCGTGAATCCGAAGGATCACGACAAGCCCATCCAGCAGGTGATCGTCGAAATGACCGGCTGGGGCGTGGATCACAGCTTCGAGTGCATCGGCAACGTCAACGTGATGCGCGCCGCGCTCGAATGCGCGCATCGCGGCTGGGGCCAAAGCGTCATCATCGGCGTGGCCGGCGCAGGGCAGGAAATCGGCACCCGCCCGTTCCAGCTCGTGACCGGCCGCAAGTGGATGGGCACCGCCTTCGGCGGCGTCAAGGGCCGCTCGCAACTGCCGGGCATGGTAGAGGAGGCGATGGCCGGCGAGATCGAACTGGCGCCCTTCGTGACCCACACCATGCCGCTCGAGGACATCAACATCGCGTTCGACCTGATGCACGAAGGCAAGTCGATCCGCAGCGTGGTGCACTACTGACACCAGGCCCTCTCCTCCCCGGAGAGAGAGCAACGGCGATTTCCCCGGATAACGGCGCGCCATTCGCAAGAATGGCGCCTTATCCGGAGGTGCCCCGGGGTGCCACCCCACCCGCGCTGGACTGGTGCAACGCCGCGCCGCTGCCATCCACCACCGCCACATCCACCGCCACGCCCTGGCGCACGCTTTCGGTGACGGTGCAGAAGCTCTCGAACTGGGCGAGGATGCGGTCGAGCGCGGTGTAGTCGGCGGCCAGGCCGGGCAGTTCGATCCGCACCGCGATGTTCTCCACGCGCACGCGCTTGTCGGCATTGCGCCCGCTGCGCGAGGTGGCCGTGGCGCGCAGCAAGCCGCCGGGTACGCTCCTAAACTTGCCCAGCGCGAACAACAGGCTCGCGGACAGGCAGTTGACCACCGCCGCCGCCAGCAGGCGCTCGGGATTGGGCCCGGCGTCGTGGCCCAGCGGGGCGGAGAGGTCGGTGGAAAGATCGGGAACCGCGCTCTCGTCGAAACGCACGCGGAACTCGTAGCCGGAAACCTGTTCCAGCGTCACGCCGATGGTCTCATCGCTCATGTCGTGTCCTCAGCCGGGTGAAAGGGGAAGGTACTGGCGCGCCCACTGCACGATGGCGTTGGCCGGCAACGCGCCGGACTGGCGCGCCAGTTCGCGCCCGTGCAGGAACAGCGCCCGCGTGGGAATGCTGCGGATGCCGAAGCGCGCGCCCAGGTCCGGATGCGCCTCGGTATCGACCTTGGCCAGTTGCGCTTCGGGCTCCAGCGCGGCGGCGGCCTGCGCGTAGCTGGACGCCATCGCCCGGCACGGGCCGCACCACGGCGCCCAGAAATCCACCAGCAAGGGCACGTCTCCGCGCTGGGCGTGCGCATCGAAACTGGCCGCATCCAGCGCGAAGGGCTGGCCGGCGAACAACGGGCGATGGCAATGCCCGCAGTTGGGCGCATCGCGCAAGCGCGCCACCGGCAGGCGGTTCATGCGATGGCAGTGCGGGCAGGCGAGCAGTACGGCGGCGGTGGAAGCGCTCATGGGTGTCTGGCAATCGTGAGGAACGCACACGATAACCGCCTCCGACAGCCGGATCATCGGACACGGCATCACGCCCCTGTCCCATCCGCGCCGGGCGCGCGCCGGAACCTCGACAGCATCACGTACAGCAACGGAATCACCACCAACGTCAGCAGCGTGGAGACGAGGATGCCGGAGACCAGCGAGATCGCCAGCCCGTTGAAGATCGGGTCGTCGAGGATGAACAGCGCGCCGCCCATCGCCGCAACCGCCGTCAGCGCGATGGGCTGGGCGCGCACGGCGCAGGCGTCGATGGCGGCGTCCTCCGGCCGGTGGCCGCGCGCGATCTGCCGGTCGATGAAATCCACCAGCAGGATCGAGTTGCGCACGATGATGCCGGCCAGCGCGATCATGCCGATCATGCTGGTGGCGGTGAAGGGCTTGCCGAGCAGCGCGTGGCCGGGCATCACGCCGATGAGGGTCAGCGGGATCGGCGCCATGATGACCAGCGGCACGAGGTAGCTCTTGAACTGCCCGACCACGAGCAGGTAGATCAGTACCAGCCCGACCGCATAAGCCAGGCCCATGTCGCGGAAGGTTTCGTAGGTGACCTGCCACTCGCCGTCCCACTTGATCGCATAGCCATCGCGCGCGGCCGGCTGCCGGAAGAAGAACTGCTCCAGCGCCACGCCGTCGATCGGGTTGTCGCGCACCTGCCCGACCAGGTCGAACATGCCGTACAGCGGGCTGTCCGCGCGCCCGGCTTCGTCGCCCATCACGTAGGCCACCGGCTGGCCGTTCTTGTGCAGGATGGCGTTGTCCCAGCCGGCGACGCGCGGGCGCAGCAGTTCGGACAGCGGCACCAGCGCGCCGGACCGCGAGCGCGCCACGAGGGCGAGCAGGCGATCCATGTCCGCCTGCACGTCGACCGGCAGGCGCAGGCGCAGCGGGATGGCATCCAGCGCGCGCCCATCGCGGATGAAGCCCACGTCCTTGCCGCCGACCGCCGTTTCCAGCACCTGCGCGATGGCGGGCAGCGGCACGCCCAGGCGCGCGGCGCGATCGCGGTCGATGACGAGCCAGTCGCGCGCGGCGGGCGCTTCCACGCTGGTATCCACGTCGACGATGCCCTCGGTCGCGGCGAAGCGGGCTGCGAGCGCCTTGGCGATGCCGCGGATGCGTTCGCCATCCGGCCCATAGACCTCCGCGACGATGGGCGAGAGCACCGGCGGACCGGGCGGCACTTCGACCACCTTCACCGACGCGCCGAAGCGCTCGCCGAGAGCGGCCAGCCCCGGGCGCACCTCGCGCACGATGTCGTGGCTCTGGCGGCGGCGCCGTGACTTGTCGATCAGGTTGACCTGCACGTCGCCCACGTTCGCGCCCGAGCGCAGGTAGTACTGCCGCACCAGTCCGTTGAAGGTGATCGGCGCGGCGGTGCCGGCGTAGCCCTGGAAGTTCGCCACTTCCGGCACCGCCGACAGCGCCTCGGCAATCTGCGCGAGCAGCGCATCGGTGCGTTCCAGCGAGGCGCCTTCGGGCATGTCCACGACGACCTGGAACTCGGACTTGTTGTCCAGCGGCAGCATCTTCAGCACCACCCACTGCACGCCCGCCAGCCCGATGGAAGCGGCCACCAGCAACGCGATGGCGGCGAACAACGCTGCGCGCCGCTTCCCGCCGCGCGTGGCGTCGAGGAAGGGATGCAGCAGGCGCTCGAACAGGCGGTGCAAGCGTGTAGTGCTTGCCTCCGTGCCAGACGAAACCTCGCCGTCGCCGCCGCGCAGGCGGGGACGATGCATGGATCCGGCGCTTTCGTGCGAATGCCTGCGCAACAGCTTCAACGCCAGCCACGGCGTCACGGTGAGCGCGATCAGCAGCGAGATCGCCATGCCGGCCGAGGCGTTGATCGGGATCGGCCGCATGTACGGTCCCATCAGGCCGGTGACGAAGGCCATCGGCAACAGCGCGGCGATCACGGTGAAGGTGGCCAGGATCGTGGGCCCGCCGACTTCGTCCACCGCCGGGGGGATCGCCTCGCGCAGGGATTTGCCGCCCTGCGCCATGTGCCGGTGGATGTTCTCGACCACGACGATGGCGTCGTCGACGAGGATGCCGATGGAGAAAATCAGCGCGAACAGCGAGACGCGGTTCAGCGTGAAGCCCATCGCCCACGAGGCGAACAGCGTCAATGCCAGCGTCAGCGCCACCGCCGTGCCGACCACGATGGCCTCGCGCCAGCCGAGCGCGAACAGCACCAGCAGCACCACCGATGTTGTGGCGAACACGAGTTTCCGGATCAGCGTATCGGCCTTCTCCGCAGCGGACGCGCCGTAATCGCGCGTCACCTCCACGTTCACGCCGTCGGGAATCGTGCCCGCGCGCAGGTCGTCGAGACGCTCGCGCACGGCGGCGACGATGTCGCTGGCGTTGGTGCCGGGCTTCTTGGCGATGGACAGCGTGACGGCGGGCGCGCGGCCATCGGCCGGGCCCTCGCGGCCCGGCGGCGCGCCGTGCCACACGTAGGTTTCCGGCCAGTCCGGCGCGCTGCGCACTTGCGCCACATCGGCGATGCGCAACGGCTTGCCATCGGCCAGGTCGATGACCAGGTCCGCCACCGCATCGGCATCGGCCAGCCACGCGCCGAGCGTGACCGGCACGCTGGCATCGCCCGCCACGCGCGTGCCGGCTTCCGATGCGATGTTCGCCGCCGACAGTGCCGCGCCCAGTTCCGGCAGCGAGAGGCCGTGCGCAGCCAGTTTCGCGGCATCCGGAATCACCAGGACGGCGCGTCGCGGCGCGCCGGTCACCTCGATGTCGCGGGTGCCCGGTACGCGTGCCAGTTCGGCTTGCAGGGTGCGCGCGACTTCCGCCAGCGCTTGCCCGTCGATGGAGGGATCGTCGGCCCACAGCGTCAGCGCCATCACCGGCACATCGTCGATGCCGAGCGGCTTCACCAGCGGCTGGCTCGCGCCCAGGTCCCGAGGCAGCACGTCCGCGTTCGACCAGACCTTGTCATACAGGCGCACCAGCGCATCCCGGCGCGGCACGCCGACCCGGTACTCCACCGTCACCACGGCCACGCCGGTACGGCTGGCCGAATAAACGTGCTTGACGCCCTCGATTTCCGACAGCACGCGCTCCAGCGGCGTGGCCACCAGCGTTTCCACGTCGCGCGCCGGCGCGCCGGGAAAGGCGACGATGACGTCGGCCATCGTCACGTCGATCTGCGGTTCCTCTTCGCGCGGGGTGATGAGCACGGCGGCGATGCCCAGCACCAGGCCCGCCAGTGCCAGCACCGGCGTCAGCGCGTGCGCCTGGAAGGTGCGCGCCAGCCAGCCGGAGATGCCGGGCCGCATGTCAGCGCCTCGCCATCCGTTCGCGCTGGGCGCGGCGCGCGGCAAGCGCGGCGGCGGCGTCCACGGCCACGACCTCGCCCGGCGTCAGGCCGGCGAGGATTTCCACGGCACCGTCGGAATGCCGCCCGCTGCGCACCTGCCGCAGCGCGACGAGTCCATCGGGTTGCAGCACGAACACCGATTCGACTTCACCGCGCCGCGCCAGCGCCGAGACCGGCACGCCCAGCGCCTGCGACTCGCCCAGTTCGAACACCGCCTTGGCGCTCATGCCTGGCAGCAGGCCGGTGTCGCTTTGCGGCAGATCGAGTCGCACGCGCACCGCGTGCGAAGCGTCATCGGCGCGCGGGAACACGGTGATGCGGGTGGCGGCGATGCGGCGGCCGTCGTCGGTCAGCACGAAGGCACGGGCATCGGGCGAGATGCGCACCGCCTGCGCCTGCGGCAGATCGACCACCAGCCGCAGCCGGTCCAGCGACATGCCGGAAAGCAGCGGCTGGCCGGGCGACACCGTTTCGCCCGGCTCCACGTGCCGCGCCGTCACCACGCCGCGATACGGCGCGCGGATCGCGGTGTAGCCGACCTGCTGATCCGCGGCCTTCAGTCCGGCCCGCGCCGCGGCCAGCTGCGCCTGCGCGGCTTCGTGCGCGGCCCTGGCGCGGTCGTAGTCGGCGCGCGCGACGAGCTTGCGCGCGTACACATCCTCGATGCGGCGGAACGTGGCCGCCGCTTCGATGGCATTGGCACGCGCCGCTTCCAGCGCGGCCTGCGCCTGGCGCTGGCCGGCGTGCTGCTCGACCGCGGTGAAGCGCGCCACCACCGCGCCCTCCTCCACCACGTCGCCCACATCCACCGGAAGATCGGCGACGCGACCGCCGGTCTGCGCGGCGAGCGTGGCGCGTTCGACGGCCTCGATGCGCCCGTCCCAGTCGCGCGTCAGCGGCCGCTTCGTCGATGCGACGACATGCGTTTCCAGCGAAGCCGCCGGCACCGTCACGCCGTCACGCGGCGAACCGGGCGAACAGGCCGTCGCCGACAGGGCCGCCGCCAGCGGCATCGCGCGCAGGATCGAACGCATCGCCGCGCACGTTCAGCGGAACGCGCAGCCGGACTTCACGCCCAACTTGCCGAACACGATCGCCGCCGGGCAGAAGCCCGTCACGCTGGCCTGCAACAGGTTCAACCCGACGAAGGCCGTCAGCAGCAACCACCAGGGCGAGACGTAGTACGCCAGCACGGCGCTCAGCAACACCATGACGCCGGCAAACGCCAGCACGGCACGATCCAGGTTCATATCCAGTCTCCAGTCGAAGGGCCGCATGGCGGGCGCCATGCGGCCAAAACATTAGACTGTCCTAATATTAGTGTCAACTAATAAATTGAAGACTGATATGATCCGCGCCGCACCCGTCGCACCGAGTGAAGCCTCCCATGCCTCCGCGCAAAGCCCCCGCCCTCGATCCCGCCGCGATGCGCGACCACGCCGATGCCGCCGCGCGCCTGCTCAAGGCGCTGGCCAACGAGAAACGATTGATGATCCTGTGCCTGCTGGCCGAGGGCGAACGCTCGGTGGGCGAACTGAACGCGCTGCTGGATCTCTCACAGTCCGCGCTGTCGCAGCACCTGGCGGTGCTGCGCGAGGAAGAGCTGGTGGATACCCGCCGCGAAGCGCAGACGATCTTCTACTCGCTCAGCCCCGGCCCGGCGTTCCGGGTGATCCAGACCCTGCACGGCATCTATTGCGCGCCGGCTTGAAGCGCCGCTTCCAGCAACGGCCGCAATACTCGCCGTTGCAGGCGCTCGGCGCGCTCGGGCAGGTATTGGGCACTGTCCTCGTCCATGTAGGCGCGCTGCGCCAGTTCCAGTTGCACCGCGTCGATGCCGTCGGCGGGCCGGCCGTAGTGGCGGGTGATGTAGCCGCCCTTGAAGCGGCCATTGACGATGTGGGTGTAGTCGCCCTGCGCGGCGAGCGCGGCTTCAAGCCGCGCCTGCACAGCCGGCGAGCAACTGGCTCCGCCCACGGTGCCCAGGTTCAGATCCGGCAGGCGGCCTTCGAACAGGAAGGGCAGCTCGCCCCGGATCGAATGACCCTCCCACAGCAGCACGCGCCCGTGCAGGCCGCGCAGGCGCGCCAGTTCTTCCCGCAGCGCTTCGTGGTAGGGCTGCCAGTACATCGCAATGCGCCCGGCGATCTCCTCTTGCGAAGGCTCCTGCCCCGGCAGGTAGACCGGCTCGCCGGTGAACTGCGTTGTCGGGCACAGGCCGGTGGTGTTCTGGCCCGGATACAGCGAGACATCATCCGGCGGACGGTTCAGGTCGATCACGTAGCGCGAATGATGCGGGCGCAGGATCGACGCGCCCAGCTCGCGCGCGAAGGCGTAGAGGCGGGACACATGCCAGTCGGTATCCGGCGCGGTTCGCGCGCCCGGCACCATACGCGCGCGCAGTGGCCCGGGGATGTGGCTGCCATCGTGCGGCAGGCTCACCAGCAGCGGCGCGCCGCCACGTTCCAGCGTGAAGATGTCCATGTCCGGCTCCTACAAACGTTCGGCATCGTCCAATAGCGGCGGCGGCGATGCCAGCGGCGGCTCGCGCTTCACGCCGACGCGATAGCGCCACCACAGGCCGATGCCGATGGCGCACATCGCCAGCGCCACCACGGACAGGCCGATGCGGTGCGGGGCCAGCAGCGGCGCGACCAAGCCGGCGAGGATGGCGTTGAAGGTCAAGCCGGTGAACGCCTGCATCGAAGCGGCCGTGCCGCGCTGGCGCGGGTACATGTCGAGCATGGCGATGGTCAGCAGCGGGAACACCAGGCCGATGCCGCAGGCATTCAGTGCCATCGGCAGCACCGCCCAGGGTGCGCTGGCCTGGTCCACCGCGAGGTTGTAGATCAGGTTCGAAACCACCGCGAGCGCCGACAGTCCGAAACCCAGCTTGGCCGTCGCCGACTGGCTCACGCGCCCGGCCAGCCGGCTGGACAGGAACGAGCCGAACATCAGGCCCACCACGATGGGCACGAACAGCCAGCCGAACTGCTGCTGGTTGAGTCGCAAGTGATCGAGCACCAGCACCGGCGCGGAGACGATGTAGACGAACAGCGCGCCGAAGTTGAAGCAGGCCGCCATCGCCAGCAGCAGGAAGCGCCGGTTGCGCAGGATCGCCCAGCTTCCGCGCGCCAGCGGGACGATGCGCAACGCCGTGCGCGCGGCCGGCGGATGGGTTTCCGGCAGCCAGATGGCGCAGGCCGCGAACACGAAGAGCGCGAAGATCGCCATCGCCCAGAAGATGCCGTGCCAGTCCGTCCAGCCCAGGATCCAGCCGCCGACGATGGGCGCGATGGCCGGCGCGATGGAGAAGATCATCGTGGCCTGCGCCATCAGCCTCTGCGCCGCGTCGCCTTCCAGGCAATCGCGGATCAGCGCGCGCCCGACGATGAGGCCCGCCCCGGCCGAAACGCCCTGCAAGGCACGGAAGGCCAGCAGCCAGAACAGGCTCTGCGACAGCGCCGCGCCCACGCAGGCCAGCACGAACACCGCCACGCCGGCCAGGATCACCGGCCGCCGCCCGAGCGCATCGGACACCGGCCCGTGGAACACGCTCATCAGCGCGTAGGCGATGAGATACACGCTGATGCTCTGCTGCACCGCCGCGTGCGACACGCCGAACTGCGCCTGCAATTCCGGGAAGGCCGGGAAGATCGCATCGATGGCGAACGGGCCGAACATCGACAGCCCGGCCAGCAGCAGGGCGAGGCGCCACAGGAAGGCGCGCGAGTGGGTGGTCATGGGCATCGTGGCGGCGAAAAGCGGGAATTGTATCGGCGCGATGGAAACCCACGCTGACCGCCGCGGGCGCGTACCATCGGCCATCGCTGCCCGCATCCCTCCGATTCCCCCGTGAAAACCCTGCTGCTCTACCTCGCCACCGCGCTGGCCGAAATCGTCGGCTGCTACCTGCCCTATCTCTGGCTCAAGGAAGGCCGCTCGGCCTGGCTGCTGCTGCCGGCCGCGCTCAGCCTGGCCGTGTTCGCATGGCTCCTGACGATGCACGAAACCGCCGCCGGGCGCGTGTACGCGGCCTATGGCGGCGTCTACATCGGCATGGCGATCGCGTGGCTGTGGGCGGTGGATGGCGTGCGTCCCACCTCATGGGACATCGCCGGGGTGCTGGTGGCGCTGGCCGGCATGGGCATCATCGCGTTCCAGCCGCGCTGAAGCGGCGCTGTCGTCTTGCTGAACCGGGATTGATCCGGGTCAATGCCGCGCCGCAGCAGTGGGGTCAGAGTAAGCGCGTCAGCCAACCGGAGACGCTGCGATGTACAAGACCATCCTGTTTCCCACCGACGGCTCGGAGCTGTCGCACAAGGCCGCCGACGCGGCCATCGAACTGGCCGGGACGCTGGGCGCGCGCCTGGTGGCGTGGAGCGGCGCGGAGGTCTACACCCTGCCCTTCGCCGAACAGGCCTACGTGGACCAGACGCTCGTCGTCGAGCAGGCGATGAAGGAAGCCCAGGCCAACGTCGATGCCATCGCCGCGCGCGCCGCCGCCGCGGGCGTCCCCTGCCAGACCTACACCGGCCTGAGCGATTCGCACTGGCAGGGCATCATCGACGCCGCCACCGACCACGCCTGCGACCTGATCTTCATGGCCTCGCACGGCCGCCGTGGCGTCGCCGCGCTGCTCCTGGGCAGCGAGACGCAGAAGGTGCTGACGCACTCGACGATTCCGGTGCTGGTGTACCGCTGAGGCCGCCGGCGCGGCACGGCCTTCAGGCCGGCGCCAGCGCCATGCCGCACCCGGTCGCAAGTTGCAGGAAGCCGGGGAACGAGGTCGCCACGGTTTCGCAGCCGTGGATGCGCACCGGCGCATCGGCCCGTTGCGCGGCGACGACGAAGCTCATCGCGATGCGGTGATCGTGGTGCGCCTGCACGTCCGCGCCGCCCAGTGGCGCAACGCCGTGGATCGCCGCGCCGTCCGGCGCCTCGTCCACGCGCGCGCCCATCGCGCGCAGGCCGCTCGCCATCACGGCGATGCGATCCGATTCCTTGACGCGCAATTCCGCCGCGCCGCGCACCACGGTGACGCCGGACGCGGCAGTGGCGGCGGCGAACAGCGCCGGGAACTCGTCGATCATGTCCGGCACCAGATGCTCGGGCACCTCGATGCCGTGCAGTGGCGCGTGGCGCACGTGCAGGTCGGCGACCGGCTCGCCGCCCTCCTCGCGCGCGTTGCGCTCGGCGATGTCCGCGCCCATCAGGCGCAAGGCGCGCAGCAGGCCGGTGCGGCGCGGATTCATGCCCACGCCTTCGAGCAGCAGGTCCGAGCCGGGCACGATGCTGGCGGCCACGAGAAAGAACGCGGCCGAGGAAAAATCGCTCGGCACCGCGATGTCGGCCGCGCGCAGGCGATGCCCGCCGGAAAGCCGCGCGAAACCGGGCGAGAACTCGATGGGCCAGCCGAGCGCGGCCAGCATGCGCTCGGTGTAGTCGCGGGTGGGATGCGGCTCGCGCACCGTGGTGACGCCGTTGGCATAGAGGCCGGCGAGCAGCAGCGCGGATTTCACCTGCGCGCTGGCGACCGGCAAGCCGTAGTCGATGCCGACCAGCGCCTGCCCGCCATGCACGCGCAGCGGCGGCAGGCCGCCTTCGGCGGTGTCGATGCGCGCCCCCATCTTCGCCAGCGGCTCGGTGACGCGCCGCATCGGGCGTCTGGACAGCGAGGCGTCGCCGATCAGCGTGCTGTCGAAGCGTTGCCCGGACAACAGGCCGGCCATCAGCCGCATGCCGGTGCCGGCGTTGCCGCAGTCGATGGGCGCGGCGGGCGCGCGCAAGCCATTGATGCCCACGCCGTGCACGATCTTGCGCCCGGCTCCGTCGTCCTCGATGCGAACACCCATCGCACGGAACGCGGCGGCGGTGGCGAGCGTATCCTCGCCTTCGAGAAAGCCGCCGACACGGCTGACGCCATCGGCCAGCGCGCCAAGCATCATCGCGCGGTGCGAGATGGACTTGTCTCCCGGCACGCGGATGCTGCCGCGCAGCGGGTTCCCGCGTTGGGCCAGCCAGTTTTCCGTTCCACTCACGCCGTGTCTCCTGCAAGTCTTCCAACTGCCTGTGAACCGAACGCCCCTTCACGCCTCACCGTCATTGCGGCGAAAGCCGGAATGACGGCGGGGGTGTGAGCAGTGGCGAGGTGGCATGCGGGCTTCCGGGCAGGGAGTTTTCACAGCGCTTGCGAATCCCAAATCCCGAATCGCAAATCCCGGCCCTCAAGGCACCGCCACCGGATACGACCCCAGCACCTTCACCGCCGCCGCGTGCGTCTCCAGTTCGGCCAGCGCCTTCTTCATCGCCTCGTCCTCCACGTGCCCGGCCAGGTCGATGAAGAAGGCGTATTCCCACTTGGCCTGGTGCGAAGGGCGCGATTCGATGCGGTTCATGCTGATGCCGTGGCGCGCGAACGGGCTGAGCACGTCGAACAGCGCACCGGGCTTGTCGTGGATGAACACCAGCACCGAGGTGCGGTCGTGGCCGGAGGGCGGGAAGATCTGGCGGCCGACGACGAGGAAGCGCGTGGTGTTTTCCTTGTCGTCGTGGATGGGCTGCATGATGACCTTCTTGAGGCCATACACATGCCCGGCGCTCTCCCCGCCGATGGCCGCCGCATCGTCGGCGCTGCGCGCGCGGCGGGCGCCCTCGGCGTTGCTGGACACCGGGATCTTCTCCGCCTTCGGCAGGTTCGCGCGCAGCCAGCCGGCGGTCTGCGCGAAGGATTGCGGATGCGCGTAGATGCGCTCGATGTCCTCGATCCGGCCGCTGCGCGAGAGCAGGTACTGGTGCACGCGCAGTTCCACTTCGCCGCAGATCTTCAGGCCCGAGGTCAGGAACATGTCGAGCGTCACCTGGATCGTGCCCTGCCCGGAGTTCTCCACCGGCACCACGCCGAAATCGGCCGCGCCGCTCTCCACTTCCTGGAACACTTCCTCGATGCTCGCCAGCGGCAGGCCATGCGCGGAACGGCCGAAATGCTTGAGCACGGCCTGCTGGCTGAAGGTGCCTTCCGGGCCGAGGTAGCCGATCTTCAGCGGCTCCTGCTGCGCCAGGCACGCGGACATGATTTCGCGAAACACGTGCACCAGCACTTCGTCCGACAGCGGCCCTTCGTTGCGGTCCACCACCATGCGCAGCACCTGCGCCTCGCGCTCGGGGCGGTAGTAGTCCACCGCGGCGGCGAGCTTGCCCTTGGCCTTGCCGACCTGGAGCGCGAAGCCGGCGCGCTCGGCGATCAACGCCTGGATCTGGCGGTCGATGGCGTCGATGCGCTCGCGCACCTGCGCCAGCGCGGGCGTGGATGCGGTGTCCTTGGGCTTTTTGGCCTTGGAGGTTTTCGGGGGCGTCATGACCGGCCGTCGCAAAGGAAAGAAGTGGATTATCAGCCGTGGCGGCGCGAGAAATCGTGCATGAAATCGATCAATGCACGAACGCCCTCGTACGGCATCGCGTTGTAGATCGACGCGCGCATGCCGCCAAGCGCGCGGTGGCCCTTGAGCGCGAGCAGGCCCGCCGCCCTGGATTCCTCGAGGAACGGCGCATCCAGCGCGGCATCGTGCAGCACGAAGGGCACGTTCATGCGCGAACGCGCGGCCGGATCGACGTGGTTGGCGTAGTAGCCGCCGGAACCGTCGATGGCCGCGTACAGCTCGGCGGCCTTGCGGTCGTTGACCTGCGCCATCGCGGCCAGCCCGCCCTGCGCCTTCAGCCACTGGAAGACGAGGCCCGCCAGATACCACGCGAAGGTAGGCGGCGTGTTGAGCAGCGAATGCTCCTTCGCATGCGTGGCGTAATCGAAGATGCGCGCGACGCGGCCCGCGCTGCGGGCAAGCAGGTCATCGCGCACGATCACCAGCACCAGCCCGGACGGCCCGATGTTCTTCTGCGCGCCGGCATAGATCAGCCCGTGGCGCGACACATCCAGCGGGCGCGACAGGAGGTTGGAGGACATGTCCGCCACCAGCGGCACGCCACCCACGTCCGGCGCGTCGAAATACTCCACGCCGTGGATGGTCTCGTTGGAAACGATGTGGACGTAGGCCGCGTCCTCGCGCAGATGCCATTGCGAGCGCGGCGGGATGGAACGGAAGCCGTCCGCCTCGCTGCTTGCCGCCACCCGCGTCCGCACGAAACGCCGCGCCTCGCCGATGGCCTTCTCGCCCCATGCGCCGGTGACGATGTAATCGGCATGCTGTTCCGGCGTCGCCAGGTTCATCGCCACCTGGGCGAAATGCTGCGTCGCTCCGCCTTGCAGGAACAGCACGCGGTAATTCCCGGGAATGGCGAGCAGATCGCGCAGGTCGGCTTCGGCCTGCGCCGCCATCGCCTCGAACGCCTTGCCGCGATGGGAGACCTCCATCACCGACGCGCGCTCGCCGCCCCATTCCAGCAACGCCTGCTGCGCCTGGCGCAGCACGGGCTCCGGCAAGGCCGCCGGGCCTGGGCTGAAATTGAACGCGCGCGACATCGTGATCACTCGGCGACAAGGGGCCGGCAGGCTAGCATGTCGCGGCGCAGCAATAGAACAGCACCATCGCCGCCGCCCCGATGGGCAGGGCAAAGGCATGTTCCCGCGGGCTCGCAAGCCGGCCGTTCCGGGCGGCTTTCCCGGATCGCACGCCCCGCGCGTGACGCGCTGTGGCCGGCCGCCTCCTTCCGGGTCACTTTCCGACTCGCCGCGTCACCATCAATCCCTTTTGAATCAATTGTTTGCAAACAAAACCTCGAAGACCCTGATAAATTCTCCGGCATCCACAGACCGGCACATGCCGGCGCATCCGATCCGGTCGTCACGCGCTCAGGGAGGGCGACGGTGCGAGCGACAACGACAATCGCCCACGTCACCGCAATGACGCTGCTCTGTCTGTCGATGGCGCTGGCGTCCACGGCCATGGCCGGCGATGGACAGGCCGATACGGCAGGCTCCGCGAACGCGTCGACCCGCGTGCTGGAGCAGATGCGCGCCCTGCGTCGCGACGACCCCGCCGCGGCGCTGGCACTGGGCGAAGCGCACGGTGCCGGCACGTCGTTTGCCTCCGACGAGGACGTGGCACTGGCACTGGAACTGGTCGATGCCGCCGCGGCTCTCGGCCAGCACGCGCGCGTGATCCAGATCGGCACCGCGCTGCGCACGCAGGCCACGCTCGACACCGAGCAGCGCCTCCGCCTGCTGCGCAGGCTCAACGCCTCCATCTGGTTCGCACGCGACCAGGCCCGCATCGCCGAACTGGAAAGCGATCTGGCCCGGTTGGTGGAAAGCAGCGATGCCGGCATTCCCGGCGAGGCCGAGCTTTGGCGCCAACTGGCCGCCTCCTACTACCTGATGGGCGCGCGCGACGAGGCGTTGCGCCTGGCGCGGTTCACGCTGTCCCGCGCGCCGCAGACGCCGAACCTGACCAGCTACGCCACCCAGCAGATCGTCTCGGCGATCCTCGCCCAGCAAGGGCACTTGCCCGAAGCGATCGAGGCATTGCTGGAAGCCGAACGCATCGGCAAGGCGCTGGAACGCCCCGAAGACCCGGCACTGCTGCACAACTTCACCGGCCTGTTCGTCTACGCAAAGGACTGGCCGCGCGCGATCGACTACGCCAGCCGTGCACTGGCCCTGCTGGATGCCAACCCCGGCGCCCACCGCCTTCCACGCGAATCGGTACTCAACAATCTCGGCTCCGCCTACGAGGGCATGGGCGACCTGGAACGGGCCGAAGCGGCCTACCGGGAAGCCCTGGAAGCGGTACGGGCCAACGACCAGCCCGCCGGCAGCACGCTCAACAACCTGGCTCACGTCTTGCGCCTGCGGGGCAAGACGCGCGAGGCGCTGTCGATGTTGCGCGATGCCGCCGACGCGATGGAGGCCGCCGGCGATACGGTCAATACCGCCGTGGTGTGGTCCAACCTCGGCGCCACACTGGACGAACTGGGCGAGCGTCAGGCCGCCGCCGACGCCTATGCGCGCTCCTATGCACTGTTCCAGGACGCCGACACCGTGCCCAAGCGGCTGGAACTCTACCCGCGCATGATCGACAACCTCGAAGCGCTGGGCCGCCACCGCGAGGCGCTGGCGCTGATGCGCGAGTTCAAGGAAACCAGCGACGCCTTCGTCAGCGTGGAATCCAACCAGCGCATCGCCGAGCTGGAATCGGCCATCGACCTGGCACGCAAGGAGAGCGAACTGGCCGAACTGGAACGCGACAAGGCCGCCCGGCAGATCGCCTTCGCACAGCTCGAGGCACGCGAACATCGCCAGCGCTTGATCGGCTACGGCCTTTTCGCCGGCCTGATCACGCTGGCCATCCTGGCCGCCCTGAAAATCCGGGAGAGCCGCTACCGCCAGCGCATCAACCAGGCGCTGGAACGCAAGAACGCGGAGATAGAAGCCCAGCATCGCGACCTGGAAAAGCTCAACGACACCATCCGGCGGCACAGTGAGGAAGACGCGCTCACCGGCCTGCACAACCGGCGTTTCGTGCACGCCTTCCTCGACCGCATCGGCGGCGCGCACGCACAGGCGCGTCGCCAGGATCACGCACCCACGCCCGTGCTCATCGCACTGCTGGACATCGACCACTTCAAGCGCGTCAACGACGAACACGGCCACGAGGCCGGCGACCACGCGCTGATGCACTTCGGCGAAATCCTGCGCGGCTGCGCCGGCCCGACCGACGTGGTGGCGCGCTGGGGCGGCGAGGAATTCCTGTGGATCGCCCCCGACGCCTCCCTCCGCGATGCGCCGCGCCTGTTCCAGCGCATGCGCGAACGGCTGCGGCAACAGCCGCTGTTGCTCCAGACGGGCACCCTCCCGCTCAGCCTCTCGATGGGCTACACCCTGTTCCCGCTGTGGCAGGGCCAGGGCGGCGACTGGTCGCTGAGCCTGCGCATCGCCGATGCGGCCCTGTACCGCGCCAAGAACGGCGGACGCGACCGCTGCGTGGGCTTCGCCGCCAACGGCCCCGGCCCGGCCCTGGACGACCTGGCTGCCGGCCTGACCTGGGTGGACGGCGACGAACTGGAGGCGCATGGCTGGCTGCTCAGGATCGAGGAAGATTCGCCTTCCTCGTGACGAATCCGCATCGTCCGTCGCAACGATCGGCGCAAAGCCTCAATGCGCCAGCGCGTAGTCCAGCGCCGCGCACACCGCCGCGGCCTGCGCCTCGTTGCACTGTTCCGGCGTGGCGCGCGGGCTGTCGGGATAGACCTCGGTGGTGGTCGTGTAGCGCGCGCCGGTGATGCCGGCGCACAGGCCCAGGGCCTTGAGCGGGTATTGGATGACGCCGGGCGCGACCACGGGCGAACCGATGATGGTGCCGTCCGGGTCGGCCGGGGCGATGTGCGTGACCTTGGCCACGGCCTCGATCACCGCGCGCTGGAAGTCCGGCTGCGGGTTCTCGCTGTCGTCCACCAGATAGAAGCCATCGGGGATCGTGCCCGGCACGAAGGGTTTGCCGTCGCGCGCGGCGAGCGCGGGGCGGAACTGGCTTTCGTCCGTGTCGGTGGTTTCGTGCAGGTCGATGTGCAGCAGGAAGCGCCCGGCGAGCGGCGCGATCAGGCGCATCAACGCGGCCGACTCGGGCGCGGGGCCGTTCTCGCGGAAGCTGCGGTTCGGGTCGACGGCGTCCGCGTTCCAGCGCTGGATGCGCTCATAGCCCCACGGGCTGACGCAGGGCGCGGCGAG
Organism: Chiayiivirga flava; assembly: GCA_037190825.1. Classification (GTDB taxonomy): domain Bacteria; phylum Pseudomonadota; class Gammaproteobacteria; order Xanthomonadales; family Xanthomonadaceae; genus Denitratimonas; species Denitratimonas flava_A. The sequence goes on from JBBCJS010000050.1 coordinate 22,179, forward strand.
AAGGTTCACGCGGCCCGCGTAGCCGGCGGCATGGCGATCCAGGAAACGCAGCGCGCCGTGCACGCCGGAGGTTTCATAGCCATGCACGCCGCCGGTCACCAGGGCCACGGGCAGGGAATCGTCCCAGTCGGCGTTGCGCACCGCGTAGAGCGCATAGCTGTCGGGCGCGACATCGAGCCGGCCATACTCGAAAACCTCCATGCGCGAACGCAACGCCAGGATCGCGCCCTCCACTTCCTCGGCATAGCCGCGCCTGCGCGACTGCATCGCGCGCCACTGCGCGATTTCGGCTTCGCCCCAGGGCGTTCCGGGCGTACCGATGGGAAAGGGCGTGGTCATGGGGAGAATCCTGGCGAAAAGCGGGGCACAGGACTTTAGAGCGTCTTCGGTTTCGCCGTATAGAGAAAGCCGTCATTCCGGCAAAAGCCGAATGAGGAGTCCGCAAAGCATCCGGTGCCGATACCGCTCTGGCACCGCCCATGCAAACCTTGACCCCTTCCAGGCCTCTGATTACGCTATTCATCCTTGAATCGCGATAAAAGGATGCTTCGTGGATCTGGATGCTTGGTCGGCCTGTCTGCGGGTGCTCTCCGATTCCACCCGGGTGCGGCTCCTGGCGCTGCTGGAGCGCGAGGAACTGACCGTGGCCGAGCTTTCCGGGATCACGCGGCTGGCGCAGCCGCGCGTGTCCACGCACCTGGCCAAGCTCAAGGAACACGGGCTGGTGCGCGACCGCCGCGCCGGCGTCTCGGCCTACTATCGCTTCGCCGAGGACGACATGGATCGCGCCCAGCGCGCGCTGTGGAAGGCGCTCTCCGACGGCGCCGACGATCCGCTGCTGCGCGCCGACGCCGAACGCCTGCCCGAAGTGCTGGCCGCGCGCGCCAGCGAGCAGAACTGGGCCGACTCGGTGGCTGGCGACATGGAGCGCCACTACTCGCCGGGCCGCACCTGGGAGGCGCTGGCGCGCGCCGCGCTGCAACTGGTGAAACCCGGCGACGTGCTGGACATCGCCTCGGGCGACGGCGTGCTGGCCGAACTGCTGGCCCCGCGCGCCAAGCACTACGTGTGCCTGGACTCCAATCCACGTGTGGTCGCCGCCGCGCGCGCGCGGTTGAGGCCTTTCCGGAACGTGGAAGTGATCGAAGGCGACATGCACGCCATCGCGTTCCCCGACGCCAGCTTCGACCTCGTGCTGCTGATGCACGCCCTCACCTATGCCGACACCCCCGCCGCCGCGCTCGCCGATTCGGCGCGCGTGCTGCGTCCCGGCGGGCAGCTCATCGCCACCACCCTGCATCGCCACGAACATCGCGCCGCGATCGAACCCTACGGCCACGCCAATCTCGGCTTCGCTCCGAAGGACCTGTCGCGCATGGCCGTGCGCGCGGGGCTGGCGGTGGATACCTGCGAAGTCATCACGCGCGAAAAGCGCCCGCCGCATTTCGAAGTCGTCTCGCTGCTGGCGCACAAGCCATGAGCGCCCTGCCCTGGCTGAATCCGGCGCGCGTGGCCGTGCTCGAAGCCGCGTTGCGCGAGCGCATTCTGATCCTGGACGGTGCGATGGGCACGATGATCCAGGGCTGGAAACTGGACGAAGCCGATTACCGCGGCGAACGCTTCGCCGAGGGCTTCGACCGCGAGCACACTCACGGCGCCGGCTGCGGACACGACCTCAAAGGCAACAACGACCTCCTGCTGCTGACCCGCCCGGACGTGATCGCCAGCGTGCACACCGCCTACCTGGAAGCCGGCGCGGACCTGGTCGAGACCAACACCTTCAACGCCACCGCGATCAGCCAGGCCGATTACCACCTCCAGCATCTGACGCATGAACTCAACCGCGTCGGCGCGGCGCTGGCGCGCCGGTGCTGCGACGCGATGGAGGAAAAGACGCCGGATCGCCCACGCTTCGTCGTCGGCGTGCTCGGCCCGACCAGCCGCACGGCCTCGATCAGCCCGGACGTCAACGACCCGGGTTTCCGCAACGTGGATTTCGACACCCTGCGCCTCACATACCGCGAAGCCATCGACGGCCTGATCGACGGCGGCGCGGACATCCTGATGGTGGAAACCATCTTCGACACGCTCAACGCCAAGGCCGCGCTGTACGCCATCGAGGAAGCCTTCGACGGGCGCGGCGCGCGCCTGCCGATCATGATTTCCGGCACCATCACCGATGCCTCCGGCCGCACGCTTTCCGGCCAGACGGCGGAAGCCTTCCACGCCTCGGTCGCGCACAGCCGCCCGCTCGCCATCGGCCTGAATTGCGCGCTCGGCGCGAAGGAGCTTCGCCCGCACATCGCAACGCTCGCGCAGGTGGCCGGGTGCTTCGTCAGCGCGCATCCCAACGCCGGCCTGCCCAACGCCTTCGGCGAGTACGACGAGCTGCCCCGGGAAACCGCCGCGACGCTGAAGGAGTTCGCCGAGGCGGGCCTGCTGAACATCGTCGGCGGCTGCTGCGGCACCACGCCGGCGCACATCGAGGCCATCGCCGAGGCGGTACGTGGGCTTGCACCACGCCGATTGCCGAGCGACGAACGCCTCGCTGCATGAACGCCACGCCCCGCTACACCCGCCTCTCCGGGCTGGAGCCGTTCGTCATCACGCCGGACCTGCTGTTCGTCAACGTGGGCGAGCGCACCAACGTCACCGGCAGCGCGCAGTTCCGCAAGCTCATCAAGGAGGAACGCTACGCCGAGGCGGTGGACGTGGCGCGCCAGCAGGTCGAGAACGGCGCGCAGATCCTCGACGTGAACATGGACGAGGGCCTGATCGATTCGGAAAAGGCGATGACGCGCTACCTGAATCTCATCATGTCCGAGCCGGACATCGCGCGCATCCCGGTCATGGTGGATTCCTCCAAGTGGAGCGTGATCGAGGCCGGCCTCAAGTGCCTGCAAGGCAAGGGCGTGGTCAACTCGATCTCGCTCAAGGAAGGCCAGGCGCAGTTCCTCGAGCACGCGCGCAAGGTGCGCCGCTACGGCGCCGCCGCCGTGGTGATGGCCTTCGACGAGGAAGGCCAGGCCGACACCTGCGCGCGCAAGGTGGAAATCTGCACGCGCGCCTATCGCCTGCTCGTGGACGAGGTCGGGTTCCCGCCCGAGGACATCATCTTCGATCCCAACATCTTCGCCATCGCCACCGGCATCGAGGAACACGACAACTACGCGGTGGATTTCATCGAGGCCACCCGCATCATCAAGGCCACGCTGCCGCACTGCCACGTGTCCGGCGGCGTCTCCAACGTGAGCTTCTCCTTCCGCGGCAACGAAGTCGTGCGCCAGGCCATCCACGCCGTGTTCCTGTACCACGCCATCGCCGCCGGCATGGACATGGGCATCGTCAACGCCGGCGCGCTGCCGATCGTGGACGACCTGGACGCCGAACTGCGCGAGCGCGTCGAGGACGTGGTGCTGAACCGCCGCGCCGATGGCACCGAGCGGTTGCTGGAGATCGCCGACAAGTACAAGAAAACCGGCAGGAAGGATGCGGACGGCAACCGCGAAAGACTGGCATGGCGCGAAGGCGACGTGCGCGCGCGGCTCTCGCATGCGCTGGTGCACGGCATCGACGAGTTCGTCGAGGTCGATACCGAGGAAGCCCGGCTGGCCACGGCGCGCCCGCTCGACGTGATCGAAGGCCCGCTGATGGACGGCATGAACGTGGTCGGCGACCTGTTCGGCGCCGGCAAGATGTTCCTGCCGCAAGTCGTGAAATCCGCGCGCGTGATGAAGAAGGCGGTGGCGTGGCTGCTGCCCTTCATCGAGGCCGAGAAGGCCAGGAGCGGCGACGCCGGCAAGCCCAACGGCCGCATCGTCATGGCGACGGTGAAGGGCGACGTGCACGACATCGGCAAGAACATCGTCGGCGTGGTGCTGGCCTGCAACAACTTCGAGGTGATCGACCTGGGCGTGATGGTGCCGGCCCAGAAGATCCTCGACACCGCGCGCGAGCGGAACGCCGACATCATCGGCCTCTCCGGCCTCATCACGCCGTCGCTGGAGGAGATGAGCCACGTCGCGAAAGAGATGCAGCGGCAGGCGTTCACCATGCCGCTGTTGATCGGCGGCGCCACTACTTCCCGCGCGCACACGGCGCTCAAGATCGAGCCGCATTACAAGGGCCCGACGGTCTGGGTGAAGGACGCCTCGCGCGCCGTCGGCGTGGCGCAGTCGCTGGTGTCCGGCGACCTGATCGGCGGCTTCATGAAGAAGATCCGCGAAGAGTACGGCGAGATCCGCGAGCGCCACAGGAAGCGCGACGCCTCGCGACTGGTATCGCTGGACAAGGCGCGCGGGCAACGCTTCGACGGCGATTGGCGCAACCACGCACCGCCCGCGCCGCGCCGGCCCGGCCTGCACGTGTTCGACGATTACCCGCTGGCCGAACTGGCGCCCTTCATCGACTGGTCGCCCTTCTTCAACGCCTGGGAACTGGCCGGGCGCTTCCCGGCGATCCTCACCGACCAAGTCGTCGGCGCGCAGGCCAGCGAGCTGTACCGCGATGCGCAGGCGATGCTGAAGAGGATCGTCGAGGAAAAATGGCTGCGCGCCAGCGGCGTGATCGGGTTCTGGCCGGCGAACAGCGTGGGCGATGACGTGCTCGTGCAGGAAGGACTTGCAGAAACAAGGCTGCACTTCCTGCGCCAACAAGTGGACAAACCCGTCGAACGCCCCGACTTCTGCCTCGCCGATTTCATCGCGCCGAAGGATGCGGGCAAGCCCGACTGGATCGGCGGCTTCGCCGTCACCGCCGGCCACGGCATCGACGCGCACATCGCCCGCTTCGAGGCCGATCACGACGACTACAACGCCATCCTGCTCAAGGCGCTGGCGGACCGCCTCGCCGAAGCCTTCGCCGAGCACCTGCACCAGCGCGTGCGGCGCGAGTTCTGGGGCTATGCGCCGGACGAGGCGCTCGACAACGAGGCATTGATCGACGAGAAGTACACGGGCATCCGCCCCGCGCCCGGCTATCCGGCCTGCCCGGACCACACGGAAAAGGCCACGCTGTTCCGCCTGCTCGATGCCACCGCCAACACCGGCATCGAACTCACCGAAGGCTTCGCGATGATGCCCACCGCGGCCGTCTCGGGCTGGTACTTCTCGCATCCGCGCAGCCAGTATTTCGTGGTCGGGCGCATCAGCCGCGAACAGGTGGCCGACTACGCCAGGCGCAAGGGCTGGACGCTGGCGCAGGCCGAGCGGTGGCTTGCGCCGAACCTGGATTACGACCCGGAGTAACCAGGGCGCATCGTCACTTCCCGGATGTGATCCCCGGGGGCGGTTCCGTGCTACCGTTCCGCACGCCGGCCCACAGGGGGCGGAGCGATGCATAGCGCAACCGTTCCAACAACGGCTGCTGCGACAACCATCATCACATCCAGGGGGAAATGACGTGTCTAAGCTATTGGAACTGATGCGCGAACTGGGCCGCAATGCCGCGCTTGCCCGGGAGTACGAGACCGATCCGGACGCAGTGATGCAACAGGCGGGGCTTTCGGACGAGGAGCGCCGCGCGCTGGCCGAAAAGGACCATGACGCGATCAAGCGCCTTACCGGACTGAAGGACGGCCAGTTCGCCACCAACCAGGTCATTCGAGCCTACGACGAGTAGTCGCTCATCGCACGGGCACCTAGCATGGTCAGGCTTTTCCATGCCGTGAGTGCGGTGGTTTCGGCGGTATTGTTCCTTGCCCTCCCGGCTGATGCCGGCAACTCGTCCGATCCCGCCAGTTACACGGAACAGGCACCCGGCACGCCTGTCGCGCCGGAGTTGATGACAGTCAACGGCGCTGGGAATACCAGCGCTGACACGGATAGTGAAAAAACCTACGCGCGACTGCGCAGTCTTGCCATCGCCGGCGATCAGGTCGCGGCGCTGCATGGCCTGGTCGACCTCCTTGAGCACGACCTGCCCACTGTGCTGCGGATGCGGGCCTACGTCACGGCCATCAGCATCGCCACCAATCTCGAGGATTGGCCGCGCGCCTTTGCCCTGCTCAACGAAGCCATGCGACACCTGCCTGGGACATCCGAAGGCATCTCCCGGCTTCTGGCTGCCGCCAGCCATTTGCACACCCAGGTGGGCGACATCGAGCGCGCGATCGACCTTGGCCAGCGCGCGGTTCAAGCCGCCGAGGCCGAGAACAACGCTCCCCAGGCCTGCCATGCCACGGCGGCACTGGCCTTCGCCCACGAGAACGGCACTGACACCTCGTTGGCGCTGAAATGGCGTCAACGCCAGATCGAATCCTGCATGCCCATCAATGAAGCGCTGTTCGCGGCCAACGGGAAATATGGCCTGGGCAAGGTACTGGCCCTGCAGGGACAGTACACGCAGGCCCTGAAATGGGGTGAAGAGGCACTGGGCGACTATCAGGCGCAAGGCTACGAAGCGGGCGCGAACAATGCCAGGGAAGTTATCGCCCAAAGCCTCATCGCACTGCGTCAAACGCCGCAGCGCGCGGAAGCGCTGCTCGAAGGGCTTTCCGCCCATTACCGTCATCACAACACCGCCAAGAACATCGCCGAAATCGAACAGATGTGGGCCACCCTCGCCGAAGCGCGCGGCGACATGGCGGCCAGCGTCGCGCACCTGAAGGAAGCCGCGAGGTATTCGAAGGAAACCGAGCGCAGCATGCGCGCACGGCAACTGGCCTATCTGCAGATACAGTTCGACACCCAGCTCAAGGAACAGCAGATTTCCCTGCTGAAAACCGAAAAGGCACTCGCCGAGGCGACCTCCACGGCGGCCCACCGGCGCCAGTTGCTGCTGGGAATCGGGTCGCTGGGCCTGCTGATCACCGCCGTCCTGCTCTCGCTCCTGCTGCGCCGCACCTTGCAGGACCGCCAGCGCTACCGCTGGGAGGCCGAGCACGACGGGCTCACCGGCCTGATCAACCAGCAACAGTTGTACAAGCTCGGCACGATCGCCTTCGTCAGCGCCATGCAGCGGGCCGCACCGATCACCGCCGTGGCGCTGGACATCGACCTGTTCAAGCAGATCAACGACGGCCACGGCCATGCCGCGGGCGATGCCGCGCTGCAATCGCTGGGCATCTGGATCAGGAGCGTGACGGGAAGCCACGGCATCGCGGCGCGGCGCGGCGGCGACGAGTTCACGCTCCTGGTCGATGGCGACGCCACCCAGGCCGGAGCGATGCTGCAACGCCTGCGCGAGCGGATCGCGCCCATCACCGCGCTCGACCAGCCCTTCGACTTCACCGTCAGTGCCGGCATCTGCCAGGCCGATGCGCGCACCACGTCGCTGGAACAGCTCTTGCACCGTGCCGACCAAGCGCTGTACCGCGCCAAGCAGCAGGGCCGCAACCGGTTCGTGTTCTGGCACGAGGAGAAACCCGATGCCCCTGCCTCGACGGGCAGCCTGGTGGTGGTGGGCAGCGGCATCCAGTTCGGGCGCCATGCCAGCGAGCGCACGCTGTCGGAAATCCGGCAGGCGCAGGTCGTGTTCTGCCTGGCCGACCCCTTCGCGCTCGCGATGATCACAAGCCTTCGCCCCGACACGGTCAACCTCGGCGCGCATTACGCGCCGGGCAAGGACCGGCGCCAGACCTACCGCGAGATCGACGCGGCGATCATGCACGAAGTGCGCTCGGGAAAAGCGGTCTGCGCGGTGTTCTACGGACACCCCGGCGTCTTCGCCGACGTGCCGCACCGGGTGATCCGCAAGACCCGCGCCGAGGGCCTGCCGGCGCGCATGGAACCGGGCGTCTCCGCCGAAGCCTGTCTTTACGCGGACCTGGGGATCGACCCCGGCCAGCGCGGCGTGCAATCACTGGAGGCCACGCACTTCCTGTATTTCGACCGGCAACTGGACCCACAGGGACTGGTGCTGCTGTGGCAGGTGGCGCTGGCCGGCGACTGGTCGTGCAGTCGCCTGCACGCCGAACGCGAAGGCTTGCAGGCCCTGGTTGGCAAACTCCTGCGCTGGTACCCGCCCGATCACGAAGTGATTCTCTACGAGGCCGCGCAGTTGCCGATCGAAAGCTTCCGCGCCGAATCGCTGCGCCTGCGCGACCTGCCGGACGCGCACTACGAGGAATTCACCACCCTGGTCATCCCGCCGCTGGAAGGTGAACTCAAGCGCGATGCCAGCTTCGAGGTGCCGCCTGCCTGAGCGGAGCCTGGCTGCCGCGTTCTCGGCCGGCGGCGGCAACCGCAACCTAAGCGCGCATGTACTTCAGGAGTGCCTTGTCCGCGTGGCCGTGCCGTTGCGAGGCAAGGCACGCTGCGCCGCATCGCAACGGCACGGACGGACGGCAAGGTGTTGCACGCTCGACGGCTAGCCCGGCAGGCGGCGAATCCGGGCGCCCAGTCCGCCCAGCTTTTCCTCGATGTTCTCGTAGCCGCGGTCGATGTGGTAGATGCGGTCCACCACGGTATCGCCCTGCGCCACCAGGCCGGCCAGCACCAGGGAGGCCGAAGCGCGCAGGTCGGTCGCCATGATCGGCGCGCCGGTCAGGCGCTCGACGCCACGGATGATGGCGGTGTGCCCGTCCACGCGGATATCCGCGCCCAGGCGCTGCAATTCCTGCACGTGCATGAAACGGTTCTCGAACACCGTCTCGTTGATCATCGCCACGCCCTCGGCCACGGTGTTGAGCGCGGTGAACTGGGCCTGCATGTCGGTGGGGAACGCCGGATACGGCGCGGTGGTGATGTCCACCGCCTTCGGGCGCTGGCCGCGCATGTCCAGCTCGATGCTGTCCTGCCCCGTGGAGATGTGCGCGCCGGCTTCCTCCAGCTTCATCAGCACCGCGTCGAGCAGGTCGGCGCGGGTGCGGCGCGCCAGTACGCGGCCGCCGGTCATCGCGCCGGCCACGAGGAAGGTGCCGGTCTCGATGCGGTCCGGCAGCACTTCGTAGCGGCAGCCTTCCAGCCGCTCCACGCCTTCGATCACCAGCCGCGAAGTGCCGATCCCGTCGATCTTCGCGCCCATCGCCACCAGGCAATGCGCCAGGTCCTCGACCTCCGGCTCCTGCGCGGCGTTGTCGATGATCGTGGTGCCGCTCGCCAGGGTGGCGGCCATCAGGATGTTCTCGGTGCCGGTGACGGTGACCAGGTCCATCACGATGTGCGCGCCCTTGAGGCGGGACGCCCTGGCGCGGATGTAGCCGTTCTCCACCGTCACGTCCGCGCCGAGCGCCTGCAAGCCCTTGATGTGCAGGTCCACCGGGCGCGAACCGATGGCGCACCCGCCCGGCAGGGAGACTTCGGCCTGGCCGAAACGCGCCACCATCGGCCCCAGCACGAGGATCGAGGCGCGCATGGTCTTGACCAGATCGTAGGGTGCGACGAAACGATCGGTGCGGCGCGGGTCCAGGTGGATGCGCATGCGGTCGTCGATGGCCAGGTCCACGCCCATCTGGCCGAGCAGTTCCATCGTCGTGGTGACGTCGTGCAGGTGCGGCACGTTGCCGATGTCCATCGCGCCGTCGGCCAGCAGGCCGGCGGTGAGGATCGGCAGCACGGCGTTCTTGGCGCCGGAAATCTGCACCTCGCCCTGGAGCGGAATGCCCCCGGAAATCTGGATTTTCGCCATATTTGTGGATGTCCTGCCGGTATGCGCCGCAATCAGGCAGCGGCTTCGTCCGGCGTCAGGGTTTTCAGCGCCAGGGCATGGATTTCCCCGCCCATGCGGTCGCCCAGCGTGGCGTAGACCATGCGGTGCCGGGCCAGCGGCAGCTTGCCGGCGAAGGCCGCGCAGACCACCGTGGCCTCGAAGTGCACGCCGTCCTCGCCTTGCACCTGTACGTCCGCGTCGGGCAGGCCGGCTTCGATCAGGTGCTGGATGGTCTGGGCATTCATGCGAGGTTGGGACGCCGAAAACATGATGGAAACGTGACTACCCGCGAAAACGCCGAACGATCGGACCGGGGCGCTGGAGTAGAATGGCCGCGCATCATAAATCAAAACGACCGTTCCGCCCGAGCCTGGCCCGCGGCACGGCATACCGAGCGATTCCCAATCCCGACATGAATGCCAACATCCGCCCCCTGGTTCCGCCAGCCGGCAGCGCCGATCCGAATCCCGCCACGCTGATCGCCAGCGCGCAGGCGGTGATCGACAACGAGACCCTCGCCCTCACCCACCTGCGCGCCCGCATCGACTCGGCCTTCGTCGCCGCCTGCCGCGCGATGCTGGCCTGCCGCGGCCGCGTGGTCACCACCGGCATGGGCAAGTCCGGCCACATCGCGCGCAAGATCGCCGCCACCCTCGCTTCCACCGGCACGCCCTCGTTCTACGTGCACTCCGGCGAGGCCACCCACGGCGACCTGGGCATGATCACCGAGCACGACGTGGTGCTGGCGCTGTCCAATTCCGGCGAAACCGACGAAGTGCTGACCATCGTCCCGGTGCTCAAGCGCCAGGGCAACCTGTTGATCGCGATGACCGGGCGCGCCGAGTCCACGCTGGCACGGCTCTCGGACATCCACCTGGACGTGGCCGTGGAAGAAGAAGCGTGCCCGCTCGGCCTGGCCCCGACCACCAGCACCACCGCGGCGCTCGTGATGGGCGACGCGCTGGCCGTGGCCATGCTGGAGGCGCGCGGCTTCACCAGCCAGGACTTCGCCCGCTCGCACCCGGCCGGCAGCCTGGGCCGCCGCCTGCTGCTGCACATCGCCGACATCATGCACGGCGGCGATGAAATCCCGCGCGTGGCCAGCGATGCGACGATCAGCCAGGCCGTGGTGGAAATGAGCCAGAAGCGCCTGGGCATGACCGCCGTCGTGGACGCGGACAACCGCCTGGTCGGCGTCTTCACCGATGGCGATTTGCGCCGCGCCATGGATGACCCGGCCGCCGACCTGCGCGCCGCGCCGGTGCTCAGCGTGATGAGCCGCGAACCCAAGTCGATCGGCCCCGAGCGGCTCGCCGTGGAAGCGGCACGGATGATGGAGGACCACAAGATCTCCGCCGTCGTCGTCGTGGACGAGACACAGCGCGTGGTCGGTGCGCTCAACATCCACGACCTGCTGCGTGCCCGCGTCGTATAGCCGGTCCGGATATTCCATGAATCGCGCACGCCCTTGCCGGCCCCTTGTCCGTACATGGGATGTCCCTCCGTCGGGCGCATGGAAAGAAACGCCGCTTCTCCGGAAAATCCCGTGTACGAACAAGATCCTGCGCGATCCTCGCGCGAATCCATGAAACATCCGGGCTACCTTGCCGACGTGCCCGCCGACGTGCGCGCCCGTGCCACACGCATCCGCCTCGTGGCGCTGGACGTGGACGGCACCCTCACCGACGGCCGCCTACGGCTGGCCTCGGACGGCATCGAGATCAAGGCCTTCAGCGCGCTCGACGGCCAAGGGCTGAAGCTGCTGCGCGACGCCAGCATCGACGTGGCGCTCATCACCGCCCGTACCAGCCAGATCGTGGCCCAGCGCGCCGCCGAACTGGGCATCGCGCACGTTTACCAAGGCAGCCACGACAAGCGCGCCAGCCTGCGCGCCCTGTGCCAGATACTCACGCTGGAAGCCGACGAAGTGGCCTACATGGGCGACGACCTGCCCGACCTGCCGGCGCTGAGCCTGGTGGGCCTGGCGGTGGCACCGGCCAATGCGCATCCCTGGCTCCTGCCCTATGTGCACTGGACCACCCGCGCCTCCGGCGGCGCCGGCGCGGCGCGCGAACTGTGCGATCTCATCCTCGACGCCCAGGGCCGCGTCGCCGACCTGCTGCGCCGATACGCCGATCCGGACGCTTCATGAGGCTCCCCGGCTGGATTCCCGCCGCCGCCCTGCTCCTCGCCGCAGCCGCCAGCGGACTGGCACTGTGGCGGCTGTACCGCGCCGACGAACCGCAGGCGCTCACCGGTCCGCCGCGCTCGGACTATTTCCTCGTGGATTTCGAGCTGGTCTCGCTCGACGACCACGGCAAGGAAGCCTTCCGCGTCACCGGTCCGCTGCTGAGCCGGCACCCGCACCTGGGCACGATCTCCATCGAACAACCGCGTGTCCTGTTCCCGGTCGAACAGGCGCAGCCGTGGACGGCGCGCGCCGACCGCGCCTGGGCCTCGGCCGATGGCGGCGAGCTGCGGCTGGACGGCGACGTCGCGCTCGACGGTCCGGCCGAGGGCGAGCAAGGCCCGCTCGCCTTCCGCAGCGACAGCCTGAGCGTGTACCCCAAGGATCGACGCGCCGCCAGCGAGGACGTCGTCGCGTTCACCTCGGCCCACTCTATACTTCGGGGTCGCGGCTTCCGCGCCGACATGCAGACGCGCCGCTTCCAGCTCCTGAACGAGGTCACAGGCCACTATGAAACACCCGCTTCGGCATCGAACCGCTGAAACGCTGCTGATCGGCCTTCTGGCCGGCCTGCTGTTCGCCGTCAACGCCTTCGCCCGCTCCACCGACCGCGACCAGGAACTGAAGGTCAACGCCGGCGGCCTGGACGGCCCGATCTCCCAGAGCGGCGACACCCTGTTGACCGATGTCGTCATCACCCAGGGCAGCCTGCGCATCGAGGCCGGGCGCGCCACCGTCAGCCGCAACGACGGCGAAGTGACCAAGGTGGTGCTGCAAGGCGAGCCGGCATCCTTGCAGCAGGAAAACGACGACGGCGTGCTGATGAAGGCCCGGGCCCACCGCATCGACTACGACACCGGCACCGAAACCGTGGTGCTGACCGGCTCGGTGCGGATAGACCAGGGCCGCGACGTGTTCCGCGGCGAGCGCGTGCGCTACGACACCCGCAACGGCCGCATCACCGGCGATGGCGGTCAGGGCGGTCGCATCGAGCTGACCATCCAGCCCAAGGCCCGGACCCCGGCGGACTGATGCTGGCCGCCCGTCACCTGCGCAAGCGCTACCGCGCGCGCGAAGTCGTCAAGGATTTCGGCCTGCACCTGTCGGCCGGGGAAGTCGTCGGCCTGCTCGGACCCAATGGCGCGGGCAAGACCACCTGCTTCTACATGATCGTCGGCCTCATCGCCGCCGATGGTGGCGAGATCCGGCTCGACGACGAGGACATCACCGCGCTGCCGATGCACCAGCGCGCGCGCCGCGGTGTCGGCTACCTGCCGCAGGAGCCTTCGATCTTCCGCCGCCTGACGGTCGCGCAGAACGTCATGGCGGTGCTGGAACTGCGCGAGGACCTGGATGCCCAGGGCCGCGAGAACGAACTGCTCGCGCTGCTGGAAGAACTGCAAGTGGCGCACGTGGCCGACCAGCGCGGCGCGAGCCTGTCCGGCGGCGAGCGCCGTCGCGTGGAAATCGCCCGCGCGCTCGCGGCCAGGCCGCGCTTCATGCTGCTGGACGAACCCTTCGCCGGCGTGGACCCGATTTCCGTGGGCGACATCCAGAAGATCGTCCGGCACCTGAAAACCCGCAACATCGGCGTGCTCATCACCGACCACAACGTGCGCGAAACCCTGGGCATCTGCGACCGCGCCTACATCCTCAGCGACGGCGGCGTGCTGGCGCAGGGAAAACCGGACGAACTGCTCGCCAACCCGGACGTGCGTCGGGTATATCTTGGCGACAGTTTCCGGATGTAGGCGCGTACGCCCCTTGAAGCCCGCTCTCCAACTTCGCCTCGGACAGAGCCTGACCCTGACGCCGCAACTGCGCCAGGCGATCCGTCTTCTGCAACTGTCGAGCATGGAGCTGGAAGCGGAAATCTCCCTGGCGCTCGAATCCAACCCGCTGCTCGAACGCCCGGACGAGGCCATGCCCGAGTCCGGTGGCGAAGGTACCGACGGCACCAGCGAAGCGCCCGCCGAAGATCGCGGCGATGCCGCATCCGAGGGCGACTACGAACTCGACGTGCCGGACTGGGGAGACCTGGACGACTACGGCGGCGGCTCCGGCAGCGCGCCCGGCAGCGAAGGCGAGGACGAGCGCGAGAGCACGCTGGCCAATGCCGGCGAGGACTTGCAGGACCACCTGCTCTGGCAACTCAACCTCACTCCGATGTCCCCGCGCGACCGCGCCATCGCGGTGGCGCTGATCGAGGCCATCGGCGAGGACGGCTACCTGGGCGAAACCCTGGAAGCGCTGCGCGACGGCCTGCGCCCGGACGTGGAAGCGGAGCTGGACGAGATCGAAGCCGTCCTGCACCGCATCCAGCGCTTCGACCCGCTCGGCGTCGGCGCGCGCACGCTGTCCGAATGCCTGACCGTGCAGCTTTCCCAGAGCGAGCCCACGCCCGTCCTCGAACTGGCCCGGCGGCTGGCCGCACAGCACCTGGAAGCCCTCGCCAAGCTTGGCCCCGAGCGCCTCGCCGTCCAGCTCGACACACCGGCCGAACTGATGCACGAAGCGGTGCACCTGGTGCGTTCGCTCGACCCTCGTCCCGGCGCGGGCTATGCCAGCGCCGAGCCCGAGTACATCACCCCGGATGCCTACGTCTCGCGCCGGCGCGGCGCCTGGCAGGTCCACTTGGGGCCGGGCTGCCGGCCGCAGCTGGGCATCAACCGCCATTACGAATCCCTGATCGGCGTGGCCTGCAAGAGCGATTCCAGCTACCTGCGCGGCCAGTTGCAGGAAGCGCGCTGGCTCATCAAGAGCCTGGAGACGCGCGCCGACACCGTGCTGCGCGTGGCCGAGTGCATCGTCCGCCACCAGATCGGCTTCCTGGACTACGGCCCCGAGGCGATGCGCCCGCTGGTGCTGCGCGAAGTGGCCGAGGAGCTGGACCTGCACGAATCCACCATCTCGCGCGTCACCACGCGCAAGTACCTGCATACCCCGCGCGGCACTTTCGAGTTCAAGCACTTCTTCTCGTCCAGCCTGGCCACCGCCGACGGCGGCAGCGCATCGAGCACCGCGATCCAGGCCATGATCCGCCGCCTGATCGAGCAGGAGAACCCGCGCAAGCCACTCTCCGACGCCGCGCTGGTGCGGGCGCTGGAAGGCGAGGGCGTGACCGTGGCGCGCCGCACCGTGGCCAAGTACCGGGAGGCGATGGGGCTGCCTTCGTCCAATGAGCGCCAGCGCCTGAAATAGGCTCCGGAACAAGACGCAAGCCCCTTGTTTTTACTTCCGCTTAACGCTATCTGGAGTATTGAAAGCGCGAGCCCGGAACGTGTCGCGCATCCGTCCGCCGCCACGTGCCGGACACCCGCCGAAAGGCAGCCATGAGGAGCTTTGCCATGCGTATCGAGATTGTCGGACATCAGATCGAAGTCACCCCGGCCCTGAAGGACACCGTGCTTTCCAAGCTGGAGAAGCTGGAGCGCCATTCGGAGAAGCTGATCGACGGCCGCGTCACCCTCTCGGTGGAGCGCCTGCTCAAGAAGGTGGAGGCGACGGTCAACCTGTCCGGCCATACGATCCATGCCGAAGCCTCGGACGAGGACATGTACACGGCCATCGACCAGTTGCTCGACAAGCTCGACCGCCAGGTGCTCAAGCACAAGGAAAAGCACACCAGGCACCGCTCCGACCAGAGCATCCGCACCGCCGAGGTGGGCTGACGCCGGAGCCCGTACCGCTCTTCTCGTCTCGGTTAGAATGAGACCACGCCGCCCGGCCATGCCGGGCGGTCGGCGGACGGGAACGGACCACACCGCGCGTTCCCGACCGCCGCACCGCCGCCGCACCAGGGGACCTGCGATTCCATGCATCTCATCGACCTTCTGGCTCCCGCGCGGGTCCGCGCGGGAGCCCGCGCCACCAGCAAGAAACGCCTGCTGGAACTGGCCGCCGCCACGCTGGTGCAGCCCGGCGGCGATGCGGACCTCGAACGCCTCATCTACGACAGCCTCTGCGCGCGCGAGCGCCTCGGCTCCACCGGCCTGGGCCATGGCGTGGCGATCCCGCACGGCCGCATCGCCGGCCTCGCCGCGCCGGCCGGCGCCTTCCTGAAACTGGCCGACGCCCTGCCGTTCGATGCCGGCGACGGCCAGCCGGTGGACCTGGTGTTCGCGCTGGCGGTACCCGAGCATTTCACCCACCAGCACCTGATGCTGCTCTCGCAACTGGCGCAGATGTTCAGCGACGCCGGATTCTGCGCCCAGCTGCGGCAGGCCGGCGACGATGCCGAACTGCACCGCACGCTGTCGGACTGGCAGATCGCCCACATCGCGGCCTGACGCGCCATGTCCACGCCCACCCGCATCACCGCGCGCGAACTGTTCGAGCAGCTCGAACAGCGCCTGGGCCTGCGCTGGATCGCCGGGCAACGCGGCGAACAGCGCGTACTCGAATCCGGCGATCACCTCGCCCGCCGCCCGGCGCTGGCCGGCTACCTCAACACCATCCACGCCAACAAGGTGCAGATCGTCGGCAGCGAGGAGCTGAACTACCTCGACGGACTGGACCCGCGCCAGCGCTGGGAATCGCTCGCGCGCATCGTCAACGACACGCCGCTGGCGATGGTCATCACCAAGGACCGCGAGGCGCCCGAAGACCTGCTCGAAGCGGCCAACGAATCGGATACGCCGCTGTGGGTGTCCAACCGGCGCGGGCACGAACTGCTCACCTATTTCCAGTACCACCTCGCGCGCGCCCTGGCGCCGCGCGTGACCCTGCACGGCGTGTTCATGGAAGTACATTCCATCGGCGTCCTGATCACCGGCGAATCGGGCCTGGGCAAGAGCGAACTGGCGCTGGAACTGATCTCGCGCGGCCATCGGCTGGTGGCCGACGACGCCCCGGAGTTCACCCAGATCGCCCCGGACATGCTCGACGGCACCTGCCCGGAGATGCTCCAGGACCTCCTGGAAGTGCGCGGCATCGGCATCCTCAACATCCGCGAGATGTACGGCGACACCGCCGTCAAGCGCAACAAGTACCTGCGCCTGATCGTGCACCTGCAACGCCAGGACCTGACCTGCGAAGTCGATCGCCTCTACGGCGACCTGGGCACGCGCCGCGTGCTCGACCTGGACATCCCGCAGATCACCCTGCCCGTCGCCGCCGGCCGCAACCTCGCCGAGCTGGCCGAGGCCGCGGTGCGCGCGCACGTGCTCAAGAGCAAGGGTTTCGACGCCGCGCAGACCTTCATCGACCGCCAGGCGCACCAGATGCGCCGGTTCCAGCAGTGATGCATCCAGCAGTGACGGACCCGCAGCCATGAACACCACGGCCCAGCCCGCTTCCCCGCCCGCACTGCTGATCGTCAGCGGCCTCTCCGGCTCGGGCAAGAGCGTGGTGCTGCGCACGCTGGAAGACCTGGACTACTACTGCGTCGACAATCTCCCGGCCGAGCTCCTGCCCGATTTCGTCGCCAGCATTTCCGCCGGTGCCGATACGCCGCCACGGCTGGCGGTGGGCATCGACGTGCGCAACCGCCCGGAAGGACTGACCCGCCTGCCGCATTCGCTCGCGCGCGTCGGCGGCATGGGCTACCAGCACCAGCTCGTCTTCCTGGACACCCACGACGAAGTGCTGGTCCGGCGCTACAGCGAAACCCGCCGCCGCCATCCGCTCAGCTTCGATGGCCTGCCCCTGGCCGACGCCATCGCGCTGGAACGCGAGCGCCTGCGCCCGCTCGCGGCGATCGCCGACCGCGTGCTCGACAGCAGCCAGATGAACGTGCACCAGTTGCGCCGCTGGGTCGTCACCGAACTGGCCGCCGATGCCCACCCCGGCCTCTCGCTGCTGGTGCAGTCCTTCGCCTATCGCCACGGCGTGCCCGGCGATGCGGACTTCGTGTTCGACGTGCGCTGCCTGCCCAACCCGCACTGGGATCCACGCCTGCGCCCGCTTTCCGGCCGCGACGCCCCGGTGCGCGACTATTTCGCCACGCAACCGGCCGTGGCCGAATACCTGGCCCACGTATCGGGCTTCCTCGACCACTGGCTGCCGCAGTTCGAAAGCGACACCCGCAGCTACGTCACCCTCGCCTTCGGCTGCACCGGCGGCCGCCACCGTTCGGTGCACTGCGCCGAATGGCTCGCCGCCCACTGGCGCGACCAGGGCCGCAGCCGCGTGGTGACGTTCCATCGCGAACTGGAATGATCGAACAAGAGCGCTACCAACCCGGCACGACGACGATGCCCTTGTCCTTCCGGGCGATCTCCACTTCCAGATAGATGTTGGCGTGCTGCGCCGGGTCGCGGCGCTTCAGCGCGTAGGCCAGGCGCGCCAGCCGGCCGATGCGTGGCGGGGTTTCATCGAACGAGGGGAAATGCCGGGCCTTGACCGTGTTGAAGTCCGGCGAGAGGCGCGCGAAGTAGTAGATCAGCTCTCCCGCGCTGAACTCCTTCCAGTGATGGGCGTAGGTGTTCTGCGAAAGGATTTCGTCCACGGCGATGCCGCCGCCGAAGCCCCTGAGGAAGCGACGCAGGTCCCAGGCCCGCGAATAGGGCGAGTAGTAGTTCGGCGTGGTGACGACGATGCGCCCGCCGGGGCGGACGATGCGGTAGATCTCCGACCAGAAGCGCACCGGATTGAAGGTGATGTGCTCGATGATCTCCGAGAACAGCATCAGGTCGAAGGAATCGTCCGCCAATGAGCCGAGCTCGACCGGATCGGCGAGGTTGGATACCGGGACGAGGTCCACGTCCATCCGCCTGGCCGCCTCCTTGACCCATTCGGTCTCGAACGTGGCGGGAAGGTCCACGGCGGTGACGGTGTACCCGGCCGACCACAGCAGTGCGGTCTGGTGCAGCCAGTGCGCGCCGACATCCAGCACGCGGCCGCCCAGGTCGGGCGACCATCCCGAGCACAGTTCGTCCACGGTGGCGCGGAAACGGGGGAAGTGATGCGCAAGGTAAGGGAAATCGGTTCCGCCGAACTGGCGGAAGAAGGCGCAGGCTTCGTCGGCGCTCCTGAATTGGTTCCTTGCCATCCGCATGTCACCGTCAGAAATGAAGCCGCATCCACCACTCGCCCCTTCATCCGGCGTGCGGGGGCGCATCCTGCCTTGGCCCCGCGAAGCGTCTCACGGAAACAGGGGTCGCAAGGGCGCCGGCAGGATAGCGCGCCTATGTTTCCTGCGCGTTGCCGTCGCTCCCCGGGGCCTGCCCGCCTTCCGGCGGCGCATCGTCCTCCTCGGGTGGCACCGCTTCCACGCTGACCAGTTGCTCGCCCTTGCCCAGGCGGATCAGGGTCACGCCCTGGGTATTGCGGCTCACGCGGGAAATCTCGCCGGCGCGGGTGCGCACCAGGGTGCCGCCGTCGGAAATCAGCAGCACGCCGTTGGCCGCCGTCAGCAGCACCGCGCCCACCAGCGGACCGTTGCGTTCGGTGGTCTGGATGCCGATGACGCCCTGCGTGCCGCGTCCCTTGCGCGGGTATTCGGCCAGCGGGGTGCGCTTGCCGTAGCCGTTGCGGGTGACGGTGAGGATGTATTCGATGCCAGCCTCTTCCACGCCGTTGGGCGCCGGCGTTTCGTCGGCGACGCTCTCCACCGCCTCCTCGGCCTCGTCCTCGGCCTCCGCGCCGTTGCCGGCGGCGGCCACGATCAGGCTCACCACGCGCTCGCCGCCGGCAAGCCGGATGCCGCGCACGCCGGTGGCGGTGCGACCCATCGAGCGCACCGCGGTCTCGGCGAAACGCACCGTCTTGCCGTTGCTGGCGAACAGCAGGATGTCATGCTCGCCATCGGTCAACTGCACATCGACCAGCGCATCGCCCTCGTCGAGGTTGATCGCGATCTTGCCGCGCGCCAGACGATAGGCGTATTCGGTCAGCGGCGTCTTCTTCACCGTGCCGTTGGCCGTGGCGAAGAACACGTAGCGGTTCTCGGCGTACTCGCGCACCGGCAGCACGGCCTGGATCTTCTCGTCCGCCTCCAGCGCGACGAAGTTGACGATGGGCCGGCCGCGCGCGTTCGAGCCGGCTTCGGGCAACTGGAACACCGGCAGCCAGAACACGCGCCCGGCGCTGGTGAAGGCCAGCAGCGTGTCGTGGGTGTTGGCGATCCACAGCCGCTCGATGAAATCCTCGTCCTTCGTCGCCGCGGCCGAACGCCCGCGCCCGCCGCGCTTCTGCGCGCGATAGGCGCTGACCGGCTGGCGCTTGACGTAGCCGGCGTGGGACAGCGTGACGACCATGTCCTCGGGCGCGATGAGGTCCAGGATGTCGAGGTCTTCCTCGCTATGGCGGATCTCGGTGCGGCGCGCGTCGCCGTATTCTTCCTTGAGGTTGGCCAGCTCGGTGCGGATCACGTCGAGCAGCACGTCGGGATTCTCGAGGATCTCGATCAGGCCGCGGATGACTTCCAGCAGCGCCCTGTATTCCTCGGTGAGCTTGTCCTGCTCCAGCCCGGTGAGGCGGTGCAGGCGCATTTCCAGGATCTGCTGGGCCTGGATGTCGGTGAGCTGGTAGCCGCTTTCGAGCAGGCCGACGCCGGCCGGCAGATCCTCCGGACGCGAGGCCTCGGCCCCGGCGGCGGACAGCAGCGCGCCGACCAGGCCGGGCTGCCAGGTGCGCACCAGCATGCGCTCCTTGGCGACCTGCGGGTTCTCCGAGGTCTTGATCAGCTCGATCATCTCGTCGATGTTGGCCAGCGCGACCGTCAGGCCTTCGAGGATGTGGGCGCGGGCGCGGGCCTTGCGCAGTTCGAAGATGGTGCGGCGGGTGACGACTTCGCGGCGGTGCCGGATGAAGGCTTCCAGGATCTGCTGGAGGTTCAGCAGCTGCGGCCGGCCATCGACGAGGGCCACCATGTTGATGCCGAACACCGATTCCATCGGCGTCTGCGAATACAGGTTGTTCAGCACCACGTCGGCGGCATCGCCGCGCTTGACCTCGATGTAGATGCGCATGCCGTCCTTGTCGGACTCGTCGCGCAGTTCGGAGATGCCTTCGAGCTTCTTCTCCTTGACCAATTCTGCGATCTTCTCGATCAGCTTGGCCTTGTTGACCTGGTACGGAATCTCGGTGACGACGATGGCCTCGCGGCCGGTCTTCTCGTCCACTTCGATCTCGGCGCGCGCGCGCATCCGCACCCGGCCACGGCCGGTGTGGTACGCGGCATGCACGCCGGCGGTGCCGTTGATGATGCCGGCGGTGGGGAAATCCGGGCCGGGCACGTATTCCATCAGGTCGGAAATCGACGCCTCGGGATTGTCGATCAGCGCCAGCGTCGCGTTCACCACCTCGGCGAGGTTGTGCGGCGGGATGTTGGTCGCCATGCCCACGGCGATGCCGGCCGAACCGTTGATGAGCAGATTCGGCGCGCGCGCGGGCAGCACCGTGGGTTCCTGTTCCTTCTCGTCGTAATTGGGCTGGAAATCGACGGTGTCCTTGTCGATGTCGGCCATCAACTCGTGCGCCAGGCGCGACATGCGCGCCTCGGTGTAACGCATCGCCGCCGCCGAGTCGCCATCGACCGAGCCGAAGTTGCCCTGCCCGTCCACCAGCAGGTAGCGCAGTGAGAACGGCTGCGCCAGGCGCACCAGGGTGTCGTACACGGACTGGTCGCCGTGCGGGTGGTACTTGCCGATCACGTCGCCCACGATGCGGGCGGACTTGTAGTAGGGCTTGTTGCTGTGCGCGCCCAGCTCGTTCATCGCGAACAGCACGCGCCGGTGCACAGGCTTCAGGCCATCGCGGACATCCGGCAGGGCGCGTCCCACGATCACGCTCATCGCGTAATCGAGGTAGCTCTTGCGCATCTCGTCTTCGAGGTTGACCGGGATGATTTCCTTGGCGTGATCGGTCATTTTTTTCCTGATTCATCCGAAAGATACGGCCGTCTCCGCACGGGGCGGCACCACCCTGGGAAAGGCCGAGGGCAAGCGACGGATTCTACCACGGGGACCACTCCGCCCGATGCCCCGAGCCCCGTCGTCCCAGCCTTCGCCGGGATGACGGTGAGGACATCCTCAAGGGCCGGGACTCACCCCGAAGCGGTGCGCTTGCCCGCGAACACCCAGAAGCGCGCGCCCAGGTAGTTCACCGCCAGCCCGGCAATGGACCCGGCCGCCACGCCGATCACCGGCCACGCGCGTACCAGCTCCGTGCCGTGCACCAGCGCCGCATAGGCGCCGTAGTTGACGGCGAAGCCACCGATCATCGCGACCAGGTACCGCCCCGCCTGCCCGGCCAGCCGCTGCCGCCCGCCTGCGGCAAAGGTATAGGTGCGGTTGAACGCGAACGTGGTCGCCACCGCGCACAGGAACGACACCAGCCGTGCGAGGTAGGGATTCCAGTCCGCCCCATGCACCAGCACCGACACCACGCCGGCGTCGACGAGGAAACCCAGCGTGCCGGCGATGCCGAACAGGAGGAGCTGGCGCATCGGATCAACCCGCCGCGATCGCCCGCAGGCCGGCATCCAGCGGTGCCTGCACCACGCCGCGCTCGGTGACGATGGCGTCGACCAGGCCGGCGGGCGTCACGTCGAACACCGGGTTGTAGGCGCGGATCCCTTCGGCCACGGTGCGCTGGCCGGCGTAGCCGAGCAGTTCCGCCGGGTCGCGTTCCTCGATGTGGATGGCCGCGCCCGTGGCCGTGGCCATGTCCACGGTGGACCACGGCGCCACAACCATGAATTTCACCCCGAAATACCGCGCCGCGATGGCGAGCTGGCAGGTGCCGATCTTGTTGGCGACATCGCCGTTGGCGGTGATGCGGTCCGCGCCGACGATCACCCACTGCACCTGCCCGGTGCTCATCAGGTGGGCGGCGGCGGAATCGGCGATCAGGGCCGCGTCGATGCCGTCCTGCTGCAATTCCCACACCGTCAGCCGCGCGCCTTGAAGCCAGGGCCGGGTTTCGGTGGCGAACACGCGCTCGATCCTGCCCTGCGCCACGCCGGCGCGGATCACGCCGAGCGCGGTGCCGAAACCGGCGGTGGCGAGCGAGCCGGTATTGCAGTGCGTGAGCACGCCGCCGCCCGCTTGGATCAGCGCCGCGCCCAGTTCGCCCATGTGGCGGTTCGCGGCCAGGTCCTCGGTCTCGATGGCGGCCGCCTCGGCGGCAAGGCGCGCCTGCCAGTCGCTGCCTGCCCCGGCCAGCGTCGTGCGCATGCGTTGCAGCGCCCAGGCCAGGTTCACCGCCGTGGGGCGCGCGGCGTTGAGGCGCCGCAGCACCGGCTCCAGCCGCTCGCGCGCGGTTTCGACCGGGACGCCGCCCAGTTCGCGCGCCGCCAGCACCACCGCCCAAGCCGCCGCGATACCGATGGCCGGCGCGCCGCGCACCACCAGATCGAAGATCGCCTGCGCCACTTCGTCGGCGCTGCGGCAACTGACGAACTCCTGCGCGAACGGCAGCTTGCGCTGGTCGAGCAGGTCGAGGCGGTCGTCGCGGAAGGCCACCGCGCGGACGCGGTCGTAGCGGGCGTAGTCGATCATCGGCGGGGATGGATTCTCGGCGGGGGCGACACTGTAACCGCTCAGAAGCCGTATGCCGGCCACACCCGCCACTCGTAGGGCGGCGCGACGTTGACGTGCGGTTGCTGGCACGCGCCGGCGCGGTCCAGCGGCCACTGGGTGAGATAGAACACGTCGCGGCCGGTTTCGTGGATGGCGCGCGCCAGGGCCCGCGCGGAGTACGGATCCTCGTAGTAGGCCTCGGCGATGATCCAGCCGCTCTGGTGCCAGGACGCGCCCGGCGGGTTCTGGCCGTTCATGTGGGTGTGCATGCGCACGAACTTCTCGTACTCGTCCAGCGCGTCGCCAGCGTAGAAATCCATGGCGAACAGGTGCGGATAGACCCCTTCGTACACATAGCGCATGTGGCGCACGCGCGATCGCAGGCGATTGTTGTCCTCGTCCACGAGGAAGGAGAAGCCGATGGTGTCCTGGTGCCCGTAGGCGGCGACGTATCGCTGCCACAGCGCGCGCACCGCCCGGCTCCATCCCAAGTTCGCCGGGTATTTGTAGCGCTCGCTTTCCGGCAGCGCGACGTTGTTGGAATCGCGCGGCGCGCCCTCCACCATCAGGTCGATCCGGTAGCTGATGCCCGAAGCCGCCAGCACCGGCCGGATGGCCTGGACCAGGTTCCAGTATTCGTCCACGCGCGGCCAGTACTCGGCGCTGTCGCGATGCGGGAACTGCGGTTGCGACGGGTTGATGTTGCCGGTGGGAAAGAAGCGGAACAACACCTGGTGGTAACCGGCGTTCTTCACGTCCTGCACCAGCGCTTCGATGTTCGCCACCGCCTGGGCCACCTGCGCCGGATCGCTGGAGTCCACCAGCGTGCCGCTTGGCGTCGGCCCATGGATGAAGAAGATGCCCAGGCTCAAATGGCGCATGCCGCGCTTGTGCATGCTGGCGAGCTGGCGCCGCGCGATGCCGCGCACCGGGCCACGCACGGAATCGGTCTCGTGATAGCGCTTCACCAGCCCGAAGGCATCGCGCGACCCCTGCGTGCACTGGCCATCGTCGCCGAACCACAGGTAGTTGGTGCCGCCCGCGGCCCAGGTCGCGGGAAGGGATTCGAAATCGTTGTCGAACACCGGCTTGGCCCAGGCCGGCGCGCCGGACGCGAGCATCAAGGCAATGGCGGCGAGGGCCGGTCGAACGAACATGCGCATCATCGGACAACCCTACAGCACGGCGTTACAACGGGGATTTAACCGGCGCCGCCTCGCGCTTGCTCCCACTGCGCCCGGCTCTGGCCCCAGACGTCCACCAGGTACGCCTCGTAAGGCGGCGGCAGCGACGACTGGCGCAACAGGGTCGATCCCAGGCGCTGCGCCACCCGCTGCGAGGCGAGGTTTTCCTGCGCGATGCAATGGATCGCGTCTTGCCAGCCCAGATTGGCGAAGGCCCAGTCCATCGCGGCGATGGCCGCCTCGGTGGCGTAGCCGTGGCCCCAGGTCGCGCGCCGGAACGACCAGCCCACCTCGTTGCCCGGCCAGCCTTCCGGCCGCCACGGCCCGCACTGGCCGAGCCATTCGCCGCTGGCCTTGTCCAGCACCGAGAACATGCCGAAGCCCTGCACTGCCCACGCGCCGGGCTGTTGCAGGAACTTGCGCCACGCCGCCGTGCGCACCATGTGCCCGCCGATGTGGCGCGCGGCCTCCTCGTCGCCGACCAGTTCGGCGTAGCCGTCGAAATCCTCGATGCGCGGCGGACGCAGCAGCAGACGCTCGGTTTCGATGCGCAGGTCGAAGACGCTCATGGCAGCCCTTTCGTCAGAACGCGTTGATGCCGGTCAGCTCGCGCCCGATCACCAGTTGATGCACCGTCTCGGTGCCCTCGTAGGTGATGACCGATTCCAGGTTCAGCGCGTGGCGGATCGGACTGTATTCGGTGGTGATGCCGGCGCCGCCGAGGATGTCGCGCGCGTCGCGGGCGATGTCGATGGCCATGCGCACGTTGTTCCACTTGGCCAGCGACACCTGCTGCGGCTGCATCGCGCCGGCGTCCTTGAGGCGGCCCAGTTGCAGGCTCAGCAACTGCGCCAGCGTGATGCGGCGCGACATGTCGGCCAGGCGAAGCTGCACGGCCTGCGTCGCGGCGATGGGACGGTCGAACAGCACGCGCTCCTTGGCGTAGTCGGTGGCTTCGGTCAGGCACGCGATGGCCGCGCCGATCGGCCCCCAGGTGATGCCGTAGCGCGCCTGCGTGAGGCAGCCGAGCGGCCCCTTGAGGCCGCGCACGTTGGGCAGGCGGTTGGCCTCGGGGATGCGCACGTTGTCGAAGAACAGCGCGGACGTCACCGACGCGCGCAGGCTCATCTTGTGCTTGATTTCCTGCGCGGCGAAACCGGGCGCGTCGGTCGGCACGATGAAGCCCTGGATGCCGTCCTCGGTCTGCGCCCAGACGATGGCGATCTGCGCCACGTTGCCGTTGGTGATCCACATCTTGGCGCCGTTGATGACCCAGTCGCCGCCGTCCTTCCTGGCGTGCGTCTTCATGTTGGCGGGGTCCGAACCGCCGTGCGGCTCGGTCAGGCCGAAGCAGCCGATCACCTCGCCGGCGGCCATGCGCGGCAGCCATGCGCGCTTCTGCTCCTCGCTGCCGTAGGCGTAGATCGGGTACATGCACAGCGAACTTTGCACCGAGACGAAGCTGCGGATGCCCGAATCGCCGCGCTCCAGTTCCTGGCAGATCAGGCCGTAGCTGACCGCGTTCAGCCCGGCGCAGCCGTATTCCGCCGGCAGCGAGGAGCCGAGCAAACCGAGCGCGGCGATGTCCGGGATCAGTTCCTTCGGGAAACGTCCCTCGTCGAAGCAGGCGCCGATGATCGGCAGCACCTTCTCGTCGGTGAAGCGGGCGACGGCGTCCTTGACGGCG
>JBBCJS010000051.1:0-2786 GCA_037190825.1 Chiayiivirga flava
ACTGCACAGCTCGGGACTGTGCTCCAGCGCCAGCAGGTCCTCCGGCGCGATGCCGTGCGCCAGGATGGCCCGCGTCATCGCTCCGGTGCCGGCGCCCAGTTCGATCACGCGGCGCGCCTCCGGCGGAATCTCGGCCACCATGCTGCGCGCCAGATGCGGACCGGAGGGCGAAATCGCCGCCGTGGAGAGCGGATGCCGCAGCCACTGGCGGAAGAACCGCCACTGTTCTTCCCTGCCTCGCCACAATCGCTGGAGTCGTTGCTGCATGCGTGCCTTGTCGGTGCGCGGTATGTCCATTCCGGCGCGAACGCGGGCGCAGCGACCGGGCCGGCCGAAGCACCCAAGCGCAGGGCCGGGCCGGCGCTAGCATGGCTCCGGCATGCCATCCACGGCAATAGGCCACTGGTTCAGCTTGAGCGGATTTCCCACGCCGCGTGGATGCGCGGATCGCGCGCGAAGTCGACATCCAGCGTGGCGGCGCGGATGTCGCGCACGTCGAAGTCCTCGGCCAGCGCCGGATCGAGCCGGAAACGCCTGAAATTGTTGGAGAACAGCAGCAATCCGCCGGGCGAGAGCCGTGCCATGCAGGCGCGGATCAGCGCGGCGTGTTCGCGTTGCAGGTCGAAATCCTCGGCGCGGGCGGAATTGGAGAACGTGGGCGGATCGCAGAAGATGAGGTCGTATCGGCCACGCTCGGCGCCGAGCCACGCCATCACGTCCGCCTGCACCAGCCGGTGCGCCTGCCCGGCCAGACCGTTCAACGCCAGGTTGCGCGAGGCCCATTCCAGGTACGTGGGCGAGAGGTCCACGCTCGTCGTGCCCGCCGCATTGCCCAGGCCGGCCTGCACGCTCACCGCGCCGGTGTAGCAGAACAGGTTGAGGAAACGCTTCCCGGCCGCTTCGCGCGCAAGGCGCAGGCGCAACGGGCGGTGGTCGAGGAACAGGCCGGTGTCCAGGTAATCGAACAGGTTGACGCGCAACCGCGCGCCGCCTTCGCGCACGAGAAGGAACTGCCCGCGCGCATCGAAGCGGCCGTACTTGCTGCCGCCCTTGCCGCGCTGGCGCGTCTTCACCGCCACGCGCGCGCGCGGCAGCTCGAACACCGCCATCGCGGCGTGAACGAGATCGGCCAGACGCTGGCGCGCGGTTTCCTCGGGGATCGCCGCCGGGGCCTGGTACTCCTGCACGTGCAGCCAGGTCTCCTCCGGCGCGTCCGGGGTTTCCTCGGGCACGCCGGCATACACGTCGATGGCGGCGGCGTATTCGGGAAGATCGGCGTCGTAGACGCGGAAGCACGCGATGCCCTCGCGCTCGCGCCACTTCTTCAGGCCGCGCAGGTTCTTGCGCAGGCGGTTGGCGACCATCTGCGCGCCATCGGAGAGCGTGCGCGGCTCGAACGCGCCCGAACGCGGCGGCTCGATGCGTTCGATGCGCAGCAGCTCGCAGGCCAGCGCGCCGTTGGCGAGCGCGTAGCGTTTTTCCGGGCGCAGCCCGAGCGTGCGGCCGAGCTCCGCATCGCCGGTGAGGATCGCCGCCTGCCAGCCGACGAAGCCGCGCTTGAGCGCCGCACCGAGCGCGCGATATAGCGTGGCGTCGGCGGCCAGACGCTCGTCGTAGGGCGGATTGCAGACGACCAGTCCCGGCGTTGCGCCTTCCGGCGCGGCCAGCTGCGCCACGTCGCGCTGTTCCACCGAAATCACCCCGGAAAGACCGGCGCGCGCGATGTTCTCGCGGCTGGCGGCGATCGCGGCAGGATCGATGTCGTAACCGAAGAATCGCGGCGCCAGCGCGGCGCGGCCGCGGCGCGAGCGTTCGTCCGCCTCGGCCACCAGGCCGTTCCACAGCGCCGCATCGTGCCCGTGCCAGCCAAGGAAACCGAAATAGGCGCGGCCCAGTCCCGGCGCGACATCCGCGCTCATGCGCGCGGCCTCGATCAGCAAGGTGCCCGAACCGCACATCGGATCGACCAGCGCCCCGCCGCGCGCGGAAATCTCCGCCCAGCCGCCGCGCAGCAGCACCGCGCACGCAAGGGTTTCCTTCAACGGCGCGGCCACCTGCGGCCCGCGCCAGCCGCGCCGGTGCAGCGCCTCGCCGGAAAGATCGACGAACACGCCGGCGATGTTGCGGCGCAGGCTCAGGTTGATGCGCACGTCCGGCCGCTCCACCTCCACCGAGGGCCGCACACCGAAGCGCTCGCGGAACTGATCGACGACGGCGTCCTTGACCTTCTGCGCCGCGTAGCGCGCATGCGTGAGGTGCGAGGCGTGCAGGTTCGCATCCACCGCCAGGGTGCCGTGTTCGGACAGATGCGCAGCCCAGTCGATGGCCTGCACGCCGGCATACAGCGCGGCCTCGTCCGGTGCCTCGAACTGCGACAGGCGCAGCAGCACGCGGCTGGCAAGGCGCGACCACAGGCAGGCGCGATAGCCGGTTTCCAGCGTGCCGGAAAAATGCACGCCCGCCAGCGCCTCGCGCACTTCGTGCGCGCCCAGCGCCTGCAATTCCTCCACGAGCAGGTATTCCAGCCCTTTCGCGCAGGGCGCGAAGAACACCAGCGGCGAAGACGCGCTCATGCCAATGCCTTCAGGGTCAACGCCTTCAAAAACCGCCCGAACTCATCGGCGATGGCCTCCACGTGGCCTTCGAGGCGGTGGTCGTCGTCGAGCAGCAGCAGGGGCAGCGCGCGTGGCCGGCACCAGTCCACCACGTCCTGCGCGGGGATCAGCTCGTCATGCCAGCCGTGTACCACGCGGGTCGGCACCACGCACGCATCCAGCCGCTGCGGA